>CAJKKQ010000010.1 GCA_905200545.1 uncultured Oscillibacter sp.
TTTTCCCGTTCTGTTTCCCTCCCGCGGTCATTTCCCGCGGGCTTTGTTTGCCTGCCTATTATAGCAATTTCTATGCCAAAAAAGCCAGCTCAGAGGATTTCCTATAGGCAAAATAAAAATTTGTGCAAAGCATCTGGAAGTTGCGGTCTCCTTTTTGCGGTTTTACACAGGCGCCTTTCCGTAAATTTTGTGAAAACTTTTCCGGTTTGGAAGGAACTTTTCCGATTCAAAGAAACAAAGATGTTTCTTTGAAGAAACATATGAAACGTTTTGTTTTAATTTTTGTTTCGTTTCCGACAAAAATGCGAGCAGGTTCGTTAAGGTTCCGTTTATCTTGATAAAATTTTTGTATATGAGACAGGGCGGGTTGACAGGCAGAAAAATTTGGCATACTATAATTTTGGTAAATGCAAAAGATAGATCATATGGTCCGGTAGGTAAGGCTACCACAGGGATACGGATTGCTGCCGCGAAGTGATGGAAACATCACCAGCTGGTTTGAGCAGGCGATATCGAACACGAAGGTATCATCTAACGCAATTTCATTGCCTTGTGAAGCTAAAGCTTGAAACGGGAGCGAAAAGCCGCCGGTTTTTCGCCGTGAAAAGGGTGCTCCAGTCGTACCGTGGCGGACGATTGGGGTATTTTTTTATCCAGGCCAGAATGTCGGGAAGGAGGACGCGCATATGTTTGAGCTGGAAAACGAGCCGGAAGAGCTGCTGAAAAAAATAGAGGACCTGATCCAGCGAAAACAGTATACCCAGCTGCGTGACCTGCTGCTGCCCATGGAAGCCCAAGATATCTCCCGGCTGTGCGAGGACATGGACGAAAAGACCCTTCCGCTGGTATTCCGGCTGCTGCCCAAGGAGCAGGCGGCGGAGGTATTCGTGGAGCTGGACTCCGACCAGCAGGAAATGCTGATTCAGGGCTTTTCCAACACGGAACTCAAAGAAGTGCTGGACGAGCTGTATCTGGACGATACCGTGGATATCGTGGAAGAGATGCCTGCCAACGTGGTCAAGCGCATCCTGCGCCACTCCGATCCGGAGATGCGCAAGAGCATCAACGAGATCCTCAAATACCCGGAGGACTGCGCCGGCAGCATCATGACCACGGAGTTCGTGGATCTGAAAGCCACCCTCACCGTGGCCGACGCCCTCAAGCGTATCCGGCGCACGGGCCCCGACAAGGAGACCATCAACATCTGTTATGTCACCGACGCCGCCCGGCACCTGCTGGGCTATCTCTCCATCCGCACCATTTTGCTGGCGGAGGAGGACGACGTCATCGGCGATATCATGGATACCAACGTCATCTCCGCCAACACTCTGGACGACCAGGAGGACGTGGCCCAGACCCTCAGCAAATACGACTTCCTGGCACTGCCGGTGGTGGACACGGAGAACCGCCTGGTGGGCATCGTCACCGTAGACGACGCCATGGACGTTTTGCAGGAAGAGGTCACAGAGGATATCGAGAAGATGGCGGCCATGCTGCCCTCCGACAAGCCGTATCTGAAAACCGGTGTGTTTGAGACCTGGAAGGCCCGCACTCCCTGGCTTTTGATGCTGATGCTCTCAGCCACCTTCACCGGGATGATCCTCACCCATTTTGAAAGCGCCCTGGCTGCCTGTGCCATCCTCACCTCCTATATCCCCATGCTCTCCGGTACCGGCGGCAACAGCGGCACCCAGGCCTCCACCGCCGTGATCCGCGCGCTGTCCCTGGGAGAAGTTCGGTTCGCGGATCTGCTGCGGGTCATGTGGAAGGAGTGCCGGGTGGCGGTGATGTGCGGTGCCTGCCTGGCGGCGGCCAACTTTGTTAAAATGATGATCGTGGACCGCTGGCTGCTGCGCAATCCCTCCGTGACGCCTCAGGTGGCCCTGGTGGTATGCGCCACCCTGGCAGGAACCGTGGCCTGCGCCAAACTGGTGGGCTCCTCCCTGCCTATCCTGGCGGAAAAGCTCCACTTTGACCCGGCGGTGATGGCCTCCCCCTTTATCACCACCATCGTGGACGCACTGTCCCTGCTGATCTACTTCCGGTTTGCCACGTTGATTCTGGGGATCTGAATGACTCCAGCAGGCAGCGGCGTACACGCCGCTGTCTGTTTTTTTGCATAGTTTTCCGGCAGTGGTGCAAACTATCTGCGGCGAAAGCCAGATTACGTTTGATCCAGGAGGCTGTTTTTATGAACAACAACTGCACCACTCCCAACACCAGCATCAAATGCTCCGTGGAGAATTGTGCCCATCACTGCCAGGGCTCCCAGTACTGCGGCCTGGACGCCATCCAGGTAGGCACCCACGAGGCCAATCCCACCAAGGTGGAGTGCACCGACTGCGAGAGCTTCCGCATGCGCTGACCTGACGGCTCCGGGCCCTCTTTCCCGGAGCCATACATACTGGGGGGATGCCTTTGAATCAGCATTGGATGACGGCTGCCGCCGGAGCAGCGGCGGGCCTGGTCAACGGAACCTTCGGCGGCGGGGGCGGAATGGTGCTGCTGCCCATTCTGGACCGGACTGCCGGCCTCTCCCAGCGCAGGCTGTACGCCACCTGTGTGGGCATCATCTTCCCCGTATGCCTGGTGTCTGCGGGTGTCTATCTCTTTCAGGGCGGCGTTTCGCTGACGGAGGCTGCCCCCTACCTGGTGGGCGGCCTGGCGGGGGGCTGGCTGGGCGGACGGCTCTACGGCAAGGTGCCCACCAGGTATCTGCGCTGGCTGTTTGCAGGATTCCTTCTCTACGCCGGGGTGCGCTACCTGCTGTGACAGACTGGCTCATCCCTCTCCTGTGCGGTCTGGGCGCCGGCATCCTCTCCGCCTGGGGCGTGGGCGGAGGGACGCTGCTGCTGCTGGTGATGACCCTGGTGCTGGACGTGGATCAGCGAACCGCCCAAGGCATCAATCTGCTGTTCTTCCTGCCCACCGCCGCCTCCGCCCTCTGGTGCCACGCCCGTAACGGCTGCCTGGACAAGCCCGTCCTGCGCCGTACCATCCCTCCCGCCCTGGCGGCGGCGCTGCTGGGTGCCTGGCTCTCCGGGGCCGTGGATCCCGGAGAGCTGCGGCGTCCCTTCGGCGTGTACCTGCTGTTCTCCGCCGCCATGCTGCTCTATCCCAAAAAAAAGAAAAAGTGACCTGATTTTCCATCAGGTCACTTTCTCTTTTTACGGCTGCACAGAGAAGTCGCTCTGGGTGCTCTCCGAGGCGGCGGTCTGGGTGCTCTCGCTGAGCTTCAAAGTCACATCCAGCAGCTCTCCGTCCCGCCAGATGGTCAGGGGCATTTCGTCTCCCACCCGGTACTGCCGCCGGGCCCGGAGCAGATCCTGGCTGGAGGTCACTTCCACCCGGCCGCAGGAGACCACATAGTCTCCGGGCCGGATCCCCGCCAGGGCCGCGGCGGAGCCGGGAGTCACCTCCTGCACCTCGATGCCCCAGAGGTCCTCCTCCAGCTGTGTGCCAAGAGACAGCACCGTCACGCCCAGCACCGGCTCCGGTTGGGCCTCTCCATAGGCCAGAAGATCGTTGACCAGAGAGCGGATGGTGGCGGAGGGAATGGCAAAGCCCAGTCCCTCCACATTGGAATAGGAGGATGTCATTTTAATGGTGTTGATGCCCACCACCTGCCCGTAGGCGTTGATGAGGGGGCCGCCGGAATTTCCGGTGTTCAGGGCGGCGTTGGTCTGGATCAGGTTCATGGTCCGCCCGTCCACCCACACGTCCCGGTTGATGGCGGAGACAATGCCGTCGGTGAGGGTACCACGCAGCTCATAGCCCAGGGGATTGCCGATGGCGTACACCGGGTCTCCCACCGCCAGATCCTCAGAGTCCCCGAACTGCGCCGCAGGCAGCCCTGTAAGATCCGCTTTGAGCACCGCAAGATCGTTTTCCGCGTCTCCCGCCACATAAAAGGCCTCGTAGCTGTGGCCGGTGGAAAGGGCCACCGTGCAGTCGATGCCTCCCTCCAGCACATGGTAGTTGGTGAGGATATAACCGTCCTCCGTGAAAATGACGCCGGTACCCACAGATGCGCCGTTCTCCCCCAGCTGGGCAATGACCGTCACCACCGAGGGATTCACCCGTGCATAGATCTCCTGGGCGGTCAGGGTGGGCCCATGCCCCTCTGCCACCTCCAGCGTGACATCCGGGTCTGCCGCCGCCGTGGGAATGGTGATCTCCTGGGTCTCCCCCTGCTCCTGGTCTTCCAAGTCGTAGTGATAATCAAAATCATCCCAGGGGGCATAAGACGGCTGGCGCATCAAAAACGCCCCGGCGGTGAGCCCGCCCACCAGGGCAAAGCACACCAGAAAGATCCACAATCCGGTCCGGCGGCGGTGGCGGCGGCGCCGCCGGGGACGCTTTTCCCCGCTCTCTTCCATACAGCGCCGTGGCATGGGGCGGCGATAGCTCTCCACCACCTCCCGGGGGCACTGGCGGTACTCCTCCACCACCTCTGCCGGGATCATATCCTCCCGGCGGGATCTTTGAAACTGCTCCATGCGTCCCTCATTCCATACGCAGCGAGAAGGAGAATGTGGTCACCCCGTTCTCGCTGGTCACGTAGATTTTTTCCTTATGCTGCTCCAAAATGGTCTTGACGATGTAAAGGCCCAGGCCCACGCCGTCCTTATCCTCACTGCGGGATTTGTCGCTTTTGTGGAACCGCTCAAAGAGCAGCGGCAGCTCCTCCGGGGAGATGGTCTCGCCCACGTTGCGCACCGTTACCCGGGCCTTGCCGTCTATGGTGGCCACACCCAGATACAGCGTGGAGCCGGGGGTTGCGAACTTGGCGGCGTTTTCCAGCAGGTTGTAGATCACCTGGGTGATCATATCGTTGTCTCCCAGCACCAAAATGGGCTCCTCCGGAATGTCGGCGTCCACATCCAGATGCCGGTCGTTGATCTTCTTCTCCATGGAGATCAGCACCCGGCGCATGCTCTCACAGATGTCGAAATGGCTGCCGTTGCGCAAGGGATCCATGGCCTGGAGCTGGCTGACGTCCAGCATCCGCCGCACCAGGCGGCTCAGGCGGCGGCTCTCGTCGGAGATGATCTGCAGGTACTGCCGCTCACTCTCCGGGGGGATCGTGCCGTCCAGAATGCCGTCGGTATAGCCGGCGATGGTGGTCATGGGCGTCTTGAGCTCGTGGGAGATGTTGGCAATGAACTCCCGGCGCTGGCGCTCCGTCTGCTGGAGGCTGTCGGCCATGTTGTTGAAGGAGGCGGCCAGCTCACTGATCTCATCGTCCCGTCCGTAGTCTTTCATGCGGATGTCGAAGTCTCCCTCGGCATACCGCCGGGTGGCCTGGGCCATATCCCGGATGGGCTGGATCTGGCGCATGGTGGTAACGGAGGAGGCCATGAAGGAGATCATCAGCACCACCAGACCCGTCATAAAGAACAATCCCACAAAGCCCTGCCACATGGCATCCAGGGATGTGGTGGAGGAAACGGCGTACACCACGCCCACCGGCTGAGCCTCCGAGGTGCTCAGAGCGGTAACACCCACCACGAACCGCTTGTTCTCATACAGACCGTCCAGGTCGTCCCGGCGGGAGCAGGAGCCCTTTTCCAGGATCTCCCTGGTCATGTCCTCCGGCATGGTGACCACCTTCCCTGCCAGACTCTCGTCTGTGGAAAGCAGCACATGCCCCTGGGTGTCACAGATCATAAAATCCACGTCCGACACCGAGGCGCCGAAGGAGGCCAGCTTCTGGAAGTCCGAAGCGTTCTGCAAACTGTCCACATCCAGAAAACGTCCGCTCTCCAGATAGCTGACGGACAGCTGGCCCATCACCCGGGCCTTGGCTTCGATCTCGTCGCTCTCCCGGTTCCAGGCGTAGTTGTAGCTCAGGGAAAAGAAGGAGGCTCCCAGCAACAGCAGCGTCAGCGACACCATGCCCACTGTCACCATCAGTTGCCGCCAGTACAGGCCTTCAAATCGTTTGCGCAGTTTTTTCCTCATAAATCCGCATCTCCATGGCCGGTATACCGAAACTCCCGGCTCCAACAAAACGCATAACTTCCGGCATGACCGCCAGTCATGCCGGAAGCCACGGCTCTCTCGCTGTGTCAGCTCTTGGGTGCGTCCTTCCCGCCCAGCAGCTCGAACTTGTATCCTACGCCCCAGACGGTCTTCAGCGCCCACTGGCCGCTGTTTTCCCACGGAGCTGACCTCCGTGGGAGCCCTTTTTATCTGACCGACCTGGCGGAAGTCAATTCCGTCAGGTCCGAGGTCCCGGGAACCGGGGCACTCGTACGCCGCTTCCGCGGCGGCGGGGCGCTGCCCCGCAAAACGTCAGCTCTTGGGTGCGTCCTTCCCGCCCAGCAGCTCGAACTTGTATCCCACGCCCCAGACGGTCTTCAGCGCCCACTGGTCGCTGACGTTTTCCACTTTCTCACGCAGGCGCTTGATGTGCACATCCACCGTGCGGCTGTCGCCGAAGTAGTCGAAGCCCCACACCTCGTCCAGCAGCTGGTTGCGGGTATAGACCCGGTTGGGCGTGGAGGCCAGATGATAGAGAAGCTCCAGCTCCTTGGGCGGCGTATCCACCTTTTTCCCGTCCACGATCAGCTCATAGGAATCCAAATTGATGATGAGCTTATCGAACACCAGCTTTTTGGACGTGTCGTTGGGGATCTCCGTCCGGCGCAGCACCGCGTTGATCCGGGCGATGAGCTCCTTCATCTCAAAGGGCTTGACGATGTAGTCATCCGCTCCCATTTCCAGGCCCTGGATGCGGTCAAAAACTTCGCTCTTGGCCGTCAGCATGATGATGGGAACCTTGGAGGTCTCCCGGATCTTGGCACAGACCGCCCAGCCGTCCATCACCGGCAGCATGATATCCAGCAAAATCAGATCCGGCTCCTGCTTCTGGAACTCCTCGATGGCCTTTCCCCCGTCTCCGGCGATGCGGACATCAAATCCCTCTTTTACCAGATACATGTGGATGAGCTCGGAGATATTGCGGTCATCCTCCACCACCAGGATATTGCGCCCCATGGTGATCCCTCCATTCTATACGCTTCATTGATTGTATTATACCCGTATCATGGCCGGTGTGTTGAATTTTTTGTAAATCTTCCCACCGAAGGCCCTTACGACACCGTCTCCGTCATGGCAAGGCACCGATCGTCCGCCTGATCGGCCTTCTGCAAAAAGGATCGCAAGCCTGTCCCGCTGACGCTCTCACCCAGCCAAACCGAAACGTTCCCGCTGCGGGCGCTTACCCGCTGGAGCAGCGTCTGGGCGCTGGCGGAACTGGTGAGGGCGTAAGCGGTACGGTCCATATCCGCCTGCAGGCAGCAGTATCCGGCCTGGGCCAGATCGCTGAGCGTCCGCTCAGAGGCGTTCTCCACGCACACAAGGCGGGTCTTGGCACAGGCTGCCCGGTAGAGCAGTTCATTCCCGCGTTCCAGCTGCTCCGCAGCCGTACGTTCCGGATCGGCGCTGTCTGCCAGGATGCCGATGCCCTGGCCGGACACCTCCATCCGCCGCAGCAGATCCCCCTGCTCCTCCAGAAATTCCAGACTGCAATAGAAGGTGGCCTGTCCGCCATACAGTTCCAAAGCCTCCAGCGCATCTTCCACCAGCTCCGGATCCTGGGCACTCAGGCAGAGATAGACGCTCTTTCCCTTCACGGAAGGCGTCACGCTCTGGGTGCCTCCGTCGGTTTGGCTGTCCTCCTCCGTGTGGGTCTTCAGGTATTGGTCGTACCGCTCCTCCATAGTATAGGAGGCAGCGTCGGCAAACAGCTGATCGCTGAGGACCGCCTCGCTGTTGCGCAGCCGCACCAGATATCCATAGGGCACCGCCGTCCGGGTGCAGGTGATGCCGAAAAAGCTGGTGATCACCGGCTCCGGCACAAAGACCACGCCGCCCCGGAGGATGGCCGTCTGGGCGTAGGCGTTGCCCTGGTTGTCCTTGGTGGTGTTGTTAGCCAGGTCGAAGATCAGGGCGTGGGTGTCCGAGGAGTAGAGGATCACCGTCTGCCGGTTGACATAACGTGAGTAGCTGATGCCCAGCTGACGGCCCACGGAGCCGGTGAAAATGGTGCTTGGCAGATAGAGGTAGCCGCCCGACCAGAAGGGCATGGTATCGTCGCTGAGCTCCAGCACATAGTCATTGACCGCGGTGAAATAGACGGTGGGCGCCGCCTGGGCCGGCAGCAGCAGCGGCTGAACCAGCAGGGCCAGAGCCAGAACCAGGGCCGCCCATTTTTCCTTGTGCCGCATACTGCCTTCCTCCTCTCCGGCCTGTCCCGATCGCTATGATTTGTTTATTTTATCATGGCAAAGCAGTTTTTGTAAAGCGTCAGCCCCCTGCCCAGTGGTAGGGCTCCACGGTGACGCCGGTATAGTAATGGGTCAGGATCTCCCGGTAGTCTGCCCCGTCGGCAGCCATCTGATTGGCGCCGTACTGGCTCATGCCCACCCCGTGGCCGAAGCCCGTGACATAGAAGGTGATGCCGTCCGCCGAAGTCTCCCACTCAAAGCAGGCAGACCGCAGCCCCAGCAAAGACCGCACTGTGGCCCCCTTGAGGGTGACGCCTCCTATGGAAACGGTCTCCACGCTGCCGGCACTGTCGGTGACCGCGTCGGTGAGCCAGGTGTCCGGCGTGCCGGAGAGGTCCGCCTCCGGGTAGGACGAGAGCACCTTCTCACGAAATTCCTGGGCGGTAAAGTCCGCCCGGCTGTAATAATTGGGAATGGCGTCTCCCTGCTCCGGGGACGTGACCGGCTGGAGATAGGGCAGGTCACTGAGCCACACCTCCCCCGCCGCGCGGGTTTGCCCCGCCGAGGAGGAGTGGAACACCGCCAGGATGGGCACACCGCCGTAGAGGATGCACTCTCCGTCCGTCTCCTTGACGGCGGTGCGGATCTTGGCCTGATAGGCTCCGGCATTGTCTCCCCAGTTCTCCAGGGCCTGCTCCTCGCTCAGATACGCCTGGCAGCAGGTGGAGTCCGTACAGATATCAGCGGTATCACCGTGGTTCCCCCCGGTGATCATCTTATAAAGGGTATAGGTTCGGGCGGCCACTGCCTGGGCCTTCAGGGCCTCCTCCTCAAAGGAAGCGGGCATCTCCGCCCGCAGCACCCCCGTCAGGTACTCTCCCATGGTCATCTCACGGACGGTATCGCCGTCCAGGACTTTCAGCACGGTAGCGCTGTCCAGCTCTCCGGGGACAAAGGGCTCCGTCTCCACCGGCTGTGTCTCCGAGGAAAAGAGCTGCCGCCCGGCCGGCGAGGCCAGCATCAGCGGCACTGCAAACAGCACTGCCGCCAGCAGCACCGACACCGCCACACTCTGGCGGATCTCACTCTTACGTCTCATGGGTCTCCTCCTCATCTGTGCGCCCTGCCGGGCCTGTCCCCCCAATCTATGCGCAAACACCGGAAAAGATGATGCCGCCATGGACAAAACCTGTCTTCCGTGGTATACTGTGCCGGAAATCGTTCCAGCCTGTATCAATTCTCACCCGAAGGGATCTTGTGATATGAACCGTATGAATCGTTCCATGCTTTTGCCCGGCCTAGCTCTGGTGGGCGGTGCCGCTGCCTTTGTGCTGCGGGCACTGCAAAACCGTACCGGCTTTGAAGCCGCCACCGGCCTGCCCATCTCCGGTAACCTCTGGGGCATGGCCCTCATGGCGGTGCTGGTGGTGCTGGCTGTGGGAGGATGGGTGGTTTCCCGCCAGGTGCCGGATGAACAGTCCGCACCCCCCGCCTCCTTCCAGGCAGTCTTTGCCTCCCCGGCGGCGCTGCCGGTGACGCTGGTCATCGCGGGGCTCTTCCTTATGGCGCTCTCCGGGGTAACCGATTTGGCCGGAGGCCTGGGCATCGCCCTGCCCGGCCCCGATGGGGCCTATGAGGCGGAGGCCTATCTCCCGGTGCAGCGGGATGTGTCCCTGCTTTTGAGCGGGATCCTGTCCCTGCTGCTGGCAGCCAGCCAGTTGGTTGCCGCCGCCAAATGCCGCACCGGTTCCCGGGCTCCCCGGGATGAATCCTCCCGGGAACCGAACCCCAATCTGCTGCTGGCAGCTCCCATTTGCCTGGTGGTGCGGCTGGTGCTCACCTACCGGGACCTGTCGGTAAACCCCTCCATTTCCACCTACTATGTGGAGATTTTGGCTTTGGTGTTCATGACTCTGGCCTTCTACCGGCTCTCCTCCTTCGGCTTCCAGTGCGGCCGCACCCGCCGCTTCTTCCAGTACGCCGGAGCGGCGGTGGTGCTGAGCCTGGCGTCCCTGGCGGACGGAGGCGGCATCTCGATGCTGCTGTTCTACGCCGGCGGCGCCCTGAGCCTTTGGGGCTGGATGCTCCAGCGGCTCTCTGCCCCGGACTCTCCCCAGGCGTAACAGCCTCAGCTTACCACAATCCCGCCGCAAAAACCACCGTTTTCGGCAGGATTCATCCACTGTTTACAAAGTTCGACAGAGCGGATGAAAACAAAATAGAGCAGAGGGCCAGCCGATTGGCTGGCCCTCTGCTCTATTTTTTGGAAGATTGGATGAAAAGAAGTTTTGTCTCTTGCAAGTATTAAGATACCGGAGAGTTGTTAAGCAAACCAGCAGGAATTGTTACAAAAGTCTTAAATCCTGCCGGGAAATTTTTTACTGCCGCTTCCCATCCCGCATCCCGGCGAAAAAGGCCGTAAGCACCTCCCGGCAGTCCGCGCCCAGGATACCCCCCACCAGGGCAGGCCGATTGGGGAAGGACTCCATAAAGAGGTTCGTCACACCGCCGCAGGCGCCGAAGGCCTCGTCCCGGGCGCCGTACCACACCCGGCGGATCCGGGCGTTGAGGATGGCCCCGGCGCACATGGGGCAGGGCTCCAGCGTCACATACAGCTCACAGTCCTCCAGCCGCCAGGTGCCCAGGCGCTCGTTGGCCTGGGCGATGGCCTCCATCTCCGCGTGGGAGGCGGTGGCCTGCTTTTCCTCCCGCCGGTTGCGGCCCCGACCCACAATCTCGCCGTTCCGGACGATGACGCAGCCCACGGGGACCTCCCCCGCCGCCGCGGCCTGCCGGGCCAGCTCCAGGGCACAGGCCATGAAGCGCTCCTGTTCCGTCTGCATGAAATTTCCTCCTGCCGTATGAAATCTGGCATATTTGTCCAAACTCCCCGTAGAAATAAAGCAGGAGGGACGCTGCCATGAAACCTGTTCGATCATCCAAAAAAGCCCGGCCTGACCCGGAGCTCATCATCCTGCGCTCCGAGCTGCTGGAGGCCCAGGGGGATCTGGCCCAGGCCTACCGCCAGTTCAACCAGGCTCTGGACCCGGAGCTGGTGGAGTCCTGCATCTATCAGATCAGTGCCGTCAAAGCCCGCTGCAACTACCTGATCCGGGCCATCAAGGAGCGCAGCCCCGAAGCGGCTGCGGCGGTGCGTCTGGAGGGGGAGAGCGTATGGACCTGAATCAAAAGATCCTGGCCGCCTTGCTGGCGGCCTTCTTTCTCATTGCCCTGATCCGCATTTTCAGCGCACCTTTGCGCCTGGCGGTGCGGCTGCTGGGCAACACGCTGCTGGGCTTCGTGGCACTGTGGGCGGTGAACATGACGGCGGGCATCACCGGGCTGGCCCTGGGGCTCAATGTGTGGAACGCCCTGGTGATCGGGGTGCTGGGCCTGCCGGGGTTCGTTTTGCTGCTGCTGGCCCAGTGGGTTCTCTAGTACATACATCAAAGCTCGCTGCCGTCAGCGGCATGAAAGCTATATTCCGTCACATAGCTATACAGGTCATATAGTACCACGCATTGCGGCACTTCGGTCAATCGGATCCAAGTCTCCTTGGATGGGCCAAACCGCACATAAACCTCAGCGGCCTTCGGATTTTCGATCCACCCTACAAAATAATTTCCCTGATCGCCTCCATAGCTCCCCGGAGTTTCCCGATAAAGCCCTGTTTCCCGTCCCAGCATCCGGCGGACATAGCCGTAATACGCCTCATAATTTCCCTGCTCGTTGCGGCGGAACCGGACCAGATACCGCTCATCCGGCCGCTTGGTCTCCAGGCGGAACACCGCAAACCGGTCTTCACCCACATCCTCCACTGCCAGGATCTCCACATGATCCCCCAGACGCCGCCCCTCATGGACGGCCAGGTAACGCGCTATGGAGGCGGGATCGTTGCCGTAAACCGTGGGCACATAGCTGATGGACACAATAAACAGCAGGAAGCTCAAAAGGAGAAAAGTAAGCCGTTCGCCTGAATTTCGGGACATTTCCGTCACCTCCCGCCAAAAAGTTGATTGTGAGCATTTGTGAGATATCACGAGAAAAAAAGAGATTTTAAAAGCTTTATCCGGTGTAAATTAAATTCTTGTTGACACTGCTGTTTCCTTATGGTATAAGTATTCTTGCTCCGATTTTAACCCGGAGCTCTTGATTTGTAAAGCGAATACAAATATATCATACGGAGGAAACACCATGTCCACTTTTATGGCAAACAAGGCCAACATCGAGCGTAAGTGGTACATCCTGGACGCTGCCGGCAAGCCCCTGGGCAAGACCGCTGTCCGGGCTGCCGACCTGCTGCGCGGCAAGACCAAGCCCACCTACACTCCCCACGCCGACTGCGGCGACAACGTCATCATCATCAACGCCGGCAAGGCTGTCCTCACCGGCAACAAGGGCACCCAGAAGATCTATCGCACCCACTCCGGCTGGGTGGGCGGCCTGAAGGAGACTCCCTACCGCATCCTGATGCAGGAGAAGCCCGAGGTTGCCATGCGTGTGGCCATCAAGGGCATGATGCCCAAGAACACCGTCAGCAAGGACTCTCTCAAGCGCCTGCACATCTACGCTGACGCCAACTACGAGCAGCAGGCTCAGAAGCCCGTCGCTCTGGACGTGGAATAAGGAGGAAGTTAGAGCATGTATCAGTCCAAGAAGCCTTACCTGTACGGCACCGGCCGCCGGAAGTCCTCCGTGGCCCGCGTTCACCTGTTCCCCAACGGCACCGGCTCCATCACCATCAACGGCCGGGACATCGACGATTACTTCGGCCTGGACACCCTGAAGATGGTGGTCCGTCAGCCCCTGGAAGCCACCGGCAACACCGGCAAGATGGACATCGTGGCCACCGTTACCGGCGGCGGCGTCTCCGGCCAGGCCGGCGCTCTGCGCCACGGCATCGCCCGGGCCCTGCTGCTGGCCAGCGAGGATAACCGTCCCATCCTGAAGAAGGCCGGTTTCCTGACCCGCGATCCTCGTATGAAGGAGCGCAAGAAGTATGGCCTCAAGGCTGCCCGTCGCGCTCCCCAGTTCTCCAAGCGCTGATCTCACTGCGGAAGTGTTCAAAATCCCCGAAAGCTTTTGGCTTTCGGGGATTTTTGCGTCTAAATAGTTGATATGACTTGACGTAATTTGAAAGAAGACAGCCAACTTTACCTCTTTTTCTATGGGTTAAATGGTGGACAACCGCTCTAAAATGAGTGGTTGTGGGTTAAAAACAGGACAAGCAAAGAGCGATTTTGGGCGTATGAAAGAGCGGTTTTTGTCCCCTCAAAAATATGTTTTCTATAAAAGCTTTTTGTCTAAATTTGACCTAATCTGAATAAAAGAGAATCAATTTATTCGTTAAGTGCTCAGTATTCACATAAGTATACCATATTCGCAATATGCAATAACAGTTTCTCTTTATTCGAGATATGGCTTTAAGTACATATCAAAATGATTCAATAGGTCTCGAGATGTCATATCGGGTCTCCACATAAAATAGTTTTTATCAAATTTATCAAACCAAAATGCAATCTCCCTGTTGCGCTTCGGATCACGAGTTATGTCTCCCTCAAGAACAACCCAAAATGGCAGAATATCTTCTGAGGTAATTCCACCTATTTTGCGGTAAGCTTTTATGAGGCCAGGAGTAAACAGTTTACACATTCTTTCATGTGCATTACCTCGACCATCATTTGGCTTTTTCCCTTCTACCCAACCATCTTGTCTTTTGATTTCGCCAAATAAAATTTTACCGGTTCGTTTATTTGTAATTGAAAAATCAGGCGAGACACCCCAACCTCTTTTTTTAGCAGCTTCCATGGTTTTCGCATCTGGACAATAAATTTGAGATAAAGTCTCGTCAGATAAGATAACACCTTCATATAGATGCTTTAGTTGCTTCGGGTGTTCGCTGAAAACATAATCTGTACCTTTAAAAGCTTCTCTAAAAACTTTATATAAGTCTTTTTCAGCAACTCCAGCCCGCCCACCTGGTCCGGAGTCTGTTTGCCAATTTTCTCTTCCGCTAAGTGCCTTTTTGCCCATAACAATCCTCCTATAGTCCTTTAAATAATTCTTCAAGTGAAATATTTAGTCCATTTGCAATTTTTTCAATATTATTTAATGATATGTTGCGTTTTCCACTTTCAACAGAAGCATAATATGTTCTATCCATCTCAATAGACAGTGCAAATTTTTCTTGACTGAGACCTTTTTCATTTCTCAACAATTTGATGCGTTGCCCGAATCTTACGGTTATCATTTCATTCACCTCATTAGTAGCATTCTATAAATTGGATGCTTTTAAGGCAACGGATTATAAGTAACAATTTTGTTGACTTTAAATACGGAATAAGCTAAACTATTAATATAAAAAGTGACAGGAGGGAATATAATGTCGGAAGTAAAAGCTGATATTACAGCTTATTCTTTATATAGTAAACAAGCACAATCACGAACGAAAATTAACCCTCTAGAAGGAATCTATCCAAGCCTTCCAAATAAAAAGTATCAAGTGATTTATGCCGATCCCCCATGGGATTATGGCGGAAAAATGCAATACGATAAAACTACAATAAAAGATGAAAATATTGGTTTTGAAAAAAAGATTTTTATTAGCTCAGCTACATTTAAATATCCTACTTTAAAAATGAAACAGCTAAAGCAACTTGATGTGAACTCCATTGCTGCCGATGACTGTATACTCTTTTTATGGACCACAGGGCCACAATTAGCTAATGCAGTAGAATTAGGAGAGGCATGGGGATTTGAATATAAAACAGTTGCCTTTGTATGGGATAAAATGATTCATAATCCTGGAAGATATACACTTTCTCAAACCGAGTTTGTTCTTGCATTTAAGAAAGGTAAATTTCCGACACCTCGTGGAGCGAGAAATATAAGGCAGTTATTAGCTGTTCCAAGAGGAAAACATAGTGAAAAACCTGTTGAGGTCATAGATGGAATTACAAGAATGTTTCCATCTCAAGATAAAATAGAATTGTTTGCAAGAAAGAATTACGTAGGTTGGGATAATTGGGGGCTAGAAATTCCAGGCTCAAAAGTTGAAATTTTAACAGGTAATTCAGCTGATACAGAAAATATGACTCAATCAAACTTAGCCTAGGCTTCGATGTAACACCGCACCTGCTGCGGCATACCTACATCACCAATCTTCTGTATGCTGGCGTTACTCCCAAGACGGTCCAATATCTTGCTGGACATGAAAACAGCAAGACAACTATAGGCATCTACGTCAGAACGAAGTACAATAAGCTGGAGGAACTTTTCGGAGTGATAAATTCCGCATTTCAACAGGCTGTCCCCACCTAAAAGTGGCCTATTTTTTGGGGGTAAGGAATAGGACAACCGAGGCACCAAGGCTCAAAAAACGAAACGCCAAGGGAAATTGGCATATGAACTATTTTAGTACGGCCTCAAGGCTGCCCGTCGCGCTCCCCAGTTCTCCAAGCGCTGAGTTTTCTCTCCGCATTTTCAACAGGCCGCCCAGATGGGCGGCCTGTTTTTTTTCTGAAAGCCCTCCCCACCGCAACGCAAGAAGACCGCCGCCCAAAAGGGCAGCGGTCTTCTTGTTTTCTGCGCTGAAATTATGTATAGGAGCGCTCCACCTTCACCACGGCGTAGTAGTTGCCGTCCAGGGCACGGACGGCGGTCTTGATCTTTCTCTCCACCTCTTCATCGCTCAGGCGGAAGCCAAAGGGCACCACCGCGTCGAAGATGAGGTTGGTGTGGGTAGGGCCGGAGACCATACGGAAATCATGGATATTGATATCGTCATCGATGCAGTGGATCAGATCGGCCACCCGCTCCCGGGTCTCCTCCGTAATGCCGTCATCGGTGACGATGGGATCCATGTGGATGACGGCCTCACAGCCCAGCTTCTCCCGCAGCTCGTTTTCCACGTTGTCGATCTCGTCATGGAGCTCCAGCACATTCTCGGAGGCGGAGACCTCCGCGTGGAGGGAGATCATCACCCGGCCGGGGCCGTAGTCGTGAACGATGAGGTCGTGGATGCCGATGATGCCCTTGTGGGCCATCACCAGATCCCGGATGCGGCCCACAAATTCCGCCGTGGGCGGCGTGCCCAGCAGGGGATCCAGGGTATCTCGGGCGGCACCGATACCCGACCAGAGGATGAAACAGGCCACCAGGATACCGCACCAGCCATCGATGAGCAGGCCGGTGAAGTGGCCCACCAATGTGGCGGCCAGCACCGCGGTGGTGGCTACACAGTCGCTGAGGGAATCCATGGCGGTGGCCTCCATGGCTGTAGAGCCCAGCTTCTTGCCGATACGCTTGTTATAGAGGAACATATAGAGCTTCACAGCAATGGACACGCACAAAATACCCACGATCAGGGGGCTGAAATCCACCTCCTCCGGATGGAGGATCTTCTCCAGAGAAGACTTGCCCAGCTCCACGCCCATCAGCAAAATCAGCATGGATACCACCAGGCCGGAGAGGTACTCCATCCGCCCGTGGCCAAAGGGATGGTGGGTATCCGGCTTCTGCCCCGCCAGCTGGAAGCCCAGCAGCGTCACCACCGAAGACCCTGCGTCCGAGAGGTTGTTAAAGGCATCCGCCGTGATGGCGATGGAGCCGGAAAGGGTACCGGCGAAGAACTTTCCGGCAAAGAGCAGAACGTTGAAGAAGATGCCCACCGCACCGCAGAGGATGCCGTAGGCCTTGCGGATCTCCGCCTCCTCCCGGCCCTCCTGCCGGATCAGCAGCCGCCCAAGCAGCGTAACCACGATTCATCAGATCCTTTCTGCGGGGCAAGAGCGCCCCAAGTCTTGCGGGCGGTTTTGCCCCGCCCGGAAAAAGCGTTTTGTAGGGAGATAACAAAGGGGGATCAGGTATACCAGCACCGCCCAGGGCACTGCCTCCAGTCCCACCCCCAGCATGTGGAGGGGCACCGTCAGGGCGATACTCCAGGGGATGAGCCCGGCGATGGTAACGCCGGAGTTGGCGATGTCCATGGCCAGTTCCCGCCGAGAGGCCCCCCGCCGGCGGTAACATTCTCCCATCAGCTGGGCATCCAGCATCACCGTCACCGCCTGGTTGCAAAAGACCGCCAGCACCCCGATGCTCACCAGGGCTGTGGCGGGAAACAGTCCCACCCGGTCCGCCAGACGCTCCGCCCAGGCCTCCGCCGGGGCCAGGGCATGGATGCCCTCCAGGATCCCGGCGTACAGGCTGGTGAGGAACACCACGGCAGAGGACTCCACCATGGACACCACGCCGCCGCCGGAGAGGATGGCCGCCAGCTCCTGAGAGTCCGGCACATAGCCCAGCAGGGCCGCCCGCAGCGCCTCCCAAAGAGGCAGGCCCTGCAGGAGTACCGTCAAAGCCAGAGCCGCCAGGGCGCTGAGGGCCATGGCCTTCTTCACGGGAATGCGGAACAGGGGCAGCACCAGCATCAGTGCCGCCGGAAGGAGCACATACCACTGCAGGGAAAAACCCTCCGAGAGGGCGGCGAGCACCGCCGGGTCCACGGAGGCGATGGGGTGGCGTACCGACAATGCGGCGTAGATCCCCACGGAGAGCACCGTCGGCAGTGCGGCGGTGCGCAGCATCTCCCGGACGTTGCCGTAGAGATCCGTTTTCGTGACGGCGGCCACCAACGACGCGCAGGAGGACATGGGAGAGCACCGGTCCCCGAAATACGCCCCGGAGAGGACGGCTCCCGCCGTCACCGCCAGGTCCACCCCGCCGGAGCGGGCCAGAGTGATGAGCACCAACCCCGCGGTGCCGGTGACGCCGTAGCTGGTACCCAGCACAAAGGAGAGGGCCGCCGACAGTAAAAACGCCGCCGCCACAAATGCGGCAGGCGGGATGGCCCGCAGGCCATAGTAGAGGAAGAAGGAGATGGTGCCGGAGGCACGCCACAGGGCCGTCACCGCACCGATGATCAAAAAGACCGGCACCACGATCAAAGCCTCCCGGCCCTTTTCCCAGGCCATGGCGGCCACCTGCCGGGGCTGATAGCCCCGCCGCAGGGCCAACAGGGAAAAGAGCACCAACCCCAGACTCAGGGCCCACACCAAGCTGTGCCCTGTCACCAGGCAGGTGCCCACCCCCAATAAAAACAGGGCAAAACAGGGGATCATACCTTCCTCCCGGGGATCTGCAGCTTCATATGGCAGCACAGGTCATCCAGATCCCCATCGGTGACGGCGGGGATCCGCAGCCGGGCGCCGCAGTCCCGGCAGATGAGGTCCACCGCGCCCCGGCGGATCTCCATACCGTAGCGATCCGAGCCGCAGCCGCAGGTAATGCCCCTTGGCCGGGCCGCGATCTCCTTGAGCTCCGAGAGGACCTCATACATGATGACGCTGTCCACAAAGGCCTCCTGGCCCTCCTCATCCTGCTGCTTTTCCTTCTGGGCCAGGATGGCCAGCTCCCGCAGATGCTTCTCCACGGTGCCCTCGTCTCCCACAAAGCAGCAAAACTGCTTGGTCTTGGAGCAGCCCAGGGCGGTAGCCCCCTTCAAAATCTGCTCCGGGCGACAAACCGCCTCGTGGGTCTCCCCGCAGATGCCGCAGGGCACATAAATATGATAACGCTCCCCGTCAAACTCCACCCGAAGGGCGCTCTCGCCGCACGCGCACTCGATCTCGGCGTTGGAGGCCTCCAGGGCAAACACCGAACGGGCCGCCATCACCGTCTTGCCGCACTTGGGGCAAAGGTAGCCGAAAGAACGCATCTCCTCGCTCATTGTATGCACCTCTCTTGTGAAACTGGACTTTTCCATTAAATGAAAATTATAGCACGGGAAAAATGCCATGTACAGCGTTTTTTGAAACATTAGGCGCTGCTAACCGTCTTGACAGCCATATTTCCGCCTGTTACCATAAGAAAAAGGGGGCAAAAAAATGGAGATCCTGATTCTGCTCATCAACATCATGCTGATGGTCTTCTGCGGCAAGCTGGGACAGGCAAAAGGCTACCATTTTGTTCTCTGTCTGGTAGCTGGTTTCTTTTTCAGTTTCATTGCCCTGATCGTCATTTTGCTGCTGCCGGATCTGACGGAGCAGCAAGCCGAAGAGGACCTGCGGGAACAGCGCCACAAGGAAGAGGTGGACGCGCTGAAAGACCGCATCGCGGCCCTGGAACGTATGCAGCCTGTCGCACAAGCAGACCCCCAGCCGGAACCTCCCCAGGTACCGCCGGCCCCACCGGGTACACCGGTGCACTTTTCCTCCCGCACCAAAGAAATCATCGCCTGTCCCCGGTGCGGCAAACGCCAGCGGGGAGACCGGGATCTGTGCTATTCCTGTAAGGCTCCGTTTGTGTATGATGAAGAAGACTCCTCACAAATCCAATCCTGACCGATCCGAAGCCCGGCATCAGCCGGGCTTCATATTTTTTCCCGTTTCGGGCAACCTAGGGAAAATCCATGACAGCGAGGTGTCCGGAAAATGGAAACAAAATGTCTGGGCCGTCAGACCGTAGCCCTGGCCCACCCGCCCTCCGTCCTCTCCTTCGCCTGCATCGGCGGGAAATTCGAGGCTCAGGGGCCTCTGGCAAAGGGGTTTGACGCTCTTTGCAAGGACTCCTTCTTTGGAGAAAAAACCTGGGAAAAGGCGGAGTCCACCATGCAGGCCCAGGCGCTGGGCAAGGCACTGGAAAAAGCCGGGCTGAAGCCGGAGGATCTGGACATCGTGCTGGCGGGGGACCTTCTCAACCAGTGCATCGGCACCTCCTTCTGCCTGCGGGACTTTGCCGTTCCCTTTTACGGGCTCTACGGCGCCTGCTCCACCATGGGGGAATCTCTCTCCCTGGCAGCGCTGCTCATCGACGGCGGCTTCTCCCAAACTGCCGCCGCCATGACCTCCTCCCACTACTGCACTGCCGAGCGGCAGTACCGCATGCCGGTGCCCTACGGCAACCAGCGTCCCCCCACGGCTCAGTGGACGGCCACCGCCTCCGGCTGCACCATCCTGGGCCGGGAAGGCCCGGGGCCCTACGTCACCCACGTCACCCGAGGGAAGATCGTGGACAAGGGCATTGCCGACGCCAACAACATGGGCGCTGCCATGGCTCCCGCCGCCTACGACACCCTCTCCGCCTTCTTCCGGGAGACCAAAACCTCCCCCAAAGACTTTGACCGTATCTTCACCGGAGACCTGGGGGAGCTGGGCCACAGCATCGTGCTGGACTGGTTCCGCCAGGACGGCGTGGATCTCTCCGCCAACTATTTTGACTGCGGGCTGCTGCTCTACGACCTGGAAAAACAGGACATGCACGCCGGAGCCTCGGGCTGCGGCTGCTCCGCCGCGGTACTCAACGGCTATATCCTCCCCCAGCTGCGCGCCGGGGTATGGCAGCGGGTGCTTTTTGCCCCTACGGGGGCCCTGCTCTCCCCTGTCTCCTCCGGCCAGGGAGAGAGCATCCCCGGCATCTGCCACGCCGTATGTCTTTCCGTCCAGCGCTAAAAAGCTGCATCATCAGGAGGTCTCATATGGAATATCTCAACGCCTTTCTCTGCGGCGGCATTCTCTGTGCCATCGGGCAGCTGCTCATCGACAAAACCACCCTGACCCCCGCCCGCATTCTCACAGGCTACGTGGTGGCGGGGGTGCTGCTCAGCGCCCTGGGGATCTACGACCCCATCGCCAAATGGGGCGGGGCCGGGGCCACGGTACCCCTGACAGGCTTCGGCCACTCCCTGGCCCAGGGCGTGGAAAAGGCGGTGGCAGAACAGGGCTGGCTGGGCGTCCTCACCGGCGGCCTCTCCGCTACAGCCGGTGGCATCGCGGCAGCCGTGGTGGCCGGCGTCATCGTGGCAGCCCTCTTCCGTCCCGGGGACAAACGGTAACAGTCCCGGTGGATTTTGTCATCCTTTTGTTGTTCCTTCCAGCGGGGAACCTGTTATACTGTCGGTAACGACAAAAACCGACAGGAGGTTCCCTTATCATGATCCGCCGAATGCTTTCCCTGCTGTTGGCCCTGCTGCTGATCTCATCCCTGGCCGCCTGCGGCGGCACGGCCTCCTCCGGAGATGACGGAGAGAAGACGCCAGGTTCTGCCCAGGAAGATATCCCGAAAGAGGAGGCCCAGCCGGAGCCCTATAACATCTATGATCCCACCGTCATGCCGGAGGGCGGTACCCGGGACGGCGTCACCTACGCGGCCTATGACGGCATTGTGGAGCACCTGTTTTTCCACCCGGTGGTGGCCTACCCGGAGCTGGCCTTTGACGGCGACAGCGAGGCAAACGGCATCGACGACTATATGGTAACGGCCGACGAGTACCGCAAGATCCTCCAGAGCGTCTACGACCGGGGCTACATCCTGGTGGATATCGCCGACGTATGGAGCGAGGTCACCGGCGAGGACGGCACCGCCAAAATGGTGCGCAACACCTTGTACCTGCCGGAGGGGAAAAAGCCCCTGATCCTCTCCTTCGATGACACCAATTACTACGAATACATGCTCTCCAACGGCTTCACCTGGAAGCTCATCATCGGGGAGGACGGCAAGATCGCCTCCTGGGGCAAGGATCCCCAGGGCAACGAGGTGGTCTCCCGGGATCTGGACGCCATCCCCATCCTGGACAAGTTCGTGGAGGAGCATCCGGACTTCTCTCCTTTCGGCGCCAAGGGCTGCCTGAGCCTCACCGGCTACGAGGGCATCCTGGGCTACCGCACCCAGACGGACACCAAGAGCTGGACGCAGGCCCAGGAAGAAAACCGTCAGAAGGAGCGGGAAGCCGTCAAGCCCATCATCGCCGAGCTCAAGCGTACCGGCTGGACCTTCGGCAGCCATACCTGGGGCCATATCCGCCTGGGGGGCAGCAAGAGCATGGAGGTCATCCAGGCAGATACCCAGCGCTGGTTTGACGAGGTGGGCAGCCTGGTAGGCCCCACCAATGTGCTGTTCTATCCCCACGGGGAGCGCCCCGACGGGGACGACTGGCACCAGACCGGCCCCATCTTCCGGTATCTCCAGAGCCAGGGCTTCCGGATCTTCTGCTCTGTGGGGATCAACAGCTTCAGCTACATCAAAAAGGACATCAGCGCCGTCATCTGCGACCGGCTCCACCCGGACGGCACCACCCTCCGGGGCACCGACAAGGTCCTGGGCTGGTACAGCCAGTTCTACGACGCCCGGGACATCATTGATCTCACCGTCCGGCCGGACCGGGGCGTCCGGTGGACGCCCAAAAGCGCCTCTTAACCGTACAGGAAAGGAGAAGTACCATGACCGAATCTCAGCTGTGCGCCGCCGCCGTGGCCATGCTGGAGCGGGCCTACTGTCCCTACTCCCGCTTCCCGGTGGGAGCCGCTCTGGAGTGCGCCGACGGGAGCGTCTTCACCGGCTGCAACATTGAAAACGCCGCCTACTCCCCCTCCATCTGTGCCGAGCGCACCGCCATGGCCAAAGCCGTCAGCGAGGGGCACCGGGACTTCCGGCGCATCGCCATTGCCGGCACCGGAGAGGATTTCTGCGTCCCCTGCGGCGTGTGCCGCCAGGTGCTCTCGGAGTTTGCGCCGGATCTGGAGATCATCGCCCTCAACGGTCGGGGCGAGCAGCGCCGCTTCACCCTCCGGGAGCTGCTGCCCCACAGCTTCGGCCCCGCCAACCTGGAACACGCCGGAACATAACCGCATCAAAAAAGCAACGCCCGCGCCAACATGGCGCGGGCGTTTTTTCATATCACCACTTACCGGGCCCGGAAGAGGCGGACAAGCCAGTACCAAATACCGCGGCCAGCACCACCGGCAAAAACCACACCGGCAAAGGATGGGCCAGGGCGCACCAGAGGGTGATCCAGGCGAACATCACCATAACCAGCAGCTTCAAGGTGCTGAGCATATGGCCCAGCAAGGCGTATACCTGCTCCCGGTTCTCCGCCGTCACCTTGACCCCGGTATTCCAGGCGCTGGGGAACTGCTCCACCACCGTCAAGAGACCATACAGCAGCCAGGCGATCACCGGCAGGATCAGCAGCTCTGCCTTGGAGCCCCAGCGATCGATCTCCCCGGCGGCGTTGTAGTGCATGGGTACTTCCGCAGGAATCTGCTTCCAGTATCCGGCCAGAAAAACTACGGAGTCCACCAGCACCAGCAAACTCAACCGGTTCATCAGCTTATCCAGAGGATGCTTGTTCAAGACCGCCGCCCTCCTTCCCCCATTCTGGCCTCAGCATAGCACACCCCACAGGTTCGCGCAAGGATGGCAAAACGGCGGCGGGAAAACCGCCGCCGTACAGTTTATACCAGCTTTTCAAAATAGTAGAAGGTACCGTCCTCACCGCTCCTGCGCATACAGGACGAGAGCATCTTGTAGGACGCCTGGTTCTCCTTGTAGCACTTGGCCACCACCCGGGTCAGATGGACTTTATACAGCGCCCAGTCTGCCACGGCAGCAAAGGCCTCGGTGCCGTAGCCATGTCCGGCATGGGCGGTGTCGATCCGGCAGCCCAGCTCCGCGCCGCCCCGGTAGTCGAAGCGGTAGAGCACCGCCTCGCCGATGAGCGTCCCGTCCAGCCGGACGGCAAAATTGACAGCCAGACGGTTTTCAAAGTCCCGGTTGGCCACATCGAAGAAGCTGCGCTCCTCCACCGGGCCGCCCAGGCCGCCCACATCGTCATAGCCCCACCAGCGGTTGCGCTCCCCGTCCAGAACCAGGGCGTTGTAGGCGGGGATGTCCTCCTGGCGCAGCGCCGAAAGGGTCAGACGCTCCGTCTTCAGCTCCGGAATAGAGGAGACATGGCGCAAAAGCTCATTCTGCGGCTCAAAGCGGTACTTGGGGGCCAGCTTGGCAGGGCCGTACTGGAGCTTGGAGGTCCGGAGCCCGCGGTCGGCAGCGTCGTCCTCCCGGTTGATCCACTGGCAGCCGTCCCCGAACTCTCCGGCAAAGGCCTGCACCAGGGTGGGATAGACCCCGGTATAGGAGTAGAGGGCCTTCTCAATGTGGATGATCAGGGTCTCGCCGCATTTTTCCGCCAGGGACAGGGCAATGAGCTTCTCCCCGTCGAACATGCCCCCCGCCAGGAAGCAGGGCTTGCCCACCAGCTTCAGCATCCCCTGGGCCAGCTTCAGCTCGTCCATGGCCTTGGCGTTGTCCCCCTTGGGGAACTCCGCCTCATAATCCCTCCAGAACTGATCGATGAGGGCCGTATCCGCCGCCGTCAGCGGGCGGAAATAGGCATCCGGCCACTTGGAGCGGAACTTGTTGATATGATTGCGCTGCCCGGAGTAGCGCCGGCCAGCGAAGAGGGTCAGATCCTCCCGGTAGTATACATAGTCCCGCCAGGTGCGCACGTCACTCACCCGCATATAGGGATAACGGCTCAGCAGCCGGGGGGCCTTACACTCCGGCACCACGGAGATCACCGGTGGGATCCCCTGCTCCAGGCAGTAGCCTTCAATGGCTGTGAGGGCCGCGTCCTCGTCCCCCTCAGGGCCGGGGACAGGATAGTCGAAGACCACCTGCCCGTCGATTTCATTGCGCACCACCAGGCACCCTTCCGCCTCCGTCCAGGCCGGATGGAGGGTTTTGCGCCACATGAGCTTTGTCCCCACAGAGTACTCACAAAGTCCGTAATTGCAGCTCTGATAGTATTTTCGCAGCTTGGAGGCATCCTGTTTTGTCACGGTTTTGAATTGCAGCATGGTTTCACCTTGTCCTTGATTGTGAAATTTTTGTCCTTGTCAGAAAAACATTTTTTGTCATTTTGCACATAACTGGTCTTGACCTGACCGGAAAAATATAGTATGTTGTATGAAGAATAAGCATGGTAGATATGAGAGAGTTTGATAGGAAAGAAGGGAATTATTTTGGAAAATGAGAGAGGTTCTTGGGGAAGTAATATCGGCTTCCTGCTGGCGGCCATCGGCTCTGCCGTAGGTCTTGGCAACATCTGGGGCTTCCCGTACAAGATGGGCAAGTCCGGCGGCTTCACCTTCCTGATCGCATACCTTCTCCTGGCGGTCTTTGTGGGCTTTGTGGTGATGGTCAGCGAGCTGGCCATGGGCCGCAGGGTGGGCAAAGGCGTCATCGGCTGCTACCACACCCTGTCCAAGAAATTTAAATGGGTGGGCTGGCTGGCGGTCTTCTCCCCCTTCATCATCATGAGCTTCTATTCCGTTCTGGGCGGCTACTGCATCGAGTACATGGCCCTGAACATGAGCAACCTGGCCTTTGCAGGGGCGGAGATCAAAACCGGTTCCGACCTCTTCAGCGCCATGCTCACCAATCCCTTCGGCTGCGTGGTCTTCACGCTGCTGTTCCTGGTGATCTGCTACCTCATCAACCGGGGCGGCATTTCCGGCGGCATCGAGAAGTTCAACAAGATCGGCATGCCCGCCCTTTTCGTGATGCTGGTCATCATCATCATCCGCTCCGTCACCCTGGAGGGCGCTGTGGAGGGACTGAAATTCATGTTCGTCCCCGGCTATGCCGTCAGTGCCGGCTTCATCCCGGAGGCTCCCAACTTCATCTCCGTCCTGGCCACCGCCGGCGGTCAGATGTTCTTCTCGCTGTCCCTGGCCATGGGCGTCATGTTCACCTACGGCTCCTACCTCAGCAAGCAGGAGAACCTGGTGAAAAACTCCATGGTCATCGTCTTCTCCGATACTCTGGTGGCTCTGATGGCAGGCCTGGCCGTTATCCCCGCCGCCGTGGCCATCGGCATCCAGCAGGGCAAGGACGTGGCGGATATCGCCCTCAAGGGCCCCAGCCTGCTGTTTGTGACGCTGCAGGACGTGTTCAATGCCATGGGTACCGCCGGTCCCCTCTTCGGCGTGATCTTCTACCTGCTGGTGCTCATTGCCGCCATCTCCTCCGCCATCTCCCTGGTGGAAGTGGTAGCCACCTTCTTCCTGGACCGCGCCGCGGAAAAGGGCAAGACCGGGAACCGCAACAAGGTGGTCCTGATCGTGTGCCTGGCCATCACGGTGGAGGCCGTGCTGGTTGCGGTGGACGGCCTGGGCTCCAACAATGTCTGGGTTCCCTTCAAGGAAATGACCGCACAGGTAGCCGCAGACGGAACCGTTACTTACATGCCCTGGAATGACTGCTGGCTGGACTTCATGGACATGATGTCCGAGGGCATTGCCATGCCGCTTGGCGCGCTTCTGATGAGCCTCATGGTGGCCTGGGAGATCAAGCCCAAAACGGTGCTGGAGGAAGTCCGTCTGGGCTGCAGCACCAAGATCGACGCTTTCTACAACATCTGCATCCGTTTCATCACACCCATCGGCATGGTGCTGGTGCTGCTGGGACAGATCAACGATTTCTTCTCCACCGGGTGGTTCAGCTGATTCCATCCCAGGCACAATCAAAAGCGACGCGGCCTACGGGCCGCGTCCTTTTTTCAACGCCCGCATACACTAGCTTCCCCCACAGCATACGCCCCATACTCAGAAAGTACAGTCGTATCTGCAACAGGCAAAAGCAGAGCCGGGCGGCTCTGCTTTTTTTGATTTATTTCAGGCCGATATAGGCCATGCCGTAGCACCCGGGGCCGGAGTGCGTCCCAATGACAGCCCCCAGCTCGTCCCAGTCGGAACGCTGGATGCCCAAAGCCTGGGACACCTTCTCCCGATAAGTCTCCATGGTCTCCAGGCAGCGGGAGTGGCCGAACATGACACCGTGGCGGCTGTCGATGGGATAGGCCCGGGCAAAATCCAGGGTGTATTCCACGATCTTCTGCTTACCCTTCACCCGGCCCACAGACCGGACCTCACCGTCCACGATGGCCACCACCGGGGAGATGTTCAGCATGGTGCCCAGCACTGCGGTGGAGGAGGAGATCCGCCCGCCCATTTTCAGATACTTCAACGTGCCGATGAAGGCCACAAACCGCACCCGGTGCTTGAGTTCCTCCAGCGCGGCGGCGATCTCGGCGCCGGAGGCCCCGGCATCCCGCATCTTCACAGCCTCCCGCACCAGCAGCCCCTCGCCGATGGTGACGTTCAGGGAATCCACCAGATGCAGCCGCTCGCCGCCCCTGGCCATCTCCTTGGCGATCATGGCGGACTGGAAGGTGCCGGAGAGCTTGGAGGACATCAGGATGGCCACCACCTCGTCCCCGTTTTCCAGCAGAGGCTCAAAGGCGTCGCAGTACTCCTGGGGGTTGACCTGGGTGGTTTTGGGCAGGGTCTTGGCCTCTGCCTGCTTTTGATAGAACATCTCCTTGGTGATATCCACGCCGTCGGTATAGACGCCGTCCTCGAAGATCACCCGCATGTGGATCATGTGAACGTTCAGCGCCTGCAGCTCCTCCGCCGTCAGGTCACTGGTGGAATCGGTGATGATGGAAACAGCCATGGGCTCCTCCTTCTTTCCAGTACGAAGATCGTATGCCTAATATGATAACTATATCAAATTCCCGCAAAAAAGCAAGGCATTTCCGTTGACAAGGGTTTCCTTTCCTGCTTTACTGAGATTGGAAACCGCCTGCGGGCGCACGGAGAAAGGAGTACACATGAACGAGCGAGAACGCATGCTCTCCGGCAAGCTGTATCATGCCGGGGATCCCGTATTGGTACAAGGCCGGCAGCGGGCAAAGGAACTCTGCCACGCTTACAACACCACTCTGCCGGAGCAGCAGAACCGCCGGGACGCCATCTTGCGGGAGCTTTTCGGAAGCGTGGGGGAACACTGCTGGATCGAACCCACTTTCCGCTGCGACTACGGCACCAACATCTCCATCGGGGATTGCTTTTACGCCAACTACGACTGCATCTTTCTGGACGTGGCACCCATTACCATCGGCGACCACGTCTACATCGCACCTCGGGTGTGCCTATACACCGCCGGACATCCCACGGTACCGGAGATCCGGAACCTGGACCTGGAATTCGGCCTCCCCATCACCATCCAGGACGATGTGTGGATCGGCGGCAATGTGGTAGTGGTACCAGGGGTCACCATCGGGCGGGGAAGCGTCATCGCCGCCGGGGCGGTAGTGACCCGGGACGTGCCCCCGGGGGTCATCGCCGGCGGCAATCCCTGCCGGGTGCTGCGGCCTCTCACAGATGCGGACCGGGCCCGCTGGGAGGCGGAGCGCCGGGAATACCAGGACGACCATCTGTAATCATAAGGAAGCTCCCGGAGCCTTTGGGCTCCGGGAGCGTTTTGTTTTTTCCGCTCAGTTCATCTGACGGCGGCGGGAGAGGTTCATGGTGCCGTCCTGCATGTTGTTGAGAGAATCCAGGCTCTTGCCGGTGCCGATGGCCACACAGGAGATGGCATCCTCGGCGATGACGGTGTGGATGCCGGTACGGGCGGAGACCAGCTTGTCGAAGCCGGAGACCAGGCTGCCGCCGCCGGTCATGACGATGCCGTTGGTGGAGATATCCGCCACCAGCTCCGGGGGCGTGCGCTCCAGGACGGAGTGGATGGCCTCCATGATGCGCTCCACAGGCTCCTCGAAGGCATCCATCATCTCCGTGGAGGAGACGGTAACCACCTTGGGAAGGCCCGTCAGCAGGCACCGGCCCTTGACGTCCATGGTCTCCTCCTCATCCTTGGGGAAGACGCAGCCGATGCGCTTTTTCATCTCCTCGGCGGTACGCTCGCCCACCAGCAGGTTGTGCTTGCGGCGCATGTACTTCACCACCGCCTCGTTGAGCTGGTCGCCGGCGATCTTGATGGAGGCACTCTCCACCACGCCGGACAGAGAGATAACGGCGATATCCGCGGTGCCGCCGCCGATATCCACCACCATGTGGCCGTCAGGCTGGGTAATGTCGATCCCGGCGCCGATGGCAGCCGCCACAGGCTCCTCAATGAGGTAGACCTTCCGGGCGCCGGCCTGGATGCCCGCGTCGATAACGGCGCGCTCCTCTACCTCCGTGATACCGGAGGGCACGCAGATGATGACCCGGGGCTTGAAGAAAGACACGCCAGCCACCTTGTGGATAAACTCCCGCAGCATCCGCTCCGTCATGTCGTAGTCGGAAATGACGCCCTCCCGCAGGGGACGGATAGCGATGATGTTGCCGGGGGTACGGCCCAGCATGGCCTGGGCCTCGGCGCCCACCTTCAGCAGCTTGCCGGTATTCTTATCCAGTGCCACCACAGAGGGCTCGTTCAAAACGATGCCCTTGCCCTTCACATACACCAAAACCGAAGCGGTACCCAGATCGATACCGATATCCTTTGCCATGGACATAACTTCCACCTCATTGTTCTTTCTATCTGTTATTATGAACGGTTTTCCCGCATACAATCACACATTCTACATTATACTGACCGCTTTCCGGGAATGCAAGTCTATTATGTTTACATTTCCAGGCATCGGAAGACAAATTTCTGGTGAAAACCTCCTGTCTCTCACCTCCGGTCCCTCTCCCGGCGGGCGTGAGCCACACAGACACACACCACGGCATCCGCTCCCGCCTCCCGCAAGACCTTACTGCACTCCGTCAACGTGGCTCCGGTGGTGCATACGTCGTCAATGAGCAGCACCCGCCGCCCGGACACCTCCGCGCCGGGGCGCATCTCATAGACCCCCAGCACATTGGCCCGGCGGGCGGCGTCCTCCTTCAGGCCGGACTGGGCGGGGTTATTCATGGTCTTGCGCAGCAGGGCAGCAGGCTTGACGCCCCAGGCCCGGCAGACGGCCCGGGCCAGCAGCTCCGCCTGGTCGTACCCCCGCTTCCAGCGGCGCTTGCGGCTGACAGGCACCCAGGTGACAAGATCAAACTCCCCGGAGAGGTGCTCCGCGGCGCACTGGGCCATGAGGGCGCCCAGTGTCTCCGCCGTGGCGGCGGCGCCGTAGAATTTCAGGCGCAAAATCGCCTCCCGAACCTTCCCCTCGTACCACAGGGGCGCGGCACACCGGAGGCCGTCGGTTCCCTCCCGCACAGCCTCATGTTCCTCCGTCCAGGGCAGCTCCTTCCGGCAGGTATCGCATACACCTGGGCTGTCCAGGATGCGGCGGCAGAAGGGGCACTTTGGGGGGAAGAAGAGATTCAGGAGCTGTTCCCAAATGCTCATGTGGTTTTTCTTCCGCGTGGATATGGGGTGCGCTCATCCGTAAGCCCTACCAGATAGTCCACACTGACACCATAGTATTTCGCCAGATCCACCGCCAGATGCAGCGGCAGCTCCCGCTCTCCCCGTTCATATTTTGAATAAAGAGATTGGTCGCAGAGCAAATACTCCGCAATTTCTCTCTGCTTCAAATCCCGATCTTCACGCAGGTCACGAATCCTCAAATTCATATCAATCACCGAAGTGATTTTATGCTTAGGACATATTGTACTGCGTTATATTGGACTATTTGTCCTGAATTATGCATAAAAATATGCGGTGTGTCCGCAGGGCATGCACCCCCCATTTTCTTTTAAAGAAGAAAACGGGCCGTGCACGGTCCAAAAGAAAACCGCTTTCCTGGGCAGGAAACCCCGGCAGAAACTTCCGGCACCAGCGTTGGGCGCGCTTCGGCCATTTATCCCGGGAACCACTGCCCGCGCTTGATGGAACGGCGGGCGACGTGGTGGTCATCGAAAGGACTGTCCGCCGACTCCCGCGCGTTCCGCTTCGCTACGCGCTGCCGGATGCATACCGGGCAGCGGCAGCGGAAAGAGAAACGGAACCATGCGATAACAGCCCCGGTCAAGATCGGGCCGCCGTGTGCGGGGACCGGTTTATGATACCGAACCGCTCCGGCGCACGCGGCAGAAAACTGCCGGACTTCCCGGGCAGTGTCTGAGAAGGCCCCCGTACTTACGAACCGGCGGATGTGCTTTTCGCATCCGTCGGTTCGTCCCAGCATCTTTTCTTTTGACCGGCCGCAGCCGTTTTCTTTTCGATGCCTCGAAAAGAAAATGGGGGCGGATTCTCCCGGGAAGCCCGGTTCTCCCGGCTGGCGGGCAGCCCAAATTACTCCCCGGCGTGGGACAACCGCCATTTCAATCCGGAATACCGCTTCTGGCGGCGGTCGTTTTCCGCCATGGACCGGATAGCGGCGTCGTCCCCCACCACGATCAGCAGCTCCCGGGCCCGGGTGAGGGCGGTATAGAGCACGCCCCGCACCATCAGCGACGGCGCGGAGGGCATGGCGGCGAACACCACGGCCCGGTACTCGCTGCCCTGGGCCTTGTGGACAGTCTGGGCATAGGCCAGATCCACCTCGCTGAGCATGTCCGCCGTGTAGGTGGCGGTACGGTCGTCGAAGCGCACCACCAACAGCTCTCCGGAGGGGTCGATCTCCAGGATCTTGCCTACGTCGCCGTTGAACATGCCGGTACCCACGGTGCCGTCGTCCTTCTCCCACACCACGTCGTAGTCGTTGCGGGTCTGCATGATGCGGTCCCCCTGGCGGAAGAGCCGCTCCCCCCACAAAATCTCCCGTTTGTCCGGAGCGGGAGGATTCAGCGCCTCCTGCAAGCAGCCGTTGAGGCGGATGGTGCCGCAGGGCCCCTTCCGGGTGGGGGTGAGCACTTGGATCTGATCCGCGGGGATGCCCATCTTCTCGGGAAGCCGGGTCTTGCACAGCTCCACCACCGTAGAAAGGGCCCGCTCCGGGTCCCGGCGGCACAGAAAGAAGAAGTCCCCCTGGTCATTCACCAGCCGGGGGGGCTGCCCCAGATTCACCGCGTGGGCATTGCGGATAATGGCGGACTCCGACGCCTGGCGGAACACCTCCCGCAAAAATACCGTCTGAATCTTCCCGCTGCGGATAAGGTCGGAAAAGACGTTGCCCGCCCCCACGGAGGGCAGCTGGTCCGCATCTCCCACCAGCACCAGCCGGGTTCCCGGCCGCAAGGCCCGCAGCAGGGCGGAAAAGAGGGGCAGATCCACCATGCTCATCTCGTCCACAATGAGGGCGTCGGTCTCCAGAGGCTCCTTCTCCGTCTTGGTGAAGGTCACCTGGCCGGTGGCCTCGCTCCAGCTCATGCCAAGCAGGCGGTGGATGGTCTGGGCATCCATACCCGTCAGCTCGCTCATGCGCTTGGCTGCCCGGCCCGTGGGAGCCGCCAGCAGGATATCCAGGCCCATTTTCTGAAACAAGGCCACGATGCCCCGGACAGTGGTGGTCTTGCCGGTGCCGGGGCCGCCGGTGAGGATCACCACCCCCTCCCGGGCCGCCAGCTCCACTGCCTGGCGCTGCAGGGGCGCATAGGTGATGCCCTGGAGGGACTCGATCTCCCGCACTGCCCGCTCCGGCTGGGTGCTGCGGTCTGCCTCCACCGCCAGCAGGCCCGTCAGGCGGATACAGGCGGATTGCTCCGCCTCCCAAAGACGCCGCAGATAGCAGGCCTGGGCGTTGCCCACGCCCTCCTGCACCACCGCTCCCCGCTCGATGAGGCCGTCCAGAGCCTGTTCCACCGTGTCCGCACTGCCGTGGAGCAGCTCCGCCGTGGCGGCAATCAGCTTCTCCCGGGGCAAGAACACGTGGCCGTTGCGCTCGTTGTGGCCCAGCTCAAAGGAGACCGCCGCCTCCACCCGGCACAGGCTGTCCAGCTCCATGCCCAAAGAGAGGGCGATCTGGTCTGTCACGGCAAACTCCACACCGCAGCTCTCACCGGACAAAAGGTACGGGTTTTCCCGTACCTTTTCCAACGCCGCGTCTCCGTACTGGCGCCGCAGCTGCATGGCCAGCACCGGCGGCAGCTGATACCGGGCCAGGAACTCCATCAGCCGCCTGAGGCCCATGTGGTGGCGGAAGCTCTCGGCGATCTCCATGGCCTTGCGCTCCGTAATGCCCTTGATGAGGCTCAGCCGCTCCGGCTCCCGCTCCAGAATGTCCAGGGTTTCGGTGCCGAAGCGGTCCACGATCCGCCGGGCGGTGGCAGGGCCTACCCCTTTCACCACGCCGGAACCCAGATAGCTGGCGATCTCCTCCTCGTCCTCCGGAAGGCTCCGCTCCAGCTCCACCGCCCGCAGCTGCTCTCCGTGCTGGGGGTGGGTCTCCATGGTGCCCACGGCGCTCAGGTGCTCCCCCGGCGCCACGCAGGGGATGCACCCCACCACCGTGACCACCTCGCCCTCCTCCGTGAGAAGGCGCAGGACCGTATAGCCGTTTTCGGCATTTTGAAAAATGACGCTATGTACGGTGCCCTCGCAGGCAGTCAGCTCTTCCATGCTCTTCCTCTTCCCGGGGTACTACCCCACGTGAATCTCCGTTCCCTCCGTCAGGGAGACCCCCTCCGTCCGGGCGGAGAGATAGGATGCCAGTGCCCTGGCCTCCTCCGTCATGCCGCAGTCCGCCAGCACGATCCGGGCGCCCGGCAGTTGGCGGCGCACCCGGCGCAGCTCCCGGACATCCTCCTCCAGGGCCGGAACCTCTCCCCGCAGCGGCAGCACCAGCAAAAGGCCCGGCACAGTGGGCCGGCCCGTGTGCAGGATCGCGCCCGCTGCCAGCCAGACAATGGCCGTCAGCCCCACGGCGGACAAAAATGCGATGACTCCATCTTGCAGCAATACCATCCCAAATCACCTCGGGATAGTCTATGCGCCGGGGCTGTCCGCCGTCAATGCTCCGCGCTGTCCCCAGGCGCCTCCCCGTCGTCCGCCTCCGGCGGCGTGCTTTCCCCCGCAGGGACAGCTCCGGCGGCGGTGAGCGCATCCAGTTTCTTCTCCAGATCTTCCAGCTTTCCCAAAAGGGAGATGAGCCCGGCAATCACCACAGCCGCCACCGCCACGCCGAAGAGGGCCAGTCCCAGCGCGCCGCCCAGGGCCAGAAATCCATACCCCACAATCACCAGCAGCACAAAAGCCGCCAGGAAATCTTTCATACCGATCCCTCTCCGGTGTTCAGACTTACACCGTCAATCCCGGCCGATGCCCAGCTCCGCCAGAATGGCCTCCTCCCGGGAGCGCATCTGCTTTTTCTGAGGGCCCTCGTCCAAGTGGTCATACCCCAGCAGGTGCAGCACGGAGTGTACCACCAGGTAAGCAAGCTCCCGGCGCTTGGGGTGGCCGTACTCCTTGGCCTGGGCCGCCACATGCTCCATGGAGATCACCATGTCCCCCAGAGGCACCAGCCCCGTGCCGGGGTCCGCGTCCTCCGGTCCCGGAAGTTCCCCCGGGGTCAGGTCAAACTCCGGAAAGCTCAGCACGTCTGTGGCCCGGTCCACCCCCCGCATGTCCAGATTCACCTGATGGATGTTCTCGTCGTTGGTCAGCAGCACGTCCACCTCACAGGGGAAGTCCACCCCCTCGGCGGCCAAAGCCGTGCGGATGACCTTGCGGATGAGGGCGCAGTTCCCTTCACTGGCAGCGCCGGGAATGTCCGCCGTCACCGGGATATAGTGCCGTTTTGCCATCACTTGCGCCCCTTTCCGCCGTTTTTGTCCTCCTCATAGCGTTCATAGGCCTCCACGATCCGCTGCACCATCACATGGCGCACCACGTCGGCGTTGGTCAGCTGACAGATGCCGATGCCCTCCACGTTCCGCAGCACCCGCATGGCCTCCTTGAGGCCGGAGGCCTTTCCGTCGGGCAGGTCGATCTGGGTGACGTCACCGGTGATGACGATCTTGGACCCGAAGCCAAGGCGGGTCAAAAACATCTTCATCTGCTCCCGGGAGGTATTCTGAGCCTCGTCCAGGATGATGAAGCTGTCGTCCAGGGTGCGGCCCCGCATATAGGCCAGGGGCGCCACCTCGATGTTGCCCCGCTCCAGGTACTTCTGGTACGTCTCCGCCCCCAGCATGTCGAAGAGGGCGTCGTACAGCGGCCGCAGGTAGGGATCCACCTTGCTCTGGAGGTCGCCGGGCAAAAAGCCCAGGCGCTCGCCGGCCTCCACCGCCGGGCGGGTGAGGATGATGCGGTTGACCTGCTTGTCCCGGAAGGCGGAGACGGCGGCGGCCACCGCCAGATAGGTCTTGCCTGTGCCTGCCGGGCCCACACCGATGGTGACGGTGTTGTGGAGCACCGACTTGATATATTCCTTTTGTCCGATGGTCTTGGGCCGGACCGGGCGGCCCTTGGCGGTGATGCACAGCACGTCTCCGGTGAGCTCCGCTACCTGGGTCTCCTTGCCGGAGCGCACCAGGCCGATGATATAGCGCACGTTCTGCTCGCCGATGGACTCTCCCCGGGAGGAGAGGGTCAGCAGGGCCTGGATGGCCTTGCAGGCCAGCATGGTGTTCTCCGGCTCACCCTCCACCCGGAGCTCCCCGTCCCGGTTCACCACGGTGACGGAGAATTCCTGCTCCAAAAGGCGGATGTTTTCATCGAAGGATCCGAAGATGTTCACCGCCTGTTCCAAACGCTCAATGCTGATTCTCTGTTCCAATGCTTGCTTCACTCCTGTTATTCACGGGCTTTCTCCGCCCGGTTCGTTGGTAGATTGGGTATAGATGGGCACCGGCTGTCCGATCTGCTCCCGGCACTCCGCCCGCAGCGTCACCTCCAGGGTGTCCCCCTCCTGCCGGGAGGTGCACAGGGTGGAGGATACGCTCCCGTATCCTTCCAGCAGCGTGTTGAGATACGCCGTCAGGGCGGCCTCCCCCGCCTCCTTGGCCTGTTCAACGGACGCCTCGTCCGGGTCGGAGGGAGAAACCGGATCGTAAAACCGGTACTGCTCTTTCACAATGGTAACCGGCAGCGGCACTCCCAGCAGGGAGCACGGATACCTGTTGGTTATTTTATCATAATTTTCCCCTTGGATGCTACTGTTTGAAAAGAATTTTATCCGGTGGGTCCCTAAGACCAGGGAAAAGCAGGTTTTTTCCTCCCCGGTGTACTGTTTTTGAGGCAGTGTCAGGGGGATCTTGGCGGTGAGGGTATACCAGGTGCGGGCCTCCACCGTCCCCATTCCCGCCAGGAGCCGGGCACCGTAGGTGCCGGTATCCTCCACGCCGGAGATCAGCAGCTGCCCCTTCGTGACGGTGGTGCCCGGCAGCACGCAGGCTACCCCGTCCAGGGCCTGCACGTCCAGCACCAACCCCTCCCGCCGGGCCACCACGTTGGTGGGGCTCCGCTCATCCACCATCTCCGGCTTGGGATCGCGCTCCCGCACCTGGACATAGGCCCGGCAGCCGGAGACATTGACGGCAATCCAGCTGAGCTCCGGAATATCCAGGAGCACATGGTTGCGGATGCTCTCTCCGTCCAGGGACAGGCCAAAGGTTCCCAGCCCCACCCCATTGTCCGCCAGGGAGCGGAGGATCTCCTCATCGGTGACGGTGACATTGCCCTCCACGGTGAAGTCCCAGATGAAAAAGGAGCCCACCGTCAGGGCGCATGCGGCGCCTACCAGGCCCACCGCCAGGGCCTGGCGGTGGCGGAAGCGACCCAGAAAATAGGGAACCCCCTCTTTTTTCACCGGAGTCACCGCGCACTCCAGCTGCGCTGCCGCTTGGCGCAGAACACGGTAATCCCCCCGGCTCATGCGGCAGGTGAAGGCGGTGGCGCTCTCCCACTCCAGATCCCAGAATGCCAGATTCCGGGCGCCGCACAGGTTCAGCACCCGCTCCGGAAACGGGCTCTCCACCCGCAATCGCACCTGCCCCCGCAGACGGTTGACGATTTCCTTGAGCATAGGCTACCTCACCCACTCCACCGCCGCAATGGCGCCGCCGATGCGCAGTTCCTCCGCCGTCATGGCCGTCAAGGTCAAACGCTCCCCCCGCACCCGCAGGATGCCCTCGGGGGTATTGACGTCGATCTGCTCTTCACTGTACGCCAGGATCCCCGCGTGATGCTCCAGATACAGCTGGCGGCTGCCCACCATCTCCAGCCGGGGAAGCCCCGCCACCACGTCCGCCGGCAGGTCAAAGAGCTCCGCCACGGTATCCAGCACCCGGCTCTCCTTTCGATTGCGCTCCATATGTCTCACCTCTTTGCCACGTGTATGCGGAAATCCCCGCAAACTTGCCTGTCCCACCCCGGCATGTACCAGAGGGGGGACGCATAGAATGGCTCCGGTGATGGATATGAAAAAACGTTGGAGAACGCCTTTCTGTCTGGTACTGTGCTGCGGGGCCCTGTGGTTTCTGGCGGACGCCGCCCACTGCCGGGCCGCTGTGGAGGAGGCGCTGTCCCTGTGCGCCCGGTCCGTGATCCCCTCCCTGTTCCCGTTTCTTGTGATCTCGTCGCTGCTACTGGCCATGGGCTTTGGAGACCTGACGGCCTCGGTGCTCTCGGGTCTTATGGAGCCCCTGTTCCGGATCGGAGGCCCCGGCAGCGCCGCCCTGGTGCTGGGCCTGCTGGGAGGATACCCCATCGGCGCCAAAACCGCCGGGGAGCTCTACCAGTCCCACGCCCTGTCCCGGCAGGAGGCGGAGCGGCTTTTGACCTTCTGCAACAACTGCTCCCCTGTCTTTTTGATCTCCGTTCTGGGCTCCGGGATCTTTGGCAGCGTCCGCGCCGGTGTGTGGCTGCTGCTGATCCATGTAGGATCCGCCCTGCTGGTGGGACTGCTGTTCCGGGGAACGTCCTCCGCCTGTTCCCAGGATATGTCAAGGTCATGTACTTTTCAGGCCATCTCCCCGGTACAGGCCTTTGTGTCCGCAGTGGACGGTGCTTTACGCAGCGTATTGTCCGTCTGCGCCTTTGTGACCTTCTTCTATGTGCTCTCCCGGCCCCTCTCCTCTTTGGGAAGCCCGGCGGGCGCCCTGCTGGTCGGGATGACGGAGCTCTTCTCCCTGACGCCGCTGCTGACGCCGGACCGCTTCGGCTTCATCCTGGCGGCGGGAGCCGCCGGATGGGGCGGGCTGTCCGTGCTGTGCCAGACGGCAGCGGCGCTGGAGGGCAGCGGGCTCCGGCTGCGGTACTACCTGGCGGGGAAGGCCCTTCAGGGCCTCTTTTCCGCCCTGCTGGCAGCGGCTCTCAGCGGCTATGTCCTGGGCTGAACCCGCCTGTCCCGCCCGCCGTATTTTCAACACGCTGTGGAAAAAGCACCCCCTCCGCCGCCGGAATCCGACAACGGAGGGGATTTTATCGTCTGTATTCTACAAATTGGAATCACTTTCCCAGGGCTTTGACGGCTTTCACCACCCGGGAAGTCCCCAGCCGGGAGGCCCCCAGGTTCAAAAAGTCCTCCGCATCTTTCAGATCCGCGATGCCGCCGGCGGCCTTGATCTTCACCCCCGGCCCCACATGGGCAGCAAAGAGGGCCACGTCCTCCCGGGTGGCGCCTCCGGTGGAGAAGCCGGTGGAGGTCTTGATATAGTCCGCCCCGGAGGCGGTGACGATCTCGCACATGCGGATCTTCTCCGCCTCCGTCAGCTGGCAGGTCTCGATGATGACTTTCAGGAGCTTGCCGCCGCAGGCCTCCTTCACTGCCCGGATCTCTGCGAGGAGATCCTCCCACCGCTGGTCCTTCACCCAGCCCAGGTTGATGACCATGTCCACCTCGTCGGCGCCGTTTTGTACGGCGTCGGCAGCCATAAAGCATTTGGCGGCGGTGGTGTCGTAGCCGTTGGGAAAGCCGATAACGGTGCACACCGGCAGCCGTCCCGCCAGATACTCCGCCGCCTGGCGGACATAGCTGGCGGGGATACACACGCTGGCGCAGCCGTACCGGACGCCGTCGTCACACAGTGTCCGAATCTCCTCCCACGTGGCGGTGGGGGAGAGCAGCGTGTGGTCGCACTTGGACAAAATCTCCTGGATATCCATGGTCATTCTCTCCTTGCATTTTATGATATGGCGTCATAAACCATGACGCCCTGATGCTCCATGCGGCGCAGCTGCCCCCGGGCCTCCAGATGATCCAGGTGGGCCAGAGCCTCCCCTACGGCGAAAAACTTCTGGGTCAGGGGAAAGTCCTCCCAGCTGCGGCAGCGGATGCTCCAGTCCATGCGCCCGGCAATCTGCCAGGCGGTGAGCCCCGGCGTCTGCCGCACCACCCGCAGCGCCTCCTCCAGCCGGCGGGCATGGTGGGTCTTGAGTTCCTCCACCCGGCATGCCAGATCTCCCGTTTCCTCCCGGTGGGCGGGCAGCAGCAGCTCCACCGGCAGATCCCGCACCCGGTCCAGGCTTTTAAGATAGTCCCCCAGGGAGTCCGCCACCCCTGTCCAGCGGCAGATGTTGGGGGTGATGTGAAAGAGCACATGATCCCCGGAGAACAGTGTCTTCCGGGCTGCATCGTACAGGCACATGTGTCCCGGGGTGTGGCCCGGCGTCAGCAGGCAGCGCAGGTTATATGCCCCATAGCCCAGTGTGTCCCCATCCTCCAGGAACGTGTAGCCGTCCCAGGGCACCGGCGCGCCGGATTTGGCGGGATTACTGTCCCAGAGGGTCTCCATATCCTGCCGGGAAAAGCCGTTTTGCACGTACTCCCGGTACAGCTCCCGCCACGGCTGTTCTCTCCCGCTCTCCACCAGGTGCCGCCCATCCACCGCGCCGATGTAAACCCGGCAGCCGGGCCGGACAAACTCCGGCGCCAGGCCTGTGTGGTCGCTGTGGAGATGGGTGAGAAAGAGATCCGTCCGGTTCAGATCCACCGCCAGCTCCCGGAGCTGGCGCTCCAATGCCTCCCGGCAGGGCTGCTGGCGAAAGCCCGTGTCAATGAGGAGGTTCCGCTCCCCGGTGATGAGGTAACTGTTGAGCGTCTTGAGAGGATTTCCCACCAGAGGGATCTCCAGCCGCCACAATCCCTCCGCAATGCGCTGTGCCATATTTCTTCCGCCTTTCCGTCCTTACAGTGAGATTGTAGCAGAGATCCGCCCACTTGCCAACCCCGCTTCCAGGTGCTACAATCAGGCTGCCGGACGGTGCCCGCCGCTTCAGCCTCTGTTGGGCACCGCCCATCAATCTGTCCACCCAGGAATATGGAGGAACTGCCCCATGAAAAAACGCGTACTTGCCTTTCTCTGCGCCCTGCTGCTGCTGACAGGCGCAGTCCCCTTTGCCGCTGCCCAGGAGGGGGAAACCCTTCGGGCCGCCGACGCCCTGCACACCCTGGGACTGATCAACGGTACCGGGGCCAGCGGATATGCCCTGGAGTCCCCTGCCACCCGGGACCAGGCGGCTGTGCTGCTGGTGCGTCTGGCAGGCGCGCAGCAGGATGCTGCCGCGGACAACTGGTTCTCCGGCTACCGGGATGTACCCGCCTGGGCCTCCCGCGCCGTCCATTACGCGGTGCACCAGGGCTGGATCGACTCTCCCGCTTCCGCCGGCCTGGATTTCCATCCCGACACGGCCATTACGGCGGATGAATGGTTTACCTTCTTGCTGCGGATGCTGGGCTATGACGACGCCGCCGGTGACTTTTCCCCGGACTCCGCCGCCCTGTTCGCCCAGCATATCGGCCTGACGCCCCAGGTCTCCACGGGTTCCCTCTCCCGGGGGCAGCTCTTTGTCCTTCTGGAAAGTGCCCTGTCCTTCTCCTACAAGGACGGCTCCGCCACCGTCATCAGCCGCCTCATAGACCGCGGCATCGTCTCCCGGGCGGCGGCCAATGCTCTGGGCTTCCTCTCCCCTGTTCTCACGGCCCGGCAGGTGGCAGAGCGCTATACGGCGGCGGCCTTCCATCTGGACGTCTATACCCGGCAGATTGAATTGGATATCGATATGCCCATGGTCAATGCCAGCGGCTTCTTCATCTCCGCCGATGGTCTGGCCGTCACCAATTACCACACCATTGAAGACAGTGTCCACGCCGTTGCCACCCTCTCCACCGGGGAGGTCTATCCCGTCCAGCGGGTGCTCTACTATGATCCCGACGCCGACATTGCCGTGATCCAGATCTCCAAGACCAGCCGCTCCGGCCATGTCACCTCTGCTTTTGCCCATCTGGACATCGCCCCCTCCGGCACCCGGGACGTGCGGCCCGGAGATCCGGTGTATACCCTCAGCGATCCCCTGGGCATGGGCCTGGCGGTATCCTCCGGCATCATCAGTGCCACGAACCGGGATGTGGAGCGCTATTCCGTGCCCTGCCTGATGAGTACGGCGGATATCTCTCAGGGCAGCAGCGGCGGAGCCCTGCTAAACGCCCTGGGCCAGGTGATCGGCGTCACCTCCGGCGCCTATACATACGGCAACAGCATGTATCTGGCGGTGCCCATCGACCCGGTACTCTCCGCAGACCTGACCGGCGAAGGCTGGACCATCCGCGAGATCAAGGAACGGGAAGCCGCCTGACGGTTTTTCCCGGACAAAAAAGGATGTCCTGCGTACAGTTGCGCAGGGCATCCTTTTTTTGATCAATGATGGAGAATGAAGGTCTCCAGTTCTTCCATCGTCTCCACTACTGCTACGGCGCCGGCTGCCTCCAGCTCGCCGGGCTGGCCATAGCGGCACATCTCCAGGCCCACGCAGTCGATGCCGCACTCCCGGGCACCCAGCACGTCGAACTTCCGGTCGCCCACCATCAGCACCCGGGCCTTATCCGCCTGCGTGATGCCCAGCTGGGCCATGGCCTTGCGGATGATGTCCGCCTTGGTCTCGTCGGATTCACCCTCGCTGCCGGCCACCACATCCAGGTACGGGGCGTAGCCAAACCGCTCCACAATGGGCCGGCAGTGCTCCACCGGCTTGGAGGAGGCCAGGGCCAGTACATAGCCCCGCTTCTTCAGCCGCCGCAGCAGTTCCGGGCCGCCGGACACCGCGGCATTTTCAAAGAGGCCCTTGACGGCATACCGCTCCCGGAAGATCCGCACGGCCTCATCGGCCTCCGGTCGGGTCATACCGCAGAAATTCATAAAGGAATCCGCCAGAGGCGGGCCCACAAACAGCGTCAGAATGTCATCGCCGGGAACCGGGCGCCCCAGCTTCTCCAGGGCATAGCGGACGCTTTTGAAGATGCCCTCCTTGGAATCCGTCAGCGTACCGTCCAGGTCGAAAAAGATATAATGATACATGATGATTCTCCCCTTTATTCCGGGAAAATTCTATCATCATTCCTCTTTCGGCGCAAGAGGTTGCCCCGGTTTTTTCCGCCAGATGCGCCGCAGTGTCACTGCCAGCAGGACCACCGTTATGACACCGCCAGCCCCGGCTGTGATCCGTCTGGCCCACAGGAAGGGCATCAGCGCATTGTCCCGTTCCTCCCGCAAGGTGGGCCACCACTCGTCAAAGCGGCTGTCATGGAGCACATCCGCCCCATACCGCTCTACCCAGGGAGCCAAGGCCACGTTGAACCGGTGATCCACAGCAGTCCACACTGCCAGAAACACCGTCAGCCAAATGCCCCAAAGGGCCCAGGCCTTCCAATTACCCGGCAGCAGACGGGCATCCTTTCCGGCGCGGCGGCGCACGCCCGCCTCCAGCAGCCCCCACAAAAGCACCAGGCCCGCCAGGAAAATCACCGGTTTCCAATGATCCCCGGTATAGGGCACCGTCAGATTTTCCAGGTCTGTCCGGTTCCAGTCCACCGTACCCAGGTGGATCATGCCCAGCAGCGCCAGCCACTGGAGGCCGGAAGCCGCCAGCAGCTTTCGGTAAAGGTTCTCATACAGTTTCCGCTCCTCCGTCACGCCGCCATAGCGAAGGGGATGAGAAGTCAAAATGTAGCCCATCCAAACTGAGGCTACGGAAAGGGGCAGGGCAGTCAGGCTCACATACGGGATTTGAAGCATCCCCAGGACCGCCAGGGCCAGGGAGAGCACAAAGCACACATCAAACCGCATCCGCAGCCGCCCCAGCAGTCGCTTTTCCGCGGCGCTCCGTCCGGCGGCCGCCTGTTCCCGCTTGGTGCCCCGCAGGGTCTCCCCCGCCAGGATGTCGTCTGCGGTCACGCCGTACAGCTCCGCCAAAGCGGGCAACACCGTGATATCGGGGAACCCCCCGCCGGACTCCCATTTGCTGATGGTCTTGTTGGAGAGATTCAGCTGCTCCGCCGCTTCCTGCTGGGTCATGCCCCTGGCCCGGCGCAGCATGGCAAGATACTCACCCGTTTTTCCGGCATCCATACCTCCGCCTCCTTTCTGATCCCAGTATCCCATACCTGTCTTGGGCGTGTCCATCCCTGTTTTGAAGAACCGGTCTACGCTCCGCAGATATCCAAAACGTTCCGCAGCACACGTCCGGGAAGTGAGAAGGAGCCCCCTGACGGTGCCATCAGGGGGCTCTTTTGAATCTCAATGCACGGCTGCGTCAGGACTTCGCAGGCGCCGCCTGCTCTCCCTTGAGATCTGCATGCAGCAGATCCGCCAATACCACCGCAAGAGGGAGCAAGGCAGCCCAGATGGCCCGTCCCATAAAATGCCGGCACAAAATGGTGGAGACCACGCCCCCCGCCACGAAGACAGCCAGCATCTCCAGATGACAGGCCAGGCGCTTGACATGCTGGATATCCCGGGTGCGAATAGCCTTGCAGCAGGCGATCCCCGTCTGGCGCAGGTGATTGGTGCAGAAGGTGGTGGCCATGGGAACTCCCTGGGCGATGCGGAAGGTGTTGTACTGCATAGAGCACATGAAATTGATGACCACCTGGGAGATCTGATAGGGCGCACTCTCCGGCAGCAGGCCCAAAATCACCACCAGAACCATCTCCACCAAGACCAGAACCGTCTCCCAGCGGACGGGCATCGTCCATCTGGGAGAGGACATGGCAGCCTCGGAGAGCAGGGCACCCAGGAAATAGGCACTCATGGGAATGAGGAAATACAGCGCCCGGCTCCACTGGGCATCCCCCAGGGCCATAGCGAAAAGTACAAAATTTGCCGTCTGGGCATTGCAGAACACGCCGCCACGGATGGTATAGGTAAATGCCCCCAAAAAGCCGCCCACCGTCATCAAGATGGAAAAAATCCACCAGCGCTGACTTTCCAGATAGTCGCCGCTACTGTCATAGATCTGAAAGCGAAACATCTGTTTCTCCCTGCCCCTCAAAGTGTCTGTTTTTCTCTTCCAACCGATCATTTTCCAAGAAAACCCCCCGGTTTTCTTCTATATACTACCCCACCCACCTGGCAAATGCAAGGAGAATCCGCCTGATGGCCTGTCAGCCCACTGGCGCAAAAAATCCCCCGGCCAGTTGCGGCCGGGGGATTTTCGATTCTATTGGCTTTGGATTAGCCGAAGTAGCGCTTCAGCAGGCCCTCGAAAGCCTTGCCGTGACGGGCCTCATCGCGAGCCATCTCATGCACGGTGTCGTGGATGGCGTCCAGGTTGTACTGCTTGGCCAGCTTAGCCAGCTCGAACTTGCCCAGGGTGGCGCCGTTCTCGGCCTCGACCCGCATCTCCAGGTTCTTCTTGGTGGAGTCGGTCAGCACATCGCCCAGCAGCTCAGCGAACTTGGCAGCGTGCTCAGCCTCTTCCAGAGCAGCCCGGCGCCAATACTCGCCGATCTCGGGATAGCCCTCACGATAGGCAACGCGGGCCATGGCCAGGTACATGCCCACCTCGGTGCACTCGCCGGCGAAGTTGGCGTTCAGACCGTCCAGGATCTCCTTCTGGACCTCAGCGGGAACGTTGTCGCCGAAGGACTTGCCCACACCCACAACGTGCTCGGCAGCCCAGCTCATCTCACCCTTCTGCTCGGTGAACTTGGAGCCGGGAACACCGCACTGGGGGCACTTCTCGGGGGGATTCTCGCCCTCATAGACATAGCCGCAAACAGAACAAACCCACTTTTTCATAATTGGTTCCTCCTCATTTATAATCAGTTTTTAATCGTAAACTCTTATCTCCCCTTGGGATGGTCTGAGTATAACAGAATATTCTAATATTGAACAGTTGCTTATGCAACTGTTCAAAAACTTTTCACAAACTTCATGTTTTTGTTTCCCGCTCAAAGATCAGGTCTATGCAGCTGATACCGCCGTGGCTGGTAAATTGCATGGGAACGAAGCCCGCATAGCGCCACCCCTTGGCCGCCCACTCATCGATGATCTTCCGATGCTCACTCCCGCCGGAGAAAAATCCTCCGCCGGTATCCAGGGGGATATACTGATATTCATACATATCAAAATCTCCTTTCAAAAAACGGCGGGATCAGAAGATCCCGCCGTTTTGACGCAGTGTATCGTAAGCCTTACTGTTCCTCCGCCAGAGCCTTTGCCTCGGCGATGGCCTTCTCCTGGGCCGCAGGCGGGCACGTCGCCGGGCCGAAATCCGCTTCGCTCCGCATCCGCCTGACGGCGAAGGCTGCACTCCGCTTCTTTGTCCCGACTCTTTCCCACCGAGGCTTCCGGCCTCGGCGGGAGCCCTGGCCGGACTGCCCATTCAAATGCGGATCACTGTTCCTCCGCCAGAGCCTTTGCCTCGGCGATGGCCTTCTCCTGGGCCGCAGGCGGGCAGTCCTCATAGCGGACGAAGTGGAAGGTGAAGCTGCCGCGGCTCTGGGTCATGGACCGCAGATCGATGGCATAAGAACCCATCTCGGCCATAGGAACCTCAGCGGAGATCACCTGGCTGCCGTCGCCGGTGGGATCCATCCCCATAACGCGGCCCCGGCGCTTGTTGAGATCGCCGATGACATCGCCCATGTAGTTATCGGGCACAGTGACCTTCAGCTCGCCCACAGGCTCCAGCAGCACGGGGTTGGCCTCCGGCATGGCGGCCTTGTAGGCCAGCTGGGCCGCGGTCTTGAAGGCGATTTCGGAGGAGTCCACCGGGTGATAGGAGCCGTCATACAGCACGGCCTTCAGGTTCACCACGGGATACCCCGCCAGCGGGCCGTGGACGCAGGCCTCACGCAGGCCCTTTTCCACCGCCGGGAAGAAGTTCTTGGGCACGGAACCACCGAAGACCTCCTCGGCGAAGACCATCTCCTCAGAGTCGGGGTTGGGCTCGAAGCGGATCCACACGTCGCCGAACTGGCCGGAACCGCCGGTCTGCTTCTTGTGACGGCCCTGCTTCTGAACGGTCTTGCGGATCTTCTCCCGATAGGGCACCCGGACGGGCTTGAGCACTGCCTCCACATTGAAGCGGCTGCGCAGCTTGCTGATGAGCACATCCACCTGCATGTCGCCGGAACCGGAGAGCACCATCTGATGGGTCTCGGGGTTGTTGGTAACGGTGAAGGTGGGATCTTCCTCGTTGAGCTTGGCAAGGCCCTGGGCGATCTTGTCCTCCTGGCCCCGGGTCTTGGGCACAATGGCCACGGAGTAGCAGGGCTCGGCAAAGGGAATGTTCTTCAGAGCCACCACCTTACGGGCATCGCACAGGGTATCGCCGGTCTTGACCTTTTCCATCTTGCCGATGGCACCGATGTCGCCGCAGGAGAGCTCCTTGACCTCAGTGGCCTTCTTGCCCCGCATGACATACAGGCGGCCCAGCTTCTCCGTGGCGCCGGTGCGGGCGTTGACCATAGGCATATCCGGGGTGATGGAGCCGGAGAGCACCTTCACGAAGGAGTACTTGCCGTACTGGTCGGAGACGGTCTTGAACACAAAGGCGGTGGGCACGCCGCCGGGGGAGACCACGAACTCCTCGGTCTCGCCGTCAGCGCGGGTGGCCTTGTGATAGTTGCCCTCCATGGGGTTGGGCAGCAGATCCACGATATTGTCCATCAGCATGAGAGAGCCCATGCAGTTGACAGCGGAGCCGCACAGCACCGGGAACAGGCTCAGCTCCCGGACGCCCTGGCGCAGGCCCTGGATCATCTCGGCGTAGGTGAAGTCCTCGCCGCCGAAGAACTTGTCCATGAACTCCTCGCTGGTCTCGGCCACGGACTCCTTGAGGGCGTTGTTGAACTCCTCAATGACCTCGCCCTTGCCCTCGGGGATCTCGATCTCCACGCGCTTGAGATCCTGCATCTCATAGGCGCGCTTGTTCAAAACATCGATGATGCCGGTGACCCGCTTGTCTTCGTCCCAGATGGGCACCACGATGGGGGCAATCTTCTTGCCGAAGCGCTCACGCAGGGCCTCGAAGGTGGCGTTGTAGTCGCTGTTGTCCTCATCGGTCTTGGAGATATAGATGAAGCGGGGCATGTTCCGCTCCTCGCAGTACTTCCACGCCTTCTCCAATCCCACGGACACGCCGTCCTTGGCGGAGCAGACGATGATGGCGGCGTCGGCGGCCCGCAGGGCCTCCATCACCTCGCCGGCGAAGTCGAAAGCACCCGGGGTGTCCAGCACGTTGATGCGGCAGCCCTTATACTCCAGGGGCGCCACAGCGGTAGAAAGGGAAATCTGCCGCTTGGTCTCCTCCGGATCGTAATCACAAACGGTATTTCCGTCGGCGCAGCGGCCCATCCGGTCGATGGCACCGGTGATATACAGAAGGCTCTCCGCCAGAGCGGTCTTGCCACTGCCGCTGTGACCCAGCAAGCAGACGTTGCGGATGTTTTGTACGGAATAGCTCATGTCGTAACACTCCTTATGTTTGTGCTCTCGCCCCGGCCGGTCTGGCCGTACAGGGGTCCCGGGCAGGGGGTGGATCCCCATTGCCTAATGTAGAAATTATACAACATTTGGTGGGTCAATACAATAAAAATTTTGCATCTTGGACATTTTGGGCAGGAGGTAGAAATTTCCGCCAAATTTTTGACAAATGCAGCCCGTGCCCCGGAGCGTTTTCTCCCTTTCCAGCGGGCTGAAATGCCGCTGGGATCAGCAGGGACAGGCGCCTTCCGGCACCCTTTCTCCGGTCCAAAAAATCCCAGGGCAAAGCAAAAGGAAGAGGCGCAAGGCCTCTTCCCCTTGTTGCTTGATGATGCTGCTTCCTTAGTATCGGCCGCACCAGTCCGACATCACCAGCACAGGCAGCGTCCAAAGCAGCAAAAACGCCATGAGATACAGGGGCGACACCAGATCGTAGGCCCCGTCAAAGACCAGATAGAACGAGAGCAGGGTTCCCGCCACACTGCTCACAATGGCCAGGGCCGCGGCCCGCCGGACCGTCCTGCACATGCGCCGGCTGCCCACCACCGTCTCGGCATAGGGCAGCAGCCCCTCCCGGAACAGCAGGGCCCGGGGCAGTCCCCGGTCCAGCTCCGCCTCGCTGAGGGCCACCCGGGTGGTGAGATCCGGATACTCCACCTTCACTCCCTTGTGGAACTTGCGCTTAAGCAAGGCGGGGGTGATGTTGGGATCCCGGGACGCCAGGATGGGGGTGATATGGCTGCGGCGCATCATCCGCAGGGCGTAATCCACATTTTCCGAGGCATTGTATTTCACAGCGAACACCGCTGCCAGCTGTCCGTCAATGGCCAGGAAGATGCCGGTGCGCAGATTGATGCCCCCCGGCAGCCGCACTTCCATCTTACGCATGAAGGAAGCGGTACCCAGCAGCACGGACTCCCCGTGGATGGTGGCGGAATAGCCTCCCTCCTGATAGAAGCTGAAATCGTCCGCCCGCTCGTAGCGGCCCCGCTCGCTGCGCATGAGGCCGTCAAAAAGCCACTCCAGCCCGGAGCCGGCGGCCCGGCACATGGTGGCCGCGTAAGAGGCCGCCTTGGGCAGCTCCTCCCCGAACACCTTTACGCCGTTGAGGGCCACGGTGCCCGGTGGAAAGAGATCGCTGTCGGTGACGATCATGGTCTTTTTGCGGCTGATGCGGTCGGCACCCCGCCAGCCCGCCACGGCACAGCCGGTCTTCTGCAGACGCTGAGCCAAACGGGAAAAGGGCAATCCCCAGCATAGCGGCAGGGCAAAGGAGGCGGAGGCACACAGGATGGCGGACCAGTTCAGGAAGAAGTCCGCTCCCCGCCCCTGCCCCAGGGAACTGAGCCCCGCAAAGACGACAGTGGCCATCAGCACCACCGGCAGCAGCGCCGCCTGCCACATCAGCGGCAGAGGGTCCTGGGCAGCGGTGGTATAGAACCCCGGCAGATCCCCCCGCTGCTTGCAGGCGCCGTGATCTGTCTCCGTCACCAGATAGGGCGGCTCCGGATCCAGGGCCGCCGTGCGGAAGGTGTCGTACTCCCCCTGGCTCTGGCGCATCAATCCCCACTGGGCCATCACCAAGCCCAGGCAGCTGACGGCTGCGTAGGGCATGGCGTCGCTGCGCTCCGGCATCGTCAGGCGGCTGACGCAGTCTGCCGCCGACACCAGAGCCGAGAGGGCACACAGCAGCTCCCCGGTACACCGTTTTTGTACCAGCATCCGCGCACCGTAGGAGAACACATGGCGGGTCATCAGGGCTACCACCGCCAGGCAGGCCAGCAAAAATACCGACTGCAGCCGCTGATCTGTATTCCAAAGAGGCGCGGAGAACCCATAGGCCTCCGCCCCCAGCAAAGCGCAGGGAACCAGGGCCGCCACCAGCGCGGCGGGAAGAGAGGCCCGGCGGGCGCGCCAGTCGTCCTTAGCGTCTGCCGCAGCGTCCCGTGGATCCGGCTCCGGCCCGATGGGCTCCGCCACCACCTCCGGCTCCGGTTCCGGCGGAGGATAGATCTTCTCCGTCTCCTCCAGCTTTTTCCGGGAGAACAGCCCCACATGCGGGCGGATCAGCGGCTCCCGCCGCTCCTCCATCACCGCATCCACCGTGTGGTTGACCACCTCTTCAATGGAGACGGGGTGAGGCGCCTTGGGCAGATCCTCCGGCGGAACCACCGGTTCCTCCCGGCGGGGCTCCTCCCTCTTGCTGGGGGCGGCAGCATCTTTCTCAGGCTGAGCGGAGGCTTTCTTGTGAAAGCGCGCCGTCTTTTTCCGCCGGGGCTTTTCCGGCTCCGCCTGTTCCTCAGCAGCCATCTCCGCTGAAGGCCCGTCTTCCGGAGGAGCAGCCTGCTCCTCTTCCATGGCGGCTGCCGCCTGCTCCACGTCCCGCAGCAGCTTTTCCCGGCCGCCGCCGTACTCCGCCAGGATCTCCTCCAGAGAGTACTCCCCCTCCGGCGGAATATCTGTCTGGCTTGTCAGCGGCTCATATTCCTTTTTCTGGTCTTTGGACGCCATGTGCTCCTCCGTGCGCGCTGCGGCGCGGTCTTGGGTTGGATCGGTTCTTTTTGCGCGGCAGGCGTTTGCCCGCCGGATCCCTTACATCCGCTGGCGCACAGCTTCGTAGAGCAAAATGGCCGCCGCGGCGGATGCATTGAGAGAATTGAGTTTGCCCCGCATGGGGATACTCACAAGGAAGTCACAGTTTTCTGTCGCCAGGCGGGTCATCCCCTCGCCCTCACTGCCGATGACAATGGCGGCAGGGCCCTTGAGATCCGCGTCGTACAGGGTGGTATTGCCGTCCGCCGCGGTGCCGAACACCCACACGCCCTGCTTTTTCAGATCCTTGAGCAGGGAGGGGATGTTGGGCACCCGGGCCACCGGCACATGGGCCACGGCGCCGGCGGAGGTCTTGGCCACTACCGCGGTGAGCCCGGCACTGCGGCGCTTGGGGATCACCACGCCGTGGGCTCCGGCGCACTCGGCAGTGCGGATGATGGCGCCCAGGTTGTGGGGATCCGAGATCTCATCGCAGATCACCAGCAGGGGGTTCTCCCCCTTGTCGGCAGCGCTCTGGAGGATACTCTCCACGCTGACGTACTCCCGCACGGCGGCCAGGGCGATGACCCCCTGGTGGGCGTGGGTGCGGCTCATGCCGTCCAGCTTACGCTTGTCCGCCTCCACCACCACGATGCCCGCAGCCCGGGCCTTGGAGGCGATGTGTCCCAGGGTCTTGTCCGTCTCCCCCTTCTGGAGGTAGATCTTGTCGATGGTCTCCCCGGCCCGCAGAGCCTCGATAACGGCGTTGCGGCCCTCGATGATGCCGTCGGCCTCAGCGGTGAGATTGGCTTTCTTCTGTTCGTCCATAGGTTTCCTCCAAGCGTGTTTTTTCGCATACATATGGCAGTATACCACACCAAGCGGGCACAATAAAGTGGAATTCACAGAAATTTCATCAAAAAGAGGGCGCTTCGCCTTGTAGATTTCCAGCTTCTGTGATATACTTCCAAAGTGATTTTGAAAGCTCCGGCGCGCTTTCTTTTTCAGGCTTTTAGCCCGAAAGGAGTCCATACATGAACCAAAACGACAAAAACAGCAAAAACAACAATCAAAATAAAAACAATGGAAACTGGCGGGGTGTGATCTCGCTGATCTGCTGGGCTTTGCTTGCCACCATCATCATCAGCTACGCCAGCTCCTACTTCGGCTCCGCCGGACACCAGGGATCCTCCATGACCGTGGAGTACAGCGTCTTCAAGGACATGGTGGCCCAGGACCAGGTGGAGATGGTGCAGTTCGACAACGCGGAGAACATCCTCCACATTACCCTGCAGGACGGCTGCACCTACACCGCCGAGGACGGCACCGTCTATACCAAGTCCACCGATGCCGACGGCAATGCCGTTTACACCTTCACGGATCAATCCGGCAACGAGCAGGCCGCCCGGCTGGACCTCTTCACCGTCCAGCTGGAATCCGACGACGCGGTGATCGCCTATCTGGATCAGTACAAAGAGGCCACCGGCGTCAAGTATGACATGGATTACCAGGCCCCCATCAGCCCCCTGCTGACGTTCCTGGTGAACTATATCATGCCCTTCGTGCTTTTGATGCTGATGTTCTCCCTGGTGATGCGCTGGATGGCCAAGAAGGGCGGCATGGGCGGCATCGGCGGCATCGGCGGCGTGGGCAAGGCCAACGCCAAGGTGTACATGGAGAAGTCCACCGGCGTCACCTTCCGAGATGTGGCCGGCCAGGACGAGGCCAAGGAGTCCCTGACGGAGATCATCGACTTCCTCCACAACCCCCAGAAGTACACGGAGATCGGCGCCAAGCTCCCCAAGGGCGCATTGCTGGTAGGCCCTCCGGGCACCGGCAAGACCCTTCTTGCCAAGGCCGTGGCCGGGGAGGCCAACGTGCCCTTCTTCTCCATCTCCGGCTCCGACTTCGTGGAGATGTTCGTGGGCGTGGGCGCGTCCCGTGTCCGGGACCTCTTCAAGGAGGCCAGCAAGGTGGCCCCCTGCATCGTCTTCATCGACGAGATCGACACCATCGGCAAGTCCCGTGACAACCGCATGGGCGGCAACGACGAACGGGAGCAGACCCTCAACCAGCTGCTGGCGGAGATGGACGGCTTCGACCCCACCAAGGGCATCATCCTGCTGGCTGCCACCAACCGTCCGGAGGTGCTGGACCAGGCGCTGCTGCGTCCCGGCCGCTTTGACCGGCGCATCACCATCGACCGGCCCAACCTGGCGGGCCGCATCGCCACGCTGGAAGTCCACACCCGCAACATCCGCCTGGCGGAGGACGTGGATCTCAAAAAAGTGGCTCTGGCTACCGCCGGCTGCGTGGGCGCCGACCTTGCCAACCTGGTGAACGAGGCGGCCCTCCGGGCCGTGCGCAAGGGCCGCAAGCTGGTGACCCAGGAGGATCTGCTCTCTGCCTTCGAGCTGGTCATCGCCGGCACCGAGAAGAAGGGCAGCGTCCTCACGGAGTTTGAGAAGAAACTGGTGGCCTACCATGAGGTGGGACACGCCATGGTGGCCTACAAGCAGAAAAACACCGAGCCGGTGCAGAAAATCACCATCGTCCCCCACACCCAGGGATCTCTTGGCTATACCCTGCTGATGCCTGAGGAGGACAAGACGGAGCTGCGCACCAAGGACGAGCTCATGGCCAAGATCACCGTCTCCATGGGCGGCCGCGCCGCCGAGGAAGTGGTGATGAATACCATGACCAACGGCGCCTCCCAGGATATCCAGGACGCCACCAACGTGGCAAGGAACATGGTGGCCATGTTCGGCATGAGCGATGAGTTCGGCATGATGGCCCTGGCCTCCCGCCGCAACCAGTACCTGGACGGCGGCTACGGTATGGACTGCGCCCAGGACACCGCCGCCCGGATGGATCAGGCGGTCAAGGAGATCCTGGACCAGTGCTACAAGGCCGCTGTGGAAGTCATCCGGGACAACCGGGAGGATATGGACAAGGTGGTGGCCTACCTGATGGAAAAGGAGACCATCACCGGCGCGGAGATGGTGGCCATCATCGAGGGCCGGGACCCGGAGCTGGTGGAGAATCCCTACGCCTCCACCCGCTCTCAGGAGAACAGCTTCCGCCCCTCCACCCCGGACGTCATCGAGCCTGCCGCCAAGAAGGTCCACATGATCTCCCAGAAGATCCAGGCGCCGGAACCCCAGGAGGAGGCGCCCGCCCCGGAGGAGGGCAGCGGCGAAGCCCCCGCCCCGGAGGAAGAATCCAAATCCTCCGGACAGGAGCATCCGGATTCTCCGGACCAGCAGCAGTAAGTTTATCCCAGCAGACGGCGCACCGCTTTCCCGGTGCGCCGTTTTTTGAAAGCTTCCACACCGATACGTTTGATCAGGAGGGATCCCACATGATCCGAAAAGCCCAAGAGACCGACCTCCCCGCCGTGGCCGCCATTTACGAGGCCATTCTGGACGGGGAGGAGCGGGGCCCCGTCTACACCAACTGGCAGCGGGGCAAATACCCCACCATCGACACCGCCCGGGACGCCCTGGAGGCCGGAACCCTGTATGTGGGGGAGTCGGACGGCAGGCTCTGGGGCGTGGTGAATCTCAACGGGGAGCAGCTGCCGGAGTATGATGAGATCCCCTGGAGCATCCCGGCGGAGCGGAACCAGGTGGGCGTCATTCACACCCTGTGCATCCACCCGGACTGCGCCGGACACGGCTACGCCCGGCAGATGGTGGACTTCTGCGAAGCGGAGGCCCGCCGCCTGGGCAAGACCGTCATCCGGCTGGACACCTGGGAGGGAAACCGCCCCGCCAACCACCTCTACCCCTCTCACGGCTACCGCTTTGCCGGGGCCACGGAATTCTTTTTCATGGGCTTCATCCATGAGACGCTCAACTGCTACGAAAAGTTGCTGTAAGCGGAACCCATTGCAGCCCAACGGGTTTCAGCCTTTGCTAACCATGGGTTGACAGTGTGAAAGCCGCCGGTTGGTGGCCCGGCAGGGGCTTTTTTTGCTATACTGGCGCCGGAAAGGAGGTCCTGCCTATGACCACAGGCGGGCGCATCGCCCAAAAGAGAAAAGAACAGGGACTCAGCCAGGAGGCCCTGGGAGACCGTCTGGGGGTATCCCGGCAGGCCATCTATAAATGGGAGAGCGACTCCGCCCTGCCGGAGATCGATAAGCTCATTGCCCTCTCCCGCCTCTTCGGCGTCTCTGTAGGGTGGCTGCTGGGAGTGGAGGAGCCGCCGCCGGAGGATGCCGGGGATGCGGAAGGCACCGCCCCGGAAACGGCTGACGGAGAGCTGACACCGACTCAGCTGCAGATGGTGGAGGAGATCGTAAAGCGGTACACCGCCGCCCTGCCCAAGCCTCTCTCCATCCGGCGCCGCAGGCTCTTCAAACTGGGCATCGCCGTTGGTTCGCTGTGTCTTGTGGGAATCCTTTACAGCCTTTTTGGGCGTCTGGACCAGCTGAATCAGCAGTACAACACCTTGCAAAACAACCTCTTCCAGGTGCAGTCCGGTGTGGACAGCCAGATGGGCTCCGTGTCCAACCGGGTGGAGGAGATCCTCAAATCCCAGAACAGCCTGACGGCGGACTACAGCGTGGAGCTGGTTCCCACCGCCTCCAGCGCAAAGGAAAACCGGGCGGTGTTCTCCGCCCATGTGGTCCCCAAGACCTATACCGAGGGCATGACGGTAAAATTTTCCGTGGACAACGGCACCGGCGGCGTCTCCTATGTGCCGGGAGAGCCCGCTCCGGACGGCGGATTCACCGCCACCCTGGCCTGCCATCTCACCGATTCCATTGCCGTCTCCGCCATCTTTGAAACGCCGGACGGCACCCGCTCCACCCAGCTGCTGGACCAGTTTGATGGCCTGTACAGCGCCTCTTTGCCCACTGTGGATGTGATGAACTACGGCAGCGGCGATCTGTTGGGACTGCAGGCGGACCAGAGCGGCCTTGTGACGCTGCCGGAGGTCTATGTCACCGCCCGCCCCAACTCCGACGGCGGAAAAGAGCCCATCGGCCAGTCGGAGGCGGAGTCCATCCGGGTGGGGCTGTTCAAAAACCGGTCCCTCATCGCCTGGCTGGATCCCTGCGAGCAGCCGGAACACTTCCACGGGGAGTATGGCGGGGAGTCCTTCTATCACCTTCCGGAAGGTGTCCGGGCCACGCTGACAAAGGATACCGACCAGCTCCAATTTGCAGCGGTGGTGACGGATCCCTATGGCCGCCAGGCGGTGTACAGTGATATCCCTTACATGCTCTCCGACGGAGCCCTCACCTGGCCCGACAGTTCCGATAGCAGTGACCACAACCCCGCCAACTGGGATTACGGCCAATAACCAGGAAGCGCCCGTGCAGATGCACGGGCGCTTCTTTTTTGTTTGGTTTAATTGTTGGCAGAAAAGACGTCGGCCACCTCGCTGATGGTGATGTAGGCGGTCTCGTCGATCTCGTGGACCAGGTCCTTGAGTTTCGTCACCTGGAAGCGGTTGACAATGAAATAGATCATGGTCTTCTTGGTGTTGGAGTAGCCGCCCCGGGCCTCCAGCCGGGTGACGCCGCACTCGAAGGTCTCTGTCAGGGTCTTGCACACGTCGTCGGGCCGGGTGGTGATGATCACCGCGCACTTGGCCCGGTCCAGGCCGTCCACGATGAAGTCCACCGTTTTCAACGCCGCTCCGTAGGTGACAATGGAGTAGAGGGGCAGGATCCAGTTTTGCAGCACGATGCCGCAGATGATATAGAGCACCACGTTGTAGATCATCACGAAGGTGCCCACCGTCACCCCCAGACGCTTGGCAAAGATCACCGCCATGACCTCAATGCCGTCCATGGCGCCGCCGAAGCGGATGGCCATACCGCTGCCCACACCGGAGATCAGTCCGCCGAAGAGGGCACACAGCAGCAGGTCCTGTCCCGCCAGGGGAGAGGCAAAGCTCACATCCACCGGCAGCACATCCGTGATGAGCCACGCCGTCAGGGAGTAGATGCAAACGGTATAGATGGCATAGAGGGTGAACAGCGGCCCCTGCTTTTTGAGACCATACAGGAACAGCGGAATATTCAGCACCAGCAGGAAGATAGACAGCGTCAGCCACTCCGGCGTCACCTGGGCAAGCAGCATGGAGGTGCCGGAAATGCCGCTGTCGTAGAGCTTCACCGGCGATAGGAAGATGGTCACCCCGATGGCGTTGATGATGCCTGCCGCCGTCAGGGCGATCAGGTTGCGCAGGCGGAATTTTTTCAGCTGTTCCATAGGTCTCCTTTCTGTTCCGGGGATCAGGCCAGTTCCGCCTGACCCGTATAGAGCTGGTAGTAACGGCCGTGCTGGGCGATGAGGTCATCGTGGTCGCCCCGCTCGATGATCTGGCCCTGCTCCAGGACCATGATGGCCTTGGCGTTGCGGACCGTGGAGAGCCGGTGGGCAATGACAAAGACGGTGCGGCCCGCCATGAGGCGGTCCATGCCCCGCTCGATGATCTTCTCCGTGTGGGTGTCGATGGAGCTGGTGGCCTCATCCAGAATCAGCACCGGAGGATTGGCGCAGGCTGCCCGGGCGATGTTCAGCAGCTGCCGCTCGCCCTGGGAGAGGTTGCCGCCGTCGCCGGAGAGGACGGTGTCGTAGCCGTGGGGCAGGTGGCGGATGAAGGTATCCGCGCCTGCCAGCTGGGCGGCGGCGTGGACCTCCTCGTCGGTGGCCTCCAGCCGTCCGTAGCGGATGTTGTCCGCCACGGTTCCGGTGAAGAGGTGGGTATCCTGGAGCACCACACCCAGGGAGCGGCGCAGGGAGTCCTTTTCGATGTCCCGGACGTCAATGCCGTCATAGGTGATGGTACCGGACTGGATCTCATAGAAGCGGTTGATGAGGCTGGTGATGGTGGTCTTGCCGGCACCGGTGGAGCCCACAAAGGCGATCTTCTGGCCGGGCTTGGCATAGAGGGAGATATCGTGGAGGACGATCTTGCGGTCATCGTAGCCGAAGACTACATGGTCGAACCGCACGTCACCCCGGACAGGTACCAGGGTGCCGTCGGGCTTTTTCCATGCCCAGGCGCCGGTATCGTAGTTGGCTTCCGCCAGGTTGCCGCTGCGGTCTTCCGTGGCCCGCACCAGCGTCACCTTGCCCTCATCCACCTCCGGCTGAGTCTCCATAACTTCAAAGACCCGCTCGGCGCCGGCCACGGCGGAGAGGATGGTGTTCACCTGCTGGGAGATCTGGGTGATGGGCTGGCTAACCTGCCGGGTGTACTGGAGGAAAGCCGCCAGGCCGCCCAGGTCGCCGCTGCGGATGGCCAGGAGACCGCCCACGCAGCAGGTGATGGCGTAGTTGATATAGGAGAGGTTGCCCATGGCAGGCATCATGGCGCCGGCGTAAGCCTGGGCCCGGGTAGCCGCCTGGCGGTAGGCCTCGTTGCGCTCCCGGAAACCCTCCTTGGCGGCAGGCTCATGGTTGAAGACCTTGATGACCTTCTGACCCTCGATCATCTCCTCGATATAGCCGTTCACCGTGCCCAGAGAGGCCTGCTGCTGGGCGAAGTACCGGCGGCTGCGGCCGCCCACCACTTTCACCACCCACAGCATCACCACCAGCATGGCAAAGGTGATGAGGGTCAGCACCGGGCTCAGGACGATCATCATGGCGATGGTGCCCACGAAGTTCAGCGTGCAGGAGATGAGGCTTCCGAAGCTGTTGTTGAGGGCCTCGGAGACGGTGTCGATATCGTTGGTATAGCGGCTCATGAGCTCGCCGTGGGTGTGGGTGTCGAAGTACTTCAGGGGCAGATTCTGCATCCGGTCAAAGAGATCGGAACGGATCTTGGCCACCGTGTTCTGGGACACATGCACCATGATGCGGGCATAGCCAAAGGAGCAGGCCGCGCCGGTGACATACACCGCCCCCATAAAGGCCAGCATTTTGGCAAGGCCGGGGAAATCACCCGGAAGGATATAGTCGTTGATGAGGGGCTTGATGAGATAGGACCCGCCCACGGTGCAGGCGGAGCTGATGACCAGCAGGCCGGCCACCAGAATCAGATGGGCCTTATAGCGCCCCAGGTAGCGCATGAGCTTGCCCAAAGTGCCCCGCAGGTTCTTGGGCTTTTGATAGCCGTGACGGCCCGGGCCGCCGCCGGGGCCCCGGGGTGCGGATTGATTTGTACGCTGTTCAGCCACCGATGCTCACTCCTTCCTGCTGGGACTGGTAGACCTCGCGGTAGATCTCGCAGGTCTTCATCAGCTCTTCATGGCTGCCCTGGGCCACCACACGGCCCTGGGCCATCACCAAGATCACATCCGCCTCACAGATGGAGGTCACCCGCTGGGCGATGATGATCTTGGTGGTATCTTTCAGTTCATTGGCAAAGGCCCTGCGGATCTTGGCGTCTGTGGCGGTGTCCACCGCGCTGGTGGAGTCGTCCAGGATCAGCACCTTGGGCTGTTTCAAAATGGCCCGGGCGATGCACAGCCTCTGCTTCTGCCCGCCGGAGACGTTGACGCCGCCCTGGCCCAGATCCGTATCCAGGCCGTCGGGCATCTTCTCCAAAAATTCATCGGCGCAGGCAGCCCGGCAGGCGGCCCAGAGCTGCTCTTCCGTGGCGTTGGGATCGCCCCAGAGGAGGTTTTCCCGGATGGTACCGGAGAAGAGGGTGTTCTTCTGCAGCACCACACTCACCGCATCCCGCAGGTGCTCCATGGTGTAGTCCGACACCGGGCGGCCGCCCACCTTCACGGTGCCCTCGGTGGCCTCGTAGAGCCGGGGGATCAGGGACACCAGGGTGGTCTTGGCGGAGCCGGTGCCTCCCAGGATGCCCACCGTCTGGCCGGAGCGGATGTGCAGATCCACATCCTGCAAAATCCACTCCGGGCTGGAGAGATCATACTTGAAGGAGACATGGTCAAAGTCGATGCTGCCGTCCTTTACCTCCGCGGGGGTGCGGGTACCGTCGTCCGCCACGTCGGTCTTGGCCTGGTCGTTGGTGATGGCAGGCTTCTCCTGGAGCACCTCGGTGATCCGGCGGGCGCAGGCAATAGCCCGGGTCATCATCATGAAGATCATGGACACCATCATGAGGGACATCATGATCTGGGTAATGTAAGTGAAGAAGGTGATGAGCTTGCCGGCCTCCAGAGAGCCGGCGTACACCATCTGGCCGCCGAACCACATGACGGCGATGATGGTGCCGTAAATAATGAGCATCATGATGGGCATGTTGATGACCACCATGCCGAAAGCCTTTTCGGCGTTGGACTTGAGATCCAGGTTGCGCTTTGCGAACTTCTCCCGCTCGTGATCCTCCTTCACGAAGGACTTCACCACCCGGATGCCGGTGAGGTTCTCCTGAACCACCAGGTTCAGCGCGTCGGTCTTCTCCTGCATGGCCCGGAACCGGGGGCTGGCCTTGGTGAGGATCAGCGCCACCGACACGATCAAAAGGGGCAGCGCCACCAGGAAGACATTGCTCAGCTGATAGCTGATGCGGATAGATAAAAACAGCGCCGCCACCAACATCACCGGGGCCCGGACCAGCAGCCGCATGGCGAACATCAAAATCATCTGCAGGTTGTTGACGTCGTTGGTAAGCCGGGTCACCAGGGACGCCGTGGAAAACTTTTCGATATTGGAAAACGCGTAGTCCTGGATGTGGTCGTACTCTGCCGTCCGCAGATTGGCACCGAAGCCCATGCCCGCAATGGAGGAACAGGCGGCGGCTCCCAGGCCGAAGCACAGCGACACCATGGCCATGACCACCATCTGGAGGCCCTTACTCAAAATAAAGTTCTGGTCGCCGTTGGCAATGCCGATATCCACGATATCGCTCATCACCAGCGGGATCAGCAGCTCAAAGACCGCCTCCGCCGCGCTGCACAGCACACCCAGGCAGATCCACTTGGAATACGGCCGTGCGTGCGGCCAAAGTGCTTTTAACATTGTGCCCGATCCTCCTCGAGATTTTGAATGATACGTCCCAGAAGGCCCCGGAGCGTCTGCTCCTCCTGGGGTGTAAAGCCCCGGAGCATCAGCTCCTCCGTCTCCAGGAACCGCTTGCGGAACAGCGACTGCTGCTCCCGCCCCTTCTCCGACAGCGTGATAAGCCGCCGCCGGGCATCCGTACCGCTGACAGAGCGCTCTACCAGTCCCCGCTCCTCCAACCGGTCCACAATCCCGTTGGTGGTGGAGGGACGCACCTTCAAAAAGTCCGTCAGCATGCACTGAGGCGCCTGTCCCCCATTGTGCATCAGATACATCAGAACATGGGTCTGCGCAGGGGTCACGTCACAGCCCGTCAGCCGGGCATCCATCCGCTCCCGGGCAAGATGCGCACACCGGCCCAGCAAGGGGCCCAAGGGCGCGACAGGTTCCATAACCTCGCCTCCTTCGTTAGCCTGCTAAAAATTAGCATGCTAAATGTTAGCATGGAACCTCTGTCTTGTCAATGTGCACTTTGATGATATTTTTTGAACGAATTATGAACGAAAAATGGCTAAAATCCGCCCGCTTGTAAACAAATTGTGAAGCTTGGTTCTGCCCCGTTGACTTTCTCTCCGCCGCCCTGTATCATGAAATCACCAAGCAGGAAGCTTGATACACACACTACCATTTTCCCTCTCCTTTCTCTATATCATACAGGAAAGCGGACGGCGCAAGCCGTCCGTTTTCCTGTTTTTTTGCGTCTGCGGCCGCTCCCCTCTGTCAGCCCCTTTCCCATCCCGCTTTTGATTTATTGAAAAACGATAAATTATCATTGACTTTCGATAACTCATCGTGCTATGATGCAGGAAAAGGAGGGAGCATCATGCCGCTATTCATGCACACCCCGCGCATCCGTTTTCCGGTGCGGGCTGCCCTCCGGGCCATGGTGGCCGCACTGGTGTTTTTGATACCCGGACTGGTGCTGATGGGCGGGCCCGCAGCACTGACGGATCTGACCCTGTACGAGCGCTTCTGGGAGCTGCCGCTGCGGATTCTGGTGGTATTCGCCCTGAGCTGGAAGTGGATCTGGACATACGGATCCTCGATTCAGATTCTGCTGACGCTGCTGCTGCTCTTTTGCGGTATCTGGACATGGCGCCTGCTGGGTGCCAGCCGGTATGCCGCCCGCTCCCAGTCATAAGGAGGATGGATCATGCTGACTTCCCATGTACAAAAAATCGCCCGGGTGCTGAACATTCTGGTGCTGATCACATTCATCTGCAACCTTACGGCGCTGCCGCTGGTACCGGGACTGGTGCTGTTCCGCTTTAACCTGGAAAAAATCCAGTCGCTGTGGACATATGACTGGGATGACTGTCTGGGGAATTTTTCCCATGCCCTGGTCACATGGTGGACCCGCGGAGAACCCTACACCATTGTGCTGACGCTGTTTTTGCTGTTTGCGGGCATCTGCACCGCTGTGATCCTCTGGCAGGGACACCGGGTGCTGGGCACGATCCTGGAGGGGGTTCCCTTCTCTTTGGAAAATGCCGTCTTCCTCCGGCGCTCCGCCGTCAGTGCCTTTGTAATTTCCGCCGCAGCCCTGGTGCGGCTGGTATTCAGCATCTGCTACTACCGCTCCCCCGCCCCCCTGCTGACCTATAACGCCCTCTTTGTTCCCATCTTTGCCATGGCAGGTCTGCTCTGTCTGGTGATGTCCGCCCTGTTCCGCCAGGCGGCGGAGATGAAGGCGGAAAACGATCTCACGATCTAAGGAGGCGCGTCATGGCAATCGTCGTGAATCTGGATGTGATGATGGCCAAGCGAAAGATGACCCTTTCCCAGCTTTCGGAGAAGGTGGACATCACCCTGGCCAATCTCTCCATTCTGAAAAACAACAAGGCCAAGGCGGTGCGCTTTTCCACCCTGGAGGCCATCTGCGCCGCTCTGGACTGTCAGCCGGGGGATATTCTGGAGTATGTACCGGATCAGGGAAGCTAAATCCCGCTCCGTCTCACAACCGAAATTTTGTCCGTAAAGCGCGGACACCATCATAAGGAGAATTTCATATGTCTGATTCTGAAAACGCCCTGCCCACGGGAGGGCTGGCGAAGCCTACCCAAAACCCTGCAACTGACCCCAAATTCACCTATGAGATTACCTCCCGGGAGCGGCTGTTCCTGCCGATAACGGCGTGTTTTTGTGTGCTTCTGGCGGACACCTTCCTCTGGTACGGCCCCACGGCAGGGCTGACCGCCGCGGTATTTGCCTGGTACCTTCTTTTACTGGGGTATCTGGGCCCTGCCGCCTTCTCCCGGCCGGAGAGCCGGTGGGTAGCCGCGGAAAACCTGCTGCTCTCCGTCACCCTGGCCCTGAGCTCCAACTGGGCCTTCCGGATCTGGAACATGCCGGCGCTGCTGGTACTGCTGCCGGTACAGGCCATTTCCCTCTCCGGCGCTGGTCGGCTCCCCTGGCACCGTCCCACCATGCTGTGGGAGCGGCTGGGGCTGCTGCTCTGGGGGCTTTTCGGCCGTCTGGGAGCAGCGTTTGCCGCTCTCTCCCGCCCCCGGCAGGGTAAGCGCGCAGCGGGCGTGATCCTGGGCATCGCCGGGTCGGCGGTGCTGCTGATGATCCTGGTACCGGTACTCTCTTCCGCCGATGCGCTCTTTGCCTCCGCCACCGTAGAATTGCGCCGGTTCGTGGCGGAGCACCTGACGGAGGGCCTCTGGAAACTGGTACTGGGTATGATCCTGACCCCGTTTTTCTTCGGCTTTCTCTACTCTCTCCGCCACCCCATCCCCCTGACCACTGCACCGGAAAAGGCCTCCAAACACGCCGACGCCCTGGCGTTTGTCATCATATTGGCGGCACTTGCCCTTTTATACCTGGCTTTTCTGTCTATCCAGATCTCCGGCGTCCTGGGCGGGGCAGCATATCTTGCCCAGCGGGGCATCTCCTACGCCGACTGGGCCCGCAGCGGCTTTTTCCAGATGGTGGCCGTCACAGCGGTCAATCTTCTGGTGCTGCTCTCTGCCGTGACCATCTCGAATCCCGCAGGCAGAAGCTGGATGGCGGTGCGGCTGCTGGCCACTCTGGTGACCGTCCAGAGCCTGGCGCTGCTATGCTCCGCCGCCTGGCGTATGACGCTGTATGTGGGGGCCTACGGCCTCTCCTTCAAGCGCTGCATGACCTACTGGGGCATGGTGATGATGGCGGTGTTCCTGGTGATGGCCCTCATCAAGTGCTGGCGTCCGGCCTTCTCCTTCTTTCGCGCCGCCTTTCCGGCGGCGCTGGCGGGATGGCTGGTCATCAACTGCATCCCCATTGACTACCTGGTGGCCCGGGATCAGGTGGACCGGTACCTGGGCGGGGAAAGCCCCTCGGTCAGCATCTACTACCTGGCCTACGATCTCTCCTATGACACCCTCTCCCAGCTGGAGCGGCTGGATCCTCGACGGGATCTGGCGGACTATGAGCCGGGAGCCTGGGCGCCGGGGGATACCCTGGGAGATCTGCTGGAGCGCCGCCGGGACGATGCCCGGGGAGAATGTGATTGCTGGCAGACCTGGTCGCTGTCTGCCTGTCTGGCTGCAGGAGGTGAAGCGTGATGGTCTCTCGGACCGGCCGGGCGGAAAAATGCCCCCGCTCTCCATTGCGCCGGACACTGCCGGGGCTGATCGCCGGGCTTGCAGCGGTGGTGGCCCTGCTTGTGATAACAGCGTGGCCCGTGCTTTCGTCGCTGCTGCATCCGGAGGACTATACCGCCACGGTAGCTCTCAACTGGGGGCTGTCCCTCCCCAGCGGCAGCCAATGCGTCTATGAAGCGGATTCCGGCTCCAGCTTTCACGGGGACGGGACACGCTATCACGTTCTGGACTATCCGGAAAACAGCACCGTGAATACGGCCCTTTCCTGGCAGGGTGCTCCATCGGAGGCTCACGCAGAAGCCATGACGCAGCTGCTGGACGGCCTGTCCGTACCGGAGGAGGAGCGCCCGGACATAGCCCGCTGCCGCTGGTATTCCGCCACCGACCCAGACGATCCCAGAAACCGGCTTGATCTGCTGCTCTCCCCCTCCGGCACCCGGCTCTATATCCTGGAATCCTTTTTCTAAAAAACAACGGCGTCCTGCCAAAGCAGGACGCCGTTTCCGTTCTTCCACGGGGGACTCTCTTACCGATGGCCCAGCAGCCGGGAGATATTAGCCGCAGTCTGGCACACCTCCCGAATCATCATCTCCCAATCCTCCTCCATCCGGTAGGTGGGTCCGGAGATACTCACGGCCGCCGCCACCCGCTGGTTCATATCGTAAATGGGAGCAGCTACGCAGGTAAGACCTTCTTCGATCTCCCCATCGTCCACAGCGAAGCCCCGGGTTCGGGCCAAGACCAGAGCCTGGCGCAGCTGATCCGGGTCAGTGATGGTATTTTCGGTCAGCGGGCGGGCGGCCTCCGCCATCCACTGGCAATACTGGTCGATGTACTCCGGGCTCTGTCCTGCCAGCATGATTTTGCCGCTGCCGGTGGCATAGGCCGGGACCCGGCTGCCCACCTGGGTGTTGCACACGATGGAGCGGTGGGTTTCCACCTTGTCCAGGTAAAAAATCTCATGCTCCAGCAGCACGCTGAGGTTGATGGTCTCCCGAGCCACTTCGCTCAACCGCTCCAGCTCCGGCCGGGCCGTGCGGCGCAGATCCGACTGCCCCATAATGGCGCTGGCAAGCTGCAGCAGCCGCGGGCCCACCCGGTAGCTTTTGCGAATGGGATCCTGCTCCAGATATTGGCGCTCCGTCAGGGTAGAGAGCTGCCGGAACACCGTGGTGGTGGGCAAGTCCAGATGCTCCACCAGAGCCTTGAGCGTCCACTCCGTATCCGTGTCCATAAAGCACTCCAAAATATTAAGTGCCCGCAGAATGCTGGAAACTTGTTCCTTTGCCATGGCAAATTCCTCCTGTTTCACAATCCTGCCCTGTTGGGAACTATTTGAAAAAAGTATATCATATTCCAGAATAAAATGGAATTCTATAATTTAAAATTTCGGAAAATAATTTCGTATAATGGAATACCTTTTTTTGACAGCAAAAAACCGCTGCTGTTGGCAGCGGCTCTTTGCCGGGAAACGGGGAAAAGAAAGGTATCAAAAGAAGATCAGATGCCCTCCCGGTGCAGGAGCTCCAGGATTCTGGCGTCGTCCTCCACCGTGGCGTTGGGCATGGGGAAGGTACCGGTGCTGGTGGCGGCAATGCCCCGCAGCTTGCAGGCCTCCTTGATGACCGGCAGGAAGGGGCTGCGCACAGCGTAGAGATCCATGAGCCGGTCGATGCTCTGCTGGCCCCGGGCGATGCCCGCCAGGTCATTCTCCCGGAAGGCCCGAACCCAGGCGGTGCAGATCTCGGGCACCACATTGGAAAGGGCGCCGATGCAGCCGTCGCCGCCCGCCAGGACATTGTGGGCAAAGTTGTCGTCGAAGCCGGAGTAGATCTCAAAGTCCGGCATCTGAGACTTCACCTGCTTGATGAGCTCCCGGGTGTGATCCATACCGGAGACGGTATCCTTCATCCCCACGATGTTGGGATGCATCCGGGCCAGCTGAACCACCGTTGCCGGAGGGATGGTGTAGCCGGTGTTGTCCGGGAAGTTGTAGATGTAAATGGGGCCGTGGATCTGCTTGGCCAGCCGGTCATAATACTGCAGCAGGGCCTCGGCTCCAAAGTGGAAGTAATAGGGCGGCAGGATCATCACGGCGTCTGCGCCGGCATCCAGACAGTAGTTGGAAAAATTCACAATCTCGTCGGCCACCATGTGGGAGGTACCCATAATGAGCTTCACCCGGTGATCCACCGCCTCAATGGCGAACTTGGCCATCTGGCGGCGCTGGTCCATGGGCATGGCGAAAAACTCGCTGGAGCTGCCCTCCACCAGGATGCCGTCAATCCCCTGCTGGATCAGGTTTTCAAACAATTTGCGCTGGCTCTCCAGATCCAGGCTGCCATCCTCATGGAACAGGGTGATGGCGGGGGTCAAATAAGCCGCTTTCATATTCGGTTCTCCTTTCGCCGCAGCGAGTAATTCCGTTATACAGAATCGTTTTCCAAAATTAGCTGATAGAAAAATCACCCGGAAGTGATGGCGCCAGTGTATCCCTATTTCCAGAGATTGTCAAGACTTTCCCAGGCAAAAAAGCCTCCAAATTTTCATTTTTGTGTAATAGCTACAACTTTTTTTAAAAAAACGTGCACCATACAGGAATAGCTACCAGAGAAAATACCGTGGACACCGTGACGCAGCTGGCGGCAAAGGCGCTGTCGCACTCATACCGGGAGGCGAGAATAGCCGTGGTAGCCCCGGCAGGCATGGCAGCCAGCACCACAGAGACCGCTGCGGGCAATCCGTCAAGTCCTGCCAGGCGGCAGCCGGCAAACACCGCCAGGGGGATCACCACCAGGCGGATCAGGGAGTAGTACAACACCGTGGGATCCAGGAAATCCCGCCAGTGGAGCCGGGACATCAGCATGCCCACCAGGAACATGGAAAGGCCTGTATTGCAGTCTCCCACCGCCCGGATGGTATTGTCCACCACACCCGGCAGCCGCAGCCCCGTGAACATCAGCACGGCGCCCAAAAACACCGCCACGATGCACGGATGGGTGAAAACCCGCTTCCACACATCCCGGCCGCTGCTCTTTTCGAAAAACGCCACTCCCAATGTCCACATGGCCACCCGCTGGGGGATCAGGTAGATGGAGGCCAGCACCACGCCGGGCGCCCCGAAGAGGCCCTGGGCCACCGGGGTACCCAAAAAGCCCGCGTTGGAACAGATGACGGCATACTGCAGCACCGGCTGCCGACCGGCGGCGCAGCGGCGGAAGGCAGCATGGGCCAGCAGCCAGCACCCCACCTGGATCACCAGGGACGATACCGCCACCTGGATGCTCTGTTGCAGCAGTTCCGATGTAAGCTCCACTTCAAAAGAGGTGATGATGCTGCAGGGCAGCACCAAGTCGATGACCAGATCCGTCAGTCCCTTTTGGAAGCCGCCGTCCAGAATCCCCCGGCGGCTGAAAAAAGCTCCCAGGGCCATCAAAAGGAACAGCTGGCCCTGGAGGGCCAGCAGCGCGTTCATATCTACCATGGGTATGCTCCTCGCCTTTAATCTTCTTTTGCCAGTTCTTCCTCCAAAAGGCGCAGGGCCTCCTGCAGGTAAACCTGCATAGGCTGGGACGGCCCCACCGCCAGACGGATGCTGCACCGCTGGGAGGGCAGCAGGATCTTGACGGCTCTGCTGCCGCCCACCGCCTCCGCCATTCTGGGTGTCACCTCGCCCAGCAATCCGTTGGGGGTCAGGATCCCCACGGGGCCCAGGATCATATCCGCCCGGGCGGCATTGAACGCCACCGCGTTCTCTCCGGTGGCGCCGTCGCTGGCGCCGCCTTTGAGCATGGCGGCGGTGGCCAGGGCATTGGTGCCCAGGGCCCGCAGCCGCAGCTCCGGGTGGGCCGCCCGGATGGTCTCTGCCAGGGCCCGGCCGATGCCGCCTCCCTGGCCGTCCATAATGACGATCAACGGTTCTCTCACGCCTTCATCTCCTCGTTCTCTCTGTTCTTTTCAGGATAGCGTCCCTGCCGCCGGATGTCAATCGTTTCCGGCAGCCCGGCAGGGATCCTCCAGCGCCGCCCACAGGCGGAACAGGTCTCCCGCTGCCGCCCGCAGATCTTCTTTGGCCGTCAGGCGGGCCTGCTCCCAGGGGATCGCCCGGCGGTTGGTGGAAAACATGGCGGTGACGCCCTCCTCATAGGCCGCAGCGGCGCCGGGGGCAATGTCTCCCACCACAGCCACCACCGGAACGCCCGCCTTTTTGGCCCGGCGGGCCACGCCCACTACCACCTTGCCCCGGAGGCTCTGGCCGTCAATGCGGCCCTCTCCGGTAATCACCGCCCGGGTTCCGGGCAGCAGGGCGTCAAAGCCCGCCGTATCCAGCACCGCGTCGATACCCATTTGCAGGCGGCTGCCCAAAAAGGCCGCCATGCCGCCGCCCATTCCTCCGGCGGCACCGGCGCCGGGCAGATCCAGGATCTCTACGTCCAGATCGGCCCGCACCACCTCCGCCAGATGATGCAGTCCCCGGTCCAGCCGCTCCACCGCCGGGCCGTCCGCCCCTTTCTGGGGGCCGAACACCGCCGCGGCACCGTTGGGGCCGCACAGAGGATTGTCGATATCACACATGGTGACGATCTCCACGCCCGCCAGAGCCGGGGCAAGGCCGGTTTTGTCGATGTGGGCGACGCGCTCCAGGGTGCGGCCCACCGGGATGAAGGCCTTCCCCGCTTCGTCCAGGAACCGCACTCCCAGCGCCGCAGCGCAGCCGCAGCCGCCATCGTTGGTGGCGCTGCCTCCCAGGCCCAGGATGATCTTCCTGGCCCCCGCCTCCGCAGCGGCCAGGAGCAGCTCGCCCACGCCGTAGGTGGTGGCGCCCTCCACATCCAGGCGGCCCTCCAGCAAAGGCAGGCCCGCCGCCGCCGCCATCTCCACCACGGCGGTGGTGCCGTCCCCCAGCAATCCGAAAAAGCCCTCCATAGGCGCCCCGTCGGGCCCCGTACAGGACACCCGCACACGGCGGCCCCCCATGGCCTCCAGGAAGGCGTCCACGCTGCCCTCGCCGCCGTCCGCCACCGGCAGGGAGATCACTTCCGCCTCCGGCATCCGCTCCAGCAGCTCCGTCCGCAAAATCCCGCAGACCTCCCGGGAGGACATGGTTCCCTTGAAGGAATCCGGCACCAGAATCCACTTTGACATCTCCCTCACCCTTTCCCCTGGTTTTTTAAGAGAATTTTCCCATATTCCCCCGGCTGTGTCAACCGGCAGCTCCCCCGGGACATTTTCCTTGACGGCAGCCACCGGAACTGCTATAATTTTTTTCATAATTGCGGATCAGAAGACCCGCCCGGCCGCGGAATGCGGCTTTTTCCTGCGCAACCGGAAACAAGGCGGCCAGAGCCGCTTTCATGTCTGAAGACATACCCATAAGGGGTGTGTCTTTCTTTTTTTCACTTGCAACTGCGAGGTGTTGATTTGGAACTCAAAGACTTTTTCACAGAGCATCCCCGGGGGGCCCTGGCCCTCTCCGGCGGGGTGGACTCCGCCCTGCTGTGCTGGGCGGCGGGCCGCTGGGGCAGCGGCTGGCAGGCGTTCTTTGTACACAGCGCCTTTCAGCCCGCCTTTGAACGCTCGGACGCCCGGGCTCTGGCCCAGCAGTGCGGCGTGCCCCTGACAGTGCTGGAGGCGGATGTACTGTCCCTGCCGGCGGTGGCGGCAAATCCCCCGGACCGGTGCTACCACTGCAAACAGGCCATCTTCTCTGCCATTTTGGAGGCGGCGAAGGCAGCGGGGCTCCCCCTGGTGATCGACGGCACCAACGCCTCCGACGACGCCTCCGACCGCCCCGGCATGCGGGCCCTGCGGGAGCTGGAGGTGCGCTCACCCCTGCGGGAGTGCGAGCTCACCAAGGCGGACGTGCGCCGCCTGAGCCGAGAAGCAGGGCTCCCCACCTGGGACAAACCCGCCTATGCGTGTCTTGCCACCCGCATCCCCACAGGGACACCCTTGCGGCAGGATGATCTTGCCCGGGTGGAGCAGGCAGAGGCCGCCCTGACGGCCCTGGGTCTGCGGGACTTTCGGGTGCGGCTGCGTAACGGCGGCGCCCTGGTGCAGGTGACGGCTGCTCAACAGCCCTTTGCCCAATCTTCCTGGCAGCAGATCGCGGCGGCGCTGGAGCCGCTGACCGGCAAAGCGGAACTGGATCCCCAGCCCCGCACACCCTCGGATTAACAGGAGGCAACACATATGAGCGACAACAAGCACGATATTTTAACGGTCCTGCAGGACGTCCGGGACGGAAACCTGACTCCCGAGGGGGCGCTGCTGCGGCTGAAGCTCTCCCCCTTTGAGGATCTGGGCTATGCCAAGGTGGACTATCACCGGGCGGTACGCCAGGGGGCGGCAGAGGTGATCTTCGGCCAGTCCAAGACCACGGAGCAGATCCTGGGGATCCTGGGATCCATGGAGCGGCGCCAGTGCACCAACGTCCTGGTGACCCGGATCAATCAAGAGACCGCCGACGCCCTCTCGGAGCGCTTTCCTCTGCGCTACAACGCCCTGGCCCGGCTGGCGGTGGTCTTCCCCAAGGCATTGGAGGGCCGGGGCAGCATCGTGGTGGCCACCGGCGGTACCAGCGACATGGGGGTGGCCGAGGAGGCCGCCATCACCGCCGAGGCCCTGGGCAACGCCGTCACCCGGCTCTATGACGTGGGGGTGGCGGGGCTGCATCGGCTGCTGGCCAATCTGGAGCCTCTCATGAGCGCCCGGGTGGTCATTGCCGTGGCGGGCATGGAGGGTGCGCTTGCCAGCGTGGTGGGCGGCCTTGTGGACTGCCCCGTCATCGCGGTGCCCACCAGCGTGGGCTACGGCGCCTCCTTCGGCGGCGTCAGTGCCCTGCTGTCCATGCTCAACTCCTGCGCCAGTGGGGTGAGCGTGGTGAACATCGACAACGGCTTTGGCGCCGGATACCTGGCCAGCCGTATCAATCAAATGGAGGGAATCCAATGAAAACGCTGTATCTGGAATGCAACATGGGCGCTGCCGGGGATATGCTGACGGCTGCCCTTTACGAACTGCTGGATGCGCAGCAGAAAGCAGACTTTCTCAAGACCATGAACGGCCTCCTGCCCGGCATCACGGTGGAGGCGGTGCCGGCAGTGAGCTGTGGGATCGCGGGCACCCGCATGGAGGTGCGGGTCCACGGAGAGGAGGAGGAAAGCCATGACCTCCCCCTGGGCGCCGCGGTCCCCAGTGTCCACGAGCATCCCCACGACCATGAGCATCCCCACGACCATGAGCATCCCCATGACCATGAGCACTCCCACGACCATGAGCATCCCCACGATCACGAGCACCATCACCACCATCATGCCGCTCCCGGGGACATCGACCACATCCTGGACCATCTGGCGGTGCCGGAGGATGTCCGGGAGAATGCCAAGGCCGTCTACCGCCGCATCGCCGATGCTGAGGCTAAGGCCCACGGCGTGCCGGTGACGGAAGTGCATTTTCACGAGGTGGGGGCCCTGGACGCCGTGGCGGATGTCACCGGTGTGTGCCTGGCCCTGCATCTCATCGGGGCGGACACCATTGTGGCTTCTCCCATCCATGTGGGCAGCGGACAGGTGCGCTGCGCCCACGGGGTGATGCCTGTTCCCGCCCCCGCCACCGCCAATCTGCTTCAGGGGATCCCCTGCTACGGCGGGGAGATCCGGGGGGAGCTGTGCACCCCCACCGGGGCGGCGCTGCTGGCCCACTTTGCCGCCAGCTTCGGCCCCCAGCCCCTGATGACACCGGTGAAGACCGGCGTGGGCGTGGGCAAAAAGGAGTTCCCCGCCGCCAACTGTGTCCGGGCCATCCTGGGTGAGACGGCAGAGGCAGGCCGGGACGAGATCCTGGAGCTCACCTGCCACATTGACGACATGACGGCGGAGGCCCTGGCCTTTGCCTGCGGGCGGCTGATGGCCGCCGGGGCCCTGGACGTGTCCACCGCCCCCATCACCATGAAGAAGGGCCGCCCCGCCGCTGCGCTGACGGTGCTGTGCCGCCCCGCCGACGAAGAGTGCCTGGCTCTGGCTATCCTCCGGGAGACCAGCACCCAGGGCGTCCGGGTCCACACCTGCCGCCGCTGGACCCTGACCCCCTCCCTGCGGCAAGTAGAAACCCCTTACGGCCCTATCGGCATCAAGACCGCCGCCGGTTGGGGCGTGGAGAAGTGCAAGCCGGAATACGCCGATGTGGCCGCCGCCGCGGAGCGTGCGGGCGTGCCCTTCCGGGAAGTCTGGCAGGCCGCCCTGCTGGCAGGAGGTGCGAAATGAGCGTGAATCCGGAACTTTGGAAACAGTGCGTGGCTTTTCATGGCCACCAGTGCCCGGGCCTGGCCCTGGGCGTGCGGCTGTGCGAATACGTCCAGGAAACGCTGCAGCTGCGCCGTGCCGACGACGAGCAGCTGGTGTGCATCGCGGAGACGGATGCCTGTCCCGGCGACGCCGTGCAGGTGATCCTGGGCTGCACCTTCGGTAAGGGAAATCTCCTTTACCGGCCCACGGGCAAAACCGCCTACAACTTCTATAACCGCACCACCGGCGCCTCCGTCCGGGTGGTGGCCCGGAAAAATAACCGGGAGATGAGCCGGGAGGAGCGCCAGCGGCAGATCCTGGAGGCCCCGGTGGAGGAACTTTTCACCACCACCGAGGTGAAGTACCCCCTGCCGGAGCATGCCCGCATCTTCAAGACCGTTACCTGTGAACTGTGCGGTGAGGGCATGGCGGAACACATGGCCCGGCTGCAGGACGGAAAAGTGGTCTGCCTGCACTGCTTCCGTTCTTACGACCGCTGATGCCCCTCTTTGGAAAGGAGACCCATGAGACGTTTACTTGCAACCCTGCTGACCCTTTTGACCCTGCTCTCCCTCACTGCCTGCGGCAGTGCCGCAGAGGGTGCTGACGATGCCCAGGCATCTACCCAGAGTGAGCCTGCTGCCACCCGGGTGGTGGTGGACAGCTACGGCCGGGAGGTGGAGATCCCCGGTGAGGTGAAGACCATCGTGTGCACCGGCTCTGGCGCCCTGCGGATGATTGCCTACCTGCAGTGCACCGACATGCTCATCGGCGTGGAGGATACCGACAAGGCGTATGAGACCTCCACCCTCCGGGACTACGCCCACGTGTACTACGAGACCTTCCGGGACCTGCCCGCCATCGGCAAAGGCGGCGGCACCTCCAACACCGCTTATATCGAGGAACTCATCACCCTGCAGCCGGACGTGATCCTCTCCGGCTACACCCAGGAGGCCCTGGAAGACCTGCAGTCTGCCACCGGCATCCCCTGTGTGTCCATCCGGGCACAGAGCATCAACTTCATCGACGAGAGCTTCTACACCGCGATGCGGGTAGCCGCCGACGTGCTGGGGGCCCAGGACCGGTGTGAGGAAGTCCTCTCCTACATCGACAGCTGCAAGGACGACCTGGCTGCACGTACCGCAGACATTCCGGAGGATACCAAGCCCACCTGCTACACCGGTGCCGTCACCTTCTCCGGCGCCCACGGCTTCACCGGCACCTACTCCAACTTCGGTCCCTTTATGGCCATCGGCGCCCGGAACGTGGCGGACCAGGAGGGGCAGGATGGCTACTACGACGCGGATCCCGAGAAGATCGTGGCGTGGGATCCGGACTACATCTTCCTGGATCCCGGCAACATGAACCTGGTGAACGATGAGTACGCCGCCAACGCCGGCTATTACGATGCCCTGCGGGCGGTACAGGAGGGGAAGGTGTACAGCTGCATCTCCTTCAACAACTACTCCACCAACGTGGGCTACGCCATTGCCGACGCCTACTACGCAGGCACCGTCCTCTTCCCGGAGGCCTTTGCCGATGTGGACATCGCCGCCAAGACCGACGAGATCCTGGAATTTCTGCTGGGAGATGCCTACTACGATGAGATGGTGGCAGACGGGCTGTCCTTCGGCGTAATGGAGCTGGGCCATGGGGCATAAACCAATGGAGACGCCGGAGAGCTACGACCTCTTCCTGCGGCGCAAGTACCTGCTGCTCCTGGCGCTGCTGGCGATCCTGGCGGCGGCGGTCCTCTTTGCTCTCACCACCGGCTCCTCCGGCATGAGCCTGGGGCAGGTAGTGGGGACGCTGCTGGGCCGGGGCACGGATCAGCAGGAGGCCATCCTCTTCCGGGTGCGGCTGCCCCGGACGGCCACCGCCGTGGTGGTGGGCGCCGCCCTGGCCCTCTCCGGGTGCGTGATGCAGAACGTGCTCCATAACCCCCTGGCCTCCGCCTCCACCCTGGGCGTCTCCCAGGGAGCCTCCTTCGGCGCGGCCCTGGCCATCATCGTGCTGGATGCGGGGGTGCAGAACGCTGCCAACGCCGGCACCGCCATCACCATCTCCTCCCCCGGCACCGTCACCCTCTGTGCCTTTGCGGGAGGCCTTGCCACCACCGCCGTGATATTGGGCCTTGCCCGGCTGCGGGGCGTGTCACCCGCCACCATGATCCTCTCCGGCGTGGCGCTGAGCTCCATGTTCACCGGCGGCACCACCCTGGTGCAATACTTTGCCGACGACGTGCAGGTGGCCACGGTGGTGTACTGGACTTTCGGGGACCTGGGCCGTCCCGGCTGGCGGGAGATCGGTATGATCGCCGTAGTGACGGCAGCGGCACTGGTGTTCTTTTTGTGGAACCGCTGGAACTACAACGCCCTGGAAAGCGGCGGCGCCACCGCCAAGAGCCTGGGCGTCAACGTGGATCTTTTGAGCTACGCCAGCATGGCGGTGTGCACCCTCATCGCCGCCATGAGCGTGGCCTTTGTGGGCGTCATCAGCTTCATCGGCCTCATCGCCCCCCACATGGTCCGCCGCTTCACCGGCAGCGACTACCGCTTTCTGATTCCCGGCTCCGCCCTGTGCGGCGCCATCTTGCTGCTGCTGGGAGACCTGGTGTCCAAAAGCATCCTCTCTCCCATTGTGCTGCCCATCGGCGCCATCACCTCATTCCTGGGCGCGCCGGTCTTTTTGTACATGCTCTTTCGGGGGAGGGATCATCTATGATGCGTGTGGAAGGGTTGAACTTCTCCTACCCCTGCGGACGGCAGATCCTGCGGGATATCTCCTTCCAGGCCCGCAGCGGCTCGTTTCTGGCCATCCTGGGCAACAACGGAGCCGGAAAATCCACCCTCCTCAAGTGCTTTGACCAGATTCTCCGCCCCCAGACCGGCTCTGTGACGGTGGACGGTGCGGAGCTTTTGACCCTGCCTCTGGGAGAGCTTGCCCGGCAGGTAGCCTTTGTGACCCAGAGCGCCGCCCTTACCCGTATGACGGTGTACGAGACGCTGCTGCTGGGCCGCAAGCCCTATATCAAGTGGGGCGTTAGCCAGGAGGATCGCCGGATGGTGGACGACACCCTGCGGCGGATGGGCCTGGAGGGCTTTGCCATGCGGTACCTCCACCAGCTCTCCGGCGGCGAGCAGCAGAAGGTGCTGCTGGCCCGTGCCCTGGTGCAGCAGCCCAAGCTGCTGCTATTAGACGAGCCCACCAGCAATCTGGACCTGCGCAACCAGTACGAGGTGCTCTCCCTGGTGCGCCAGGTCTGCCGGGAGCGGAACATCACCGCCATCCTGGTGATCCACGATTTGAACCTGGCCCTGCGGTTTTGCGACCGGTTCGTCTTTCTCCATGGCGGCACCGTCTTTGCCGCCGGGGATCACGCGGTGGTGAATCCGGAGAATATCCGGGCCGTCTACGGCATGGAATCCGTGGTGGAGCAGGTGGCGGGAATTCCTGTGGTGGTTCCTCTGCCAGAGCGCTCCCGTTGACCCGTCAGCCCAGACCGATACCGGGACAGGAAAATCCTGTCCCGGTTTTTTTCGTTTTTTTGAAGAAATTTTGCTTTCTGTGCCGTATGATAAACAGCAAGGGCAAAGGAGGTGGCAGCGCAGCGTGGTACCATGGACAACTGAACGCTTTTCCCAGCTGGTGGAGCAGTACGAGCGCCTGGTATATACCGTCTGCTTCCAGCTGGTGCGGGACGCTGCCGCCGCGGAGGATCTGACCCAGGAGACCTTTTTATCCGCCTACCTCCACCGCGCCTCCATGCCGGAGGGCTACGAGCGGCAGTGGCTTGCCCGCATTGCCGCCAACAAGGCCAAGGATTATCTCCAATGCGCCTGGAACCGCCACACGGTGCTCCCGGGAGACGAGGGGATGCCGCCGGGGCTGGTGCCCGGAGCGGAGGAGGAGGCCATGCGGCACTTCCAGGCCCAGGACATCGCCGGAGCTGTGGACGCCCTGCGGGAGCCCTACCGCTCTGTATGTAGGCTGTGCCTGCTGGGGGAGAAATCCCCGGAGGAGGCGGCCCTGGCTCTGGGCCGGCCCGTCAAAACCATACACACACAGCTCTCCCGGGGAAAACGGCTCCTCCGGGAGACGCTGGAAAGGAGGCAGCAACATGGAATTCTTCCGCCATGACGGACATTTGACAGACACGGCGCTGACAGCGCTGATCCGGGGCGAACCCCTGGAAGAACTGGAGCGGCTGGAGATCGCCGAGCACCTGGCCTACTGCGACCTGTGCCTCCAGCGTTATACGGAGCTGCTCTCCGGGGACACGCTGCTGACGCCGCAGGAAAGCTGCCGGGACTCTCTGCTGCTGCGTATCCGGCGGCGGACGCTGCAGCTTATCACCAGCCGCTATGCCACGGCGGCGGCAGCCGTGGTGCTAGCACTGACCCTCTTGTGGGGCGGACTGGACTTTTCCATGCGCACCGCCTCCCAGGCCATTCAGGATCCGGATCCCTCCCCCACGCTTTCGGAGCGGTTCTCGTCCTGGTCGGAACACTGGAACAGCGCCATGGACACCGTCTTCGACCGGCTCAACGGGCTCTGGCCCTGACGGCCATTTCAACGAAATGCAAGGAGGAACCAACATGAACCGAAAACACGGCTTTTTGCTGTTTTTATGCACCCTCTTTCCCGGCTGCGGGCAGATGTATCAGGGATATATGAAGCGGGGCATCTCCCTGACCTTCGGCTTTTTCGCCATTTTGGCGGCGGCGGGCTTTTTGTCCATCGCCCCTCTGGCCTTTTTCCTGCCGGTGGTATGGCTGTACGCCTTTTTTGACAGCTACAATCTCCGGGCCCGGGCGGATGCCGGATTCCCCGCAGAGGACGCCTATCTCTTCGGCCTCTCGGAGATGGACTCCCAGCAGATGACGGCCCTTTTGAAAAAGCGCCACAGCATCATCGGCTGGGTGCTGGTGATCCTGGGCATCTATATGCTCTACGACACCTTTATGCGCCGGATCATGAACGTCGTCTCCAGCATTCCCGGCCTGGAGTGGACTTACGGTCTGGTGGTCTATGACCTGCCCCGCCTGGCCATTACGGTGCTGGTGATTTTGCTGGGTCTTTGGTTCATCCGGGGGCCTAAGCAGCGCCCAAGCGATGAGATCCCGGTCTTTACTCCCCCTGCTTCCGGATCTCAGGAGGAAACGAACGGGGAAGCAGGCCAGCCTGAGGAGGAGGGCTCTGACCTCGGAGAGGAGGCTCCCCATGGAGACGACTGAACGTACCGCCCCTTCCCAGCCCGTCGGGCCTGTCCGCCGGGTAGGCACCATCACCTTCGGACTGGTGCTGGTGGTCTGCGGCCTCGCCATGCTGGCGGCCATGTTTTTCCCGGATCTGGATCTGCGGTGGGCCATCAAGCTCTCCCCCCTGGCCCTCATCTGCCTGGGGGCGGAGGTTCTGCTCTCCGCCCGCCGGGGCGGGCGCATCCGCTACGACTGGGTGGGAATGCTCCTCTCGGGGCTCATTGTGGGAATGTCCATGTGCTTCTTTGCCGCCGCCTGGTGGGCCCTCTATGCCCCCGAGGGCTGGTGGTACGGCTGCTGGTAAAACCGCGGCACAGAGATCGCGGGACGGGTCTTTTCACCCGTCCCGCTTTTCCTTTTGCCCGGTTTATTGTATAATGGGAAAAATTCATCCGCAGCTAAGGGGGAACCTCTCATGGATCAGATTTTTTCCATGCGGCCCATCGCCCGCATTCACAGTGATTTTTCCACCAAGTTCGGCATTCCCCGGCAAAGCGGCCTGGTGGACGCCCTGACCGCCACCGTGGTCTTCGAGCCGGAATTCCGCAATCCCGACGCCCTGCGGGGCATCGAGGGCTTTTCCCACATCTGGCTCATTTGGGCCTTCGATCAGTCCGTCCGGCAGGGGTGGTCCCCCACTGTGCGGCCTCCCCGGCTGGGAGGCAACGCAAAAATGGGCGTATTTGCCACCCGCTCGCCCTTCCGGCCCAACCCCATCGGCCTCTCCTCCGTGCGGCTGGAGGCAGTGGAGCAGACGCCGGACCACGGCACGGTGCTCCACGTCCGGGGTGCCGACCTCATGGACGGCACCCCCATTCTGGACATCAAGCCCTACATCCCCTACGGGGATGCCCACCCCGATGCCGTGGGGGGCTTTGCCTCCGCTCCTGCCGGGCCCACCCTGGACGTGCAGATTCCCCCGGAGCTGTTGGAAAAAGTTCCGGAGGACCGGCGGGAGGCATTGCAGCAGGTGCTCTCCCTGGATCCCCGTCCCCATTACCAGTCGGATCCGGAGCGGATCTACGGCTTCGGCTTTGCGGGGCTGGAGGTGCGTTTTTCCGTATCAGAGGGTGTGCTGACAGTACGGGAAATCCTGCGTCCCTAAAAACAAGCAAAAACACGGCCATCCCAAATGGGATGGCCGTGTTTTTTACATGGTTCCGGAAGTGCTCAGGCAGCCAGCATGCTGGGCAGCCAGGTGACCAGGGGCGGGAACACCGCGCACAGAGCGGTCACAATGCAGATGATGATGATAAAGGGAATAACGCCCTTGTACACTTCCTGGATCTTGATGTTGCCCGGCAGAATGCCCTTGACATAGAACAGGGCGAAGCCGAAAGGCGGAGTCATGAAGCAGGTCTGCAGCAGCGTGGCGCTGACGGCCACCAGCCACAGCCGGTCGAAACCGAACTGATCCATGATGGGCAGGAAGATGGGGAATACGATCATGACGATGCCCAGCCAGTCGATAAACATGCCCAGGATGAACATGATGACCATCATGATGGCGAAGGCGCCCCACTTGCCGATGCCCATGCCCAGCACCCAGTTGGAGATGATCTGGTCGCCGTCCAGGGACATGAAGATACCGGTGAAGGCCGCGGCGCCGAAGAGGATGATGAACACCATGGCGGTGGTCTTGGCGGTATCAATGAGGGACTCATAGAGCATCTTCAGGCTGAACTGCTTGTAGAAGATGGCCAGGATCAGGGCAAAGAAAGCGCCCACGCCGGCAGCCTCGGTGGGAGTGGCGATACCGCCGAAGATGGAGCCCAGCACGGCGATGATCAGCAGCAGAGGGGGAATCAGGTTGATGAGGGAGCCGGTGATACGCTTTTTGAGCGGCATCTCAGCCAGCTCCTCAGCGCTCATAGCCGGGCCCCAATCGGGATGGATGTGGCAGACCACCATCACATAGATGATGTAACCCAGAGACAGAGCCAGGCCGGGGACGATGGCGGCAAAGAAGATCTTGCCGACGGAGACCTCAGCATAAGAGCCCATGGACACCAGCATGATGGAGGGGGGGATCAGGATACCCAGGGAACCGCCGGCGCACACCATGCCGCAGGCCAGGGAGGGCTTGTAGCCGCTGCGCAGCAGGACGGGCAGGGACAGCATGCCCATGGTGACCACGGAGGCGCCCACGATACCGGTGGTGGCGGCGAAAACGGTGGACACCAAAATCACGGCCAGGCCAAGGCCGCCCTTCAGGGGCCCCAGCAGGTAGCGGATGGATTCAAACAATCCGTCTGCCACCTTGGAGTATGTCAGGAAGTTGGCCATCAGCACGAACATGGGGATAGCCACCATGGAGTAGCTTTGCATCTGGTCGTAGATTTTGGTCATGGCGATGGTAACGCCGGGATCGCCCCAGGCGATCCAGCCCACTACAACGCCGACGCCGCCCAGAACAAAGGCCAGCTCCTGGCCCAGCACCAGGCCTACCACCATCAAGCCGAACAGCGCCGCGATCATCACGATCGCAAGATCACTTGCCCCGATACCGGAGGAGGTCACAAGACCCTGAAGAGAATTCATCAAAGCATCCATTTACTGCGCCTCCTTCCCGGCATCCGGCAGCTTCTTGCCGGTAACATCCGAGATGATGCCGTTGACTTGCTTGAGAATTTCAGAAACAGACTGGACAGCCAGCAGCAGCAGGCCCAGGAACAGGCAGAACTTCACAGGCCAGGTGGGAGCGGCCCACACGGAGTAGGTCTGCTCACCGGTGGTATAGGCCTTCATGAAGAATCTCCAGCTCTCGGGCAGCATGGCCGCCACAAAAGGCACCAGGAAAATCAGATACGTAATGGTGTGCAGGATGTGCTGCACCAGCATGGGAAAGCGGGCGAAGACCACGTCCACCGCCACGAAGGCCTTCTTCTGGAAACCGAAGGCACAGATCAGGATGATGTAGCTGGCAAAGAGCATCACGATCAGATCCTGCGTCCAGATCTGGGGGCTGTTGAAAATCCGGCGCAGAATGACCTCGCACAAAATAACAGCCAAAATGCCCAGAACCAGCAGGGAAAAGACCTTGCCCAGGATATCATTGATTTTATCAATGGTCCTGCAGATTGCATCGATTACTTTCATTTTAACACCTCTCTTAAGATTTTCTCTTCTGCAAGAGGCGATTACTCGTCGCGGTTGAAGCCGAAGCCGTAGTCGCCGGTCCAATCGCGGTAGTTGTTGGCAGCTTCACGGTAAGCCTGCATGGAATCATAGACCATCTTGAAGTTGGGGTTGATCTCGCACTCCTCCTGGTAGGTCTCCAGGCAAGCCTGGCGGATGAGCTCCATGTCCTCCTCGGGCAAGCTGGTGACGGTGACGCCCTGCTCCTCGATCATCTGGTTGGTGACGGTCATGTCGTTCCAGATGTAGCGGGAGAGCTGCTCGCCGCAGCACAGACGGGCCGCGGTCTCAAAGGCGGTCTGATACTCCTCGGGCAGTTCGTTCCAAGCGTCCATGTTCACCATGACGCCGTTGACGCCGGCGGACTGATACCAGGCGGGGGCGCACCAGTAAGGAGCGACCTCCTGGAGCTTCAGGGAGTCGTCAGCCTTGGGGCCGGAGAACTCGCCGCCGTCGATGACGCCGCGCTGCAGGGACTCATAGAGCTCGGAAGCAGCCACGGTGGTGATGTTGATGCCCAGCTTCTGAGCCGCCTTACCAGCCATGACGCCGCCCAGGCGGATCTTCATGTGCTGCATGTCCTCAATGGAGGTGATGGGGCTGACAGAACGGATACCGGACTCGCAGGGGTTGGTGACCAGGGGGAAGTACTCCATATTGTACTGGCCGTACATCTCCTTGTAGCACTCCATGCCGCCGGCATCATAGATCCAGGTGTAGTAATCCAGGGCGGTGAAGTCATCCATGATGGTGGACAGCAGCTCGAACGCAGTGTCCTTACCGGACCAGTAGCCGCCCCAGTCGCCGCCGCACTCGATGGTGCCCTGGCTGACATAGTCGAACAGCTGGCTGGCGGAGCACAGCTCACCGTCGGCATAGTTGGTGATCTTGAAACGGCCGCCGGTCAGCTGGCTGACCAGTTCGGTGAAGCGCTGATCCACGGTGAAGTGGACGTTGCCGGCGCCCCAGGTGGAACCCATCTTCCAGGTCACCACAGGCAGGTCACTGTTTCCGCCGGAGACAGCGTTGGCATTGGCCGCATCCATGACGCCGCTGTCAGCGGAACCGCAGCCTGCCAGCAGGGAAAGTGCCATGCAAAGCATCAGCAGTGTTGCAAAAACTTTTTTCATCGTTTCCTCCCATTTTCCCGGGCAGCCCGTGGCTGCCCTATTTTCTCTCCACATTATATCAAACCTGTATTTGTAAATAAATCGTAAATTCCTGCCCTGGCATAGTCAAATATTTGACGAACGCAGAAATTTCCCCATGGTTTTTGTGTAAAAAAGCGAGGACAGGCCGAAGCCTGTCCCCGCTATGCAGCAAGATGTAAAATTACTTCGCGGCCTTGGCAGCCTTGATGGCCTCGATCAGCATGGGGGTGACCTTG
>CAJKKQ010000011.1 GCA_905200545.1 uncultured Oscillibacter sp.
TGAGGGTGATCTTCCGGTTGCCCCGGATCATCAGCTGTTTGCCCAGCTCTTCTTCCAGATCCCGCAGCTGGCGGGAGAGGGTGGGCTGGGTCAGGTGCAGGGATTGGGCCGCCGCCGAGATGTTCTGTTCCCTGGCCACTGCAAGAAAGTATTGCAGTACGCGCAATTCCATAAAGTCCACCTCCTGGCTCTTTTATTATAGCGAAACATAAACATAGATTTCAAGCATGGCTAAGCATTCTTTATAGGTATTTGTTATTAAATCCGGAGGGTGCTAAAATGAATTAGACACAAGAAAGAATCAGGAGAGTCAGATGAATTTAGAAGCATTTTTGGAACACCTGAACAGTGGGAAACCGGTTCAGGGCGGCAGTGAAGCCCACCGATTCATGCACGGCGTCAGCCAGGAGGCCTTGAGAATCACCGCGGAGATCAACGGCAGCTACCATACGCCGGAGGAGCTGCGCACACTCTTTTCCCAGCTGATCGGCCGACCGGTGGACGAGAGCTTTGCCCTGTTTCCGCCCTTTCACACCGACTGCGGCAAGAACATTCACATTGGAAAAAACGTATTTATCAACATGGGGTGTAAATTCCAGGATCAGGGAGGCGTTTTCATTGAGGATGGCGTGCTCATCGGCCATAACGTGGTGCTGGCCACGCTGAATCACGCCATGTCTCCCAACCATCGCGGCACCATGGAGCCCGCCCCTATCCACATCGGAAAGAACGCCTGGATCGGCTCCAATGCCACCATCCTGCCCGGCGTCACCATCGGTGACGGAGCCATCGTGGCAGCTGGTGCCGTGGTGACCCGGGACGTTCCGGAGAACACCATTGTGAGCGGCGTGCCTGCGCGTATTATGCGGCACTTGAGTGAGGAGGAAATGCAATGAGCAAGAAGGTTTTGGTAATCTCTACCAGCCCTCGAAAGGGCGGAAACTCTGATACCCTGGCAGATGCATTCGCGCGGGGTGCCCGGGAGGCTGGGAACAGCGTGGAAAAGGTCACGCTGTATGACAAGACCATCGGGTTCTGCAAGGGGTGCCTCACCTGCCAGAGCACCTGCCGCTGCGTCATCCACGACGATGCGGATGCCATTGCCCGGAAGATGCTGACGGCGGACGTCATCGCCTTTGCCACCCCCATCTATTACTACGGGATGAGCGGCCAGATGAAGACCATGCTGGATCGGGCCAATCCGCTGTTCCCTGCCGATTACGCCTTTCGGGATATTTACCTGCTGGCGGCTGCGGCGGAGGAGGATGAACACACCGTAGACGGGGCGGTCACCGGATTACAGGGATGGATCGACTGCTTTGAAAAGGCCCGCCTGGCGGGAACGGCCTTTGCCGGGGGTGTGACAGCCGTAGGGGAGATCCAGGGCCATCCCGCGCTGGAGAAGGCCTATGAGATGGGTAAAAACATTTAAGGAGGACGAACATATGCATTCCAAATATAACGGCTACTCTTTCCCGCTGCGGGATACTGTCAAGCGGGAGAAGGTACGCTTCCACAACCGCTACGGCATTGAACTTTGCGGTGATCTGTATCTGCCTAAGGAATCCGATGGAAAGCTTGCTGCCGTGGCTGTGTCCGGGCCCTTCGGCGCCGTGAAGGAGCAGTGTTCCGGCCTGTACGCAGAGGAACTGGCTTCCCGGGGCTTTGCCGCCCTGGCCTTTGACCCCTCCTTTATCGGAGAGAGCGGAGGCGAAGCTCGGAATGTGGCGTCGCCCGATATCAACACTGAGGATTTCTCCGCTGCGGTGGACTTCCTCTCCACCCGGGATTTCGTGGATCCGGAGAAGGTGGGCATTCTGGGGATCTGCGGCTTCGGCGGTATGGCGCTCAACGCCGCCGCTATGGACACCCGCATTAAGGCAACTGTGGCCTCCACCATGTACGATATGACCCGGGTGAACGCCAAGGGCTACTTCGATGCCGCAGACAGCGCCGACGCCCGGTATGAAACGAAAAAAGCCCTCAACGCCCAGCGGACAGAGGACTACAAGAACGGTACCTATGCCCGCGCCGGCGGTGTGGTGGACCCGCTGCCGGAGGACGCGCCCTTCTTTGTGAAGGATTACTATGACTACTACAAGACAGAGCGGGGCTATACAGAGCGCTCCCTCAACTCCAACGACGGCTGGAATGTGACCTCGTCCCTGTCCTTCATCAACATGCCTATCCTGCGCTACACCAATGAGATCCGCAGCGCCGTACTGGTGATTCACGGGGAAAAGGCCCACTCCTGCTATTTCAGCCGTGATGCCTTTGCGGACATGGTGAAGGACAACCCCTGCACCGACAACAAGGAACTGCTCATCATTCCCGGGGCTGTTCATACCGACCTCTACGACCGGAAGGACATCATCCCCTTTGACAGAATTGAGCAGTTCTTCCAGGAGTATTTGAAGTAAGGGACGAAGGAGGGTGCCTGTGGTAAAATTATTCTGTATGCTCCTTGCGGCTTTCAGCCTCTCCGCCTGCGGGGGAGGCGGAGCTCCGGCAGATTCTGACGCATCCCAGGCGGTGATGGCGGAAGAGGAGACTGCCTATCCGCAGCAATCCGCAGAAGAAGAACCCAGTCAGGAGGAATCTGCTTTGAAGATCACGGTGGGAGACTATGAACTGCTGGCTACCTTTGAAGACAACAGCTCCGCCGAAGAATTCCGGGAGCTGCTTGCCCAGGGGCCGCTGACCATTGAGATGGAGGACTACGGCGGCTTTGAGAAGGTGGGCCCCCTGGGTACGGCGCTGACCCGAAACGATACCCAAATCACCACACAGCCCGGGGATGTGATCCTCTACCAGGGCAACCAGATTACCATTTATTATGGCACCAATTCCTGGAGCTTTACCAGGCTTGCCAGGATCGACGATCCCTCCGGCTTGCAGGAAAAGCTGGGGGACGGAACTGTTTCCGTTACGTTTTCTCTGAAATAGGAGGTATTGCATATGGCAGTAAAACAGACGGCGGGCCGAGAGGCCCTGGGGGAGTTTGCCCCCAAATTTGCCCAGCTGAATGATGATGTGCTCTTTGGGGAGGTCTGGAGCCGGGAGGACAAGCTCTCCCTCCGGGACCGATCTCTCGTTACAGTGGTGGCTCTGATGTCCCAGGGCCTGGTGGACAGCTCCTTCCAGTACCACCTCTCCACCGCCAGACAAAACGGCATCACCCGGCAGGAGATTGCGGAGATCTTGACCCACGCGGCCTTTTATGCCGGCTGGCCCAAGGCCTGGGCAGCTTTCCGCATGGCCAAGGAGGTCTGGTCTGACGATGTCCCCGGTGACGACGGCAAGGCACAGCATCAAAAAGAAATGGTATTTCCCATCGGGGCGCCCAACGACGGCTTTGCCCGGTATTTCGTGGGCCGAAGCTATCTGCAGCCCCTTTCTACCAGCCAGGTGGGAGTGTATAATGTGACCTTTGAGCCGGGCTGCCGCAACAACTGGCACATCCACCACGCGGACAAGGGCGGAGGGCAGATCCTGGTCTGTGTAGCCGGCCGGGGCTGGTATCAGGAGTGGGGCCAGGAGGCCCGGGAACTGCATCCGGGGGATGTGGTCAACATCCCGCCGGAGGTGAAGCACTGGCACGGTGCCGCCTGTGACAGCTGGTTCTCCCATCTGGCCCTGGAAGTGCCTGGCGAGAATTGTTCCAACGAGTGGCTGGAGGCTGTGTCCGACGAGGCATACGGCAAGCTGGGCTGAGATTCATCAAAACGAGAGCTCCTGTCAGGCCACCTGACAGGAGCTCTCAAATTTATGGGAGGACCGGCCTTTTTTACAATGGCCTTCGAAAAGAAGACCGGGGATTTTGCCCGCAGCACTCCCATCAGATCCAGGGGAAGCGATGGAGGTGCAGCTGCATGGGATGAGGGACGGCTTCCATCTGTGGGTTGGGTAATCGGAGATCCAAAAAGACGCCGCTTGTAAGGGCACAGCGGATGGGGTACAATCAGTTGTAACAAAGTATGATTTCGCAGCCATACCGGAGAAAGGAGCGTTCCCATATGCCGATGCTTGGTGCAATTCTGACCCCACATCCGCCGGTGCTGCTGCCTGAGGTGGGCAGGGGGCAGGAACAGGAGATTCATGCCACCGACAGTGCCATGCGTACCGCAGCGGAGCAGGTGGCCCGGTGGGATCCCGATGTGCTCATCGTGGCCTCGCCCCACACGATTATGTACGGGGACTATTTTCATATTGCCCCCGGCCGCGGAGCGGTAGGCGATATGTCGGCCTTCGGCGCGCCTCAGGTACGCATCCAGGTGCAGTACGATGTTCCGCTGCGGGATGAGATCGTGAGCCGGGCTCAGGCTGCAGGGCTGAGGGCCGGTACGCTCGGCCAGCGAGACCCGGCTCTCGATCACGGTGTTCTGATCCCCCTCTATTTCCTGCGCAAAGCGGGGGTGGAGTGCCCCATCGTGCGCATGGGATTGTCCGGCTTTTCTCCGCTGGAGCATTACCGGTTGGGCCGGTGTGTGGCCGAAGCCGCAGAGGCTTTGGGACGCCGGGCTGTGTTCGTGGCCAGCGGTGACCTGTCCCATAAACTGAAAGAAAACGGCCCCTACGGTCTTGCGCCGGAAGGCCCGGTATTCGATGAGGCGGTAACAAAGGCCATGGCTTCCGGCGATTTCCTGCAGTTTCTCACGATGGATCCGTCCCTTTGTGAGCGGGCGGCGGAGTGCGGCCTGCGCTCCTTCCAGATGATGGCGGGGGCACTGGACGATTTGGCTGTGGAGCCTCGGCTCCTGAGCCACGAAGGTACCTTCGGCGTGGGCTATGCAGTGGCCTTGTTCCCAGTTACAGGTAAGGATGAAAACCGCCGATTTGCTGCTGCCTGTGAGCAGGCCCAGCGGGCCCGGATGGAGGCGCGCCGGGCCAGAGAGGATCCCTGGGTACGTCTGGCCCGGCTGTCTCTGGAGACCTATGTGCGTACCCGCCGGAGGCTGGAATCCCTGCCGGATGACTTGCCTCAGGAGCTGACCGGACAGACGGCGGGGGCCTTTGTGTCATTGCACGTCAGCGGACGGCTGCGGGGCTGCATCGGAACCATTGCCCCCACTCAGGTGAATGTGGCTCGGGAGATCATGGAGAACGCCGTCTCCGCCGGTACACGGGATCCCCGCTTCCCGCCTGTTCAGGTCGGCGAACTGGATGAACTGGAGTACAGCGTGGATGTGCTGGGAGAGCCCGAACGGGTGGATTCCCCCGCTCAGCTGGATCCCAAGAAGTACGGCGTCATCGTCAGCTGCGGACAGCGGCGGGGACTGCTGCTGCCGGATCTGGAGGGTGTGGATACAGTGGAGCAGCAGATCGATATTGCCCGGCAGAAAGGCGGCATCCAGGCGGCAGAGCCCTATACCCTCCAGCGGTTCCGGGTGGTGCGACATCTATGAGAATCACATGTGAACTCTGCTTTCACCGCTGCCGGCTGGAGGAGGGGCAGACCGGACTTTGCCGGGCCCGGGCCAACCGGGGCGGGCAGATCATTTCCCTTAACTACGGGAAATTGACCGCACTGGCGCTGGATCCCATTGAGAAGAAACCCCTGCGCCGGTTCCATCCCGGCAGTATGGTGCTGTCAGTGGGCAGCTTCGGCTGCAATCTGCACTGTCCCTTCTGCCAGAACGCGCAGATCGCCGCGGCAGGGGAGGAATTCCCCACGCGGGATTGCTCGCCGGAAGCGCTGGTGGACGAGGCATTGCGCTTGCGCAGCCGAGGCAACATCGGTGTGGCCTATACCTATAATGAGCCCCTGGTGGGCTATGAGTATGTGCGCCGCTGTGCGGTGCTCGTCCATGAGGCCGGAATGTGCAATGTGCTGGTGACCAACGGCACCATCCGGGAGAAGCCGTGGCAGGCCCTGCTGCCGTTGATGGACGCGGTGAACATCGACTTGAAAGGCTTCACCCAGGATTGGTACCGCAAATTGGGCGGCGACCTGGAGACGGTCAAGCGTTCCATTGTTCTCGCTGCCGGCTGCTGCCATGTGGAGGTCACCACGCTGATCGTGCCGGGAGAGAATGACAGCGAGAGGGAAATGCGGGCCCTGTCCGGTTGGCTTGCCTCAGTGGGCACGGACATCCCGCTGCACGTTACCCGCTTTTTCCCCCGTCACCACATGACGGACCGGCCGCCTACGCCGGTGGAGGCCGTCTATCGCCTGGCCGAGGTGGCCAGGGAAAACCTGCGGTATGTGTATACAGGCAACTGCTGAAACGAATCAAACAGGAGGGATCTTTCATGCGTAAAAATTTTGGAGCAAAACCCTGGATCTATCCCCAGCCGGTGCTGATCATCGCCACCTACGGAGCCGACGGTACGCCTGACGCCATGAACGCGGCCTGGGGCGGCATCAGTGACGATCAGGAGCTGTCCATGTGCATCAGCGCCGAGCACAAGACCACCGCCAACATCTTGGCGCGCAAGGCATTTACCGTCAGCATGGCCACGGCGGATCAGATGGCGGCCTGCGACTATGTAGGCATCGAATCCGGCAATCAGGTGGCCAACAAGCTGGAAAAAGCGGGCTGGCACACTGCCCCGTCGGAATTTGTGGACGCGCCCCTCATTGACGAGCTGCCCATGGCGGTGGAGTGCCGCCTGGTGAGCTACGACCCGGAGAGCTGCCGCCTGGTGGGTGAGATCGTCAACATCAGCGCCGACGAGTCGGTGCTGGGCGAGGATGGAAGGATCGACCCGGACAAGCTCCGGCCCATTACGTTCGATCCCATTCACAATGCTTACCGGATCTTGGGCGAGAAGGTGGGCAATGCCTTCCGGGATGGGGCAAAGCTGAAATAAGCGGTTCGGAATCTGCAAAAAAGCCGGACGGATATTCTCGGGATTCGAGGATATCCGTCCGGTATGATTTATGTTTCGTCCAGAATCAGCGTTTGCCGGGGCCCGCAGCCCAACTCCTTGAAATCGGAGAACAGGCAGTCCATGCGCGTCGGGTGCACGCAGATCAAATGCATGGGGCTGCTGAGCTTTTGTAAGGCCGAGAGTGGGATCTTCCTGAATGCCGCATGGGCGTTATAGGAATCGCTGAAGGGCTCCACCAGCTCTGCCTTTCCCATGACCTGGATCCCGTGAAGCTTGCCGAAGCCCTCATATTTGTCGTAGATGGCAAGGCAGACATTGGTATTTTCCGCCAGGCCGATGAACTTTTTGCCACCCTCGGAAAACATCCAGAAGCAGCCGTCGTGGTAGCTGTACTCAATGGGGGTGCAGCGCACGTAGTCCCCGGTTCCGGTGGCCAAAGCACAGGTGTTGTTGGCCGAAATATAGTTCTCTGCCATAGCTTGTAGCCTGGTTCTGTCCAGCTTGACGCTGCCTGCGTCCTTTTCATCCCAGTAACGGGCCGCCGCCTGGAGGGCTTCGTCGGTATAATAGGGTTTCTCAGACATTGGTTCCTTCGCCTCCTTAACAATTCCATTGTACGCTTCGTGAAGCCCGATATCAACGCGGGGAAGAACATTGTTTTTCCGCGGATCCGGAATTATAATAAAAACAGGCTGCAGGAGAGAAGGGGATATATGGCACTGAAAAAGGTTTGGATGTCGCCGGGTACCGGAAACTATCTGCTCCATGTTCTGGGCGGGAGCCTTGGCATCGTGCTGCTGGCGATGCTGCTTGTTGTGGCGGGAACAGTTCTGTCCTTTTCCATGCACTGGTCCCGGGAAGTCTCCGCTCTGGTACTCTGCTGCGGTGTCACTGCGCTGACCGCAGTCCTGGCCCTGGGGCTGCGGCGCAAAGCTGTAAAAGAGGTCACACTCTTTTTTCTCACGGAAGATGATAGGCTGTTTGGCCTGGATACCCGTCGCCTCTCCCACTACGGGCACAGCGTGCTGGGCTATGTGGCCGGAACCATCGAGACGCAGAAGCTCCTGAACCGCCTGGTACAGATGCCCCATGTGCCCACCGGGGCGGATGAGATTCTAAAAGTGGAGCATGTCAAGGAGAACCGCTCCCACTATGCTGTCTCCTGCTGGGTGCGGCACCCCAACCGGAATGTGATCCGGCGGCCCTACTTCATCGTCAGGGGTTGCCCGGAAGAAGATCTGCTGCTCCGGGAGCTGGAGCGTCGGCAAACCTGGGAATCCGCCCTGGAACCTGCCGAAAACCGGAATCCCCGTTTCATCCTGGTCAGCGTTTTGACGTTGGTGGGCTTTGGGGGATTGTGCATATTGAGCCACCCGGTGGTGGCCAGGCTGCCCCGGAGCCTCTATTTTCCCTGCCTTGCAGGGGTATGGATTTCCTGTTTTTTCGTTGCCTATTTGATTGTCCGGCAGAGCCGGGGACAGTAAGCAAGGGGGGCGGAAAGTTTCATGAATAAAAGCGACATCACCCGGGATTATTGTATGCTGAGCGGCCCTCTGGCGAAAAAAGGCTATGACTGGTGGTGGCATTCCTTCACCGCGGAACACGTGAGAACCGGAGAACGCAAGTCCTTTTATATCGAATACTTTCTCTGTAATCCCGCCCTGGCACAGGAGCAGCCGATGCTGGTCTGGAACGATCCGGAGGGCCGTCAGGCAGGGAAGCGCCCCTCCTACTGCATGATCAATGTGGGATTCTGGGGAAAAGAGAAGGGCCAGCTCCACCGCTTTTTCCCTTGGAGCCAGGTGTCCGTTCCCCTGAATGCGCCCTTGAACCTGAAGGCCGGGGATTGCACCTGCACGGAGACGCACATGACCGGTCATGTGAAGGTGACGCCGGAGGAGGCTGCTGCCCGCCCGGAGTGGATGAGTGATGCCGGGGAGCTGGAATGAGATATTCAGATCAACAAGCAGGTGGCCTATCACGTGGGGTACGGAGCCTCCAGGTTCTTCCGCCGCCTCAATGCCTTTGAGATGTTCTGGCACGCCGAGGGGATGAAGACTGCCTTTGACGGCCGACTGCGCCTGAACGGTGAGGAATACCGGGTTCATCCCGATACCTGTTATGGCTACGCCGACAAAAATTGGGGCAGAGATTTCACCTCTCCCTGGGTGTGGCTTTCTTCCAACGATCTGGTGAGCACCGTTACGGGCAGACGGCTCCATAACAGTGTATTCGAGGTGGGTGGCGGTAATCCCAAAGTGTTTGGGATTGCCCTGGGGCGAAAGCTCCTGGGCCAGTTTTACTATGAGGGCAGGGATTACGAGTTCAATTTCAGCAAGTTCTGGACAGGCATCCGCACCTTCTTCGACTGTACGGAGACCGCCGGCCAAATCCTGTGGAAGGTAATCCAGACCACCTTTAAAGCCCGAATGGAGGTGGAGATCGCCTGCAGCAAGGACGAGATGCTCCTCATCAACTATGAGTCCCCGGACGGCTATAAACGCCACACCCGGCTGTGGAACTGTGAAAACGGATACGGAACTGTAAAGCTCTATGAAAAGCGGCGGGGCGGCTGGCAGCTCATAGATAAGGTGAGAGCAGGCAGCGTAGGCTGCGAGTACGGGGAATACGAAAAGGAGAGTCAAGCATGAAGCGCGTGAAGATCACGGTTTTGAAAACCACACTGGACAGGGAGCTGGCGGCGGAATATGGCGTGGAGGGGCTCACCGCCTGCCCCATGCTCCAGGCGGGGCAGGTGTTCTACGCAGACTATGCCAAGCCGGAGGGCCTGTGCGACGAGGCCTGGAAGGCCATCTATCAGTATGTGTTCGCCCTGGCCCACGGAGCGGAGAAGGAGCTGTTCTACTATGGCGACTGGATCCGGAAGCCCGGCGTGGCCATCTGTAGCTGCAACGACGGATTACGGCCGGTGATTTTCAAGCTGGAAGCAACCGATGAAATTTCCCGGATCGACGATACGCCGGTGCAGTGAGCGATGATGTCCTACACCAGAGAAGAACTCACCGAGGCCAAACGCCAAATCGACTCCACCCTCCACAAGCTGCGGGAAGTCGTTAAAACCCTGGAGCGGAAGAGCAATCCGGCCCGGTACAAATCCCAGATCACCCTGGCCAAGCGCCGGATCCGGGCGTTTTCCATCGCCGGTGAGCTGATCGCCCGGGAGCTGGATCAGATATGATGAACAAGAACGGCCCGTGGAACTTGAAGTCCACGGGCCGTTTCTTATTCTCTTACCCGGTCCGGCAAAAAGCGCAGCGCTCCCGCGGCCCGGCTGGCGTTCAGATCAATGAGTCGCTGGTTGGAGCTGCCCCGAAACCGCAGGGAGATGTCCTTGAGCTCCTCCACAAACCGGCCGTCCACCAGTACATCCAGCAGAGAGAGCATCTCATCCGTCACTTCGCAGCGGGGATGGGTTCCCTCTGTGGTCAGCTCTTCATAGGTAAAGCCGCTGAAGCCCCAGATGGTCTTATCCGGATACGCGGAGCGAACCCGCCGCAAAAAGGGAACCAGACACCGTTGATTCTCCGGCTCAAAGGGCTCGCCGCCCAGCAGCGTCAGGCCATTGATATAGCTGGGGGAGAGCATCTGCAAAAGACGCTCCTCCGTCTCGGCGGTGAAGGGCTGCCCATAGGAAAAATCCCAGGTCTGGGGCTGGAAACAGTTTTTGCAGTGGTTGGTGCAGCCGGAGACAAACAGTGTCACCCGTACCCCTTCACCATTGGCAATATCACAGTTTTTGATTTCCCCGTAGTACATGATGGCCTCCTGCCAAAGAGCCCCCGCCGCAAGGACAGGGGCGCTTTGTGAAATAGAAATCCTTTACAGATGCAGCACCCGGTCCCGAATCTCCTGGGTACGGCCTTGGTTCCAGAACTGCGTGCCGATGTAGCCGCAGGTGCGCCGGGCCACGTTCATCTTGTCCTGATCCGTGTTGCCGCACTTGGGACACTTCCAGATGAGCTTGCCGTTTTCCTCCACGATCTGGATCTCGCCGTCCCAGCCGCACACCTGGCAGTAGTCGCTCTTGGTGTTCAGCTCGGCATAGATGATATTGTCGTAGATGAACTTCATCACCTGCAGCACAGCCTCCAGATTGTTCTGCATGTCCGGCACTTCCACGTAGCTGATGGCGCCGCCGGGGGAGAGGTGCTGGAACTGAGCCTCGAACTTCAGCTTGTCAAAGGCGTTGATCTCCTCGGTGACATGAACGTGGTAGCTGTTGGTGATATAGCCCTTGTCGGTGATGCCCTCAATCACGCCGAAGCGGCGCTGGAGGCACTTGGCAAACTTGTAGGTGGTGGATTCCAGAGGCGTGCCATAGAGGGAGAAGTCGATGTCGCTCTCCTCCTTCCACTTCTTGCAGGCGTCGTTCATGTGCTGCATGACGGAAAGGGCAAAGGGCGTGGCCTCAGGGTCTGTGTGGCTCTTGCCAGTCATGTACTTGACACACTCATAAAGGCCCGCATAGCCCAGGGAGATGGTGGAGTAGCCGTGGTAGAGCAGCTCGTCAATGGTCTCGCCCTTTTTGAGCCGGGCGCAGGCGCCGTACTGCCACAAAATAGGGGCCACATCGGAGAGGGTCCCCTTGAGCCGCTCATGGCGGCACAGCAGCGCCCGGTGGCAAAGCTCCAGCCGCTCGTCAAAGATGCTCCAGAACTTCTCCATATCTCCCCCGGAGGAGAGGGCCACATCCGGGAGGTTGATGGTCACCACGCCTTGATTGAAGCGGCCGTAGTACTTGTGCTTGCCGGGCTCATAGTTGCCGGCATTGGCGATGTTTCCGATACCAGCGTCGGTGAAGCGGTCCGGCGTAAGGAAGGAGCGGCAGCCCATGCAGGTATACACGTCGCCTTTGAGTTCCTTCATCTTCTTGGCAGAGATATAGTCGGGGACCATCCGCCGGGCGGTGCACTTGGCAGCCAACTTCGTGAGGTACCAGTAGGGGGAGTCCTCCGTGATGTTGTCCTCTTCCAGCACATAGATGAGCTTGGGGAAGGCAGGGGTGATCCACACGCCGTCCTCGTTTTTCACGCCCTGATAGCGCTGCTCCAAAGTCTCCTCGATGATCATGGCCAGATCTTTGCGCTCCTGGTCGTTCTTGGCCTCGCCTAGGTACATGAACACGGTGACGAAGGGAGCCTGTCCGTTGGTGGTCAGCAGCGTCAGCACCTGATACTGGATGGTCTGCACGCCCCGGCGAACCTCGTCCCGCAGGCGGTCCTCCACCAGCTGATGCATTTTCTCCTCGCCGGGATCGATGCCCAGGGTCTCCATCTCCTGCTCTACGATCTTGCGGATCTTCTTCCGGCTCACGTCCACAAAGGGCGCCAGGTGAGCCAGAGAGATGGACTGGCCGCCGTACTGGTTGGAAGCTACCTGGGCGATGATCTGCGTGGCAATGTTGCAGGCGGTGGAGAAGCTGTGAGGCCGCTCAATGAGGGTGCCGGTAATGACAGTGCCGTTTTGCAGCATATCCTCCAGATTCACCAGGTCGCAGTTGTGCATGTGCTGGGCATAGTAGTCGGAGTCGTGGAAGTGGATGATGCCCTCCTTGTGGGCCTCCACAATGTCCGGGGGAAGCAGCAGCCGCTCACTGAGGTCCCGGGAGACCTCGCCGGCCATGTAGTCCCGCTGGGTGGAGTTCACCACTGGGTTCTTGTTGGAGTTCTCCTGCTTGGCCTCCTCGTTGCAGCACTCGATGAGGCTGAGGATCTTTTCATCGGTGGTGTTGCTGCGGCGAACCAGGGAGCGGGTATAGCGGTAGGTGACATAGTTCTTGGCCACCTCATAGGCGCCGTGGGCCATGATCTGATATTCCACCAGATCCTGAATTTCCTCCACAGAGGGAGAGCGGTTCATCTTCAGGCAGCTGAGCTCCACGAATTCTGCGATGCGCCGGATCTGCATGGGCGTCATGCGGGCGCTCTCTTCCACGCTGTCGTTGGCCTTGGTAATGGCAGCAACGATTTTTTCAATGTCGAAAACAACTTCTGTTCCGTTGCGTTTGATGACTTTCATGCACGTTCCCTCCGTATAATCTCCGCGGCAAGCCGCGCAATATATCTGATCTTGCTCCATTATAATGTACAAGATATTGTATGCACTGTGACATTTGCCACGAATCTCAAAATTCGTGGCTTCCTGCCGAAAGCCGCACACGAAATAGTATTTTGCCAAAAGATGCGGAAAATGTCCATTGGGATTTTACACAGAAACTATGGGATTCTTTCTCCGGCATTTTCCGGGGGCTTATCCTCTTTTCTTTCCGGCGGCGATAGAGTAAAATATGCACGAAACACAGCCCGCAATAGGGACAGTTTTTCCGCTGGGAGGCATCTGCATGTATTGGAACAGTCTCAATGATTGCCTGCGGCGCCAGTATGGATGCAAAGTCTATAAGCTGGCGCTTTCCTCCGGCTGCACCTGCCCCAACCGGGACGGCACGCTGGACACGCGGGGGTGCATCTTCTGCGACGGCTCCGGAGCCTTCGCGGAGACCGGGGACATCCCTGCCCAGCTGGCGGCCGCCCGCCGCCGGGTGGCTGCCAAAGCGGGGAGAGACCCGCGGTTTATCGCGTATTTCCAGTCCTTTACCAATACCTACGCCCCTGTGGAGCGGTTGCGGGCGCTGTACACTGCGGCCATGGAGCCGGAGGATGTGGTGGTGCTGTCGGTGGCCACCCGACCGGACTGCCTGCCGCCGGAAATGGTGGAGCTGCTGGCGGAGCTGAACCGGGAGAAGCCCGTCTGGGTGGAACTGGGGCTCCAGACCATCCACCCGGCAAGTGCTGCCTATATCCGGCGGGGATATGACCTGCCGGTATTCGACCGGGCGGTGCACCGGCTGAAAGAAGCCGGCATCACCGTGGTGGTGCATCAGATTCTGGGCCTGCCCGGCGAAACGGAAACCATGATGGCCGCCACCTCCCGCTATATCGGGGCCTCCGGGGCCGACGGCATCAAGTTTCATCTGCTGCACGTGCTGCGGGGGACAGACCTTGCCCGGGACTGGGCGGCGGGCCGCTTTGCCTGTTTGGAGATGGAGGCGTATATCGCGGCTTTGGAAACGTGCCTGCGGAATACTCCCAGGGATATGGTGGTTCACCGACTCACCGGGGACGGCGCCAAGCGGGATTTGCTGGCCCCCCTCTGGAGCGGCGACAAGAAGCGGGTGCTCAATGCCATCCATCACGCATTTGTGCGGGATGACCTGGAGCAGGGCAGTGCCTTTGTGTGATCTGATCCATACAGGAAACAGGGGGATGACCTGGTGTCATCCCCCTGTCTTCATGTTGGTGCTTCAAGCTTTTAATTGATAGACCTGGCCTTGATTGCTGCCGACAGCGGTGACAATATCTTGTGCCAGTAACTCCTGCAGATAATCCCGGGTGCGGGACGGATTTAATTGAATGTACTCCGCAATCTCACCAATGCTTGCACTGACGCTGTCGGTGAGATATTCGATGATTAATTGCTTTTTGACCTGGTCAATCGCTGTCCTTTGATCTTTGCTTTTGACTGCCGTATGGTCACTCCCGGTTTTTTCCAGGGATAACGATAATGTCGTTCGTTCCGGAGAGAAGCCCTCTTCAATGACCGGCTGTGCCCAGCCCTGCTTTCGCCAGACGGAGTAGATATTGGGAATACCGCTGCCCGCGCCCTTACCGATGCTTACCAGATTGAACATCCTGGTCAGTGCCATGTTGCGCGGATCGGAGACGCCGCCGCTTTTGGCGGCTTCAATCTCAATACGGAATGCGCCGGGGTTGGAGAAGGTGATCCGATCCCGGCGCTTGACAATCACCAGACCCGGCCTTCCATAATAGTCGGCATTGATCAGGCAGTTTGCCAGGGCTTCCCGCAAGGCGTTTGGGACGGGCGAATCCTCCATACCCACTTCGTCCCCCGGGGTTACAGGGATCTCGATGTCCTGCGTGACCCTTTCGGAAACCCGGAAGCAGAAATCGTAAAGATTGCCGCTCCAGTCTCCGGATGAGGATACGATCCGATCTGTCAACCTGGTATCCGGTCCCATTTGTTCCTGATAGTCCAGAAAATAGTGGGGGAACTCCTTAATGATCTTGTGTTCAAACCCGAACATCAGCAATCCCGCGGCAGTAGGATGCATGGTACCCCCGGCACTTTTTCCGATCGCTCCCAGCCGGTCAAGAAAATCGGAGTCCTCTAGTTCCTCCCACACATGGCCGGGACGGCAGTCCTCCATACGGGCCCGGTAACGGTGAACACTGTCATAGTCCAGGACATCCAGGCCCATGTATTCCAGAACCCTCATGTCCGGTGTCTGCACCTTGGCATCCCGCAGCATGCTCTGGACTTCCTCCCGGGTGCATCGATAGTCCCCTTCGCCGTTCCGGCGGTATGAGCCGGAGAGAGGGTTCCCGTCGATGTATACCGGTCTGTCATAGCGCTGGGCGCGGGGCACTGTGATGGCAATGATGTGATTCCCATCTGCCTCTACGGTTTGAATCTGATCCTCTGTCAGAATATTGACGCTGACTTTTTTGGGGTCATTGATGATCTCCCAGAATTCATTGATGAGCCGCTCAGGGTCAGGAAGATCGACGGTATGCAGGGAGTGATCCCGGTGCTCTTCCACACCCAGCAGAATCACACCGCCAAGTGTATTGGCGAAGGCGGAGTAAGTCTCCCAAATACTCTGGGGAAGGCCACCTAGGGCCTTTTTGGCTTCGATCCGGTTGTTTTCCCGATATTGCTCTATTTTGGAAAAGTCAATCATAGGCCTTCTCCTTTACCAGTTCCTTGCTGCAGACTCCACAGGAAAATTCCGGGGGCGGCAGTTGGGTTACCTTGTTTCCGTGCAGGGAGGTCAAAAGTTTCAGCATGAAATCATCATAGCATATGAGATGAAATTTATCTATGAAAATCTGGTGCCGCACAAACACAGCAGGGGGATGCCCCGTTGGAGCATTTCTCCTTTTTGCGGCATAAACAAGCTCCCTTCATAGCAATCCGTGTTTTTCACAGCCTGCTACAAAGGGAGCGATTTCGATGTACTTTAGTTGTTACCGGTGGGGATGAAGGGGCGGATTGCCATGGCAACGCTGCTGATGGGCATGGTCTGGAGCCAGACCTTCCCCGGCCCGGTCAGCAGGGTGTTGAATACGCCCTCACCGCCGAAGACCATGTTTTTCAGTCCGGGCACCTGTTGAATATTCATGGATACGGTGGGTTCAAAGCCCGCCACATTACCGGTATCCACCACCAGCTGCTGTCCGGCTTCCAGCTGATACTCCACCAATTCCCCATCAATTTCCGCAAAGGCTACCCCTTGTCCGGAGAGCCGCTGCATGATAAAGCCTTCGCCGCCGAAGAGGCCGGAGCCGAGCTTCTTGTTGAAATGGATGGAAAGGGAAACGCCTGCCTCTGCGGCCAGGAAGGCTTTCTTCTGCAAAATCATCTCACGTCCGGGCCCGATTTCAAGGGGCACGATCCGTCCGGGAAAGCTGGATCCGAAGGTGATCATGCCGCTTCCCCGGGCAGTATAGATATTCTGGAAGAGATTCTCTCCGGAAAAGGCCCGGGAAAACATCTTGCCCAGACCGCCGCCGGAGGTCTCCATCTGCATGTTGGGAGTCATCCAGACCATGGAGCCGCTTTCCGTGATCATTTTCTCGCCATTTTCAAGGTGGCATACCACCACCGGGAAGGAGCCGCCTGTTATTTCATATCTCATAAGGATCCTCCTCGCAGTTAGGATATCCCCATCATACCGGGAAATACAGCTGCCGTCAAGTCACGGATGGCTGGCCGGAAACGGGCAGGACGGATCCCGGCATTATGCCTCCACCATGTCTCTTGCGAAGAGTGCTGCTCCCAGAGCACCGCACAGCTGGGCCCGGTCACTGACTACAAGAGGCGCCCCCAGCTTTTCTTCCAGTGTTTTCACAAGGCCCAGGTTCTTGGAAACACCGCCGGTCATCATGTAGCGCTCCTCGCCGCCAACCCGTTTTACCAGAGAGACCGTCTTGGTGGCCACCGCCTTGTTGAGTCCGTGGACGATGTCGTCCGTGGGCTTGTTCTGGGCGATTAGGGAGACAACCTCCGACTCAGCGAAGACCGTGCACATGCTGGAGATGGTGATATCCTCCTGATAGCTCAGGCCGGCCTTGCTCATCTCGTCCAGATTCATCTCCATGGTGCGGGCCATCATCTCCAGAAACCGTCCGGTTCCCGCTGCGCACTTGTCGTTCATGACAAAATTTACCACATTGCCGCTTTCGTCCAGACGGATTACCTTGCTGTCCTGGCCGCCGATGTCGATGACCGTACGCACAGAGGGGTCAAGGAAATGGGCGCCCCGGGCATGGCAGGTGATTTCCGTGATGCTCTTGTCACCCTCGGAAATGGCGGTGCGGCCATAGCCGGTGGTGACAATGGCGTCGATATCCTCCCGGGACAAATGGGCTTCTTCCAGAGCCTGCTCCAGGGCGCGCTCGGCACCGATGGCTGCTCCCGCGCCGGTGGGCAGGATGATGCCGGTCACCATCTGATCCTCACGATCCAGGATCACCACGTCGGTACTAGTGGAGCCGCTGTCAATACCCGCAAAATATCCTTTCCCCATTTTCTTCTCCTTTCCCTCGCACCGGGGCATGTCAATGCTCTCGGCAAACGCCTCCAGCCGGGTCAGAAGCTGTCCGCTGCTCTGCAGGGTGTAATCCGACTCGATTTTCAGCAGGGGGACAGCCAGATTCTGCTTGACCTGGGCGTATTCGAAACTGTAGAAATCACAGAATTTCACCGTATGGTAGATGATCCCCTTCAAATCGGGATCGTTGAAGAGCCGCTTGCGGCCGGTGTTGTCCATCATCCGCATACAGGGAACCTGCCCCAGAAGTTCTCCCGCGTACCACTCCATCAGCTCGTCAAAATCGTCGGTCTCCGGCGGCAGAACTTCGCCTACGGAGCGATTGTTGACGCAGGTCTCATTTTCCACGGGGTAGGGCATGGCATCCTGTACCATGTCATAGAGCTCCCGGCCCATTCGGGCGCCCAGCACGCTGAGGTGAGGCCCCCTGACATGCTCGGGCGCCCGGAATGCCGCCCGAAAAGCGGATGTATCAAAGGAAGTCCCCTTGTAGGCGCTGTATGCCTGGGCCAACCCCTTCAGCTGGGTCACGGTGCGTTCCCGGCTGCACTGGCCGTCACTGTGGAGCATATCCACAAGGTACAGGAAATCCAGCTTGCCGCTTTCCTCCAGCACATCGCAGACGCTGCGGATAGTATCGCAGCAGTTGACCAGAACCAGTTCCCGCACGTTCCCGCTCATAACTGCCTCGATCAGGGATTTTCCGAAGCCGCAGAGGTTGGGGTGGGCGATCTGGTCGGCCAGGTCAAAGCCCTGGGGCATCCCGTTGAGATTTTCGCACTGGGCGCCGAAAGCGGCCAGCAGTTCGATGGGGGTATACTTGCACACATAATAGGTTTTGTTCATAAGGTTCCGTCCCCCTCTTCCAACATCTCCAGAAATGCCTCCAACCGGGTGGAGGTCTGCCCCTCACCGCCGTGGCTGCGGTCACAGCCGTCGCCGTCCAGGATCAGCAGCGGCAGTCCGTGTTCTTCGAATTTCTTTTTTGCCAACTGAGCTGCACCCAGGGTGTGCTTGCAGCCCCAGTGATTGAACCAGACCACGCCGTCGGCGCCAGCCTCCTTGGCATGACGGATGCCAGCCTCGATGCGGCGCTGCCCGCTGCCGTTCAGAACATGATTGACCATCCGGTATGCCATGGCCTCAAAGGGTTCCTCCGGGTCAAAGTCCGGCTCACAGACCTGGCTGAGCTCACAGCCCACGATCTGGGCCTTTTCGCTGAAGGCCAGCGCCTGGCGGGCGGCTGCCGACCAGAAGGGGATGGTGTGCATCCAATAGATCCGCTTGCCCCTGGCAGGCGGTGCCTTTTCAATGTCTGCACGGAGACGGTCGACATAGTTCTCCACCTGCTGGCTGCCCAGCAGGATATTGTTCACCATGCCGCTGTAGAGCGGCGTGACAAGGTCGGAGGGCACATACTTGTCCGCCCGGGCCCGCTGACACTCCCGGAACTTTTCCAGCGTACGGCGGCTGCGGCGCAGCCGAACCCGGAGGGCTTCCGTGTCGATGGTTTTTCCGGTGTTGGTTTGGAGAAAGTCTGCCAGTTCCCGCAGCTGCCCGGCCACATAGGCGATGTTGGCCGCACTTTGCTGCATGGGGACGTCAATGGAAAAGGAGGGAACCCCGTACAACTCCGCCAGACGGCGGAAGGTCAAGAGGTTTGCGTCGCAGGTCAGATTGGTGTAGACGATGCAGTTGGGCCGGGGCAGCACGTCCCTGTCCGCCGCGCCCAGAAAAGTCTTGTGATAGCTGCACAGTGTCTCGGAAATACCGGCGTTCTCCGCCTGCTGCAAAAAGAGGCGTTCGGCTCGGGAACCCGACAGATAACAGGAAAATCCCTCCACATTATAGAGGTTTAGTCCAGCCTCCTGCAGAATCTCACTGGGAGTAAAGACGCTGACAATAGCCGACGACGCAGGATGCTGCAAAGGCTTGAGCATGGCATCCATCATGATTTTCGCCAGATACTGATCGGCAGGCAGCAAACGTCTGTCAGGCAGATACTTGTTCTTGAGATTCTGCGCCTCCCATCCAAGCCGAAGCAGATCCCGTGCCCGGTCAGGGTGGGAACCGCTCCATCGCTGGACGTATTGGCCAAAGGTTTCTACTACTTGCATGGTGTTCCCTTCCTCGGTTGATGAGTATCAGGCGGGCCGCACGTTCCGGATCCCGGATCCTTTCAGAAAAACGGCGGGTTTTCCGGTGGTATCAAACCGGAAAGCCCGCGCGGCATGTGTGCAGTGACAGGCCTGTAAAGATCTTATAAAGATATTTTATCACTGGCGTGCTGTAAAATCAATTATATTCTGTATGAGATCAGTCTTTCACCTTAATGGGAAAATTTATACATGTTTTCCGAAAATCTGATTCCTTCACCTCTCCGGGAGAAGAAGCGGGCTGTCCAAAATATCAGGGATAACAGGGTGCTGAGCATCTTTTGAGTCTTATGTGATGGCTCACAACAAGCGCCGGCCCTGCGCAGAGAGCTGAAAGCCCGCGGCAGAGAAGCTGTGGAAGGAGGGCCGGGGATCAACGGAGAATGTGTCTGAACCGGGAAAAACCGCCAAGAGGATCGAGGATTTTACTCGTCTCTTGGCGGTTTTTTTGAGCGGGCAGGGTCAGGAATTTTTCCCGGAGGTGCTTCCGGGAACGGGCCTGAGCTTGCGATAGTAACGGTCTACATATGTTCCATAGACGATGCCGCCCACCACATAGGCGATGGCTGCCGGCGTCAATCAACTTCTGCGTGGAGAGCTTGGAGGCCGGCATTCCCACTACCAGGCAGATATAGAAATAGGGGAGGAATTCCATCAGACCTTTTTCCTGGGCCAGAATAGAGGAATAGGCGATAACCGCTCCATAGGGGATCATCAAAAACACCATATTAAGCATGAAGGGAAGGGCGGGGCCGTAGATGGAATCACGAATAGAGAACTTTTTCCGCTCCATCTTGGGATAGCGGATCCGGCAGCAGGAGACACAGATCAGAGCAGCCACCGTAATGGCAAAAATCGTCAGGAAGGAGGCCTTGCTGCTCATGTTTTCCTGCACCTGGAGTCCCACATAGGGACCCAGGGCCATTCCAATGGAGACGGTAAAGGCAAACCGGCTAATGCCCTCTGTAACCTTGGTGCGGGGCAGCACGTCGCCGGCCAGCGTCATGGTGGCGGAACCACATACGGAATATACAGCGCCCATATACAGGCGGATGACAATCAGCGTGCCGAATACGGGAAAGAAAATAAAAGCCGGGAAAGACAGGCAGAACAGCGCCAAAAACAGCAGGTATACCCGATAGCGGTTGAAGTTGTCCAGCAGATATCCCGCCACTGGGCGAAAGAGGATCGTCGCCACGGACATAGCGGTCAGCACAATGCCGATTTTCGACCCGGTGATTCCGATTTCCTCGCAATAGATGGGGATGATGGGGATGGAGGCGTAAAAAGCTGCCAATACCAGCAGATTGGTAATAAAGAGGAGAATGAACTTTCTGTTCCGGATTTTTTCAGTTTTTCCCATGCATACGAAGCTCTTTTACCTATAAAAGCAAAATATAGTAGCACTTGCCACTATATAAGCATAGCATAGATCCAATAGCGTCAATATCTGGTTGCAAGCGCCACCAAGGTGGGCTATAATGAAAAGCCATAGGAAGAAGGTGCGCGGCTATGCCTTACATTGCAGACAGTCCCTTTAAATCCATCTCCATTTTGTATCGGAAATCCCACATTTGGCTCAATAACGGCTGCGCTCAGTATCATCTGACGGCTGCCCAGGCAGTTGTCATTCTGATCGTATGTGATTTCCGGGTGCTGACGCAGGACGAGATCACCAAGCGGCTTTCTCTGGATAAAAGCGTCATTGCAAAGACCGTTACCAAGCTGGAGGAGACGGGATTCCTCATGCGCTCTACCAATGCCCGGGACAAGCGAACCTACGATATCCGTCCCACGGAAAAGGCCTGGGAGGTTTATCCGGCAGTGAAGGAGCAGGTTGATGCCAGCTTCCGGCACATGACCCAGCAGATGACGGAGGAAGAACAGGCGGAATTCCAGCGGCTGCTGATGCTGGCAGCAGAAGCGAGCCTGGATCTGGAAGAGTGAGCTTCCAGACGTTGGAGAGGGATCAGACTTACGGCTGTCGGATTTCTGTACGATCATGCGAGAAGTGCAGCGGGAAGGCGCTCTTTTCTGGAAGCGGCGGAGCACTGAGATATCACGCTGAGACGAAACAAAAAGCCCCCGTTCTGCTGCCGGAGTTTTCTCCGGACAGGAACGGGGGCTTTGCTGATACCCATTATAAAATGACGAAAGCCTTATGACGGTGGGTCATCGTGCTGTTCCTCCGGTTCCTGCGGCAGGGGATGCCAGACAGGTGGATCCTTGCGGAGGTTCAAAAGCCCTCTGATCCGATCCAGCAGAGACTCCACAAAGTGGAACCAGAGATTGCCGACGATGAATATCACCACCAGCACCAGTAAAAACGCGGCGATTGCTCCCAAGGTCATGACAGCCTCACTTGGTGGCGAACCGATTCAGGAAGAAATCTGTGAAGGCGGCCAGTTCTTCCTCCTGAGACACGTAGACGTACAGGGATTCATCATCCAGCCAGTCATAGGCGTTGATGCCGATGTAGCCCTTTCGATCCGGGTAGATGATGAAAGCGTCGGTGGGATATTTGTTCCGGTAGGCTTTCAGGATTTCAGAGCGGCGGTAATAGGTGGGATCGCCGCAGCCGGAGAGATCAGGAACCGTGGGCACCACCACGATGGTCTGGGTGGTTTCATTCCAGCCCACGATCAGGTTCCCAATCTTGGTTTTGCTGCCGTGGACAAAGCCGTAATTGAACCGGGCTACGTCCTCCGTATAGCCGAAAATCAGACGGTAGTCGTCCCCGTTTTCCACCACTTGATTAAAGAGCAGGCGCATTTTTTTGGCATTGGCGTTGCTCTTCTCCATGTCCACTTCCGGCCCTTTGAAGAATTTGCTGAAAAGTCCCATACTCGTTTCCTCCTGAAAATTGATGATAGATTTATGACTCAGCCGCACTTGGCAGGGGAGTGCGGCACAAGTGCCTGCTTTCAGCACCCGGAATCTTTTCCGCAGACGAAACATCCCACCGGAGAAAGAAACGGAGCCAGCTCGTATAATAAAGATAAATAAGCAGATTTGTATTTATTCAGAGAATCAAAATCCGCCTGCGCGTGCAAAAACAGGGAGCAGGCGGATAGCGTGCTTGTTACCGGGGGTGGGAATCCGATTCCCGCATGGCCTCCAGGCAGTCCACGATGGCGTTGATCTGAAACTCCACGGTTTCGTCAGCTGCCTCCGGCACAAACAGCGGCAGCGTATTGGGGATGGCACGCCGGACGATCATGACCGTCAGGGCCAGATTGGTGAAAAGGGCAATCCGCTCCTTGTAAGGGCGAATGTCGAAACACTTCAGAATGTTGCCGAACAGCTGGGCCTGCTTGTTCCGGAAAGTTTGATAGCTCTCCGGTGACAGGCGCCGGAAGATCAGCTGCTGTTCCTCCACGGTCAGAACGGCGATCCCGTTTTTCTCGCCATAACAGCAGGCATGGAGAAAGGTTCGGATTGCCTCCCGCCGGGTGAGGGCCGGATCTGCTGCCAGTTTCCGGGCAAGGGCCAGGATTCGGGGCTGCTGAAGGTAGAGAGTCTCCACGATCAGATCTTCTTTGGTAGGAAAGAAAGAGTAAAAAAATGTGCGTGAGATACCGACCTTTTTATAGATCTGCTCCACAGTGGTGTGCTGGATCCCCTGCCGCGCCATCAGCTCCAAGGCTGTGGTGGTCAGCGCCTGGCGGATCCGGTCCCGATCCTCTTGTGAATAAGCAACCTTCGGCATCCGGTATCTCCTCTCAGAAATAAAACCAATTCTAAAAATTTGTCTTTATCCTATCATACCACCGGGCGAAATACAAGAGGGAGTATTGGAACCTCTTTTTGGATTCGCAGAAAAATTTTGACAAGACTGGGGAAAAGGGCTATTGTCAAATGGATAGCTTGTTCTAATATTCTGTTGGGGGGCGTAAAAACCATGGATTCCAATATGAGTGCGGAAGCCCTGCGGCAGGCACTGCTGGATGAGGTCTGGGCCGGGGCCGCTTCCGGTCTGGGGGCTATGCTTCTGGATGAGGAGAAGATCCGGCAGGCCGGGCCGGAGGAGTTGGAGCAGATGGCCCGGCAATGCGGAGTAAAATAATAGATGGGAGAAAGCATCGTATGCAGACTGCGTCGGAGTTGAAAAATCTGTTGGAGCGCATTGACCGGAGAGGGTATCCGGCCTATAAGGATACCAAGGGTGCGTACCAATTTCCGGGGTATGTGCTCTCCATCGACCATGTGCAGGGGGATCCCTTTGCCGCACCTTCCCGGCTGAGCATCCGCGTGGACGGAAGGACCGCGGCGTTTCCGCCGGAGCTCTATCGGCTGCCCTGCCAGCGTATTGCCCTGCAGGATGCGCTGACCCGGCGGTTTGGCCGCCTGGCGGAGAGAATGTCCCATCAGGCCCGGGGCTCCGGGCACAGCGGCCTCATTGCCGTCAGCCGCTGCGGTCAGGAGGTTTTGGAGCGCACCGCCTGCCGACTGGATCCCGGCAGCGGCAGCATCCTGCTGCGTTTGGAAGTGGGTTTCCCTGCCAATGGACGTACCATCAATGCCCGGGAGCTGGAGAAAATCCTCTTTGAATGTTTACCCCGGTGCGTGGAAGGTGCGCTGTACTATCAAAATCTGGATGCCCGGGAGCTGCGGGCTGTTGCGGATCTGGCAGAGGATCAGCAGTATATCCGTCAGATACTTCCCAAGCTGGGGCTGTGTGCGTTTGTGGCGGACGGAAGTGTTTTGCCCCGGGCATCCGGTGTTTCCCAGCAGCCTATGAAAGGGGCTGTGGCATTCCGGGCTCCCAGGGAACTGGCGGTGACGCTGGAACTGCCCCACCGGGGAACCCTCACCGGTATGGGGATCCGGCGGGGCGTCACGCTGATCGTGGGAGGCGGCTACCATGGGAAATCCACTCTTCTGAAAGCGTTGGAACTGGGGGTTTACAACCATGTTGCCGGAGACGGCCGGGAGTACGTCATCACCGACGATACCGCCGTGAAGATCCGGGCGGAGGATGGCCGCAGTGTCCGGGGAACGGACATCTCCATGTTCATCAGCGGCCTGCCCAGCGGAAAAGATACCACCGCTTTTCAGACGGAGGATGCCAGTGGATCCACCTCCCAGGCTGCCAATGTAGTAGAGAGTATCGAGGCGGGAGCGGCGGTGCTGCTGATGGATGAAGATACCAGCGCCACCAATTTCATGATTCGGGACGCCCTGATGCAGCGGGTGATCCGTCGGGAGATGGAGCCCATCACACCCCTGATTGACCGGGTTCGGGAGCTCTATGACCGCCACGGAATTTCTACGATCCTTGTGGCAGGAAGCTCCGGAGCCTACTTCCATGTTGCTGATACCATTCTCCAGATGGATCGGTATGTGCCCCGTGACATTACCGCTCCGGCAAAGCGGGAGGCCCAGGCCTTCCCCCTTGCCCCGGCGGATCTTGCCCCAGCGAAACTGCCGTCCTTTGGCCGCCGGCCGAAGCCCTCGCCGGAATTGAGCGGCGAACGGGTGAAACTGAAGACCCTGGGGCGGGACGGAATTTCCATCAATCATGAGACTGTTGACCTGCGGAATGTGGAGCAGCTTTGCGACAGCGAGCAGACGGCGGCCCTGGGGTACTGCCTGCTCTATGCCCAGAAGCATCTCATGGACGGCAAACGGACTTTGCCCCAGATCGTGGATGCACTGGAGGCCCTGATGGACCGTCAGGGCCTGACGGCTTTGTGCCAGGGGCGATCCGGTGCTGATTTTCTGGCACGGCCCCGTAGACAGGAGATTTTCGCCTGCTTTGACCGCTTTCGGGGATTGCGGCTGTGACGGGGGAGAGGAAGGACAGATTAAAATACAGCGCGCAGGCGGGGCAAGTGCCCCGCCTGCGCGCTGTCGTGTTGTAAAGGAGAAAGACCCGTGATTGCTTTTCATGCAGCAGTCATGGCTCTTCGGATGGCTCTTCTGTGGCTTCATATGGTGCGAACCCGATATCCAGATTTGTTTTGAGTGTGTTGCGGAGGCCCTCTGCTTCCCGCAGCCGCTGCTCCATCCGGGCAAGTTCGGCCTGGAGGGCGATGCGGCTCTTTTTCCGGTTCATACTCAGAAACAGGTGGTACCGGTGAGGCAGAGTTTCCGTTTCGGGCGGAAATGTGATGGCGTGGCCGCCTATGGAATTTCCCTCTAATTCCCTGCGGCAGATGGCGTCGTCCAGCACTGCCATCTGGAGGGCGCGGCGGGTATACGTTTTGAGGGGCATCCGGATGTTCCGTTTATAATATAGGAAGCTCCCGGCACAGGCCGCCAGAGCACCCAGAAAGAGGATTTTCCTGTATTGCAATTCCATCTTCTCTCAGCCTCCGATGTTCTGTACAGTCTTGCCGGTCTTTTCTTCTAGGAAGCGGCGGAAGACATCTGCAGACCCACCGGCGAGCTTCCGCTTATCGTAAGCCTGAGCGTGATTCCTTCCCAGGATGAAAACAAAGTAATCCTTGCTCTCCGCCAGCGCCAGGACCCTGCTGTACTGCCACTGGGTGCAGGCACCGGCAATGCAGGTTTCATAGTGGTCAGGGTAGAAAGCCGTGGTGCATGTATCGGTTCCCGGTAGCTGTTTTCGCTTGGCGAAAAAAGCGTTGAAGGCATCTTCTTTCCATAAAAGCAGCAGCAGGGAGACCACAACCAATCCGTTTCCCACCGCCAGCCAACGGGTATGCAAGGATGACAGCAGACATACCAGTTCTATGACAATGATGCCCCAGGAAATGATCCGCATCTGCCGGGAGGTTTTCCTCCGGATGGTTTTGCGCAGCGCCCGGGTTAGGATCGTCAGAGATTTCTGGTGATAGATGGTTTGACAGGTGAATTCCACGGCAGACGCCCTTTCGTTGGATGGAATGGGCTCACTTTAGCATGTGTTTGCCGCAATTATCCTGTATTTATCCTTAATTTTTATAAAGGTGATGGATCTTCAGCGAAAAAAGAATCCCCGCAGCTCCAAGCTGCGGGAACAGGGAATGCCGTTACCGACCCCGGGATATAGGCGGGGCTTTGACAGTGCGGATATGATCCAGATCGTAGATGCGGATAAAGGGGGCGGTTTGCGCACCGGAGCGCAGATGGTGCAGCAGGATTTCCCCGCAGGCCCGGCTGTCGCTGCCGGCCCGGTGGTGATCCAGGTCAACATTCAGATATGTACATAGCGTGTCGAGCCTGTGGTTGGGGAGGTGGGGCAGCAGCCTCCGGCTCATCTGACAGGTGCAGGCATAGGGGACACAGGAGTGCCAGCGAATCCCATAGTGACGCAGGCATTTTGCCAGCACCGCCATGTCGAAGGGCGCGTTATGAGCAACCAGAAGGCCGCTTTCCAATAAGGGGGCGATGGTAGGCCACAGCTGTGCAAAGGTGGGCTGTCCCCGTACCATGTCCGGAGAGATCCCGGTAAGGGCTACGTTGAAGGGATCAAAGGGTTCCTGGGGATCCACCAGGAAGTCATATTCCGCCAGGATTTCCCGGGAGTTGGCCACGGCGATGCCGATGGCGCTCATACGGTCATTGGCGTGGTTGGGGGTTTCCACATCAAAGGCAATGTACCGGTTCTCCACTGGGTGTCTCCTCCTGTATCAGCTTTTGTAAAATGGCCTGATCCGCCGGACAAAAATCGTAGTTGGAAATTTCTTCCGGGGTAATGTAGCGGATATCGTGGTGCTCCAGCTTTTGAACGGTTCCGCCGGTAATCCGTGCATGGAATACGGTCAGGTGAACGGTGAGATCGGGGTAGACGTGCGTGACTTGTGTGAATTCCTCATCCACGGCCACCTGTACGCCCAACTCCTCCCGGCACTCCCGGATCAGGGCCTGTTCTTTCGTTTCGCCGGGTTCTACCTTTCCGCCTGCAAATTCCCACAGCAGTCCCCGGACTTTGCGGGCCGGGCGCTGGCAGATCATGAATGCTCCGCCCTTCCAAAGCAGAGCTGCCACTACTTCCGTCATGGCCGTCCTCCTTCTTTCCTATGGATGATTTCAGTATAAAAGCTTTTGTCGGTTCCTTCAAGCGGCATCTTGTCCAAAACAATCTTCCCCGGAATATTGGGAAACGAATGGGGAATTGGCAGAATAACGGCTGTTTGCTATAATTGAATTGTACCCATCTCCGCCGCTTTTTTCCGCTGCTGGCTTGCTCTTGGAAGAGATCAGAAAGGAGTAGCAACATGGCAACAGAGACAGAATTTGATATCCCTGCAATCGAGATCAGTACGTTTGAATTGACTCTGGTAGGGGATTCTCCCCTGATTGTTCATGCGTGGAGTGAAAAGGCAAAAAGAGAGATTCTGGATAAGCAGATGAAGGTGGCAAAGACCAAGGTGCGGTCTGTTCGGAATCCCGCGGGAGATTTTATTGACAGTTTATACTGGTTATCCAAAAAGCCTACAGAGTCTACGATGGAAGCGTTTTATAAAGCCCTGGAAGATGGAGCGGAATTCGGGTTCCCTTCCGTGGCATTCAAGGCGGCCGCCGTTTCCGCCGGATTTCGGACAGGTGTGACCAAAAATAAAACAGTCCCAAATTCCGCGTTCCATATCAACGGAGACATGGTTAAGATCTATGGAGTTCCGCAGATCCGGGAGGATATGGTTCGGGTAGGCATGGGAGCGGCAGACCTCCGTTACCGTGGGGAATTCAAGGAATGGTCTGTAGTTTTGCCGATCCGTTTCAACACGGCGGTTTTTACCCATGAGCAAATCATCAATCTGTTCAATTTGGGCGGATTTGCCTGCGGCATCGGTGAGTGGCGTCCGGAACGCGGAGGGTCGTTTGGCATGTATCATGTGGTTTGAGCGGTTCTGATTCAAAACAATGCCGAAGATCTGGGACACGGCAGGCGTGGTTGGGCGAGCGGGGCAAGGTGTGATGGATTTTGGCTGTGCGGGTTCAGGTAAGGCCGGACGGGGTGCGGTAAGGTATGGCAGGCATGGTTTGCAAAGGTGAGTTAAGGCTGTGCGAGGCGGATCATGGCATTGCGGGGTAAGGCTTCGCGAGGTGCTTTTGGTATGGCTTGACCTGATGGGGCTGGGCAGTGCGCGGCAGGCAAGGCGAGGCGGGGCTTTAGAGGCATGGTATGGCTTTGTGAGGCAAGGCTGGATCAGGTGTGGACGCTTTGGCTTGGCGTGGAGGTATGGCTTTCAAAGGAGTGGAAACCATGGTTTATGAGTGGAAGATTCCCAAATATCGGCTGCCTGCACAAAAAGCAGGAGAAGAATTGGAGCGGATTGAACGGAAGCATGGAGTGGTTACACCCAGAAATGTGTTGGAGGAGAGCCGCCCTGGAAAGGCGATTCTCCATGACCTGTTTGAATGGAATGACTCCCGGGCTGCGGAGAGATTCCGATTGGAACAGGCACAGGAGATCATCGGAAACATTGCGGTGGTACATGTTGTGCAGGATGCTCCCAGGACGCCTGTGCGGGCCTTCGTGAATATCATTCCAAACGATCAGGAGCGAGGATACGTGTCGATTGTGCGGGTTCTTACGAACCAGGAGTATACCCGTCAGCTGTTGGAAGAGGCGCTTTCGGAATTTATCGCCTTGCGAAAGAAATATGTCATGCTGGTTGATCTGGCGGAACTGTTTCAGGTGATCGATGATTTCCAGAAGAAATATTTTCATTAAAGGATCCCTTACAGGTATACCGGGAGTACCAGATGCTGAAGATAGGTGAAAATTTTAGGATGGAATCATGTTCTGCTTATTGAACAGGTGTGGAAGAAGCCTCAGGACATTGCACACTGTCTGATTTCCGGAAGCCGTATATCTTCATTCAGCACTCTGAGGCATATTATAGAATCAGAAATGAGAAAATCGGAGGATCCAATTTGGATACTCTGATTGGGCCCTCGACCGATTTCAAATCCGAATATTAGCGTTTGTCAGTATTATCTTTTGGAGACAGATATAGCAGGCGGCATAATAGGCAAAAAATCGTGTACCCGGGCCTGTGATCCGCTCCCGGTGATACAACGTTTTTAAGCGCGAAGAAAGAAACCGGGAGTTTGCCCAGTGGAGAGCGCAGCAAAAACCGACAACGCAAACATGAGTAGTCAAAAGGCGGGAACATCTCAACGATGCTCCCGTCTTTTGCCTCATTCATGTTATTCTCAACAATTTGAACAAACACAGGATTTCGTTTCTATATGATTGAACTTTCGATTCGGCACGGGTAGGATATTGGAAACACTTCAATTATTCTGAAAAAATAGATAATTTGTGACCAAATGCCCGTATCCCGCAATATGAAAGATGACGGGCCGTTAAATTGAATGCGAAAAGAGATGGTGTTGTGGTTGAGCATGAAGCATTAAAAAAACTAAAGCATAAAGACGAAAGAGCTTTAGAGTGGTTTATTGATCGCTATGCTGCTTATGTTAACACAATTATTTACAACATCATCGGTCGTTCCATGTCTGCCGCTGATATTGAGGAAGTCTCCTCTGATGTTTTCTTTACGTTGTGGGTGAATGCAAAGAGAATTTCACCCGGAAAAGTGAAAGCATATCTTGGGGGCGTTGCCAGAAACAAAGCAAAAGAGTACACACGAAAGATTGGTACAGGGGTATCGCTTGAAGATGATGTGATCCTCATTTCTGAAGAAAACCTGGAGCAAGATTTTGAGGAGCGAGAACAGGCCAGGTTTATTAGGGAAGCCGTACTTGCCATGAAATATCCAGAACGGGAGATTTTCCTGCGGTACTATTACTATTATCAGTCGATCACTGAAATTGCGGAGGAAATGGACATAAATGTTTCCACAGTGAAAATGAAACTTCACCGAGGTCGAAAGGTGTTGAAAGAAAAACTGACACAAGGGGGGTATACCATTGGGCCTGAAAATATCGGACATGATGGATCATGTGGAGAATATCCAGATTGAAATTGGAGAAAAGGATGTTGCCTCTGTTGAACGGATTAAGGAGAAAACCATGAAGAAAGTCCACGATGCAAAGGCCAATCTTCCTACCGCCGGAAAGTTCTCCAAAGTGGGGGTCATGGCCGCCGTCATGACCGCCATCCTATGTGTGACTGCTGCCGCGGCCGCTGTTGTGAAGTGGGGTGGCTTTGCCCTCACGGGAAGTATGAGTGCAGCGGAGATAGAAGCGTTGCTCAACGAGGCCGAGACAGCCGTTTCGTCGGCATATGTAGAGGAAGACGGGACGGTCCATTATTTAGATGCCGACAACAAGGAAATCCTTGTGCTGTCTGCTGATGAAGCAAAAGCATATGAGCAGAAGCGCCAGGAAGAACACGACCTGTCTGTCGCAGAAAGCACTTCATTGGTGGATGCCTGCACGATCCCGTTTATGCCGAATCTCATCACAGAAATGGCAGTGAACGATGACGGGGAATTTTCTGATTTCGCTTTGGGAAATGCGAGCATGATTTTGCTCCATCCGGCAGGGAAAGATGGCTTTGATCTCATGGCCGGGGATGTTGTGACGATTAAGCTGACTGCAAATGATTCCTGTATCCTTGAATTTGGCGAATTTAAGGATGGAGATTTTGTTCGGGCAGAAGCTGTGACCGCACGGCAGCACAGTTGCACATTTGAAATCGAAGAAGCGGGAACGTATTGCTTCTCTGTCAAATATTGCAGCTCTAATGCGAGTTCCTTTACAAATTGCATGATTACCGTTGAATAAAGAGGCGTATCAATTTAGAAAGTAATTCGGGTTAAGTGAATAGAGTTTGAGCCGATAACCAGTTAGTCTTGCGCTGTGGTTATCGGCTCTTTTCTGTACAGAATGGGAAATCGGCGACAAAATACAAATCTCTATTGTTTATTTACCATATACTTTTAATAGAAATGATAAATCCGAACTACATTACCCATTTAGATAATGTAGTTCGGATTCATCATTGTTTGGTCCGAGTGTCATTAAAGGATCTGTGAAAAACCTGTAATATCAATAATCTGTGAGCAGTTGGCAAGCGGTTTTATCACAGAGTGCGGTCGGTTACTTCCACCTTCGTGATAATGTCACGCAGTCGGGTATCGTCAATTATATATTCCAGCATGTCATCCGCATTTTTATAGACGGTATCCTGCTGGGTATCCAAGGGAGCAATACAATATTTAACTTCTCCGTTTGGCCAAACAGGGCAAATATGATATTCTCGTCCGTTCCATTCAAAAGTTATTTCCGCACCACGGTTTACACTGTTCTTGAATTCGCTGATGGTTTTAAAACGCCAGGCTTCAGGACTATAAGTAAAGTAACGTACTTCCATATTTGTGATCCCTCTCTGAAAATATTTAAATTCTGGTACACCGTCGGGGTACTCGGCAAGCCAATAATTGATGTCTGGATACTTATGAAAATCAGGGGCCCCGGTGTATGGATCATATGCAATCTCTTTATCATGAGGGTTGCTGTGCTTGCTGCTGTTTCCATGATCAGTAAAATGCCGCGTTTTGATTGCCCATCCTTCAGCATTATATTTCACCAGAGCCCAGTATCCCTCTTTTTTGGTGTGGATAAATACTTTCTGAATGGTATTGGGCGGACCTTGTAGAATTACTTCATTTGGCTTATCGGGGTTTGGCTTCCATTTCCCACCATAGGCACTTCCACCGCCTTTTCCAATTAGGTACGGCTCTATTGTATCACGATGATTACTGGATGTGCCGCCAATTTTAAAGGCATCCAAATCTTCACGACGGAAACTTCGTTCATAGTTCATATACCGCCAGGAACTACGTTCGTAATCCACATAGATAATGTTGCCCTGCATTTCGGGAAACGGTGTATTGTAACAGATAATTTTTTCCGGCTCAATGCGCCGCAGCATCTCGTTGTATCCTGCCATGAACCATTCTTTCTGATCGCAGCGGTTGTCATGCTCTGAGGCCATATAGGTGGAGACAGCCACCACACTGCCTCTTTCGATCCCCTCAAAGCAGAAATCAAACGTGGATTCATCGCCCCAGTTGACAGTCGGAATGACCCGGAGCCCTTTGGATGCCCAGTAAGCGCCGCACCAGCGATTACGAAATACATTGTAGAGCTGCATAACAGGTGCCATCTCCAGGTACATGCTGAAATCCGGCGACAGCACCGCACGGTAGCGGGAGAGTTTTTCAATGTCGTTGTCTGGATTCTTCCAGACCCGCTCAAAGCGGTAGTCATAGAGGAAGAAGTGTACCATCCGATCAAGGTGATTTTGATCCTCCAGATGGGTCTTGTCAAAGCCGATCAGCAAGAGATCGTCAAAGTCACCTGGCCTTTCCTGAAATTTTGGAATGATGGGAATTTGCAGCTTTCCTTTGCCGGGGAACTGGTTACGAAGCAGCGTCTGACTCGTTCGGTAGTTGTAGTTTTCTTCGGTCATATGGAACCTCCTGTATGTAGTAAGGAACAAGTCCTTCTGCATACAAGACCCCAAGCAACGAAAGTTGCACATTTCTGTGCAACAACATAAGAAAATTTACAAATTGGCAATAAAAAATCGGAGTACCTCGAAAGATACTCCGATGGTCCGAGTGGCGAGACTTGAACTCACGACCCCTTGACCCCCAGTCAAGTGCGCTACCAACTGCGCTACACCCGGATTTCTTTTGTGCTGTACTCGTTGAAGTCAGCTTGTATATATTAGCATGACCGGAAAGAAAATGCAAGCCCTTTTTCGAAAAAAATTAAAAAAATTTTGAGGCATGGAATCTGAGATTTGTGGTTGACAAATAGCAGGCGGTTTGGTATCATACTAAAAGTGTTCGGACAGCGGGCAATATTTTATGGAGAGATGTCCGAGCGGTTGAAGGAACCGGTCTTGAAAACCGGCGATGCGAAAGCGTCCGTGGGTTCGAATCCCACTCTCTCCGCCATTTTAATATGTATCTGCAGAAGTACCCAAGAGGCCGAAGGGGCTCCCCTGCTAAGGGAGTAGGGTGTCTAATAAACGCCGCGAGGGTTCAAATCCCTCCTTCTGCGCCAAGTAACCGAAAATGCTTGAAAAGAGCGTTTCCGGTTACTTTTTTGTTTTCTGAGTGTTAAGATACTGGATTTTTGATTTGTAGAAAAAGTCCTTTTCTGTCCTGAGCCGAACAGGGAAGACCCGGTCGGTAGTGTGCACGGTAGTGTACACTTATTTTTCGTCACCTTGAGCCAGCAGCGTATTCACTGCGGCGTGGGCCGCTGCCATGTCCGGATGTATGTAACGTTGGGTGGTGGAGAATTTGGTGTGCCGCATGACCTCCTGGATCACAGAGGGGGCGATATTGCCCAATGCGAGCGCTGTAGCGGTCGTATGGCGGCAGGAGTACGGTTTCAGGTCCCGGGCCCCACAACGGGCCAGAGCGGCGTGGAAAGCCCCGTAGAAGCGGTCTCTGGACATGCACAGCACATTTCCGATCCGGCTGTCGGAATGCTGGCAGAGATCCAGGAGCACCGGCGCGATCAGCTGCGGGAAAACGATGGGGGTCTCTTTCCGCTTTTTCGTTTTCAGTCCGCACCCACGGATCTCGTTTGTGTCCCAGTCGATCATATCTTTTTTGAACGCGAACAATTCACCGGGCATCATGCCGGTATAGATCATCAGCAGGATGTATCCCACGAATGTGTCGCCCTTCCCGTAGGCGTCCCAGAATTTCCGCAGCTCCAGCTCGCTGAACGGCTGCAGTTCCTCTTCCTCCAGGGAGGGGAGGACGATGAACTCAGCCAGGTTGGTGGGAACCCAGCCCTCTGCAACGGCCCGTTTGTACAAATGGGAGAGCAGAACCTTGATATCCTTTGCGGGGTAGTAGGTGGGGGCTTTGGCGTCCACGGTCTCCTGCAGCAGGTTGATGGAGAGCTTGTCCACGGGCAGCAGCATGATCCGCTCCACCTTGCGCTTGGCGATTTTATAGGCCGTCTGCTTGGATTTGGACATCTTGGAGAGGGATGTCTTTGACCAGACCTCCCAGTAATCCATCAGGCAGGGCGTTTTTTCCTGTACGGCGACCTGGGGCGGATTGGCCGCATAAGCCAGAGCCTCTGTTTTGGTGCGGAAGCCTCCCTTTGTCTGCCGGATCTGCCGGAGCCGACCGTCCTCCACCACTGTGCCGAGGGTCCAGATTGCGGTCCAGGTGCGGCCGCGCTTCCGGGCGCTGCCCTGGCCGTTACCTCGTTTCCTCATAGTCCTACCCCCTAAAATAAAACGTTTGTTCGATTGAACGGTTGAGGAAAAGCCGCCCGCCAGGGGCGGCTTTTTTGCTTAAAGATACCGTTGCAAGACATCCGCCAGTTGATCTTTGTACTGCTGGAGGTCATAGATATCCGTAAGAGTATATTTGGTTTCCTTTTTATTTTCATCTGGGATGATAAGCGTTTTAACACTATCCGTCAAACGCAGTCGGCAGATCCACTTACGGGTATTGGCTTTATAAAGAATGTTGATATACGACTCCGTATCCTTGTATGTAATGTCGTGCAGATCAGCAATGTCACTCAGCAGATTTTTGACGATAAAATAGGCTTCAAGCTCTTCCTCAGTGGTGACAATGTTAGGAGCTCGCTTTTCAGCATCCACTGTGTCGTTGGAGGAGGTATCCTCAGCTTGGACCTCTGCGGGCTTTACCTCCTGCACGGAAACGCTACCGCCAGAGCCGCCCAAAGCTGTTTTAATCTTGTCGTTCATGGTTTCGCTGATGTAGTCATTGAGGGCCTTGCGCAGCACAGGCCGGAACTTCTCCAGAACGTTCTGCGTCTTTTGTCCGGAGTAGCAACCCTGCAGGAAGAAGCGGATAAAATCATCCGAGGGGTCGTTTAACTGTTGGGTGAAGACATCTTTAAATTCATGAACATATTTCAACTCAGAGGCTGTGCTGAAGATAGAGTCGATATCAAACTCAGACTTGCAGAATTTCTTTAATTCAGGGACTTGGTTATCCCGGATATCCAGGATGTTAATAGTAAGGAAAGGATCCTCATCCATTTTGTTGGCATTGTCCAGGTCCGTATAGAAGCGATAGTACTGGCCGTTTGTCAGGATTGCAAACTTGGCAGAGGTAGTTCCAAAGTACCGGAACAACTGAGAGTCATGACGATCAAGATTTTCATTAATCGATTTGCACTCCACCAATATAACCGGCTTATCATCTTTTACGATAGCGTAGTCAACCTTTTCCCCTTTTTTAATTCCTACATCTGCGGTGAACTCGGGAACGAACTCTTGAGGGTTGAATACATCATAGCCCAACATTGAGAAAAAGGGCATGATTAGAGCGGTCTTTGTGGCTTCTTCAGTCTGAATTGTGCCTTTAAGGGATTCGACACGTTTTGCAAATTGCTTCAACTGGTCAATAAAATCCATAACACACACTCCTATTTCTCTATATGTCGTGTCCGATTCGGACACGTTTTTTACAGCTGCGCACAAGAGACGATTTTATTCAAAGCTCAAATCATAAACATATTCTTGGAGATCTTCTTCCCAATTATCGGAGCTACCCTCCATAATCAACTGGAAGGGGGCTTGTTTGATAGCGGGGAACACAACTACACCTTCAGTAGTGATTCCGGGGCGCAAATCATCTTGTAGTTCCGGATAATCTGCGTTGAAATTATTTTCATATTCATACTGTGATCCATCCTGAATCAACAGCATATTGAATTCATAGAGCGTGAATGGGCTGCTTCCATTGTTTGTTACAGAGACATAGACCCTGGTTTCTTTTTCGGCGAGCTCGACTGTCTCTACTGTCACGGAGTAGCCGTACTGATCGATAGTACTGGTAGCAGGAGTTGCCGTAGCAATCGTGGGACGGACGGCATCCTTGTAGGATAGAACCTCAACAGAGTCTGCCCGAATGGCGGGAGCGATGATGGTTCCCCCCATCATGTTTTCGCCTTCAAATACATCAGCTACGACGCCCTGGATGCGGATATATTGCTCGTCTTCGAGATCGACTTCGGGATAGGGGTAGCCAACAACAGTGTTCCAGTCTCTATTATCTGGATCACCCCACATCTGGAAATATTGAGCATCATCATCATACTCCACGCCACCAAAAATTTGCCCGGTCAGCGTTACAGAAGATCCAACATATTGCTCTGGATTAGCGTACATTTTTGGAATGTCTTCTTCAGACAAAGGCGGAGGTGGGGGCTCAGAAGTATCCTCAGAGGAAGTAGTGGATCCACCACAAGCGGTAATCCCCAGTGTCATTATGCATGTAAGGAACAATGCAAGTAGACGCTTCTTCATTTTTCTCTCTCCCTCAACGTGTCCGATTCGGACACGTTTTATTTTTTATCCGCACGCTGGCGGGGTATCACAATGTAAATTCCACCTTGACTACCTTTCCGATGACCCGGATCTTGGCCTTGGAAGCATCGTAGATCTGCGGCTGGTGCTCTGGGTTGGTGGACTGGGGCATCAGTGTCACGGTGTCCCCGGTGGCGTAGAACCGCTTGACGGTAGCGTCTTCGTCTCCCACCATCACCACGGCCACCTCGCCGTTTTCCACGGCATCCTGACGGCGGACGATGATCCGGTAGCCGTCATTGATTCCCAGGGCGTTCATGCTGTCCCCGTGGACAATAAGGGCAAAGTACTCCGCCTGGCCGTTGAGATCGGTGACGGTGTAGCCTTCGATGTGCTGTTCGGCATAAAGGGGGAGGCCTGCGGAGATGCGGCCCAGGATGGGGATGCGGTGGAAGGTCCCCAGGTCAATATGCTCCGCGCCTATTGGAAGAGCTGTGTCCGATTCGGACACGGCTCTTTTTAGCTTGGGGCCGTTTCCGGTGAGTAAGTACTCCGTGGTGGTGCCCAGAGCATCGGCAATCTGGGGCAGACGGCGCTGATAGGATGTGGATTTGCGATTACGCCACCTGCTGGGAAGGTTTGGATCAATCCCTAAAATGGCTGCAAAGTCCTTTTGCTCGTTGTATTTTTCATCGACCAATTCAAACAGCCGATCAACGATGTCCATTGGAAACACCTCCACAGAAACGACAATATATGAAATGTATATTTGTGAAAGATTACAAATATACAAAAGAGCTATTGACAATATACGAAACGGCGATTACAGTTATAAACACAAGCTAAACAATTTCAAACTAAGCCGAAAGGCAGAAGGGAGGTGCCCATGGCGCTCAGAGCTCTATATCTTTGCGACCCTGAGAAAAACCGTGGTTGTCCCAAGACGAATTGCATGAAAAACCCAAGCGCTTTGACTCCGCACTGTTATGCCACAACAAATCCTGAGGCCGCGGTGCTGGGCCGGGATGGAAAACCGATAGAGCTGCCTTTCATGGAACAGCTTTACGCTGAAATTGAGCACACCCGGCAAGGGGGGGTACGTTATGATCCGATTTGATGGTGTTGTTGGAGAAGCCGCTGCATTCACCATGAAACCAACAGAAACCGGGTACGAATGCTTTCTGAATGGTCAGAAGATCCCGGCTGTTCTATCAGAAAAGTTGGTTATTGGTGAAGGTGTCCCGAAAGTGGTCTTGGAGATCGCGGTCAAGGAGTACTCGGGCAAAACTCGCACTACAGCTCCGAAAGCCAAGATCCAGTTTGGAATTCAAGACGGAAGATCTTTTTTCAAAGATTCTCTTGCAGCCATTCGTGATCGTTTTGGACATAAAAATAGTTTGTAACTATATTACCACACCCAAACAGACGTTTCAAGTATGCGGGAAAGGAGGAAGGATATGGAAATTAAAAAAATTCGGGAGTCCAGGGGGATGCTGCAGTATGAACTGGCAAACCGCATGGGCGTCAAGCAGGCGTCGGTCTCTGCCTGGGAGTCAGGGAAAGCCATGCCCAGCGCAGAGAATCTACTGAAACTGGCGGACATTCTGGAGTGCACCGTAGACGCCCTTCTGGGCCGGGCCCCTGCCAGCGCATAAAGCAAGAAAGGAGAATTTTATGTTGACCATTTGTGATTTGGAAGCCATGACACAGGAGATGATCAGTCCCTGTGTGGTGTCAGAGATCATCGGCTGCAATCCGCAGTTTCTGCGTATTCAAGCCCGGCAGGCTCCGCAGGAACTGGGCTTTCCGGTGATCGTGATGGGGACCCGGGTGCGGATCCCGCGGCGTGCGTTCCTCGCGTTCATGCGGGGGGAACTGCAAAATAAACGTAACACGGAGGAGGCTGATTGACCATGCCGGGAAATGGCTCAGAGATCTATCGGACCTGCCGGGAGCAGGCCGGGTTGACCCAGGAGCAGGCGGCTGAGGGCCTCAACTGCTCCGTGCGGCAGCTGGCCCGGTACGAGGCCGGGGAGGCCCCGGTACCGGACGACATCGCCTATCAGATGGTGGTGCTTTACGACAGCCAGTTGCTGGCTGTGCAGCATCTGCGGCTGGTGAGCCATGTGGCCGCTGAGATCCTGCCGCCGGTGACGGTGCTGGATCTGCCCAGGGCAGCCATCCGCATCATCAATTTGGTGGGAAAGTTTGCGGAGCGGCACCGGGAACGGGCGCTTTTGGACATCGCAGAGGACGGCGTGATCTCCCCGGAGGAGCGGCCGCTGTTTGATGAGATCATGGAGGAGCTGCAGGAGCTGGTGCGGGCGATTATGGAGCTGGGGTTGAGCGAAGATCTGCCGGCAGAGCAACGGCCGAAGCCGAAAGCGCGCCATGTCGTAGGCATAAAAAAAGAACGCCCTGAGGGTGGAGCCTCAAGGCGTTCAGTTCAGGGGCTTGCACCCGAGAACAACAGCGAAATTATACTATCACACTTTGCTCGGAAATGCAAGTCCCGCACTGTCAGGGAGGGGGTGAACCTCCGATGACAGGCTGGGAGCTGTTTTTTACGGTGCTGGGTGTCTGCACAGCCACCAAGGGCGTTTTCCGAGTGATTGACTTGATTGAGGGGAAGTGAGGGCATGGAGCAGACGAAGACTGAGCAGGTCCTGATGCAGTTGGACAAGCGGCTGGATTATTGGATCTCCGAGAAAGACTGGAATATGGCCCGGTATTTTATGGGACAGATTGCGGGCGCCCTGGCTCTGGCACAGAAACTGGATATCATTGACGATCAAGAACACGACCAGAGATTTCATGCTCTCCTGGATAAGTTCTATGACGCGTTTTGAGAGGAGGGTGAGGCAGCATGCGGCGAAATCCGAAAAAAGGCGGTCAATTCGCCATCATCTGGGTGGATCTCCTGTATGAGGATTCCGTGCCGGCTACGGCCAAGATCCTGTTCGGGGAGATCTACCGGCTCTCCGGCCCGGACGGTTGGTGCGACGCCAGCAATCAGGACTTCATGGATCTCCTGGGATGCAGCGAGAGTACGGTCCGGAATCTGCTCAAAGCTCTGGAGGATGTGGGTCAGATCCGGGTGGAGACCAGGCCCCGGCGGGGTGGCTCCGGCGGTACGGAACGGTACATATTTTGCGGCCGAAAACTGGCCCCTCCGGAGGCGTTCGGGGTACCCGCAGAAAATTGCGGGTACCCCGGAGGTACCCGCAAAAATTTGAGGGGGGTACCCGCAGAAAATTGCGGTTCCACTTATTCTAAAAGTAATAAGAAGAGTATACCCCCTATAATCCCCCAGGACATTATGAACGAAGTCACGAAGTATGCGGGGGAGGATCAGGAACTTCTGGAGGCGCTTCGGGAGTTCTTGATCAACCGGGCAACGCCCCCAAAAGCCAACCCAGTCAAGACACCCTATGGGATGCGGCGGCTGTTGCGTGATCTGGAGAAGCTCTCGGAGGGACGGCGGGAAGTTAAGCTGGCCATGTTGGACAAGGCTATCAAAAACAACTGGCGGGGCTTGTTTGCACTGAAACCGGACGAGCTGCCCGCAGCGCCTGAGACTTCCTCTGGGGATGCCAGAAGGGGGCGGTGTCTGTGACAGAGCAGCCGATTTTGACCCAACGGCTTCTGGATGCCCAGGCAGGCGTGTTGGGATCCATGCTCTTTGATCCGGATACAGTGCCTCTGGTGCTGAGCCGGGTGCGGGATGAGGACTTTGTGACCCGGGAATACCGGCTGATCTTCCAGGCTGTGGAGGCACTTTTTCGGGAGAGCAAGCCGGTGACGCCTATCCTGGTGCGGGAAAAACTGGGCGTCGGTGTGGAGAGTCCACTGACAAAGCTCCTGGCGGGCATCGTAGACATCACCGTCACAGCGGCCCATGTGGAGGACTACGTGGATCAGCTGCGCCAGGGGGCCACGCTGCACAGCCTCCGTGAGCTGGGGGAGAAGATCGCCGCCACGGAGGATTTGAATACTGCCCGGCAACTGCTGGATGAGGCCATGAGTCGGCAGGTGGAGCGGCCCGGTGTCCAGGCCATGACGTTCCAGGAGGGATATGAACAGTTTTTTGACCGCCATGACGGTGAGCGAAAGCCGCCGTACCTCAGTTGGGGTATACAGGTGCTGGATGAGAGAATCTTCACGGAGCCGGGAGACATGGTGGTTCTGGGTGGGTATCCGTCCGATGGCAAGACCGCCATGGCGCTGCAGTTTGCGTCCGGTTTCGGAAAGAACCGCCGGGTGGGCTTTTTCAGTTTTGAGAGTACCAAGGAAAAGCTCTTCGACCGGGCAATCTCCAGGGCGGCCATGCTGTCCTACACCAAGATCAAGCAGAACGCACTGGAGGAGGCCGACTACAAGGAATTGATGGGCATGAAGGATATCCTGACGCGGCCCCAGGTAACCCTCATCGACGCCGCAGGTATGACGGTGATGGACATCCAAGCATACAGCCAGGCGCACCACTTCGAGGTGGTGATTATTGACTACCTGCAGAAAATCAAGGTTCCAAAGGGGCACCGCATGAGCGAGTACGACCGGGTGACGGCCATCTCCTCTGATCTGCAGCAATTCGGACGACTCAAAGGCATCACGGTGGTTGCGTTGAGCCAGCTGTCCCGGCCGGAGCGGGATGCTAAGAGTCGGAAGATACGGCCGCCGGTGCTGTCGGATCTGCGGGCTTCCGGGCAGATTGAGATGGATGCTGATGTGGTTATGTTCATTTACCGGGAGGATTACGACGACAAGGACAGCAAGCGAATCCTGAAGATCGCAAAGAACAAGGAGGGCGAGGCCCTAGATTGGGTGCGTTTTCGGTTCGACGGAGATCTTCAGACTTTCACCCGGATCGCGCCCCAGCAAGACGAGCTTCCGGTCAAGAAGGAGCGGCAGGCACCACGGCAGGTCAGTTTTTGGCCTGAGCATCCGGATCCTAACAACCCGTGGAAGGAGGGCAGGCCATGAACATTGGAGACAAGCTGGACCTGCGGCCCACCGTATTCGGAAATGGGGCGGAAATTGTCAACAACGGCCCCCAGCCCTGCCGGGTGGTGTGGATTCATCCCCTTGGACGTTATTTCGTGGTGGAGTTCCGGTCCCGGGTGACCGGGGAACGGTTCCGGGAGACGATGTATTTTCAAGATCGCGGCGGCAAGATCCGCCGGAAGGAGCAACTATGAGAACGACAGCAATTTTTAATCTTAAGGGCGGCGTGGCCAAGACCATTACCACGGCCGCCATGGCAGATATTCTGGCCATTGACTACGGCAAGCGGGTGCTGGTGATCGACGCCGACGCTCAGGGTAATCTGAGCCGTTATTTCGGTGTGGAGGCCCAGGAGGGCTGCAGCACCCTGGATCTCCTGCAGGGGACCCACGAGGCGGTGTATTCGGACTGGGTGACGCCGGCCCGGCCGGATACGACCATTGACATCATTCCGGCGGATATGACCCTCATGTACGCTGACGTGGATATCCATGAGGGCCGGATGACGTCCCACCACGCCATGGAGGAGCTGCGGGAGGCCATCGAGCAGGACGCAGCGTCTCCGGATCCGGAGGCCCAGGAGGCGGCCTACGACTACATGCTCATCGACTGCCCGCCGTCCTTTTCTGCGGCGTCTGCTGCGGCGCTGGTGGCGGCAGACGATGTGGTGATCCCCATTCGGCTGGATGCCTTCTCCACGTCCGGCATGGCGGATCTGTTGGCTCAGGTGGCCAATATGCGCAGACTCAATGCAAGGCTCAAAGTGGCGGGCATCCTGGCTACGCAGTATCAGCGGGCGCCGGAGGAGCGGGAGGCGCTGACATATCTGCGGGAGACGTCCGGCTTGCCCGTGTTTGCCACCCAGGTGCGGTATTCTCCCAGGGTGAGCGCTGCTACATACGCCCGGGAGCCGCTGATCCGGTTTTCCCCCATGAGCGGGGCGTCTGTGGATTATCGGCATGTTGTTGCCGAGTACATGGCACAGGAGGGAGGCGGCAGCAATGGCAAGGCGTGAGGTGGACGTGGCCGCCATCCTGGGCGGTCAGCTGGCCAAGGTGTCCGATTCGGACACAACTGGCCGGGAGCAGATCCAGTACATCAATCTGGAGCTGCTGGATGCCGATGAGGCCAATTTTTACACCATCAAGGACATCGACAAGCTGGCGGCCAATATCGAGCTGTGCGGCCTGCAGCAGCCGCTCCGGGTCCACCCGGAGGAGAACGGCCGCTACAAGGTGGTCTCCGGCCACCGGCGCCGTGCGGCGCTGCAGCTGCTGGCCAAGGATGACCCGGACAAGTGGCGGCAGGCCGCCTGCATCGTGGAGCGCGGGGATGCGTCTCCGGCCATGCGGGAGCTGCGGCTGATCCTGGCTAACAGTGACACTCGGCAGCTGACTTCCTCGGAGATCTCCAAGCAGGCGGATCGGGTGGAGAGCCTTCTGTACCAGTTGCAGGAAGAGGAAGGCGTGGTATTTCCAGGCCGGATGCGGGATCAGGTGGCGGCCGCCTGCAAGATCTCCGCAACCAAGCGTGGGGTTCTTAAGGTCATTCGGGCAAAGCTGGTCCCCGTCTATCTGGATCTTTTTGACGCGGACAAGCTGCCGGAGGCCTCCGCCTATGCTCTGGCGAGGATGCCGGAAGATCTACAGCTCGAAATTTTTGCCGCCTGTAAGGGGAAGGTCAACAGCTGCGCCCTGGATCAATACCGAAAGACGGTCCAAGAGGGCCTGCCGAAGCCGAAGGAGCCCCTGCGCTGCCCGGATGGCCAGCAGCCCTGCACTCACAAGGCCGCATTTTTGCGGCACGACTGCAATAACTACTGGGATCAGTGCTATGGGGCCACCTGCTGTATGGAGTGCGACAGGGCCATGCGGGATTGGTCCCCGTGTGCCTCGGCCTGCTCTAAGGCCAAGGCGGCAAAGTCGGCTAAGCTGGCCAAAAAGAAGCAGCAGGAGGAAAGACGAAAAGAAAAAGAGACGGCTAAAAATCAGGCGTTATCCGAGCCGGTGGCGGCGTTCTGGCGGCGGCTGCAGGATGCGGCCGGCGGGCAGCTCTCGGACCGCGACCTCAATAAGCTGACCAACGGAGCAAGTTACTACCGTGATGATATCCGACACATGCTGGATGGGACGTTTAAAGCTACATCGTACAGCGATGGAAGCTACACTTATCCTCGACTGGATCATTTCCGCCAGTTTTGCCTGGATCACCAGGTTAGTGCAGATGCTTTGCTGGAGCTGCCGGCAGCTGATCCGCCGGAGGGGCAGCTGACCATCGCCGGATGGATGCCTAGGGGGATAGATCCGGCAGAGCCCGGTGACTTCGCAGTTCTGGTGGATTTTGGCGGCGGGTACCTTGTCCATGCGTTTTACAGCTGGAATGGTACGGAGTGGATTTTCTCGAGAGGCGTAGCGGAAGACCTGCCGTCTTGGTGGATGCGGCTTCCGCCCGTGCCGGATGGGGAAACGTGCGAAAAGGAGGAACAGCATGAATCAGATGACACTTGATGCGAAGAAGAACTTCCTGTCCCGTACATTCTCCAGGTGCCTTGCGGAGATGTGCCCTGGTGTGGTGCGTCTGGAGTACCACCTCCACGATGACGGAGACGAAGTGGCCATCATTCGCAGCGCCGATGGTAACACGCGCCGTGTGGATGTCACTGGGCTGGATCTTCAGGAGTCAGTGGAGGCCATTCTGTCGGAGCTCAACGGGGAGGTGGCGTGATGGCTGAGATCGTTGTCTGGCAGGATGGCCGTCCCAAGTGTCGGTACATCAACTGCGTGCCGACGCCGGAGGAGCAGCGCTCCCTCCGGCAGGGCGGCTGCGAGATCCGCGTGGATGGGAAGAAGGTCACAAAGATCATCCAGGAGGGGGATTATGCAAAATAGACGGAGGTACACCGGAAAGCGTCGCCGGTGGCGGTGGGCCTTCTGGCTGGCAGTTGTTGTCTGGGCTGTGTTGGTTGCCTGGACCCTGACGGCATGGGTGCGGGCAGTATGAGCAAGCCGGATTCTCCGTGCCGGGATTGCTGCCGGCGGGCCCCGGGCTGCCATGATGCGACGGCCTGTCCCGCGTGGGGACAGTACCAGCAGGACCTGGCCGCCTGGCACGAGTTGTACCGGGCGGCCACGATATCCCAAGCTGAAATGGACAACTACGACAAGGGCCGGCGCCGTGCGGCCCGGAACAGTTCACATAGGAGGGACCGATGATGAAAAAGGTTCGGATCTGTATGGAGATCCAGGGGCTGGCCTGGGACGAAAACGGAGCACCTTGTCCCGGTGGAGTGTGTTTGACGCTGGGTGATGATGACGCCGAAGAAATCACCGGGGAGGAGTACCGCCAGCTGATGGAGACGGTCAGCATCCCGGGTGTGCTGGCTGCGGCGCTATTGGATGGGCTCTATAAGCCTGAGGACTGCCGGTTGATATCGCCGAAGGAATATGACCTGAAGTATGGGGAGGAGAAAGACGATGCTTAACAAGATCTTGCTCATGGGCCGTCTGGTCCGGGATCCCGAGCTGCGCCACACCGGAAGCGGCACGGCGGTGGCGTCGTTCACCCTGGCTGTTGACCGGGACTACAAGACCCAGAACGGGGAGAAGGAGACGGATTTCATCGACATTGTGGCCTGGCGTTCCACGGCTGAGTTTGTCAGCAAGTACTTCACCAAGGGCCGCATGGCCGTGGTGGAGGGCAGACTCCAGATCCGGGACTGGACCGACAAGGACGGCGGGCGCCGCCGCAGCGCCGAGGTAGTGGCGGATAACGTCTACTTCGGCGACTCCAAGCGAACGGTGTCCGATTCGGACACGCAGCGGCCCGGGGAGTTCACGGAGCTGCCGGATGAGGAGAAGGGGGAGCTGCCGTTTTGATGGAGCATAAGGAGGCTACCCATGAGTCTTGAATATCCATGTGTATATTATCGCGGGAACGGCTTGTGCAGCTACGGAGGCGACCTCACAGACGCAAACATCTGCGTGTTCGGGCCGTGCGAACATGAGACACCGTCAAGAGCTGACCTTGTCCGGCGCATGAGTGATGAAGAGCTGGCTCGGAACGTCAATCGGCTGTTGGAAGGTGAAATGGAGCTTCACTACTGTCGCCAGCTTCCCGAGTGTGATAGAGACCTGGAACTGGACACACCGATTCCACTGGAGCGCTGTGAGCAGTGCGTGTTGCACTGGCTCCGCCAGCCGCCTGAGGAGGTGCGTGGGAATGAAACTTGAAGACGCCACCAAGGAGGAGCTGATCTGGTGGATCAAGGAGCATTCCTTTGCTCTCTCTTATCGGCCCAGTGATTTTGAGGCGGATATTATGCGGCACCGCCATGACGTATACATGGATCGGGCCGATAAAGCCGGAGAGCAATATGACAAGGCGTTGAAATCTTATCGGGCATTGTTAACCCCTTATTTTGGCAGGCCGTTGGGAGATCTCCCAAGAGAGGTGCTGGACAAGGGAGCAAAGCTGGAAAAGACCATGAATGATGCACAGCGGGAGCAGATGCGGTTGTGGGGACTTGCCAACAAGTGCATGGACCGTGTGCTTGGGGCGTTGGATGGAGGTGTATTTGATGCCTAAGCAATCTGGCTTTCTCCAACGGCAGCGGGAGCGAGAAGATGAAGCTCTTTTGATGGGAATTAACATTGGTGTGCAATACGCCATTGACACGCTCAATATCAGTCTCCACGAGGCCGATGGATGGGCCTATGATCGCCAGATGCGGCTTATGGAAGTCTGGAAGGACAACCGCCAATATTACAAAGATGCGTTGGATTATCGGAAACCCGAGGCGGACGTGTACCGCGATAAGCTGGACAAGGGCCTTATAACGGTAATCGGAGGGAAAGCGGAGCTGATCCCGTTCCCTGAGCGGTACCCGGATCTCCGTCCGGTGCGGTATGATAGGCGGCGATAATGGTCAATTTGTTGTCGCCCAACGACCTTGAGCAACTGAGCCGCGCCATGACGTCCGGGCAGGAGATCTCCCTGACCCGGACGCTGGGCGCATTGACGATTACGGCCAGCACAACAAGGGCCGTGCCGGTGTGGGAGTGTGACATGCTGTTACGGATTGAGAGGAACTGCGGATGCGTGTACAGCTCCCAATATTTCCGCAGCGTGTATGAATTGGCCCGGTACATATAGCGAAAAGAAAAACCGGAGGCTAAGCCTCCGGCGTTTCCTGCAGATATGCGTCCACCCAACGATTGACCAACGCGTAAATGGATGTCCCCTCTGTATGAGCCTTTTCTTTCAGGGCGTCATACTTCTCCGGAGAAAGCCACACGCGAAGCTGCTTTTGGGAAGAGAGATATTTCTTCTGGGTGGAGTAGTTGTTCTTTTTCTCGTCAGCCATGCCGTCACCTCTTTCGCAGGGAGATGATGATGGAGATTACGGACAGGGTAATGCTGATTCCACAAAGAATATAGATTGCCATATTGTTTGACACTGAGCTTTTCATCTGCTATCCTTGGAGGGAGGGGATTGCTCCCCTCGCCTCGTTAGCTTGTGAGCTTTTCGTACAGAAGTATGAGGGCTATCACAAGATTGAGGATTGCGGTAACAAGATTGAGCTTAGTTTCGAGGCTGGCTTTCTTGTTGCCGCTTTTTTTGTTTTTGCCCAATGTCCTAACCTCCTTTCCATGGTCTTATTATAGCATAGTGCACTATATATGTCAATAGAAAGATGCAAGAATTTCCAGAAAGTGAGGGGGAAAATACGGGACAAATTTGGTATTGTACCCGCCAGCGGGCGGGCCCATTGGTCAAGGAGTGCCGAGCATTGCGGCCTAGGTTCTCACCGCTGGATGATCCGTATACCAGGAGCGAAAAGGCAGACTTCAAACGGCGATACCGTTCGGCGGTGTGCCAGACTTCGGTGGATCGCCTAGAGTTAAGTTTGGCGCTCTTCGGATTTGAGGGGACCCATTATGAATGCTCTTTTGACGATGAACACCTGCCACGCACTTTTAAGGGCGTCCGCAGAGTATTGAGTAATCTTTTCAAGCGGTGTAAGCGATGGCGCAACGGACAACCCTTTGACTATGTCTACGCCATCGAGTATGGCACACAACACTGCCGCTATCATGTCCACCTAGTCCTGAGAGACAGTGAGTTCTCTCCGGCTGAAGTCCGTTATCTGTGGCGGCAAGGGACTGTGGACGACTTCCCGGTACTCCTTAAACACGGAGGGTACCGGAGGCTTGCGAAGTACTTCAATAAGGAGCCATCAGACGGGTATTTCCTTCCGGTGGGGCGGCACAAGTGGAGCTGCAGCAGGACCCTCACCTCCAAACTGCCGGAGCCTGAGACGTGGGAGGATTCATCTGGTGTGATCCGATACCCTCGCCATACACTGTGGGCAAGCTCGCTGGACGGGCCTCAGAACTTCAATAATGAGTTTGGTAGCTACTATTACTACTCCTGGATTGAGCCGAAGAAAAATGGTGCTTTATATTTAGAATAAGATTTCAATACTTGTAATCTAGTTGGTTTTTGTGGACATTTATAAGAAAGTGGGGAAAACGCATTGCAAAGCATAGCGCAACGTGGTAAGCTAGTCACAAAGGACGGATGGGTCATCTGTCCCGACTGCCACAGCATGCGACTTATGCGCCTGCCTCCCAAAGGCCGGGTGCAAGGGTACGTTTACTGTCGGCATTGCAAAAGCGAAAAATATCTGGATATCGATTTGAGCCTGAGCCTATGAGCCTGAGCCACATGAACCGCAAATTGCGGGACGTGTCGGCGCAGGCTTTTTGTTTTGCCCGGAGGTGATAGCCCGATGGCACAAAAGCCGCTCAGGCCGTGTCGGCATCCTGGATGCTGCATCCTGGTGCCGGATGGATACTGCGCAGCCCATAAGCCAAAAGACCGCCGCAGCGCCGAGGCCAAGTCCTGGCACTGGATGTACCTGACGCCGGAATGGCTGGATGATCTGCGGCCATCGCAGCTCCTGAAAGAGCCGTTTTGCCGGGAATGCGCCCGGCATGGAATCCGTACCAGGGCCACGGACGTGGACCACGTAGAGCCGCACAAAGGCGACTGGGCGAAGTTCACGGATCGACGCAATCTGCAAAGCCTATGCCATTCCTGCCATAGCCGCAAGACTATGGCGGAAATCCGCGGAAAAAGTGCTGCATTGCGACGGCGGTACCGGCCCTGATTGCCGGCAGCTTTGGGCGCACGCACATGCGGCTACACCTGCGCGGATGCTCGGAGGGGGATCCTTGCAAGCCCTCCCCCGGGGCAAAAAAGTTTTGGGGAGCCTGCTCAAGACCGCACGCCCCCCTTCACGCGAGATTTTTTCCCCACAGGAGTTTTCGGAGACGGACGCCGCCAGCGGGGACCAATGCACACCGTGTGCATCGAAAGGAGCGAAATGGATAGACAACTTGAGCGAGAAATCCGCCTGTTCCAAGGGGACTGTTTGGCGGGCATGTCCCGGGTGGAGACAGGCTCAGTGGATCTGGTGCTGTGTGATCTTCCGTACGGTACCACGGCTTGCGCCTGGGACTCGGTGATTCCCTTTGAGCCGCTGTGGGAGCAGTACCAGCGGATCGTGAAGCCCAAGGGCGCCTTGGTGCTGTTTGCAGCCCAGCCATTTACCACAGCTCTGATCAACAGCGCGAGGAAGCTGTTTCGCTACGACCTGATCTGGGAGAAGAATTCCCCGGTCGGGTTTGCCAACAGCCACCGCCAGCCGCTGCGTGCTCACGAGCAGATTCTGGTCTTTTACAAACGGCAGCCCACCTACAATCCCCAGGGCCTGGTGAAACTGGAAAAGCCTATCGTCCGGCGGGGTGGGAAAACGAGCTCTGTCTACCGTTCCATGTCTGGGGAAAGTGTCCAGCAGTACACCAATTACCCGCGCTCTGTACTGCATTATCCCAACCGGGGAGAGAAACGGTACCATCCTACACAAAAGCCGGTGGCTTTGCTGGAGTACCTGATCCGCACCTATACCAACCCCGGGGAACTTGTGGTGGATAACTGCATGGGCAGCGGAAGCACGGCTGTGGCTTGCCTGAACACCGGACGCCGGTGTATGGGATTTGAAAAAGACCAAGTTATCTACGAGACCGCTTGCCGGCGAGTGAAAGAGCGGGCGGCGGAACTGGCCATCGCATAGCGGTGTCCGAATCTGACACCAGGAAGGAGGGGGCGGGATGCCCGGAAGACGACAACCCACGGAATTGGTGGAGGCCAACGGTCGCAAACACCTGACCGAGGCGGAAAAAGATGAGCGCCGGGACCGGGAAGTTCATGTTCCTCCTCCGGAGGAGGCCGTGCCGCCCATGTGGCTGCCCAAGCGGCTTCACAAAGAGTACCACGAAATCGGCGAGATCCTGCGGGCCGCCGGATTGTATGCGGAGCTGGACCGGGATGTGCTGGGCCAGTACTTCCTCTCCCGGGAGCGGTGGCTCCGGGCAGACAAAAAAGCCGGGGCAGCCATCCGGGCCGGAGACGAGAAACTGGCCAGGGAGTGGACCGGCGTCCAGGGCACCTACTTCAAGCAGGTCCGCCAATGCGCGGAGGCCATGGGCCTATCCGTTACTTCCCGGTGCCGGATCGTGGTACCCCAGGCGCTGCAGAATGCAGCCAAGGCGCCCGCAGCGGCCGGTGAGGACGAGTTTACCCAGCGGCTCCGGCAGCGGCAGGCGGCCGCACTGGAGGGGGCCACGTAAATGCCGGTACGCTCCAGCGAGTATTATGACGAGTCCGCCGGTGCATTTGTCTGTGAGTTCATCTCCCGGCTGCCCACCACCGATACCGGCCGCCCCTTTGAGCTGTACGACTGGCAAAGATCCTCCATCATGGAGTTCTACGGCCGTCAGGTGTCGGACGAGGACACTGGGGAGTACTTGAGAAAGTACTGGTACCTCTATCTGGAGATTCCAAAGAAGAACGGCAAGAGCGAGCTGGCTGCGGCCCTGGGTATCTACCATCTGTTCGCCGATGGAGAGCTGAACGCGGAAGTTTATATCTGCGCGGCGGATAAGGAGAATGCAGGCATTATCTTCAGCGCCGCAGTCTTTATGCTGACCACTGCCCCCTGGACAGCCAAGATGGTGGCCCGGGGAGAGCTGCACATTGTGGAATCCCGGAAGCGGGTGGAATACCGCCAGCGAGTCAGAACCGGGAACGGCGGATACAAGTGGGTCATCGTTGGCGTGATGGCTGTCCTCTCGTCTGAATCGTACAGCAAGCACGGCTACAAGCCCAGCTGCGTGATCTTTGACGAGTTGCATGCCCAGCCCAACCGGGATCTGTGGGACATCATGACTTTCGGTGCCGGCGCCGGCCGGAAGCAGCCGGTGTGGATCGTGCTGACTACAGCCGGCGATGACCCGGATCGGGGATCCATCGGCTGGGAGGTCCACGAGAAAGCTGTGGGCGTCCGGGACGCCCGGCGGCTGCGCGAGATCCTGGACGAAGGCGGAGATCCTCGGCAGGTCCTTTCCCTGCGGCACGTGTCCGATGAGGACATGGCCCAGGCCCAGGTGGAGCTGCTGGAACGGGATCTTCCCAACTGGCTGCCCATCCTGTACGGTCTGACGGCTATGTTCGGGGATGATCCGGACGACCTCAAAGACATTGATATCTGGGATGAGAAGCTCTGGTATCTCTGCAATCCATCCCTGGGCAAGCACCTGAAGATCCGGACGTTGCGGCTGGAGGCCATGGAGGCCCGGCGCAGCGAGGCAGGGGAGAAGCTATTCCGCTGGCTTCGATTGAACCAGTGGATCTCCGTCAAGGCGGTCAGCTGGATCTCCCTGAATCTCTATGATAAGACCCAGTTTGGCCCCAGCAAGAAAGCGGAGCGGGAGGCCTGGGTGCAGGAGCACCTCTACGGCAAGCTCTGTTACGGTGGGGTAGACCTCTCCACCAGTAAAGACCTGACGGCCTTTGTCCTGCTGTTTCCGCCCCAGCTGGGGCTGGATGTGGCGGTGCTGCTGCCCTTCATCTGGCGGCCCGGGGGCACAGTGGAGGAGGCGGAGCGTCGGGACCACGTTCCCTATCGGGACTGGGAGCGGGCCGGGTTCTTGACGCTGTGCGAGGGAGATATCATCGACTACGGAGATGTAGAGGCCACGATCCGGTGGGCCACGGAAGTTTTTGACCTCCAGATGGTGGGCTTTGACCCCTATCTCAGCCGGACCATCACCCAGCGGTTGAAGCCCATTGTCCCCGTCATTGAGGTCCCACAGGATCTCAAGAACATGTCGCCGGCCATGAAGGAGATGGACGATCTGATGACCCGCAAGCAGCTGCTGCACATCCACAACACTTGCTTCCGCTGGACCTTCGGCAACGTCCGCTGCTATGTGGATGGAAACGGCAACTGCAAGCCGTTGAAGAATAAGTCCAGGGGGCGTATCGACCCCACGGTGGCGTCCATCATTGTGATCGCAGTGTGGATGATTGCCCGGAATCAGAAGCCGGATCTGGCGGCGGCCATGGCACAGCCGGGATTTAGTTTGTAAGGTGTCCGAATCGGACGCAGGAAGGAGCGCCATGAAGGCATTGAAAGACGGGGTGGCGGCCTACGCCACGGAGCTTATGATGACAGCCGGGGCAGCTCTGGTGAGCCTGGGCGCCGGAATGATCTATCTTCCGGCTGGGATCATCACCGCCGGCGTGATGCTACTGGCGGGATCTGTCCTCAGCTGCCTGGGAGGTGGTGAGGCATGAGTGTTCGATCCGGATTGCAGGCGGTGGCCCGGTCTCCGTCCCGGGAGCCGCGCAACGCTGTGACCGTCAGCACCTTGACCGGTGCCGGATTCTCTCCGGCACCGGCAGATACCAGCGAGACGGCGGCCCGGAAGCTCAGCGCCGTGGACCGGTGCATTGAGATTCTCTCGGACTCCATGGCAAAGCTCCCCACCTACTGCGTGGAGCGGAAAAGCCGGGAGCGGGTGGAGATTCCGCTGCTGCAGCTGCTCAATGTGCGGCCCAACGAGGCCATGACGCCCTCCGTCCGCAAGAAGTTGCTGGAGGCCAGCCGCCTGACCCGGGGAAACAGCTATGACTGGATCCGGCGGGACCCCTACACGGCTGAGATTGTGGAACTGATCCCGCTGCCGGGAGATTTGGTGTATACCTGGCGGGACACGGCAGGACATGTGTGGCACAACGTCCGGGACCCTGCCAATGGAAGTGTGTTTACCCTTTCCCACGCGGACGTTTGCCACTACAAGGGCACTTCCCGGGACGGGATCACCGGCATCTCCGTGCTGCAGCGGGCGGCAGAAGTTATTGCCGCAGCTAGGGCCCGGCAGATGCACGATCTGAGCTATTACGAAAACGGCGGCCAGCCCGGCGGCGTGCTACAGACAGATGTACCTCTGGGCGGCATGGTGCCGGATCCAACAGACCCCGGTAAACAGATCAGCAACAAGGACCTGCTGCGCCGGGAATGGGAGCGGATCCACGCAGGTCCCAGCAACGCCAACCGGATTGCCATTCTGGACTACGGCTTGAAGTATCAGGCGGTCAGTCTGAGCAACAAGGACGCCCAGTTCATCGAGAGCCAGGAGGTAGCAATCCGAGACATTGCCCGGTATTTCGGAATCCCCCTTTACAAGCTCCAGGAGGGCAAGCAGGCCTACAGCTCCAACGAGCAGAACGCCATTGAGTACGTGGTCTCTACACTGCACCCTATCGTGACCCAGTACGAGGAGGAACAGACCTACAAGCTGCTCTTTTCCAGTGAGATCTCGGATGGGTTGGAGCTGCGGATCAACATGATGGCAGAGCTGCGGGGTGACAATGCCGCCCGCAGCTCCTGGTACAAGAATATGCGAGAGATCGGCGTGTTTTCCGTCAACGACATCAACCGGCTTGAAGATATGCCAGATGTGGAGGGCGGAGACGAGCGCCTGGCCTCTCTCAATTATGTGCCCCTCTCCAAGTGGGTGGACCTGAGTATCAATCGGAACGGAGGATCGACATGAGAGTAACGTTGAACGGCATCGTCTCCTCGGACGATGACCGGTGGATTTACGAGTGGTTTGGGTACCGGGCTTTTTCTCCGGAGCAGGTCCGTGATGCCATTGCACAGAATCCTGCCGGGGAGGATCTGGTGCTGGAGATCAACAGCCCTGGCGGATCGGTCTTTGCCGGCAGCGAGATGTACAGCATCCTGCGCGGCTGCTCCATCCCCACCCGGGCAGAGATCCAGAGCCTGGCGGCCAGTGCGGCCAGCTATCTGTGCCTGGGATGCGACCGCGTGGCCATCTCCCCGGTGGCCCAGATGATGATGCACCTGCCCAGCACCAGTACCAGCGGAGACCGCACCGAGCACCAGCGCTCCATCGGGATGCTGGATGCCACCCGGGAGGCCATCCTCAATGCCTATGAGCTGAAAGCCAAGGGCAAGACTGAACGGGCGGAACTGCGTCGGATGATGAGCTCTGAGACCTGGCTCAGCGCCCAGGATGCCCTGGAACACGGCCTGGTGGACGAAATCCTGGGACAGGATGAGGGCATGCCCGGTCCCAGCAGCCTGGTCAATGCCTTCGGCCTTCCGGACATCGCCGCTCTGCGGGCCGCCTATGCCCGGGCAAATCCGGAGGCGGATCTTCGTAAGGCTCCTGAACACACCCTGGCAGACTGGCGGGATTCCGCACGTCTTACTCTGGAACAAAACAGATTTTGAATGGAGGAACAGAACAATGAAGAAGAAGCTCTACGATCTCATCAAACAGCGTGCCAGCCTGTTGGCCAAGGCTGAGGCTGCTCTGACAGCCAATAACCAGGCGGACTACCAGAGCTACATGGAGCAGATCACCAACCTCAATAGCGAGATTCAGCGCATCCAGGATCTGGTGGCGGAGCAGGACCGACAGATGATGTCTGTCCCCGGCCCCAGTGGCTCTGAGCTGGAGGACCTGGCGCACGAGCGCGTCACCGCGCTGATGCGGGGTGACAGTGTGACCTTCAATGCCACGGAGGTCCGCCGGGCGTTGAACCAGATTACCCTGGCCACCGGAACCATCGTGGAGCCCACCGGCGCCGGATCCACCATCCACGATCCTGTGGGCAATGTGGTTCCCTCCATCGTGGATCGGGTCCGCGTGATGGACATGACCGGTATGGGAGCTTTCCAGGAGCCCTATGTCATCACGGAGCTGGATGCCAAGGGCGGCAAGATCGCCACCACGGCTGGCACCGCCCGCAGCGCCTCCACTGACCCCACCTTTGGCATTGCGGAGATCAAGCCCTATGAGCTGAGCGTCACCAGCTACGTGGACCGCAACATCTCCCGGCTGTCTCCCGCCAGCTGCTATGACAAGATCTACGGCATGGCCATGCGTGCCCTGCGCCGGAATCTGGCGGAGCTGATCGTCAACGGTGACGAGCCGTCCACCCCCACCTTCTACGGCATCACCAACGCCAAGAACAAGGCTGCGGCTAACATCTTTGCCGAGGCAACTCTGGGCAGCGCCATTGACGTGAACACCCTGGACGCCCTGTATTTTGCCTACGGCTCCGACGAGGCCATGGGCGCCGGCGCCCGGCTGCTGCTGACCAAGACCAACCTCAAGGCTCTGGGCGCGCTGCGGGGCACCAACGAAAAGCGCCGTCTGCTGGAGATCACTCCCGACGCCACCAACCCCAACTCCGGCGTGATCCGGGACGGCGGCGTGGTGCTGCCCTATGACCTGGTGAAGGCCGTGGGCGACACCAAGATCCTGTACGGCGATCCCATGAACTTTGAGGTGGGCCTGTTCGGCGATTACTCCATCCGCATTGACGAGTCCGTCAAGGCCGTGGAGCGTATGTACGCGATCCTGGGCGACGTCTTTGTGGGCGGCAACCTGATCGTGGACAAGGGCTTTGTCGTGGGCTCTATCGGCGAAGGCTGATGCATTATGGCATGGGATGATGCGGCGAAAAGCCGCCTGATGGCCTATTGCCGCATCGATGCCCTGGAGGAGGGGGAGGAGCTCCTCCTCCAGGGGCTCTACGAAGCGGCGGTGAGTTATATGGAGCAGGCTGGGGTCTCGGAGCCCGAGGCGGGAACGCCCCGGCGGGCCCAGTATGATCTTTGCATCAACGCCCTGGTGCTGGACAGTTACGACCGGCGGGGCGTACAGACAGAGGGTAGCGTCAGCGATAATCCCCAGCTGCGCCGGATGATCGTCCAGCTGAAGCTGACGGAGCCGGCGGTGTCCGAATCGGACACGGCGGAGGTGATCCCATGAATCCCATCCAGGCCGGGGAGCTGCGGCACCGGATCCGGATCCTGCAGCGGACAGCAAACACCGACGGGGAAGGTTTCCCCGTCGGTGAACCGCAGGAAGTGTACCGCTGCTGGGCCAGAGTGACCATCACCAGCGGAACGGAACTGGTCCGAGCCAATGCGGACTTCGGCCAGATGAAAGCCCGGTTTCTGATCCGATGGACCAGTACCACTATTGACCGGAAGATGTTTGTGGAGTACGGCGGGAAGGAGTGGCAGATCGAGTATGTCAACGACTACGCAGGTCGGCAGTACCTGGAGCTCTGGGGCGTCTGGGAAAGCAACGACCGCAGCTGAGCCCTCCGTCTATGCCCGGCTGGTGGCGACGGTTCTCCCCATCGTGCCGGTATGCGAGCCGGCGGTCTACGGTGGAGATGCGGAAGCGTACTGCACCTATAATGCCACGGAGCTGCCGGAAGGCTTCGGAGACAACGCCCCGCAATCGGTTCGGTACCTGCTGCAGCTGCACTACTTCTGCCCCCTCATGGGAAATCCGCTGCCAACCGTGCGACAGCTGCAGCGTGCGGTGGCGGATGCGGACTTCACTTACCCGTCCCTGGAAGATGCCAGTGATCTGGATGGCCGTCACTATGTGCTGGAATTTGAAGGGGTGAGCGGTCTCAATGGCTGAATTTGATGTATCCGGGCTGGATGCTCTGATGCTGAGTCTTCAGCAGGTAGCAGAACTGCCGGAAGACGTGCAGGATGACGTTTTGAATGCTGAAGCGGATATCCTGGTTGAAGAGATCAGGGAGCGTGGACAAGGCTATGGTGTAATGGCCCCTGGATCCGGCAGGATGCTTAAGGCTATAAAAAAAGGTAAAGTTCGCATTCATAAAAATGACAGAGAAATTCGGGTTTATGCATCTGGCAGTCGAAAACGTGGCGGAACAACGGTGAAAAATTCGGAAATTGCATTCTTAAATAATTATGGAACACGTCATCAAACGGCACGACCTTTTTGGACAGATGCAGTAAAGCTATCCGAAAAAACTATGGAAGCAGTAGGCCAAGCCGTCTACGACCGATGGCTGAAATCCCTAAATCTTTAAGTCTGGAGGATTTACTATGAAATACGGAGCAAAAATGCTGCAGTGGGCGCCTTTCGCCGAGAGTGATCCGGAGCCTGCCGGGGCGCTGCCCAAGTACGGCACCCCCATGAATCTGGACGCGCTGAACAAGGTGACAGACAGTCCCACGTTTAATGAGGCCAAGGGATATGGCGACGACGCCTTGAAAGTCCATGTAGTGGAATTTAAAGAGGCAGGTATCGATGTGGAGGTCAACGAACTATCCAATGCTGTGGCCTCTGCCATCTTCGGCGCAACGCTGGAAGCGGAAGAGGGACAGGATCTTCACTTCGGCAAGGAAGATAAACCGCCTTACGGCGGACTTGCCTTTTACATCAAAAAGATGCTGGAGGGCAACGTAAAGGTCTACCAGGGGATCTATTACCCGAAAGTCAAGGCCACCATCCAGGGTGAGGAGTATTCCACCAAGGGAGAATCTATCACCCTGGCAAATTCCAAGATCCGTTTCCTGGCGTCTGCCTGCAACAGCGGAGACTGGCAGATCAAGAGCAAGGATTTCACCACAGAGGCAGAAGCGGTCAGCTGGGTCAACGAGAAGATCAAGGCGGCCGGCGCGTAAGCGGCGGGGCCCCGTGCCCCGCCTTTTTCACAGGGAGAAAAGACATGTTGAAAACGGTTGATTTTGCATTCAACGAACAGGTGCTGCACCTCTTTTTGAACGGCGCGGCGCTGTTCGATTTCTACGATAAATACGGCGCGGAGCAGGAGATCCCGGATGTGGTTGCCGGCGAGAGCCGGAAGTCCTTCCTGGCCACCTGCTGGCTTTTGTACAAGCTCGCTGAACAGGGTGAGCTTGCCCGGCGGCAGCTGGGCCACACGCCGGAGGACATCCCCTCTATGGGACAGCTGGCGGCGCTGCTGGGGGTCCTGGATGTGCCGAGGGCCCGGCGGGCCATCTGCGAGGCGGCTCGGCTGGGGTTTTCCATGGAGCACCCGCCCAAGCGGGAATATGAGGATCTGGGGCTTCTGGAGCTGCAAAAAAAAACGGCAGCCGGCAGAGCCGCACGGAGTATCTGGACACGGCTACGCAGGTTCTGGGCCTGGATCTGCGGGCGGTGCAGCTGCTGACGCCGGGACAGCTGGCGGATCTTGTTGAGCTGGAGATCCAGCGGGGGCGGCTCAAGCGGAAGGAGGATTGACCCATGGCGGTAAGGACCATCTCCACGTCCATCAAACTGGATGGGGAGCAGGAATTTAAAAAGCAGATGTCCTCTGTGAACTCCGAGCTGAAGAATCTGAAATCAGAGATGGCACTGGCCACGGCGGAGTTCAAGGGAAATGCCAACAGCATGGAAGCCCTGACCGCCAAGGGACAGCTCCTGCGCCGGGAATATGACCAGCAGGCGGAGAAGGTCCGGGCGCTGGAGCGGGCTGTGGAGGACGCCTCTGAGGCCTATGGAGAAGCGGACAGCCGGACGGATGCCTATAAGCGGCAGTTGAACTACGCCAGAGCCGCTCTAGCCAACCTTAACAGTGAGATCCAGGATAACGAGCGCTATCTGGATGAGGCCAAGCGCAGCGCCGACCGGTGCGCCGATTCCATCGACGAGTACGGCCGGGAAGTGCGGGAGGCGGCGGACGCCGACATTGGATCGCCGTTTTCCGGCATTGATGACGTCGTTGGAAAGCTGGGGTCAATCAAGGGGGCGCTGCTTGGCGGAGCCGCCGTGGCCGGTGTGCAAGCGGTGACAGGAGCCGTCACGCAGGTCGTAGACGCCTCGGCGGAATACCGCAAAATCATGGGGACGTTGGAAGTGTCTTCCCAAGCTGCTGGATACTCTGCTGAGGAGACGGCCCAGACCTATGAACGACTGTATTCCGTGTTGGGTGATAATCAGACGGCGGCGACTACTGTGGCCAACCTGCAAGCCATTGGCCTGAGTCAGGAAGACTTGATGGCCATTACGGACTCTGTTATCGGCGCGTGGGCCAAATACGGAGACTCCATCCCTATCGACGGGTTGGGGGAGGCCATCAACGAGTCTATTCGCTGCGGCGAGGTCACCGGCGTTTTAGCCGATGTATTGAATTGGGGAAGTCAAGAAGGCGAGACCTTCGGCGTTAAGATGCGGGAGTCCACCGAAGCTAATAAGGAATGGAATGAATCCGTGGAGAACGCAAAGACCGCAGAGGATTATTTCAACCTTGCGCTATCCCAATGTAGCACGGATGCAGAGCGGGCAGACCTTGTCCTTCAGACGCTCGCAAAACAGGGGCTGGCGGATGCCGGACAGGCCTGGATCGACACCAACGACGACATCATTGCTGCCAATGAGTCCCAGGCGGCTTTTGAGGAGGCCCAGGCGAATCTGGGGGAAAAGCTGAGCCCATTTAAGGATGCCCTGACAGATCTTGGGACTGCAGGATTCAACTTTCTTGCTGACTGCATTGATGGCGTCAGCGGAGCCTTTCAGGATCTGGGGACCTGGTGGGAGAATACGCAGCCCAAACTTGAGAAAGGATGGGATAACTTCTGGGATAGTGTCGATGCATTTTTTGGCGTGGAGTCAAGTGAAATCGGCGAAAATGCAGGTGAAAACATTGTCCGAGGCGTTCAGACGGGTATGAAAAACCGGGAAGATGCGCTGATGGATGATGTGGAGCAAGTCACATCTGATATTGAAGCTACCGCTAAGAAAAATCTGAAAATTGCCTCACCTTCCAAGGTGTTTCAAAGCATCGGAGAATATATGATGGAAGGCCTGGCCCTGGGCATGGAAAACGGCAAAGGTGAGGTCATGGAGACCGTGGAAGACCTTGTGAAGGAAGTGGAGGATCGCTTTGATGCATTCGCCGACGCTCTTTCTGTACGGCAGGATGTGAGCGATCTCCAATACCAGCTGTGGGAGATGACAGACGGCAAGGCTGCTACCGAGGAAGAGAAGTATGCCAAACAGCTGGAATTCCTGAATCAGCAGCAGGTGGATCAGGCGGGAATTGTGGAAGCTGCCAAGGAAGCGTATCAGGCTGTGGCGGAGCAGTACGGCGAAAATAACGCAGAGTCTCTGGAATACCAGAAGACCCTGCTGCAGGAGCAACTGGCCTATGAGAAACTGTTGGAAAAGATCCAGGAAGTGATCGACGCCAAGCAGGAGCTGGCTTCCTACGATGGGACGGGGATTGGCGGTAGTCGTACAAGCGTGGACGGCAGCCATGCCGGCGGCCTTTGGCGCGTTCCCTATGACGGATATGTAGCGGAGCTCCACCGGAATGAGACTGTGCTTAATGCTCAGGAGGCTGACGTCTGGCGGTCGATGCAAGGCGCTGCACAGCCCGTTGCTGCCGTCACGGCTGCGGATCTGCGCACGGTGACAGCCTCGGCGGTAAACGCCCTGGGCACCATGAGAAGCCTCGGCGGCGGAAAGCAAGTGATTGATTTGCACGTTTATGTCGGGGAAAAAGAGTTTTACCGACAGTCTATTCACAATCTTCGAGCGGTTGAGAAAGAGATTCCGGAGGTGATGGACGACAGATGATCAATCAACTGGTTTTAAACGGCATCCTGCTGCCCAGAACCTCCCACGACCGGTACGCCTGCTGGGAGGAAGACCTCTCCGTCCAGGTGGACATGATCTCCGGCCGCCGAGTCATCGAGAGCCGGGGCAAGATCTGGAAGGCATCCTACCAATTTGACACCATGGGCAATGAGACGCTGCGGAAGGTACTCGCTGTGCTGCGGTCCGGGGCGCCGTTCCCGGCCACCGTGCTGCCGGACAGCAGCGACGAGCCGGTGACTTCCACCTTCCTGGTGGAGAGCATCACCCAGCCTACCTTTGCCTTTGAGGTGGATGGGAAGGCTGTGTGGCACAACCTGGCCTTTACCATCCGGGAGGAAGAACCCCATGACTGAGTTGTGTCCGATTCGGACACCGGAGAGGAGGAGAGCGGCATGATCCAAACCAGCGCGGAATACCAGGCGGCCATCGTGGGAAGTCCCCGACGCATCGAGATCCTGGCCACGGTGAACATCTCGGATCCGGACATGGAGTACGGGGAAGTCACCATGGACAGCCAGGCGCCCTGGAGCCAGCCGGAGACCATCCGCGACAAGGTCTTCTCCGCGCCGCCCCGGTACGAAACGCTGGAGCGGGGGCGCTGGCTGCTGGACGGCCGGGGGGCCATCTTCCCAGATGACTACCAGGTGCCGGAGCCCATGGGAGCAGTCAACGACAATCGCTCCAGAGACGATGGGACGTTTTCTCCGGTGGCCTATCTGGTGCAGCCCATTGCCAAGGTGGACGTGCTGCAGGCTTTCAGCCTGTTCTTTTCCTCAGACCCGGTGGACGGCGTCCCCAAGGACTTTACCGTGGAGGTGCTCAGCGGAGGGCAGGTGTTCTACACCAAGACCGTCACCGGCAACACGGCCACAGAGCTGGCCTTTGACGGATTTACCGTCTACACCCCCACAGACATCCGGCTGACGGTGACCCGGTGGAGCCTGCCCGGCCGCCGGCTGCGGCTGCTGGAATTGATCCCCGGCGTCTTTGAGCGCTGGAGCGGCCGGGTCCTGGTGAGCTTTAATTGCGTACATAACGGGGATTTCTCCTGCCTGACCCTGCCATACGGCACCATGGAGATCACCCTGGACAACCAGTCCCGGCGCTTTGAGCCCCGGAAAAAAGACTCTCTCTTTGCCTCCATCGAAGACCGGCAGGGAATCGAACCCTATATCGGCGTGCGGCTGCCCTCCGGCGCCTATGAGCGGGTGAAGCTGGGGGTCTTCTACCAGGCCGGAGACGGCTGGAAGACCTCCACCAACGATCCCTATATCTCCTGGAGCCTGGTGGATATCGTAGGCCTTGTGGCGAACCGAACTTATCTGCCGCCCTCTCCGCTGCCTACTACCCTGGCTGGCTGGTTTGCCTCCGTGGTGGCCCAGCTGGGAGAAAATTTCAAAAATCGCTACCATGTTGACCAAAACTATGCAAATCTCCCGGTCACGGCCAATAGTATTGAGGACGTTTCCGGCAAGAAGTGCGGCGACATCCTCCGCTGGGCCTGCATGGCTACCGGTACTTGGCCCCGGGCGGATGCCGAGAACGGCAATCTGATGGCAGAGCCGCTGTGGGACCAGGGCAACAAGGTGACGCTGGACAACCTCACCGCCTACCCAACTATGAAAGCCAACAAGTCCATCGCGGCGCTGATCTTCACCCTGGCGGACACGAACAAGACGGAGTATGTGGTCTCCGGCAACTCCGCCAGCAGCGAGGACACCGTGAGCATCTCCAACCCCTTCATCCACACCCAGGCCCAGGCCCTGGCAGCGGCCCGGCAGATCCTCAGTTGCTACGGCGGAAACATCTTTGAAACCAACGGCCGGGGAGATCCCAGCAGCGAGATCGGAGACGTGGACGTCATGTGGCTGGACGAAAGTACCGCGGCCACCGCCCGGCGCATGATGCAGAGTTTCCCCATCCGGGACGGCGTGCTGCAGGGAGCCCAGGTGAAGGCCATCCAGGCGGACGGCAGCTATCTCTTCGAAAACTGCGCCGTTATCACCCAGAGCGGCCAGTGGCAGGCCCCGCCCGGCGTGGAGCAGCTGTTCCTTGCTGTTGGCCAGGGAGCCCAGGGCGGCATGCGGGGCCAGGACGGAAGCCTATCTCAGGGGGACCGGCCCTCCATCAACGTGGACACAGGCTCCATGAGCGGCGGAACCTACAACGCCGATTACGGCCAGAAGGGTGACGACGGTGTTGGGGGGAAGATCTGGTACGGCGCCATCCCCATCAATCCCCAGCAGATCTTCGACGTCCACATCGGGGAGGGCGGCGCACCGTCGGAGACTTACGGCATCTCTGGCAGCATGGGAGGGGAGACCACCTTCGGGGCTTATTCCAGTGCCAATGGACAGGTTTTTGCCAACGGATATACGGACATCCGAAACGGCGCTGTCTACGGCAGAACCGGCGTCAAGGCCCCCGTGGACGGGTCCTCCGACGGCGCTGCAGGAGGCGCCGGCGGGGAGCCCGGTATTGGAGAATGGAACAAGGCCAGCCTGATCATCCCGGGGTCCGGACGCAAGATCTATTACACATACTGGAGAGTTCTCAAAGAACCAGGTAAGGGCAAGATCCCCAGCAAAGGCGCGAACGGATTCGTTTTGGTCTGGTGGGATAAGCCGGAGGCATGATATGAGTTTTGATTTTTCAACCTTGATCACAGACCGCAAGAAATCCGATGCGGACTATGCCCGGGCGCTGATGGGCAGGATCACAAATGGCACCGCCACGGAAGAGGAGCTGGCAGAGTGGAATGCCGCCGCGCTGAAAGGGGTCTATGACTATACCGATTTGAACCGTGTCACAGCCGCCATGGATGCAGTAAACCAGCTTCTTTCTGAAACTGGTCATAAGACTGGGTATCAGCCTGTAAAAGTGCATCCGGGTAGTTCTTCCGATTTCCCGGATGGCTACACAGAACTGGAATCCATTGAGTCAACGGGGACTCAATACATCAAGATTCCTTATTATCCAAATCAAAATACAAGGGTAGTTTTAGATTATCTACCCAAAAGCACAAACAATACGATCTTGTTCGGCAGCCGTACATCTACAAGTTCTTCCGATCTGTTCTTAATTCTTCATGCGAGTGACACGAACAGTTTACGAACAGATTTCGGGGGATCAAAAGTAACAACGGGCATGAATCCAGACATTAGAACAGTCATTGATAAAGACCAGAACAAGACTAAAATCTTGGGTCAATCTTTTTACTCTGGGGCTGCAACATTTACGTGCAAGTATCCTATGGGCATCTTCTGCGGAAATACAGGGGGGTCTTATACTCAACTATCATCCTATGTATTGTATTCTTGCAAAATCTATGACGGCGAAGCACTTTTGTATGATCTCAAGCCTTGCCAGAACCCGGATAATGAAATTGGTCTATTTGATATCGTGACTCAAACATTTTTCGGGAATAGTGGAACTGGTTCTTTCATCGGTGCTTCAACTCATAAACCAGAAGCCCGGCTCCCAAAAGGGTATCAAGAGCTACTTTATATTGGGAGCACGGGACAACAACACATTGATACAGGTATTATACCTACATCCAACTCAAAAATTGAAATGGATGGATATATTGGTGAATACTCTGATACCTTTGTGTTTTTTGGAGCTAGGTCAGAAAAAAATAGTGGAGATCCCACATCGAACTGTTTATTTGCTCTTTCTGGAAATTCATTCAGAAGTGACTATTTTGGATCTGCTGTGCAAACAGGTGGCTCAATTCGTGGGGATTTCAGCATAGTACGAAATAAAAATGTAACAAAAATAGCCTCAGGTAATTCCTATACACTGACAAATTCAGTGGCATCTGGGGAATGTTTGTATACACTTTATCTTTTTGCAGTCAATACAGCAAATGAGGAAAGTACAAATGGAACGTTTATTTTGTACTCATGTAGGATTTCAGGGTCAGAAGATCAACTTCTAAGAGAATATGTACCCTGTCAAAACACAGATGGAGAAATCGGGCTATATGATTTGTCCACGGGGGAATTTTATGGTAATTCCGGGTCTGGGTCCTTTTATGCAGGACCGGTAATTGATACAGAAGAATCTTCTGATGGAGAGGAAGAGAATGATCCATACACTTGGTATGAATTCGACAGTCCAACCTTGCCCCAGCTGACCCAATATTTGGAGAACGTACGTTCTCTCCGTTCCGCAATCGCAAACCAGTCCCCGGATGTTCCCGGCCTGAGAGACATGTTTTCCGTTGAAGCAGCGAACGACATCGAAAAAATTCTGCTGGCTATTGAGTATGCCATCCAGATCATGAAACAAACCTACGTCCCTTGCGGGGCCACAGCATGCGGAGGTGATTACCTGTGACAAACGGCATTATTTCAGAAGAAATGAAATCCCGGCTCATCCGGGCTAATTTACCGGCGACATACGAAGAACTGGTAGCCTTGGCCGCTGGCGTTGGTATCCCGTCGGATATCATTATCAATGAGGAAGGCTGGGCTCAGCTCCCCACCTACCTCAGCAAAGCCAACCTTATGGACGACGTAACGGAGGAAGCGATCTGGGGCGACGCCGCTGATCGGACGGTCAATGCGGCATTGAAGATGCTGGCTGATGTGGCCTATGGCCGGGTAGCGACGCTGAACTTGTCTGTCCTGGACACGACAGGCGCTCCCATTCCTGATGTCACGGTGAAGCTGGACAGTCCGCCGGTGGTTGGGACCGATCCGCGAACTGACGAGGACGGTAAAATCACCATTTCCACAAATGGAGGTCAGCATACGCTTTATCTGGTTTATCCTATGGGATTTACCGTGGAAACTGCCAACCAGTCTGTTGAGATCAGCGGTGTGCGTGATTTAACACTCAACACCGCTGCACGCAGAGCAAATACGTACACCTATAAAATCACAGCTTCAAAAAATTTCTATATCGCCCGGTATCTATACCCCATCAAACTGGATATTCGTGGCGCTGGTGGGGGTGGTTGCGTAAGTGTTGGTTATTCCCCCAGCACTGATGGTGTGAGTGCTCAGGGGGGAGCTGGAGGTTACGCTACTCTGGAAAACGCCATAAACACCCCTGGAAAGCTGATTCGTGTATCAATCGGGGCTGCAGGACCTGGCGGAAAGGTAAGCCCTACCGGTGGATCGAGTGGCCAAAGGGGCGGAACAACTACCGTACGCATTGACGAAGAAGTCTACTCTGCATCAGGAGGAGCAGGGGGAAGAGGAGGTACCAGCCAAAATACAGATGGAGGATCTGCAGGTGGTGCTGGGGCGGATAGAAACAATAGTGGCGAGGATGGCCAGCGGCTATTTGGAAAATCTGCAACTGAGCGCGTCGCAAGTGGAGGAGGGGGTGCTTGGGTTGGCAACTACACTGCATATAGGGGCGAAGCCGGTGTTGGAGGAGGAACAGATGGTTATGCCTACTACAATTCGAGTAGTAGTTATACTGTTCCAAATGCAAAAAACGCCAGCGGTGGCGGAGGCCTTGCAATGTTTATTGGTTCTCAAGTAACGGGAACAAATAAAGCTGGTGACGGCGGCCCGGGTCTGGTGGCATTCAAAAAGGCGGTGTGAGATGAACATTGCGATCGTTGAAAATAACGTGATTACCAACATCATCGTCATCCCTGACGGGTCAGAGCCTGCAGACTACGGCGGCATGCCGCTCCCTGAGGACGCATGGATCGGGGACTACTACATCCCGCTGGATACCCTGAAAGCGGAGAAAATTTTGCAGTCCAAAGCGGACCTCGCTGACTACCTTGCTGCCCACCCGCTGCAATGGACGGATGGGGAATATTACTCTATCACTGCGGAAAAGCAGGCCCAGTTGATGGGTAAGCTGATGGCAGCCACCATGGCCAAGTCCGCCGGGAATACCTATGACCTCACCTGGAACAGCACCGGTGAAGTCTGCAAGTCCTGGGAACTGGCTGACCTGACAGCTCTGGCCTTTGCCATTGATGCCCGGGTGACGGCCCTGGTGAGCTACCAGCAGCACCAGGAAGTGTCCATGCGCAACGCTGCCACCCAAGAGGAGCTGGAGGCCATTGTGGTGGACTATGACAGTGTGAGTGAGGAGGTATCTGCATGACCAAAACCGGACAAAGGGTGCTCTCCATGCTCCTGTGGAGCTGGGGAGGGACCGTGTATTTCCTGTTGGAAGTGGTCTTCAAGACCCTGCGGGGAGAGCCGGAACAGATCAGCTGGACCATGCTGGTGCTGGCTGTGATCCTGACGATCCCGGTGGAACGCTGCGGCGAGCAGCTGCCCTGGGAAGTTCCCCTATGGCTCCAGGCCCTGGCCTGCGCGCTGCTGGTGACCGCCGTGGAGCTGGTTGCGGGGGTAATCCTCAATATCTGGTTGGGCCTGGACATTTGGGACTATTCCCATCTGCCGTTCAATCTGTGGGGCCAGGTATGTCCGCAGTTTGCGGCGGTGTGGTGGTTTTTGTGCCTGGTATTTATCCCTGCATTTGACTGGCTGCGCTGGTCCGTGGAGGGCGGGCAGCGGCCGAAGTACAGATTGATGTGACCGGCGGAGAGCCGGGGAAAGGAAAGACATATGGATGACATGACGTTACTGGGTATCAAAGCGGGGATCTCGGCGGTGCTGGCGGCCCTGACCGCCGTCTGGGGATGGTTCGGCTGGCTGGTGGTGGCCTGGGTGCTGCTGATGCTCTCGGACTGGCTGATCGGCAGCGCAGCGGCCGCCAAGGAGGGGCGCTGGGCCAGCTCCAAGATGCGGGAGGGTGCCTGGCACAAGGGCGGGATGATCCTGGTGGTGGCGATCGCTCTGGTGGCGGACTGGCTCATCGGGACGATCATTGCCAATATCCCGGGCATCACGCTGCCGTTTACGTATTCGGTACTTCTGGGCCCACTGGTGATTGTGTGGTATGTGATCGGAGAGCTGGGCAGCCTTGCGGAGCACGCTGTGACCTTCGGCGCTCCGGTACCCGGATGGCTTACCCGCATTCTGGAGATCAGCAAAAACGCTGTGGACACCGCCGGGGACAAGCTCACCGGCGGGGAGGAACAGGCCGTATCTGCCGGTGACGGCAGCGGAGATACAGAACATATGGACGAATGAAAGGAGTACATCAAATGAGCGAAGTCAAGAATCCCAGAGAGATCATGGACAAGATTTTTCACAATCTGACTATCGGTGAGATCAGCGTGGACGAGGCCAATCAGCAGATGAAGATCAACGGCATTGGACTCAACCTGAATCCCACCAAGCACATGTTCACGCCCAAGGAGCTCCTGGAGGCCGTGGGCGGCGATCAGCCGGACGGCATGGGCCTGATGGACGACGGCATCGGCGTCTACAAGGCCCGGGTCATCCAGGGGAAGCTGGAGTTCAAAGCATTTGAGCTGCCTGCAGGTTGGTCCTCTGAGGGCTGGAATCCTGGAAACTACTACTTCCACATCGCCGGTGAGAAGTACTGGGTGGAGAAGGACGGCGAGACGCTGGTCCATTATGAAGGTCAGGACAACCAGCCCTATACGCCCCCTGCCCAGGACGGTCCCGACACCCGGAAGCGGCCCGACTTGGCGGGCCAGGTGGGCGTGCCCAACGGCAAGTACCTGAGCGACTACAACCAGTTTGGCTATCACATCCGCTCTGTGCTGGCCAGCACCGTTGAGAACTGAGACATATCAAGAGCCGGAGGCCTCTGGGCTTCCGGCTCTTTGCAAAAAGGAGGATAGCGATGCAATTTGCGGCAACGTATCCGCTGGCGGAGATCCGGCGGATCCAGATCTATCACAACACCAAGGGCTACACGGAGCGGGACCTGGACAAGATCCTGGCGGAGACCGGCGGCAGCTTTATCTTCGGCGGCCCCATCTTTTTGAGCAACCTGCAGGCCTGCTGCCATCTGCGGGGGGACGGCGTCACCTACTGCGCTCCGGACTATCAGGCGTGGGGCATGGCCTGGAGCGATGACGCCCAGGACTATGGCTGCCAGCTGCTGCCCAGCGACAAGGACAACCACATTGAGTGCGTCCATCTGATCGTGGGCGGGGAGCCGGTGGAGAAGCTCCACTACCAGCCGGATATGAGTGGAGAGCGGCCTCGGCAGGCCATCGGCAGCAAGGAGGGGCGTCTCGCCTACATCGTCACCCAGACGGCATACACGCCGGAGGATCTTCGGGATGTGCTGGTGGCCGCCGGATGGGACGCAGCCATCATGCTGGACGGCGGCGGCTCCGTGTGCTACCGGGACCGGACTGGCACGGGCTTTGTGGGCGATGCCGACCGGGTAATCCCGTTCTACATCGTGGTGCACCTCAAGGCAGATGTGTCCGATTCGGACACCGCTGGGGACTATGTGGTGACAGCAGAGAGCGGTCTCAATATCCGCAGCGGCCCAGGGACGGAGCACGACAAGGTGGGCGGCTACGCCTACGGCGCCGTGGTGGCCATCCTGGCCGTCCAGGACGGCTGGGGACAGACGGACAAGGGCTGGGTGTCCATGGCCTATGTGAAGCCCGTAGAGGGATCCCAGACGGGCGTGACGGACAATGGCCTGACTATCATTCAGGACCTGATCCCCTGGGGAAGATCCAATCGCCCGGGCGGCAGCAATCCGGACACCTACATCACCATCCATGAGACCGGCAACTTTGCCAAGGGCGCCAACGCAGCCGCCCACGCCAGCTGGCTCAAAGGCGACGATGCGGCGGGGAAGAAGATTTCCTACCACTACACGGTGGACGATCATTCGATCTACCAGCACCTGCCGGATGACGAGCGGGCCTACCACGCCGGCGACGGCGGCAGCGGCCCGGGCAATGCTAAGAGCATCGGTATCGAGATCTGCGTCAACCAGGACGGGGATTTTGACCAGGCTAGGGACAATGCGGCGGCGCTGGTGCGGCTGCTGATGCAACGGCACGGCATCCCCCTGGCCAACGTGGTGCAGCATAACCGGTGGAATGGGAAGGACTGCCCCAAGACCATCCGGGCCACGGCGGGCGCCTGGGAGGCATTCCTGGCCCTCTGCGGCGGGGAGGTGTCCCAGGGCCGGGACACAGAGCTGGAGGCCGCTGTGGACGTCCTGGCGGCCGCTGGGGTGATCGACAGCCCCGACCGGTGGAAGGCGCTGGAGTACACGGACGCCAGTGTCCGGATGCTGATCATCAAGATGGCGAAGAGAATTACATAAACAGGTAGAGGAAGCCCTCTTGCTGAAAGGGGCTTCCTCTACCTGTTTTAAAAGTAAGCTATTACTTGTCAGTGTTTAAAACCACATCATCAATAGATAAATTCACAGGTTTTATCATTAACGGTGGGAGGCCAGCCATCACACTCATATTGGCAATAATAGACTGCGCATATGGAAAAAGTCGATAGTAGCATGCAACGTGAATTTCTTTCTTCATTTCATCGCTTGTAATTTCATCACAATCAAAAAAGCCTTGAATCTTTACAAACATAGAAAATTGACTTGGATTTTCTTTTGAAGAGATTTTTTGTTCTAAGGTTGCGATACAGTGCTTACAGTCTTCTGAATATTGGATGCTGAAAGGAGAATTTACGCCTATATCTAGACTTTTTTGCGTCTCTGGATCGAAATCAATTTGCAAGTTTAATTCTGTAACTTTTTGCTGGACTAAATCTACATTAACCATACTGGTCCCCCACTTAACTCATCATTGCAACAGAATTATAGAAGCATTTTGGAGCCATCGGGAACTCTAATACTGCTTCACTATTGCTGGTTGTTTCATATTTGAAGAAATGCCCGCTTACCTGATTTACTATATCAATAATACGTTTAGAAATATACCCAGCGGTTGTGAGCTCGCTATTACGCGAGACAATGGCATCATTAATATACTGATTTAGACTTATTCCTTCTTTTTTCGCGAGCATGGAAGCTTTCCTATGAACTGCTGGAGATATACGAAGTGTTAGCTTGCCACTATATTCTTGAACATCTTCCACTGGAACCGCTGGAATAGGAATACCGATTTCTTTAGCGGTTAAGATCCACTCCGTCTCGTTTTCTTCTAGTTCGTGAATAGCTTCTGCCTGGGTTTCACCTTGACCAACACAGCCATTAAGGGAGCTGCTTTTTGCAATCCAAAAGATATGGTCTTCTACCTGCGTCTGAAACACAGAGAATGGAAATTGCATAGTGATTCCTCCTTAACTATCTCTTGCCACTATTATATCAAATAGATTTCTCAATTCAGTGATGTAAGCCTCCTTGACACATTTTCCATGCTTAGGAATTGGAATGACGGTCCCGCTGAGCTTATCAACTACTTTCATGGGATGTTTTCCACCGGGAATAACAGTACACCCATAACTTTCAGCAAGTACTCTAATCTCATCATAGGTCATATCATTGCGAACAGGTTTGCTGTAAAACTTTGCTTTTAGTTTCTCTATCTGTGACACTGGTATGCACCTGACTTTTCTTCAATATATTAGGATGGTAGCATATTTGCCACTATAATTCAAGCTCCCACTTTAATTTAGTTGCACAAAAAGATGCAACAGTGACTGAATTATTTAAAAATTTAGGGAAAAGAATTGGTTCCTGAAAAATAATGAGGCCGCTGTGGACGCCCTGGCGGCCGCCGGGATCATTGACAGCCCCGACCGGTGGAAGGCGATGGAGTACACGGACGCCAGTGTCCGGATGCTGCTGATCAAGATGGCCAATCACTTGTAATCATACTTAGAAGTATGTTACAATACATAGCTGTTGTGGCCGCCGTAGTGTACAAAAACGGTGGAATGTATGTGGCGCAGTGGGTTGACCGGCCCCTGCTAAGGGAGTAGGCTGGCTCAAAACCGGCGCGAGGGTTCAAATCCCTCCTTCTGCGCCACGTGGCCGCAAAGTTTGCTTTGCGGCCACGTTTTTTTACAGCGAATTTGCAAATGATAGATTCTTCCTAAAGGAAATCTACTTGCAGTATTAGGAGGAAGCGGGTATGGAGTGTGACAAGCTGTTGAATCTGGCCATGGATCTGGGGTGCAGCCTGATGAAAAGCGGTGCGGAGATCTACCGGGTGGAGGAGTCTGTTTACCGGCTGCTTGCCGCCTATGGAGGAGAGGATGCCCAGGTATTTGCCATTCCCAGCTGCCTGATCATCAGTCTGCGGGCGGCAGACGGCCATCCTGTTACCCGGATGCGCCGGATCCCCGCTCATGGTACGGATATCGAACTTTTGGAGCGGTGCAACGCCCTTTGCCGGAGCCTTTGTAAAACAGTCCCGCCGCTGGAAAGCGCCCAGGAACAGGCCGCTGGCCTGCAGTCCCAGTGCCGGACTTATCGGCCCGCCCAGACCATGCTGGGGTATGGATTGGCTCCTGCCTTTTTCACCCTGCTCTTTGGCGGTGGATTCCGGGATGGAGTGTGCGCGCTCCTGAGCGGATTAGCAGTGGGACTCTGCCTGCTGTATGGAGCCCGGTGGTTTGGAAATAACCACTTTCTGCGCACGGTATGCTGCAGCGCAGTTGCCTCTCTGGTCTCTTTGGTACTGGTAAGGTTGGGACTGGGCGTGAGTGTAGACCTCATTACCATTGGCGTTTTGATGCTGCTGGTGCCGGGCGTGGCCCTGACCAACGCCATGTGGGAAATCGTGGCGGGGGACACCTATTCCGGTATCAGCCGCACGGCCGAGGCCATTCTGGCGGCTACGGCCATTGCACTGGGGGCAGCGGTAGGCCTTGGGATTGGCCGGATCCTTTAATGAGGAGGGGAGCATATGGAAATTTGGTCTGCATATTTGCTGCCCAGTGTATATGCTTTTGCAGCCTGTGTGGCGTTTACCTTTGTATTCAATATTCACGGCTGGGGAAAGCTCATCTGCGGCGTAGGCGGAGCCATCGGATGGCTGGTGTATCTGCTGTGCGGAGAAGATATCCTGGCGGCGTTCATCGCTGCAGTGAGCATAGGCATTTTCTCAGAGGTCATGGCCCGGGTACGCCGGTGTCCCGTTACCGGATATCTGCTGGTGGCGTTGCTTCCTCTGGTGCCCGGCGGCGGCATCTATTATGCCATGAGCTACTGTGTGGCGGGGGAGACCCAGCTCTTTCTAAGTGCCCTGCTTCACACCCTGGGGATGGCTGCAGCGCTGGCGGTAGGCGGGATCCTGGCATCCTCCGTGTTCCGCAGATTGCTCCAACGGGTGGAGCGGCTGCGCAGGAGCTGAGGCTGAAATAGCAGGAAGTGCCGTTTTTCGCTTTATTTCGATGAATTGCTTGACAGAAAAATCCCGGTGGGGTACAATTTTCCCATTGTTGTTATTTAGGAGGAACATCTATGGGATATTTGATTGCCATCAGTGTCTATCTGCTGGCACTGGTGATTTACGGACTTGTAATCGCCCACAAAAAGGTCAAGACGGCCGATGATATGGTGACCGGCGGACACCGGATTCCCTTTATCATCCTGGTGGGCAGCCTGCTGGCTACCTGGTGCGGCGGCGGCGGTATTACCGGCTCCGCTGGCGTGGTGTATACCGGCGGCCCCTGGGTGGGCGCCATCACTTTTGCCGCACCGCCTATCGGCATCATTTTGCTCTATTTTATTGCAGGAAAGGTTCGTAAGTCCAATAAGGTGACGGTGCCGGAGATCATGGAGGCCCGCTACGGCAAAGCCGCCAGCATCATCTCCGCCCTGTGCGTGATGCTGGCCTATGTGGGTGTGCTGGCTACCCAGCTCAAGGCCGCGGCGGACATCCTGGTGCTGCTGTGCAGCTCCAGCGGCGTGGAGCTCTCCCACGGCTTGGCTCTGACCATCTGCACGGTTGTGATCGTAGTGATCACCGTGGGCGGCGGCCTGGTGTCCGTGGCCTATTCCGATGCTGTCAGCGCCCTCATTATGATCGGCGGCTTTTTCCTGGCCATCCCCTTCCTCATCAATGTGGCCAACAGTCAGGGACTGACGCTGCCGGAGGCCAAGACCACCATCACCGGCGGCATGTCCGGCGTGGAGATCCTGGGCTACTTCCTGCCCTCCTTGGCGCTGATGCTGGGCGATCAGAACATGCTCCAGCGCTTCGCTTCCGCAAAGAACAGCGATGAGGCGAAAAAGTCCAATATCGGCATGTTCATCGGCGAGATCCTGGTGGTGGCCAGCATCATTGCCCTGGTAACCCAGGCTGCCAAGCTCTATCCCACGCTGGAGACTCCCTCCAATGTCATTTTCCAGGTGGCGGTGGATTATCTGCCCCTGGCCTTCGGTGCTCTGGTGATGTGCGCCTGCATGGCCTTTATCGTCACCACGGCGGACAGCTATCTGCTTTCCTCCGCCACCAACCTCACCAACGACATCTATGAAAAGTACATCCGCAAGGATGCCACAGACAAGCAGAAGATGTTGGTGCTGCGGGTGACCATTGTGGTCTTCAGCGCCATCGCCGTGGCTCTGACGCTGTATTTCCCCACCGTGCTGGCCCTGCAGATGACTGCTTACACCATGTACGGTGCGGCCATCACCCCTGCGATCCTGTTTGCCCTGTTCTCCAAGCGGGTGACCCCTGCCGCGGGTCTGGCAGGCATCATCGTGGGCGGACTTGCCACCATTGTGTGGACGCTGATGGGCACTCCCGGCGGTGTACAGTGTGCCATCGTGGCAGTGCCGGCGTCGGTGATCGCCATTTTGCTGGTGAGCGCTGTCACCAAAAGCAGCGACCCCGCTCGGTCTCTGGATGCCCTTTATACGGATAACTGACCACAAGGGGCAGAAGGGATTCCTTCTGCCCCAGTTCATTTGAATGATCATTTCTCATTTACAAAGAAAGGAAGATGCTGTATGGAAGATCCGCGGATCCGCAAGCTGGCCCGGTTCCTGATCCGGGGCGCGGTAGAGCTGAAAGCAGGGGAGAAGATCCTCATTGAGCTTCACGGCAGCGAGACGGGACTGATGAAGGCCCTGGTGCAGGAGGCCTATGCTGTGGGAGGTAAGCCCTTCATCCACATTTTTGACTATGCCGTGGAGGGCGCTCTGGTCCAGGGGGCCGACGCGGAGCACATGGAGGAGATCGCCGCGTACGAGCTTGCCCGCATGAAAGACATGGATGCCTATATCGATATCCGGGCCACCACCAACATCAGCATGTGGCACAACGTATCCGACGAAGCCCAGCGCCGTTATCGCCAGTACTATTGGGGACCCATCCACCTGGCGGAGCGCTGCAACCACACCAAGTGGTCCGTGCTGCGCTATCCCAATGACGCCATGGCCCAGCTGGCGGGTGTCTCCACGGAGGAGTACGAGGACTTCTACTTCAAGGCCTGCCTGGTGGACTATGAGAAGATGGGCCGGGCTATGGAGCATCTGGAGGCGCTGATGGACAAGACGGACCGGGTGCGTATCGTTGCGCCTGGAACGGATATTTCTTTCTCCATCAAGGGGATCCCAAGCTATGGGATGCACGGCAACCGCAACATTCCAGACGGCGAGATCTACACCGCTCCGGTGAAGGACTCCGTCAACGGCTATATTACCTATAACTGCCCCTCTCCCTACGACGGCTTCCTGTTCCGGGACGTGTATCTGGAGTTCAAGGACGGCAAGATCGTCAAGGCCACCAGCAACAATACCCCCTATATGAATGAGATCTTCGATATCGACGAGGGCGCCCGCTATATCGGCGAATTTGCCCTGGGCGTCAACCCCGTCATCAACCATCCCATCGGAGATATCCTCTTTGATGAGAAGATCGCCGGCAGCTTCCACCTGACCCCCGGCAACAGCTACGACAACACCTCCAACGGAAACCACTCCGCTGTCCACTGGGATCTCATCCAGATCCAGACGCCGGAGTACGGCGGCGGTGAGATCTGGTTTGACGATGTGCTCATCCGCAAGGACGGCCGCTTTCTTCCGGAGGAGCTTCAGTGCCTGAACCCGGAAAACCTGCTGGATGAAGATGGGGAGGCGCAGTGATGGATACCGTGGTCGACCGCCTGGTGCGGTATGCAAAAGTTTACAGCGAGAGCGACTATTATGGCCAGAGCGGTACCCCCAGCGCCCAGCGGGAATTCGATATGGCCAATCTCCTGGTGGAGGAGCTCCACGGCCTGGGCATCGACAATGCATTTGTGGATGAACACTGCTATGTCTACGCCTGGATCCCCGCCACGCCGGGGTACGAGCACCTGCCTGCCATCGGCCTCATCGCCCATATGGACACCACGCCGGATATGACGGGCAAGGATGTCAAGCCCCAGGTCCTGCACTATGAGGGTGGGGACTTGGTCCTCAACCGGGAACAGAATATCGTCATGGAGGCTGCCCGGTTCCCGGAGCTTGCCAAGTTCGTGGGTCAGGATCTGGTCTGCTCTGACGGCACCACACTGCTGGGAGCCGACGACAAGGCGGGCATCGCCATCATCCTCCAGGCGGTGGAGGAGCTGCTGGCGGAGGGAGCACCTCACGGAAAGATCTGCCTGGGCTTCACACCGGATGAGGAGATCGGCCGGGGCGCCAGCAACTTTGACGTGGCGGGCTTCGGCGCGGACTTTGCCTATACCCTGGACGGCGGGGACATCACGGACTACGAATACGAGACCTTCAACGCCGCCATGGCCACAGTGACGGTCCACGGCTTCAGCATCCATCCCGGCACCGCCAAGGACAAGATGAAAAACGCCCTGCTGATTGCCATGGAGTTCAATGCCTTGCTACCCGTTCTGGAGACGCCGGGCCACACAGAGGGATATGAGGGCTTCTTCCACCTCCAGGAGCTGCACGGCAAGGTGGAGCAAGCAAAAATGGTTTACATCATTCGGGACCACAGTATGACCCGCTTCCAGGAGCGCAAAGCACTTTTCCGGAAGGCCGCGGAGGAAATGAACCGCCGCTATGGGGACGGTACCGTGGAAGCAGAGGTAGAGGATCAATATTACAACATGTATGAGGTTCTCAAGGACCGTATGGAGATCGTTGCACTGGCAGAGGAGGCCATGCGGGCGGCAGGTGTCGATAACCCCACCCACTCTCCCATCCGGGGCGGCACCGACGGGTGCATGCTGACCTACAAGGGACTGCTGTGTCCCAATCTTCCCAGCGGCGGCCATAACGCCCATGGACGGTTCGAGTTCGCCCCGGTGGAATCCCTGAAGACCGGTGTGCGGACCGTGAAGGCCCTGGTCTCCCCGGAGCTGCTGGAGCAGGTTATTTTGAAAAAGGAGTGCTGATGGGTATGTATGAAGCGCGGATCCAGCGGGTGCTGGCGGCTATGAAAGCCATGGGACTGGAGCAGATGATCGTCTCTGATCCCGACAGTATCTGGTATCTGACGGGCTACTATGTGTATCCCTTTGAACGGATGCTGGTTTTGTACCTGCGAAGCGACGGGAACCACATCCTGTTTTTGAATAAGCTCTTCCCGGTGCCGGAAGCCCCCTATGAGCAGGTGTGGTTCTCCGATACGGATGACTACCTTTCCAAGCTGGCGGAGCGGGTGGACGGCAATGCACCCCTTGGCATTGACAAGGACTGGCCTGCCCGGTTCCTGCTGCCGCTGATGGCGGCGCATCCCTGCTGCCGCTGTGTGGTGGCTTCCGACTGCGTGGACGATGTGCGTGCCTGCAAAGACGAGACGGAACGTCAGCTGATGCGGGCTGCCTCCCGCATCAACGACACCGTCATGGAGCGGGCTGCTGCGTTCATGCGGGAAGGCGTCACGGAGCGGGAAGTGGCCGATTATATCAACGCCCAGTATGCGGCGGAGGGCTGCGACGCTGCGGCTTTCCAGACCATCGTCTCCTTCGGCGCCCATGCGGCGGATCCCCATCATGAGGCGGATCAGACCCCCTTGAAGGCCGGTGATTGTATTGTCATCGACATGGGCTGCCGGAAGGACCGCTACTGTTCCGACATGACCCGCACCTTCTTCTGCGGGGAGCCGGATCCCAAGTACGCGGCCATTCACGATCTGGTGCGGGAGGCCAATGAGATCGCCGAGTCCCTGATCCGGCCCGGTGTGCCCCTGTGTGAGCTGGATAAGGCGGCCCGGGATCATATTGCTGCCGCAGGCTATGGGGAGTATTTCACCCACCGCCTGGGCCACTTTATCGGCCAGACAGACCACGAGAAGGGGGACGTCAGTGGTACCAATACCAAGACGGCCCAGCCGGGTATGATCTTCTCCATTGAGCCTGGCGTGTACTTGCCTGGAGAATTCGGCGTCCGGGTGGAAGATCTGGTACTGGTAACGGAAGATGGCTGTGAGATTTTGAACCACGTGGACAAGCACTGGCGGACTGTGGGTTGAGAGGCCTGCCCGCTGACAGAAAAAGGAGCACCTCCGCCCGATTGGGCAGAGGTGCTTTCTTAATATTGATGAATGGCCCGCACCGCTTCTTGTGTAGTGTTTTTCGGATAGAGCTCAAAGCCGATGAGACCCCGATACCCGATTTCCTCCAGACAGGAGAAGATCCGGTGGTAGTTGATCTCTCCGGTGCCCGGCTCATGGCGGCCGGGGGCGTCGGCCACGTGAACATGGCCCAGCTGGCTTCCGCAGGCCCGGAGGTGGCCGCACAGGTCACCCTCCTGAAGCTGCATGTGGTAGACATCAAAGAGCATTTTCAAAAGAGGAGAGCCTACCATGGCAGTCAATTCCGCGGCGGTTTGTGAGGAGGTGAGAAAATTCCCCGGGTGATCCGTGACGGTGTTCAGCGGCTCCAGATTCATCCGGATGCCGGTAGCCTCCGCCAGTTTGGCACAGGCGCAGAGCCCATCATACAGGGTGACCAGCTTTACGGCGGCAGAGAGGCCGTCACAGCGATCCGCAACCATGCCGCCGGGGCCCAGAGCGTTGGAATGGATGGTGAGGCTCCTGGCTCCAATTTGCCGGGCCGTCTCTGCTGACCGGTGGAGAAATTCCTGATAGGCAGTCCTGTGAGCGGGATTTACCAGGGAATAGGAGGCATCCCCGTTGAAAGCGGCGATCCCTACACCGGCACGTTCTGCCGCTTCTTGGACAGCACTCAGATCCTTGTCCTCCCAGCTCCAGAACTCCACAAAAGGAAATCCGTCCGCTGCGGCGGCCTGGAAGCGCTCCAAAAAGGGGAGTTCCTGATACATACACTCAATACAGGCGGATTTTTGCAGGGTCACAGTGCCTCACGCTCCTTTGTCCGGCATGAAACAGGCCGGAGATCAGTTTCATTTTGGCAGGAGAGGGTGAAATTGTCAATGATGAGTGGGATTCAAGCTGAAAAAGATTTGCGAGAGAGGCGGAAGTGATGGTACTGCTGCGCAGCTTCAGGAAGAACAGACTACGCTTTGCGTTTGAGGCGGCAGAGCCCAAATCGGCTCCGTAAGAATCAACTGCGGGAGAGAGCAGGGGCAGTGTGCAAAGAGGAAGCCGGTGCCCGGCACCGGCTTCCTCTCAGACATAGAATAGATCAGTTGCAAGACCTCTCAGATGGAGGCCGGGGGATCTCCGGAGGCATTTTGCTCCGTACGCTCTACAAACTCCTTCAGACGGGAGAACGTCTCATCACTGAGGTCGTGCTCCACCTTACAAGCATCTTCTGCTGCTACAGCGGGATCCACACCCAGTAGGACAAAAAAGCGGGTAATGGTCTTATGACGTCCGTAGATCCGGCTGGCGATCTCCAGTCCGCTTTCGTTGAGCGTGATGCTTCCGTCGGTATCCATGGAGATATAGCCGCTCTCCCGCAGCTTTTTCATGGCAATGCTGACACTGGGCTTGGAATATCCCAGTTCATTGACCACATCGATGGATCGAACCTGACCGCGCCGCTCCCGCAGAACCAGGATGGATTCCAGATAATCCTCAGCAGATTCATGAATGACCACGTGCGGTCACCTCCTTCATACAAGAGATATCCTTATGTTAACAAGAATACGACTGGAATGCAAGCCGATTTTACGGGAAGAAGCCCTTGCAATCAGAAAAGAAAGTTTGTAGAATGCAGGGAGAAAGGATGCGATCATAGGTGAAGAAGAGAATCTGGCTGGGAGCCCTTTTGGCGATTCCGGTACTGGCGGTGCTGGGTTACGTAGGTTATGCCGAGGCGGCGTACTACCGGCTGGAAGACAGGCTGGCGCTGGATGTGGATCATCAACAGGGGGACCAGGCGCAGCCGGATACGGAGTATACGCTCCTGTCCTATAATGTGGGATTTTTGGCGTACAGCGCCGATTACAGCTTCTTTATGGACGGGGGAGAGGAATCCCGGGCCAGAGATCCCCAGGCGGTGGAGGCCAACGGCCAGGGGGTACTGGAGACTGTCCGGGAAGTATCTCCGGATTATCTCTTCATGCAGGAAGTGGATGTGGATGCTACCCGCTCCTGGCATATCGATGAGGTGGAACTGCTGACAGGGGAACTGGCGGACTATAATCGGATTTTTGCGCAGAACTATGATTCCCCCTATCTCTTCTGGCCTTTAACGGAGCCGCACGGGGCGTCTCGCTCCGGAATCGTGACGCTCTCCCGCTGCCGAGTGGAGAGCGCTCTGCGGCGCAGTCTTCCGGTGGAGACAGGGTTTTCCAAATTCCTGGATCTTGATCGCTGTTACAGCGTCTCCCGGGTACCGGTGAGCAATGGGCGGGAACTGTGCCTTTATAATGTCCATCTCTCTGCCTATACCACTGACGGCTCCATTGCAACCGAGCAGCTGGCCATGCTGCTGGAGGATATGGAGGAGGAGTACCGGTCCGGAAATTATGTGATCTGCGGAGGAGATTTCAACAAGGATCTTCTGGGGGATTCCGGCAGTATATTCGGAGTTTCCGGAGAGGCATATACCTGGGCCCAGCCTTTCCCTGAAGAGTTAGTACCGGAGGGAATTTCCCTGACAGCCCCACTGGATGAAGAACACCCGATCCCCTCCTGCCGCAATGCGGACAAGGCATATGACCCGGAAACATCCCTTGTCCTGACAGTAGACGGCTTTCTGGTATCGGATAATGTGGAAGTGACCGGCGCGCAGGTGGTGGATACCGGGTTTGCCTGGTCTGACCACAATCCGGTAAAGCTGGTTTTCCGGCTGACGTAATACTTGGTGCCCTTAAAAAATTTTAGAAAAATCGAAAAATGGTGTTGACATTTTAAGCTGTGCTTGCTATACTAAATCCTGTTCTGACGCGGTGAACAAAAACACTGCTGAAAAGAAACAGAATATGGGGGTATAGCTCAGCTGGGAGAGCGCTTGACTGGCAGTCAAGAGGTCAGCGGTTCGATCCCGCTTATCTCCACCAACGAAAACTGAATATGGTATGTGGGGGTATAGCTCAGCTGGGAGAGCGCTTGACTGGCAGTCAAGAGGTCAGCGGT
>CAJKKQ010000012.1 GCA_905200545.1 uncultured Oscillibacter sp.
GAGAGGAGAACACTTCCTCCACCGTCTGGACGAATTCCGGCTCGTTGGCGTGCTTGGATTTGACGTCTTCGATGACACTGGCAAGATAGGCGTTCATGATGGTCCTTCCTTTCGATTTTGAATCGGTCAGTAATTATCGCATGGCCAGGGTCACATCTCCTGTGACCGCCAGTTCCCCATGGTTATAGACCTCCGCCGAGCAGGTGGCAATGGCCTTCTCCTGCCGCTCAGCAGTTAGCTTTGCCTGGATTTCAATGGTGTCGCCAGGCAGGATCTTTTTCAAAAAGCGAACATTGTTGATGCCCAAAAACAACGGGATTTTTCCGGCATACCGCTGTGTGGAGAGCAGCAGAACATCTGCCGTCTGGGCCATGCACTCCACAGAATAGACACCCGGCAATACCGGTTCCTCCGGAAAATGCCCCCGGAAAATGTCCCTGCTTGGATCAACAAAAAAAGTGGTTTTAATGGAATCGCCCGGCTCCAGGTCCTCCACCGTGGTGACCAGCAGCATGGGATCCCGGTGGGGAATGACCTTTTTGATGGCCTCCTGATCCATTTTCACGGTCGGTTTCCTCCTCTTGGCACAATCTCCGCGGCGGCGCCGCACCCCAACAGGCGGTGCCGCCGCAGGAAAGCGGATGGTTCAGATTGCAAAGCCCTCAGTTGTCCTCCGCCATCTTCCGATACTTGGCATAGCGGTCCTTGGCGTCCTGGATGGTCTTCTTGTACAGTCGCTCCGCCCGGTCGGGGAAGTTGATCTGCAAAGAGGCGTAGCGGTTCTCTCCTTCCAGGTAATCCATCATCTTGGCGCTGTCCGGTTCGGGAGAATCCAGCTGGAAGGGATTTTTCCCCTCAGCGATCCGGCGGGGATCATAGCGATAGAGATGCCAATACCCGCACTCCACCGCTTTTTTCATCTCATTCTGGGTGCAGCTCATACCCGCTTTGATACCGTGCTCCAGGCAGGGGCAATAGCAGATGACAAGGGCGGGGCCGGGATAGGATTCCGCCTCCCGGATGGCCTTGAGGGTCTGGCCCTGGTCATAGCCCATGGCCACCTGGGCTACATAGATGTAGCCGTAGCTCATGGCAATGGCGCCCAGATCCTTCTTCTTGACCTCCTTGCCGCCGGCGGCAAACTTTGCCACCGCAGCGGTGGGTGTGGCCTTGGAGGACTGTCCGCCGGTGTTGGAGTACACCTCGGTATCCATCACCAGCATATTGATGTCCCGGTTCTGGGCCAGCACGTGGTCGATGCCGCCGAAGCCGATATCATAAGCCCAGCCGTCGCCGCCGAAGGCCCACACGGACTTCTTGGTGAGATACTCCTTGTTCTGCAGGACGAAGGCACCCTCCCGGGTGGGCTCCGCCTTCTCCAGCGCCGCGATCAGGGCGTCGGATACCTCCCGGGTGACGGCGGGATCCTGCCACTTGTCCAGATACATCTCGATCTCCGGGACGGCTACCCCCTGCTCCTTGAGCGCCTTGAGGCGCAGTTCCACTTCCCCGTGGATGGAGCCGTGGGCCCGCAGGAAGCCGTAGGCGAACTCGGCGTTGTCCTCGAACAGGGACTGCTCCCAGCAGGGACCGAAGCCGCGGCTGTCGCAGGAATAGGGGGTCATGGGCATGGCGCCGCCGTAAGCGGAGGAGCAGCCGGAGGCGTTGGCAACGTACATACGGCTGCCGAACAGCTGCGTCACCAGCTTGATGTACGTGGTTTCCGCGCAGCCTGCGCAGGCGGCGGAGAACTGGAAGTAGGGCTTGGCGAACTGGCTGCTCTTGACGGTCTTGTCGCTGATGGCGTCCTTCTTCAGCAGCGCCTCGTTCATGGCGAAGTTGTCGAAGTCGGGCTGCTGATCCTTCTGAGTCTCAAAGGGAACCATCTCCAGGGCGCCCTTGGCCGGGCAGGCCGTCAGGCACACGCCGCAGCCCATGCAGTCATAGGGGGAGACCTGCATCCGGAAGAAGTAATCCTTCAGGCCGGGGCCCTTGGCAGGCACCGTCACAAAGGTCTCGGAGGCGCCGCGTTTTTCCTCCTCCGTCACCAGAACGGGACGAATGGCGGCGTGGGGGCAGGCCATGGAACAGCGGTTGCACTGGATGCAGGCGTCGGGATTCCACTTGGGGACCGTCACCGCCACGCCGCGCTTGGAGTAGGCGGTGGTGCCGTTTTCCCAGGTGCCGTCCAGGCAGTTGTGCTTCTTGAATACCGACACCGGCAGCTTGTCGCCGTGCTGGCGGTCCATGGGCACCACGATCTCCTTGACGAAGGCCGTGCCCTTGAGCTCCTCCGGAGCGCCGTCCTGAGCGTTGGCCCAGCTCTCGGGGATCTCCACCTGGGTCATGCCGGTGAGGCCGGCGTCCACGGCCCGGTTGTTGAGATCCACGATCTCCTGGCCGCCCTTTTTGAAGTAGGAGTTATAGTTGCCCTTCTTCATCTCCTCCACCGCCATGTCGATGGGGATCACCTGGGTCAGCTGGAAGAAGGCCGCCTGCAGGATCGTATTGATACGGCTGCCCAACCCCAGTTCCAGGGCGATTTTGGTGGCGTCCATGATGTAGAATTTGGCATGCTTATTGGCAAGATCCCGTTTCATCTTGGCAGGAAGCCGGCTGTCCAGCTCCTCCGCACTCCAGGGACAGTTCAGAAGGAAGGTGCCGCCGTCCTTGAGATCTGCCGTGGTGTCGTACTTATCCACATAGGTGGGCGCATGCACCCCCACGAAGTCCGCCGCAGACACCAGATAGGTGGAGCGGATGGGACTGCCGCCGAAGCGCAGATGGCTCTGGGTCAGGCCGCCGGACTTCATGGAATCGTAGGAGAAATACGCCTGGGCATACTTGTCGGCGGTGAGGCCGATGGTGGTGATGGCGTTCTTGTTGGCACCCACGGTGCCGTCGCCGCCCAGGCCCCAGATCTTGCAGGCCACCTCGCCGGGATGGGCCATCTCCACTTCCTGATAGGGCAGGGAGGTGAAGGTGACATCGTCCTGGATGCCGATGGTGAAGCTGTTTTTTGGCTGATCCTGACGGAGATTGTCATACACCGCCACGATTTGGCCCGGAGTGGTATCCTTGGAGGCCAGGCCGTAGCGTCCGCCCACCACCAGGACATCCCTGCGGCCGGCCTGCTGCAGGGCGCTCTGCACGTCCAGGTACAGCGGCTCGCCCACGGAGCCGGACTCCTTGGTGCGGTCCAATACCGCCACCTTCTTGCAGGTGGCAGGGATGGCAGCGGCAAAATGGCTCACAGAGAAGGGACGATACAGATGCACCTGCACCATGCCCACCTTGCGGCCGTGGGCGTTGAGGTAATCCACGGTCTCCTTCACAGTCTCGGCGGCGGAGCACATCACCACCACCACTTCCTCCGCGTCGGGGGCGCCGTAATAGTTAAAGAGCTTGTAGTCCCGGCCGGTGAGCTTGTTGATCTCATCCATGTAATGCTGGACGACACCAGGAATGGAGCGGATCTTCTCATTGGCGCCCTCGCGGCACTGGAAGAACACATCCGGATTCACCGTGGTACCGCGGGTAGACGGGTGCTCCGGGTTCAGTCCGTTTTTGCGGAAGGCCTGGAGCTGCTTTTGATCCACCAGCTTGGCAAGGTCGTCATAGTCCAGTGCCTCGATGCGCTGCATCTCGTGAGAGGTGCGGAAGCCGTCAAAGCAATGCATAAAGGCATACCGGCCGCCGATGGCGGACAGATGGGCCACAGAGCCCAGATCCATGGCCTCCTGGGGAGAGGAAGACATCAGCATGCCGAATCCCGTCATCCGGCAGGTCATCACATCGGAGTGATCGCCGAAAATGGACAGAGCATGGGCGCTGACCGTCCGGCAGGACACATGGAACACGCCGGGCAGGAATTCACCGCCGATCTTGTACATAGGCGGGATCATCAGCAGCAGGCCCTGGGAAGCGGTATAGGTCGTGGTGAGGGCACCGGCCTGCAGGGAGCCGTGGCAGGTGCCGGCGGCGCCGGCCTCGGACTGCATCTCGATGACCTCTACCGGATTTCCAAATATATTTTTCTTTCCCTTTGCCGCCCACTCATCCACCTTTTCCGCCATGGTGGAGGAAGGGGTAATGGGGAAAATGGCCGCCACTTCGGTGAACGCATAGGACGCGTACGCCGCAGCGGTATTGCCGTCCATGACCACTAACTTCTTGTTAGGCATAATCCCTATTTCCTTTCATTCCAGGCTTTTCACGAATTCTCCCATTCTCTTGAGGCCCTCCAATATCTTCTCCTCACTGGTGGCATAGGAAAGGCGGATGAATCCCTCGCCGGCCTGTCCGAAGCCGGTACCGGGAACCACCACGGTGTGTTTTTCCTGCAGCAGCCGCACCGCAAATTCCCGGGAGGAAAGCCCTGTACGGGAGATGTTGGCAAATGCATAAAACGCGCCCCGAGGCATCAAACAGCTGATCTTGTCGATGCTGTTGAGCCCGTTGACCATCAGCTCCCGGCGCCGCAGATAGACCCGCTTCATCTCCTCCACGCAGCTCTGGTCCCCTGTAAGGGCGGCAACGCCGCCCCACTGCACGCCCTCATTGACAGAAGAGAGCATGTTCTCCAGCAGCTTTGTCATGGTGACAATGACCTCCTGGGGAGCCGCGCCCCAGCCCAGGCGGAAGCCCGTCATGGCGTACTGCTTGGAGAAGCCGTCCATAACCACGGTCCGTTCCTTCATCCCCGGGAATTGGGCAATGCTGGTATACGGTTCGCCGCTCCACACCAGCTCGTGATAGATCTCATCGGAGATCACGTAGAGATCCTGCTCCTTCACCAAATCGGCAATCTGCCCCAGGGTCTCCGCAGACGCCACGCCGCCCGTGGGATTGGAGGGCGAATTGATGATAATGGCCTTGGTCTTTTTGGTAATGGCTCTGCGCAGCGCTTCCGCCGTATACATAAACCCGTCCTCTTCCCGCACGGCTACCGGCACCGGCACTGCACCCCACTGCAGGATCATACCCCGGTAATTGGGCCAGCCGGGATCTGGGATCAGGACCTCGTCCCCCACATCCAAAATGGCCCCACAGGCCAAATTCAAAACGCTGACGCCGCCTGCGCCGATGAGGATTTCCTCCGGCCGGTAGCTGAGGCCCCGCTTTGCATACGTCTCGGATACCGCTTTTCTCAACGCAGGGATTCCTGTATTGGGGGTATAATGGGTCTCGCCCCGCTGGAAGGAAGCTATCGTCGCATCGATAATATGCTTCGGTGTGGTAAAGTCGGGCTCTCCCAGGGCAAAGCTCACCACATCCTCCAGTCCCGTCTGCATGGCGAACATTTCCCGAATCACGGAACGGGGCATTCCTTTACTCTTTTCTGACACGAAAGACATTTTTCCTCACTCTTTCACTCCGTTATTCTTAGGCAAATCCGGTCAGGTTTCGTGTTCATGGAAGGAGCGGGACCGGCGGGATCTTCTCACCGTCCGATCCCCGTGTGCTTACATGCTCCTGGCAATGAGGACCACGTCCAGATACATGTTTCCGGGCGTACTGGACGCAGAGGCATCCAGGCAGTAGTGCACCTGCTCCCCCTGGGTGCGGGTACGCAGCCACAGGGCCTTGTCACACCAGCGGGCCTTTGCCAGGGGATGGTCCTCCGGCAGGCACTCAGGCTTTGCCGTCAATTTCAGCTTTCCGTTCTCCAGGACGGCCCGGCCCACCATGCACCATGCCTCTTTCCGCAGGGCGGCCTGCTGAACGTCCTCCGCGGTCAGATCCCGGATTCCCTGGATCTCAACGTCGTCCAGGGTGCAGGCGGCATTCCAGTAAGTATTGGCCTGGATCACGGTTTTCATGGCAGTATCCCAGCCGTCGATATCCATAGCGGGGTTGGGCTCCAGGAATCCGCCCTTGCGGGCGCCGTCCACTGCATCGTCAAAGCTCTCGCCCTTCTTCATGGCGTCGATGACGTACATGCAGGAGGCATTGAAGATCCCGCCGAACTCCAGCAGCTCTCCGCAATCGCCCAGCATGCGCCCCATCTCCAGGGTGGGCAGGCCGGAGCTGGCCGCCGTACCGTAGCGCAGCTGCACATGGTTTGCCGCCGCCAGGTCAAACAGCTCCTTCCAATAAAGGGCCATGGGCGCCTTGTTGGCGGTCACTGCGTGCATGCCCCGGCTCATGGCTGTGCGCAAATTGGTCGCACCCGGCTCGCCGGTGGGCAGGTAAGGCGGCAGGCCATCCACGTAAATGTCCGCATCACACTGCAAAATCATCTCTTGAGCCGTCATCTGCGGTCTGCCAATCCCAGGCATTGCGCTGACTGTGCCGCAGCGCTGCTTGATGTCCAGGATCTCAGCAGGAGAAATCCCCGCGGGGTTCACGGCAGCACCCTTGCTGTCCGCCACGCCCACCACCACAAACTCCAGGCCGAAGTCAGAGGCCATGCGCTCCTTTTCCGTCTCCAGCAGCTTCACCATCGGATAAGCCGCATTTCCCAATCCGCCGATCAGCAGTCTCACCGTTTTCATGGAGTACCTCCCTACTGTTGAATTTCTCTGTCCAGGAAAATCTCCCTTCCGAACTTAAACACCTTGCTAATTTCCCCATACGCTTCCACGCTGTGGAGCGGGTTGCTCTTGAGGATCAGAAAATCTGCCCACTTTCCGGGTTCCACGGAGCCGGCAACATGCTGGATCCCGCACACTTCCGCGGCAGTCACCGTGCAGCTTCTAATGATCCGGGCCGTGCTCATGCCCAGCTGCTCCATATAGCGCAGCTCATCCACCACATCAAAGGGGGTGATATGGAAGCCGCCGGCCATGGTGCCGAAGGCGATTTTCGCGCCGGCGCGGATCAGCTTGGAAATGCTGACGCGCTTGGCCGGGAGCACATAGTCCCGCACCATCTCCACAACCCGCGGGTTCCATCCGCCCTCTATGCCGTACTTGGCGATATTTTCATAGGCAGCCAGCGTGGGGGTGACGTATACGCCCTTTTCCACGATTTGCTCCACCACGTCATCCGGAGCAAACGTGCAGTGCATCAGCGCGTCCGCCCCTGCGGCCAGCGCCACCCGCATGCTGCGTGCCCCATGGGTATGGCAGACTACCTTCATGTTGTGATCTTTGGCGAAGTCACAGAAGACCTGAACTTCTTCCTCTCCCAACTCCAGGGAATCGGGGGACTCCCGGTCTCCGCCGACGCCGCCGCTCACGCCCAGCTTGAAAAAATCCGCGCCCTCGGCCCACAGCTGCGCCGCAGCCTTCCGCGCCTCCACTTTTCCGGTAACCAGCGTTCCGGCCCAGTGTCCACCGGGGGCCAGAACCATTTTCCCGGCAGCCACGATGGAAGGCCCGATCAGGTCTCCCCGTTCCACCGCATCCCGCAGGACGATGGATTCGTTATACCGGCAGCCGCAGTCCCGCACGGTGGTCACACCGTTTCTCAGGTGCTCGGACATGGACTTGATGCTGGTAACGGTGGCCTCCTCCGGCGAGAGATTGATGAATACATGGGCGTAGTCCCCGGTAGATCGGGCAGACAGGTTGGCCGAAGTGTTGATGATCCCGGGCACGATATACATGCCGGCTGCATCCACTTCCCTGTCAGGGTGTGCGGGGATCTCAGTAAAAAAACGTCCTTCAAAGGCGATGTCCTTGTGTACAAAGCTCTCTCCGTTCCACACGTTTCCGTTTCGAATGACTGTCCTCATGTTTGCTCCTCTCTCTTCCATGATGCCGCCTGATTCCAACCACTCCGTCAGATATCCTCATAGGGGCGGAATTCCGTTCCAATGAGCTGCTCCACTCCGTGGATGAAGGTCTGATTGGACAGGGGCGTATCATACAGCAGCTTGAAAAGCTCTGTGCGCTTGTCCTGGGGGCACAGATCCCACGCCTTGCGGACCATCCACTTCCCATAGTAATAACTCGGATACTGGATGTGCTGGATGGGATGGGAGAAGAAGCGGAACGTGTTCTCCCCCTCGATCTCGGAAAAGATCTGCTCACGGCGGAAGTATTCCATAACATCCTCCTTGGAGCAGCCCTCTGCGTTATACATCATGCACGCCCGGGTCTGGATGATCCGCTGCAGGTCACTTACATCCCAGGCCAGGGACAGCTGCGCTTTGCGCTCCTCCGGGATCTCGGCAGCAGATGAGCCGGGCTGATCCCATCCCAGGAAGTGGGTCCCGTTTTCCGGCAGTCCCTCAAAAACGGTATTGGCGGGACTGGCCAGCATGTACCAGGATGCTTCCACGGGGTACTTGCCCTGCTGGAACAGCCAATCCCAGCGGCAATAGGAAACCTGGTGGCCGGGATACCCTTCATGGGCCAGGGTATTGATGAACAGGTTTTCGCTCCAGGGGCGATCCAGATTGAACCGCAGTCTTCCCTGGAATCCGCCCAGGTAGGAGGAATGTCCGCTCCAAAACTCTCCCCGGACGCCATAGAGTTCCTGAATCCCATCCCCCTCCGGCAGGCTGGTGACCCTTTGAATCGTGGCCTGCTTGCAGGCATCCAGATACTGGCGGGCAAAGGGAATCACCTGGTCGGCGGGAATGGCATAGTCCTCTTTCCAGGCTGCGATCTTTTCCATGGTGGTGCCGCCGTAGCCCAGATCCGTCAGCTGACGGTCCACCGCCTCCCGAAGCTGCTGGCACTTGCTCTCGGGAATCGGCTGCAAAGGAAGTTCCATAATGTCCCGAAGCTTTTCCTCATAGGACATCTGGTCGCCGCACATGACCCGGGTAAAGCCCTTCAATGCCCGCAGCGTGCCCTGCAAATACTCGCCCCGAAGTCCACCCACCTGGGCGATATCCGGCTCCAGCTCCTCAATGGCCCGGCCGATCTGGTCCAGCGAGTCGAGGGTTGGCCGGAATCCCCCGTAATTGGCCAAAACAGAATCAAAGGAATACCGCTCTTTTGTATGTTTGTCCAGGCTCAGGGCCACATCCACCAGTCTGGAACCAATTTCCGGAGTCGTCCAATACAGCATAATACCCTCCATTCCTCCGCACTCAGGCGTCAAATTCACATGCCAGCTTTTCCCACTTGTCGATCTCAGCCCGGCGGCCGTCAATGACCCGGTGCACGAGCTCCTCCACAGGGTAGTCCAGGAACAGCGAGCAGGGAGGCTTGGGCTCCTCCGCCAGCTTGATGAACAGCTCCGCTACCTTATTGGGATCCCCCGGCTGGCCGCCGTGGGTCTCGTTGTCATCCACTTCATGGGCCTGGTGAATGGGGTTGTAGCAGTCGATGATGACCTTGGGCTGCTTAAGGTGGTTACTTGCCAGGTAGTTGGTGCGCAGGTCAAAGGGCTTGACACAGGTAGCCCGGATATGGAACGGTGCACCCTCCTGGTTGATGGCCTCGGTCAAGGCGTTTACCGCATACTTGCTGATGGCGTAGATGCCGCTGCACGCTTTCACCGTAAAGGAACTGATGGATCCCATATTGATGAAATAGCCGCCGCCGTTCTCCCGCATCACCGGAATGAACTGGCGCATCATGTTCAGCTGAGAGAAGAAGTTGTCGTCCAGCATAGCCCGTGCTTCTGGATCGGTCACTTCCTCAATGGCACCTCTTTGTCCGTGGCCGGCGTTGTTCACCACCACGTCCACCGTGCCGAATTTCGCCAGGACCCGCTCCTTTGCCTCGATCACACTCTGTTCATCATGCAGCTTCACCGACAGCGCCAGAAACCGCTCCTGCTCTCCGTGGCCCACCGCGGCCTCCATCCGCTCCGCGCTTCTGGAGAAAGCCGCCACCCGGATATTCTCTTTGAGCAGCGTCTTGACGATGGCCAGGCCAAGGCCGCCTGACGCGCCTGTTACGATCCAGACCTTTTCCCGCAGTTCGTTCATGTTTCTCCTCCCCCTCAGTTCCTCTTGCCGAAGTAGCACTCTTCCTTCGGAAAGTCCACGCACAGCGTCGCCCATTTCCAGGTCTCAAATTCCTGCTCCAGCGCATCCCACTTCTCCCGGATCGCCTTCACGCTCTCCCGCGTCAGGTACAGGTCCTTCGGGGCCTCCTCCTCTCCGCTCAGCCGGATCAGAAGCTCTGCCACCTTCCCGGGATCCGCCGCAGCTGCCGCCCCGTACCGCGCCTCACGCGCCCGGTTCTCCTGGCGGGCCTGCTGGTATACCTCCAGCTGTTCTGCCGCGTACTGCTTATTGTCCAAATAGTCCGTCCGCATGGGCCCGTTCTTCACGCAGATCGCGCGGATCCCAAACTGCCCCGCTTCCTTGTTCAGCGCGTCCGTCAGGGCATCCATGGCGTACTTCGTCGCGTGGTATACCGCGTTGTAACCCGTGGCGATCACGGAGTCCATGCACGCAAAATTGATGATGCAGCCGCCGCCCTGCTCCCGCAGGTCCGTCACAAAGTGCCGGCATACGTTCAGTGCCCCGAACACATTCACGTCAAACACCGCCCGGGCCTCCTGGTCGCTCACCTCTTCGATGGCGCCTCCCAGGCCGTATCCCGCCGTGTTCACCACCACGTCTACCCGGCCCAAAAAGGCCTTGGCCTCTTCCCGGGCCTTCAGCACGCTCTCCTCACTGCGCACATCCACCCGGATGGCGCGCAGTCCTTCCTGGGCGCCGTGCCGCGCCTCGATCTTCTCCGGCGTCCGGCTCAGCGCAGCTACGCGAAAGCCCTTTTCCAGCAGCTTCTCCACCAGAACCGCGCCGATGCCGCCGCTGGCTCCGGTCACTACCCAGTTCCTGTTCTCTTTCATCTCTTCGCTCCTCTACGCCTCAACAGTCCCGGACAAATGCTCCCACTTATCAATCTCAGCCCGGCGGTCTTCCAGAATATGGCGAACCACCGCCTCCACGGGATAATCCAGGAACAGCGAGCAGGGGGGCTCAGGCTCCTCCGCCAGCTTGATGAACAGGTCCGCCACCTTATTGGGATCTCCCGGCTGGCCGCCATTGGTCTCCTCATCGTCCAGGCGGTTGAACTCATGGATGGACGCATAACACTCTTTGCGATTTGCCCCCTGCTGAATATGCGTGGGAGCCAGGTAGGCGGTGCGCAGGTCAAAGGGCTTGACGCAGGTAGCCCGGATATGGAACGGTGCGCACTCCTGGTTGATGGCCTCGGTCAAGGCATTCACCGCATACTTCGTGGCACAGTAGATCCCGCTGCAGGCCTTGGATTTGAAAGATCCCACCGACCCCAGATTGATAAAGTAGCCGCCGCCGTTCTCCCGCATCACGGGAATGAACTGGCGCATCATGTTCAGCTGAGAGAAGAAGTTGTCGTCAAACGCAGTGCGAACCTCCTGGTCAGTCACTTCCTCAATGGCGCCTCTTTGTCCGCGGCCGGCGTTGTTCACCACCACGTCCACCGTGCCGAATTTCGCCAGGACCCGCTTCTTTGCCTCGATCACACTCTGCTCATCATGCAGCTTCACCGACAGCGCCAGAAACCGCTCCTGCTCTCCGTGGCCCACCGCGGCCTCCATCCGCTCCGCGCTTCTGGAGAAAGCCGCCACCCGGATATTCTCTTTGAGCAGCGTCTTGACGATGGCCAGGCCAAGGCCGCCTGACGCGCCTGTTACGATCCAGACCTTTTCCCGCAGTTCGTTCATGTTTCTCCTCCCCCTCAGTTCCTCTTGCCGAAGTAGCACTCTTCCTTCGGAAAGTCCACGCACAGCGTCGCCCATTTCCAGGTCTCAAATTCCTGCTCCAGCGCATCCCACTTCTCCCGGATCGCCTTCACGCTCTCCCGCGTCAGGTACAGGTCCTTCGGGGCCTCCTCCTCTCCGCTCAGCCGGATCAGAAGCTCTGCCACCTTCCCGGGATCCGCCGCAGCTGCCGCCCCGTACCGCGCCTCACGCGCCCGGTTCTCCTGGCGGGCCTGCTGGTATACCTCCAGCTGTTCTGCCGCGTACTGCTTATTGTCCAAATAGTCCGTCCGCATGGGCCCGTTCTTCACGCAGATCGCGCGGATCCCAAACTGCCCCGCTTCCTTGTTCAGCGCGTCCGTCAGGGCATCCATGGCGTACTTCGTCGCGTGGTATACCGCGTTGTAACCCGTGGCGATCACGGAGTCCATGCACGCAAAATTGATGATGCAGCCGCCGCCCTGCTCCCGCAGGTCCGTCACAAAGTGCCGGCATACGTTCAGTGCCCCGAACACATTCACGTCAAACACCGCCCGGGCCTCCTGGTCGCTCACCTCTTCGATGGCGCCTCCCAGGCCGTATCCCGCCGTGTTCACCACCACGTCTACCCGGCCCAAAAAGGCCTTGGCCTCTTCCCGGGCCTTCAGCACGCTCTCCTCACTGCGCACATCCACCCGGATGGCGCGCAGTCCTTCCTGGGCGCCGTGCCGCGCCTCGATCTTCTCCGGCGTCCGGCTCAGCGCAGCTACGCGAAAGCCCTTTTCCAGCAGCTTCTCCACCAGAACCGCGCCGATGCCGCCGCTGGCTCCGGTCACTACCCAGTTCCTGTTCTCTTTCATCTTTTCGCTCCTCCACGCCTTTGTCAATTTTGCAGGTTGATACATCTCACAGCGTGATCTTCCGCAACGTTTTTCAGTTCCGGGACGCATGCTTCACACTGATCCAGCCGGTACCGGCACCGGCCGGCAAAGGGACAGCCCTTGGGCAGATGCACGGGGCTGGGAGGTTCGCCCTCCAGCATGGGCTTTTCAACGCCGTGCTGTTCGGGGCGGATCTCCGGTGTGGCTTTCAAAAGGGCAATGGTATAAGGATGCATGGGATGCTCAAACAGCGTCTCAGCGGGTGCCTGCTCCACGATCCGGCCCAAATACATCACGACGATGCGGTCGGCGATGTAGCGCACAACGCTCAAATCGTGGGAGATAAAGATAATGGTCAACCCCAATTTGTCCCGCAGTTCTTTGAGCAGATTGATGATCTGCGCCTGAATGGATACATCCAGCGCGGAAACCGGCTCATCGGCCAAGATGATCTTAGGCTCCATGGCCAGGGCACGCGCAATGCCGATGCGCTGGCGCTGTCCGCCGGAAAACTGCCCGGGCAGACGATCCAGGTATTCATGGCGCAGGCCCACCATATCCATCAGTTCCAGAAGCCGTTCATCCATTCGCTCCGGCGGACACATCTGATGGACCGTCAGGACCTCTTTGAGAATTTCCCGTACGGTCATACGGGGATTGAGGGACGCATAAGGATCCTGGAAAATCATCTGTACGTCCCGGCATGCCTCCCGCAGATCCTTCTTCCGCATGGATGTAAGCTCTTTCCCGTCCAGGGTGATGCTTCCGCCATCCGCCTGATGCAGTCGGATAATCAGCCGGGCCAGGGTCGTCTTTCCGCAGCCGGACTCCCCCACAACACCCAGGATCTCGCCCCGCTTCACGTCCAGGCTCACATCATTGATTGCATAGAGCTTCTGCTGGGGGTGTTTGAGCAGAGAGTCGAATATGGTACGCTTCATTTTGAAATGCTTATTGACATGCTGAACGGAGAGAATGGTCTCCGGCGATTTTTCAACGGTATTGGTATTCACTCTGCAACCCCCCCTGTTTCTTGATTGGCAGGCACATGTTCAAAATGGCAGCGGAAGCTGTGGCCGTTCTCCGCGCTCTGCATCGGGGGTGCCTGCTGGTAGCAAAGCGGGGTGGCATATTTGCACCGTGGGGCGAACGCGCATCCCTTGATCTCCTCTGCCAGATTCGGCGGGGCGCCCTCGATCACCTCCAGTTTGTCTTCCTTTTTCTTGTTTTGAGGCAAGCAGCTCAAAAGCCCTATGGTGTAGGGGTGCCTGGGCTTGGTAAACAGGTCTCGGGAAGTGGCCAGCTCAACGATCCGACCGGCATACATCACGGCGATCCGGTCACACATGGGGCTGGCCACGCCCATGTCGTGCGTTACCAGGATCATGCTCATGCCCAGGCTCTTCTTCATCTCGTTGATGAGATACAGGATCTGGGCCTGGATGGTGACGTCCAGTGCGGTAGTAGGCTCGTCAGCCAGAAGCAGCTTCGGCTGGGCAGCCAAGACGGTGGCAATCATTGCTCTTTGACGCATGCCGCCGCTGAATTCGTGGATGTACTCCTCCAGTCTCTTTTCCGGGAATGGAATGCCCACGGCCTTAAACATCTCCACGGAGCGGGCATACTTCTCCTCCTTGGAAAGGGACATCCCAATAAACTGCTCATAAATCTGGGTTTTGAGCTTGAGCACAGGATTCAGCGTAGTCATGGGTTCCTGGAAGATCATTCCGATTTTCTTGCCACGGATGTTTCTCAGCTCTCCGGGTGACATGGAGAGCATGTCCTTTCCCTGGAACAGGATCTGTCCGGACATGCGGGTGATCTTCTCCGGTGTCAGCTGCAAAATGGAGCGGCACACCGTGCTCTTGCCGCAGCCGGACTCTCCCACCAGGCCGAAGGTCTCGCCGTCATTTACTGTAAAACTGACATCCTCTACGGATTTCACCACTTTACCCCTGGTGTGGTAGTAAGTCCTGAGGTTTTTCACATTCAGCAACTCGCTCATACTTTGCCCTCCTTACTGCCCGCGGTTGCGCAGCGCATCCGACAGGCCATCGCCCACCAAACTAAATCCAAGTCCAGCCAGCATCAGGAAAAGGCCGGGGAACAGGGTGATCCACCAGGCGCTGGAGATATAGTTCTTGCCGCCGGCAATGATGGCGCCCCACTCAGGGGTGGGAGGCTGAACACCAAGGCTCAGATAGCTTAGTGATGCACCGGACATCATGCAAAGCACGATGTCGGACGCCGCGTATACGATGGCGCCGCTGATGACGTTGGGCAGGATATGCCGGAGGATGATCCGCAGATCCCGGAAACCCATGGTTCTCGCCGCGTCGATATACTCCATCCGCTTAACGACCAGCACCTCGCTTCGTACCAGGCGGGCATATTCTTTCCAACCCACGCACCAGATTGCGATATATAAATTCGTCAATCCGGTTCCCAGGATCGCCACAATGGCGATCACCAGCACCATGAACGGGAACCCGGTGAAGATGTCCACGATACGCATGACGATCATGTCGAATTTACCGCCGTAGTAGCCGGCCAGCAAACCGATGATGGTTCCCATAATCAGCGGCACGATCATGGCGATCACGCCGATTTTCAAGTCCACGATGGTTCCATAGACGCAGCGGGCAAATACATCCCGGCCATAGACATCGGTTCCGAAAATATGCTCTTTGCTGGGTGGGCTCAGCTTGGCCTCCGCCACGATATCCGTAGGGCTCAGGCTGGTGAACAGCGAAGGGAAAAACGCCATCAGCAGCAGAACAAAGACCAGAAACAGTCCAATGTAAAGGGGGGGATTTTTTTTGAACTCTTGCCAGAGAGTCTTTTTCGGACGTTCTTTCATTTATACGTTACCTCCTACTGCAGCTTTACCTGAGGATCAAGGACGGAGTACAAAATGTCGGTGAGGAGGTTAATTACCAAAACAACCGCAGAGAAGAAGAGCACGACAGCCTGTACCACGGAATAATCTCTTGCCAGAATGGAATCCACCAGCAGGCTTCCAAGGCCCGGAAGAGAGAACACATTCTCGATCACAACGGCACCGCCCAGCATGCCGGCGATTTTAATGGACAAAAGCGTCACGGTTGGAATGGAAGCATTCCGGATGATGTGCTTGGCGGCAATGGTACTTTCCTTCAAACCCTTGCTCCGGGCAAAGTAAACATAGTCACTGCCCTTCACTTCGATGACATTGTTGCGCAGGTTTCGGATCAGCACCGCAGAAGTGCAGATACCCTGGGTGATTCCCGGCAGGATCAGGCTCCTGATGTGGGTAGGCCAATCCGTGCCCCAGCCGGAGACGGGCACCAGATTCAGATGTACGCCGAACAGGATCAAAAGCAGCAAGCCGATCCAGAAGTTGGGCATGGCCAGACCCACCATACTGAAGCCCCGAATCACCTGATCGATCCAGGAATCCTTTTTCTTTCCCGCAAGATACCCCAGCGGCATACTGATGAGAACCGTGAAGATGACCGATACCAGGGTAAGCAGGCCGGTAACAACCATCCGGTCTCCCATCAAAGAGGCCACGCTGGTCTTATACTTAAGGGAATCTCCCAAATCAAGCCGCACCAAATCCCGCAGGAAGATTCCATACTGTACGATGTACGGGTCATTGAGTCCCATCTTTTCTTCCATAGCCGCCACAGCATCGGGATCTGCGAAGTCTCCCAGCAGGTTCTGCGCGGGATTTCCCGGAATGAGGCGAATCATAAAGAAAACAATAATGGACGAGACGAAAAGTGCGATTAACATTTGCCCCACTCGACGCAGGATATAGTTAAAAGTTTCCATAAATTGCTCCTTATGCACAAGGCAGGAGGGGGAGCCCCCTCCTGCCTTAAATGTGATCCCTTATTCAACTGCCTTATAGCAATGTTCAAGGCGGAATCTTCCCAGAGACGTCTGCTCATATCCCTGCACTGCATCTGACATTGCAACCGGGATGTCAGCGTAATACAGAATCATGGCCGGAACGTCATCGAACCAAATCTGCTGCAGCTCGCCGTAGTATTCGGCGCACTTTTCGGGATCGAACTCCGCAAGCGCCTTCTGCAAAATTTCATACCCTTCGGGATTCTCATAGTCGCAGAAGAATCCGCGTTCCTTTTCATAGTCGAAGAAATGCGTACTGATCTGAGACGGATGGGGAATGTCATCGATCCAAGTGACCATCGTGATCTCAAAATCAACATTGTTTCTCTTTTCAATGTACGCGGATTTCTCCAAAACCTGGATGTCAAGGTTTACGCCGATCTGTGCCCACTGCTCTTTCAGAATGGTAGAGATCTCCTCGTAAGCGGGTTTGTCAGACCGGCACATGATGGAGATGTTGAATCCATCGGCATATCCCGCTTCCGCCAGCAGTTCTTTTGCCTTTTCGACATTATATTCCGAGGGCTTGATGGAATCGTTATAGTACAGGCCGGACGGCGTCATGTAGGAAGTCGCCACGGTACCAAGGCCACCCAGGACCAAGTCCACGATCATCTGCATGTCTGTGGCATACCGAAGGGCCTGCCGCACCCGCACATCCTGAAGGATCTCATGCTTGGTATTGAAGTTGACCAGCTGCGTTTCCGTAGAACCAATGCCAAAAGCGCTGATCCCGTCCATGGCATCCAGCTCCGCAATGCTGTTGAAGGGAACCTCGTTGATGATATCCGCCTCTCCGGACTGCAGCTGCAGCATTCTGGCACTGCTGTCCGGGACGATATTGAACCGAATGTACTGGGTAGGAACCTGGTCTGCGTCCCAATAGTAGGGATTCTTCTCCAACAGAAGATACTCGCCGATGGACCATTCCTTAATCATGTACGGGCCCGTTCCCATGGGTTTGAGCTGGTTCTCTTCGTCTCCGATGGACTCCACATACGCCTTGCTCTGAACCGAGTTGTTGAACATGCCGATCTCGGACAGGAAAGACTCTCTGGGCTCCACCAGAGAAATCTCGATGGTGCTGTCATCAATGGCCACCACATCCGCAATGGCGTCCGTGGAAGCGTGCCAGTTGCTCTCCTCCGTGTCCCGCGCCCGGAGCAGGGAGAACACCCAGTCCTCAGCGGTCACATCCGTTCCGTCGGAGAATTTGACTCCCTCCTTCAGATGGAACGTGTAAACACTGTTATCCTCATTGGCCTCCCAGGAATCCGCCAAATAAGGTTCCAGTTCCGTTCCGTCGCTGCTGGGCCGTACCAGTGTACCGAACAAGAGGTCGGTCAAGGCAATGGTAGAGTTATCACCCGGGATCATGACCGGATCCAACACGGACGGGCCGGAAGCATATGCAATCACCAGCGTATCCGCGCTTCCAGTTCCGGTGGATTCTCCTCCCCCTTCGGTTTCGTCAGAGGAAGACTCACCGCCACATGCCGCTAATGACAGCATCATGAGTAATGCCAACACGGTGCAAAAGACTTTTTTCATCTTCATGGTTATTCTCCCTTTCACTTTTTTCCGAAAACAACACGTACCTTTTACTTTCATTATTCGACCTGTTTTCCCCCTTTCTCTCGGAAATCTTTACAAGCATGTTCTGACACAGCGATGGCAACCGGTGCTCTCTGAACAACACACCACTTCTGGTTTCCGTATTGCGGAATTAAATTCCGTTATACGTCTATTATACAATGCCATCTTATAACCTTCCAGTTATAAAATGGCAATGGCGCTGTGCAACTGTTGTAATTTACGTACATGATATATGATAATGGATTTGTTGTCAATATAAATTATAACCAATAATTACTCCCATTCTCTTGCGATTCATGACAACTGTCCGCGGATCACGCACAGAATTTAAAAGCCTTATATTTAATAATTATAAAATCATTTATACATCACTGTGCAAATTGCCATGGTAAAAAGCAAAGATCTTGGTTCATCCTTTCATTTGGAAGAAACACTCCACTTCGCTTTACGATGCCATAGACCGCCGTTGATACGCCCCGCTGCCCCTTTGTATGCTCCTCCACCTGAGAAACGAGGGAATTCCTCTGTCGCAGCCGCGGGCCGCAATACAGTCAAACACCCTCCAAATATGAACACAAAGGACAGGAGAATGATCCATATGCACTTGTCTCCTCTCATGCGGATTTCTCCTTAAAGCCATATTCCGCAGGGCCCGATGGATCATTGAGGGAACCAACCGGTCAGAAAAATCCAAAAGATAGAAACTGTGATCCGCTTCCTGCTTCGCAGCACATCTGTCTTTCCTGCTGGTTCCCTTAGTGGAAGACTATTTTCCGGCGTTGGAATGGGGGCGTATAGAGAATACCGTTTTACAGCATGGCGGCAAAATCCGCCATAGCCTCTGAAATCTTCAGCTGCTGGGGGCACACTGCCTCGCAGCTGCGGCAGCCGATGCAGGCGCCTGGCTGCCTGTCCTGCGGGATGGCGGAGAGGGCCATAGGGACAATGAAGCCGCCGCCGGTAAACCGGTGCTCGTTATACAGCGCCAGCAGGTGCGGGATGTCCAGCCCCTGGGGGCAGTGGCTGGTGCAGTACCGGCAGGCGGTACAGGCCAGTGCCTTGGGATTGGTCATCTCTCCGCCCAGGGCCAGAAGACCGTCCCACTCTTCTTTTGTCAGGGAGTCCTCCGTCTCAAAGGTGGCAAGATTGTCCTTAAGCTGTTCCAGATTGGACATGCCGGAAAGAATGACCGTCACATTGGGGATGCGCTGCAGGAACCGGAAGGCCCAGGCGGGAATGGACCGCTGTGGCGCCATGGTCTGGAGCACCACGGATTCCTGTTTGCTCAAGCGGGCCAGCCGGCCGCCCCGGAGGGGCTCCATCACCCACACGGGAATGCGGTACTGCTCCAGCAGTTCCGCCTTTTCTTTTCCGCCCTGGAACGTCCAGTCGATGTAGTTGAGCTGGAGCTGGCAGAATTCCATGTACGCTCCGTAGGCCTCCAGGAATCGCTTGAGCACCGGCATGGCCCCATGGCAGGAGAAACCCAGGTGACGGATGCGGCCGTTTTTCTTCTGCTCCAGCAAGTAGTCCAGAATGCCGTATTGGGGATCCAGGTAGGCGTCGATGTTCATCTCGCACACATTGTGGAACAGGTAAAAGTCAAAGTAGTCCACCCGGCACTTCTTCAGCTGTTCCTCGAAGATCTCCTGTACCTTGCCCATGTTGCCCAGGTCATAGCCGGGGAATTTGTTGGCCAGATAGAACTTGTCCCGGGGATAGGCGGCCAGAGCCCTGCCGATGGCCAGCTCGGAATTGCCGCCATGATAGGCCCAGGCGGTGTCGTAGTAGTTGACGCCCCGCTCCATGGCCAGGGCCACCATTTTCTCCACAGCGGCCTGATCCACCACGGCGTCATTCCCATCCGCCACAGGCAGACGCATACACCCCAGCCCCAAGTTGGAGAGCTTCATCCCTTGGAAATCCTGATAAATCATAAAACAGCTCCTTATTTTCTTTATTTTGCGGCCTCGTTGATGCAGCGCAGGGCGTTGAGGCTCCGGGGATAGCCGATGTAGGGCAGGCACTGGGAAACCACATCGATGAGAAGCAGCTTATCGTTCCCGATGCGCAAATTAGCGGCGGCATGGCTTACCAGCTGAGGCTCACAGCCGCCCTGAGCAGCCAGAAAGCAGAAGGTTATGAGTTCCCGCTGCCGGTAATCCAGCCCGCCTCTGGTGTAGTAATCTCCGAAGCAGTTGCCCGCCAGCCAGCGATTGATGTGACGGCTCTCCTCCGGGCCGCTGTCCTGGAAGCCGCGCATCTGCTGGCCGAAAATGTCGACCTGGGCCTGATTTCCCGCCGTAATCCGGGTATCCGGCGTGGTGGTCCCCTGAGGGGGAAGGGGGAGGGACACCCCCTGCTCCTCCAGCACGGCATTGACCCCGTGCAGGAAGGGCAGCACCCGGCCCAGGCCCAAATAGGCAGCTCCCTGATAAACCAATTCCTTGATCTCCACAGGTGTCATGCCGCTTTTCAGGGCCCCCGGCACCATGGCGCAAAAGGCGTCCGCCCCTTGACAGCCCATCAGTGTGGCCAGGATGGCCAAAAAGCGGGTCTTATCGTCCAGTTTGCTCTCCCGAATCACCTCATCAAAGGCGAAGTTGGAAAACAGCGTGGAAAATTCCGGATCGCTCGGGTCCAGCCCAAAGGGATCCCGGACAAACCGCTCCTCACCGTATTGCATTGCAGTCGCAGACCATTCCATATTGCCACCTCCAAGTAAATTCATATTTTGTTCCTGCATTTTGAAGCAGCCACCATGCTGGTCGATATGTCCTGTATGACAGAGAGACGGCGGCAAAAAGCAGGCATACACTCCTGTTTCGTAACTGCCGCGGGTGAATGATTCGGCCGCGGCAGTCTGCAGCCCTTATTCCACACTGGAAACGGACCCCTCAAATTCCCCATCCATGCCGGACAGGAGCTCCAGGCCCTCCACCCACCGGGCCACCTCCTCCTGGTCGGCCCCGGCTTCAAAGCGCTGGCCGGACAGCCAGTTGGCATCAGGAGCCAGGGCCTGGATGTCGCTGAGGCTGCCGCCGATGCCGCTGGAGCCGGAGGTGCAGAAGGGTACAATGGTCTCTCCTGTAAAGTCGTAGCTCTCCAGGAAGGTGTGGATGATCTTAGGCGCCTGGCCCCACCAGATGGGGTAGCCCAGGAACACCACATCGTAATCCTCCGGGTTTTCCAGCGTCCCGGAAATGGCTGGACGGGCATCCGGATCGTTCTGCTCCCGGTTGGCACGGCAATCGCTGTTGCTGTAGTTCAGGTCTTCCCTGGTGTAAGGCTCTTCGGGGACGATCTCATAGAGATCAGCATCCAAAACCGTCTGGATGTGCCGGGCAATGCCCTCTGTATTGCCGGTGGCGGAAAAGCAGGCCACCAGCACATTGGGTTCCTCGTTGGCAGCGGAATTGCTCCCGTCCTGCGAGGAGAAAGCGGGGGGCGTGGACTGTGACTGTTCCGAGCCCCTCTGGGCACCGGTTCCTCCGCAGGCCGCCAAGGCACAAGCCAGGGCCAAAGCAGTCAGCAGTGCAAAAATCCGTTTCATGCTTCGATGCCTCCTGTTCTTCTGTGTAATTTTCGGATCTCATGCCGCAGGTAATCCAGCCGCTGGAGCTGATGCTCCTTGAAGTGGATCTCATCCAAAGCGGCGCTGCGCTTTCCTTCCAACATGCGCAGCCGCTGGGCACCGGAGGGCTCTCCTTCCAGCAGAAGCCGCATATAGACTTCCACCTCCTCTGTGGTGAACCCGATATCATGGAGGGTCATGATGGTACTCAGACGCTCCAGATCGGTGTCATCGTACTGCCAGTCACCCATTACCTTTTTGACCGCCCCGCACAGTCCCCAACTCTCATATTCCCGCAGAATATGCATGGGGATCTGATAGCGCTCACTTGCCTCCTGGATCGTCATATCACAGCCTCCAAAACAAAAAATGCAGGTGTCCTCCCGGGGACACCTGCATTCTAAAGCAGTTTTCAATCCATGTCTAATGCTTATTTTATTTCTATAAGAATGCCTATTCAGCATTTTTGATATGCTGGTGAAAGGCTTCTACCGCAGGAGTAAGAATCTGATCCTTTTTCCAAACCAATACGGTTCCTGTTTCCATTCTCGGTGAGAGCGGAAGAAAACGCAGATCATCAAACGCCGTATTTAAGTCGAAGCACAAAGCCGTCCCTACTCCACAGCGTACCATATTGGCCGCATTCAAAACCAAGTTGAAGGTGGCCGCTATCTGCAATTTTTCCCACCGTTCCCCAAACCAGCTGGCCAGTTCCCGTTGGACAATTTCCCGTCCGCTGATCAGCAGCGGAACATCCTCCAGATCCTGGGGCGTCACAGCTTCCATGGCAGCCAGGGGAGAGTCTGCCCGAACCAATACGCCCCAGAGATCTTTTTCCCGCATCCGGCAAAAAGCATATTTTCCCACGTCGACCGGCTCGGTCAAAAGACCCATGTCCAGGATACCCATATCCAGCCGTTCTTTCACATCATCGGCATTGGCGCTGAAAATGCGAAACGTCACCTTTGGATAAAGCGTGCGGAATGAGACCATTGCCCGAGACAAAAAGGACATGCTTCGCGTTTCCCCCGCCCCTATGGAAATCTCCCCCATAAGCTCCGTTTCCCGGCAAGCGAATTCGCGTTCCGTCTTTTCCGCCAGATCCACCAATTCCTGGGCCCGGCGACGCAGCAGCATCCCTTCATCCGTCAGAACGATATGATACCGGCTGCGGTGAAAGAGCTGCACCCCCAGCTCCTCTTCCAGCTGCATCAACTGCCGGGAAAGGGTGGGCTGGGTCAAATGGAGCAGGGCCGCCGCCCTGGTGATGTTCTCCTCCCGGGCCACCGCCAGAAAATATTTCAAAACCCGAAGTTCCATCCGCAGCCCTCCTTTCCTCCATGCTACCACCCCTGCCTTCTGAAAGCAAGATAAAAATGCTTTCCAAGAATGTCTGTATATTAAAAATGAGCATTTTACATTTTTAGATCGTGGACTTACAATGATGGCAAAGGAGGAAACCATGATGCGTATTTTGATGATTGAGAGCAGTCCCCATAAGCACGGCTCCTCCAATCTGTTGGCTGAGCGGTTTATGGAGGGAGCGAAAGAGGCGGGGCACCAGACAGAGGTGTTTGACGCCGCCTGGGCCAACCTCCATCCCTGTCTTGGTTGTGACGCCTGCGGCATGGCGGGGCCCTGCGTGCAGAAGGATGACATGGCGGCCCTGCGGGACAAGCTCCTGGAGACGGATATGCTGGTATTTGTCACGCCGCTCTACTATTTTGGCATGTCCGCCCAGTTGAAAATGGTCATTGACCGATTTTACAGCTTCACCGGCAAGCTCTCTTCCCGCAAGCTGAAAACGGCCCTCATCGCCGCTGCCTGGGACAGCAACGACTGGACCATGCAGGATCTGTCCGCCCATTATCAGACCCTGTGCCGGTATATGAACTTCCAGGATCAGGGCATGATCCTGGGAACCGGCTGCGGCTCGGTATCCATGACAAAACGAAGCCCATTTTTGAACCAGGCCTATGAACTGGGAAAATCCCTGAAGGGATAGGGAGGTTATTTTATGAACACATTGGTTGCTTATTTCTCTGCCAGCGGTAACACAGCAAAGGCGGCAAAGGCTCTGGCAAAGGCCGCAGGGGCGGATCTCTATGAGATCAAACCCGCGGTCCCCTATACCGGTGCCGATCTCAACTGGATGGACAAAGGCTCCCGCAGCAGCGTGGAGATGAACGACAAGAACTCCCGTCCCGCCCTGGCCGATACCGATGCCCCTGTGGCTGAACATGATGTGATATTTCTGGGCTTCCCCATCTGGTGGTATACGGCTCCCACCATCATCAACACCTTCCTGGAGCGCTACGATTTTTCCGGCAAAACCATCGTCCTCTTTGCCACCTCCGGCGGAAGCGGCCTGGGCAGCACGGCCGCAGCCCTGCAAAGCAGCGCTCCCGGCGCCAGGATCCTGGACGGCCGGCTGCTCAACGGACGGCTGAACGAAGAGGATCTGAAGGCATGGGTGTCCGGGCTGAACCTCTGAGGTAAATGGATATGAAGTACACAAAACTGGGCAATTCCGATCTGGATGTCTCCCGCATCTGTATGGGCTGCATGGGATTTGGAGATGCCCAAAACGGCCAGCACTCCTGGACCATTGACGAGGCCCACTCCCGGGAGATTATCCGACGGGGCCTGGAGCTGGGGGTCAACTTCTTCGACACCGCCATCGCGTACCAGAGCGGCACCAGCGAGCAGTATGTAGGCCGCGCCCTCCGGGACTTTGCCCAGCGGGATCAGGTCGTGGTGGCTACCAAGTTTCTTCCCCGTACCAACGAAGAGATCAAAGCAGGGATCAGCGGTCAGGAGCATATTCGGCGAATGCTGGACAAGAGCCTGCAAAATTTAGGGATGGACTATGTGGATCTCTACATCTATCACATGTGGGATCACCAGACGCCCCTTTATGACATCATGGAGGGGCTGAACAACGTCGTGAAGGCGGGCAAGGCCCGGTATATCGGCATCTCCAACTGCTTTGCTTGGCAGCTCTGCAAGGCAAACGCCCTGGCAGAGCGGGAGGGCTTTGCCAAATTCGTCTCTGTCCAGGGGCACTACAACCTGATCTTCCGGGAGGAGGAGCGGGAGATGGCACCCTACTGCCGGGAAGAGAACATCGCCATGACCCCCTACAGTGCTTTGGCAGGCGGAAGACTGTCCAAGCATCCCGGGGAGACCTCCAAGCGGCTCCGGGAGGACAGCTACGCCCAGCTGAAGTACGGCGCAGCACAGGATCTGGATGCCCCCATTCTGGCCCGGGTGGCGGAGCTGGCCGACCGCCGGGGCGTGTCCATGACGGAGATTTCCCTGGCATGGCTGCTGACGAACGTCACAGCCCCGGTAGTGGGAGCCACCAAACTCTCCCACATCGAAGGGGCGGCAAAAGCGGTGGATCTGGAGCTCACGGCAGAAGAATGTGTGTATCTGGAGGAACTCTATACGCCCCATCCGCTGGTGGGCGTCATGGCCCAGAATACGGCTGCGGCAGCAAACAGGAATCACGTCTGGTCCACCGGCAATCAGACCATCTGAACCATAAAAACAAGCAAATGCAACATAGTATTCTCTGCGGAGGCATTGCAAATATGGTTTTGATAACCGAAGCCGGTGGTAAAGCGGGAAACTCTTCTCTGCAGGCGCTGTCCTCCAAAGGAATCTCCACCTGCGCTTGAATTCACCGGAATGCTCAAAAAGGAGCTGTGTTGGCAGCAGAAGCCTCATAGGTACATGGCTTTGCGGGAAAATGCCGTTAAGGCCATGAATAGGACCGTCTGTTTGATTTGCAATACGGCCAACCCACAGGGAAATGAAATCGGAGTGCTTTTAATTGAGGCAGCGGCAGCAGAACGCGTCTATGTAATATTCTCATCAATAACATGGTGCGAAGACGGCGTGTCGGAAAGGATTCCTGATAGGGCGATCCAAATAGATATCATAGATCAGATGTTTCTTATCCAAAAAATGATGCAAAAAGGTCCGGCGTGATACGCCGGACCTTTTTGCATACCTGATATGGCTATTTTTGCAAGAGGCGTTTCTCCGTATCGTTCCAGCAAAGCACCGGCTATCATGCCTTTAAGATCGATAACCATATCCCGCCCGCCCCTTTCACCTGCGATATGAATGCAATGAAGCAACTAAAGTTGACACTTGCAGGGTGACTGTCAGCCCATTGATAATTTGAATGCACATATCCGGATATAGGAAAACTATGCTGAATGCAACTGCATTTACCTAATATAAACCGTAGCAGGGCATCCAGTTCTACTGATCGGCCTACACAGAAAAGTGCAAATCTGCAACAGAAAACGCCCGAAATCCGAAGATTTCAGGTGTTTTCTGGAGCTGCTGGGCGGATTTGAACCGCCGGCCTCATCCTTACCAACTGGCTGGGAGCCTTCCAGTCCTTGATTTTCAACGCTTTCCGGCCCTTTTTGCTCCAAAAAGATGAGGTCGGCGGTACGCTTTGCTCCGTTGTTTCCGTCTGTTCGTTTCCCCGTGCGGGTCACGGTGTGTGGCAGAACATCTTTCGCCCCGCATACCTGCGAATAAGTGTCGCCCCTATCTACTAATATTACACCGTCCCCACCTCATTCTTTGCCGGGGAAATATATTAACAATACGAATATTATCAAATGGAAGCGTTCATTTGCTCTCAAATATTCCGGTCACTTTATACGCTTTTCCGATCTCATCCGCCCGCAGCATCGCTTCTTGCACCATCTGCGGCGTTACGGGGAACGGCATATGATGGATCGTGCTCCCTGCAACGCAGGCTTTCTCAGCTGCCTTCTGCAAAAGCTCCGGCTCCGGGGCTTCATAGCCCATATCCGAAAAACACACCGGAAGTCCCACATCTGTGCAGAACTGCAGGACCTGAGATACCTCCTCCCACGCTTCCTCCATGACCAGCTGCACCAGCGTACAAAACGCCACCTTGCAGCCATGGTATTGTTCGTGGAGCTGCGGAATAAAAGTAAAGCCCTTCTGGATGGCATGTGCCGCCGCCAGACCTCCGCTTTCAAAGCCCACGCTGGATAAATAGGTGTTTACCTCCACAATGGTTTCCAGCGACCCATTGCACACGCCGGCCTTCACCGCTTCCTTTGCCGCTTTTCCCTCTTTTTGCAGATACCGCCAGCACATGGTCGCAAGCCCTCCTGCAGCCAGTGTCGGCTTTCCCGCCACCTGGTTGTCGCTGCCGGAGGCCCGGCAGGCACGCGCTTCAAAATAGGTCGCCATGGCATCGCCCATTCCAGCCACCAGCAGCTTGGCAGGTGCTTTCGCAATTACATTTGTATCTACCAGCACCATATCCGGGCAGCGGTTCAAAAACAGATACCGGTCAAATTCACCGTTATCCCGGTAAATCACGCTCAAGGAGCTGCAGGGGGAATCTGTAGAAGCCACCGTGGGAATGATGACCACCGGTAGCCCCGCATAATACGCTACGCCCTTGGCTGTGTCCAGAATCTTTCCGCCGCCGATCCCCACAACCACTGTAGAGGCCTCGGTCTTTGCCCTTTCCACCAGGCGGTCAATTTGGGGCTGAGAGCATTCTCCCCGGAAAATCTCATACCGGATGGTATAATCCGTACCGGCAAAGCATTGCTCCAACACAGGCCCGATCCGCCGGGTCCCGGACTCACTGATCAGGATGAGCAGGGATTTGCCCATTCCCTGCAAATATTGATCCAGCTGCTGCAGCACATTCATGCCCTGAACATATTTTGATGGGCTTTTTAAAATCATGCTCATACGGATCTGATATCAAAAACAGGGGCATGATAGGAAGCAGCTGTCCCACGGACCTGCTGCAGGGCCGCGCGCGCTCCATTGACCACATAGTGGAAATCAAAGTTGACCGACAGGAACGATGCTCCCCGGCGGACCCACTGATCCACAAACGATTCCGTACAAACGCCTGAAACGCCGAATGGTTTTCTGCTCTCCAGTAAAATTTCGGCAATCCGGTCAAAATAACGTTGTGCCTCCGGCATATCGGGCCGTACTTCGTGCCCATGCGTCCGCAGACTCATGGAAAAATCGTTGGGACCAATCACAAAAGCATTGATCCCCGGAACAGCAGCGATCTGCTCCAACTGGGCCAGTGCATCCACATGTTCGATCTGTACCGCAGTCCACACGTGCCGCTCCATGTTGCAGAGGTATTCATCCTTGTCCCACATGCCGTAATTGCAGGCACGCCGCAGTCCCATACCACGGATCCCATCAGGCGGATAATGAGTGGCTGCCGCAGCCGCCCGTGCCTCTTCCACCGTATTGACCATGGGAATGATGACACCATCTGCCCCCATGTCCAAAACACCTTTGATACAGTCAGGGTCCTTACTGGGGACCCGCACCAATCCTGCAGCTCCCGCCGCCCGGCAGGCCAGCAGATGGGTTTGGATATCCCGGCGGTCCAGGGCTCCATGCTCAGCATCGATCCAAATGAAGTCAAACCCGGCACCGGCAATCATTTCCGTAAGAAACGGGGAGTCAAATGCCACGTGAGAACCGACGGCCAGTTCCCCCGCTTCCAGTTTGCGGGTAATTTTGTCGAGATTGTACATGAGATACTCCTTTGGGGAAAATCCTCTGTTAATTAGGCGATGGTAATACGTTCTAGTGCCTCAGCCATTGCCTGCAGGGAAAGTTCCTGGCCCAAACCAGGAAGATCCGGAACAGTGAGATAACCGTTTTGGGGAACGTATTGGTGCGTTCCATATGCTACACAATCGGGATGCGCTGCCATATGATAAGACTCATGAATATAAAAATTGGGGATAGAGGCTTCCAACTGCATGGCAGCAGCCTCTGCTATGGGCGTTCCTGCTACATGGCATTGTACTCTCACATCATAAAGATGTGCTAAATCGCAGATCTTTCTGGTCTCAGAAAGCCCTCCGCAGTTAGAAATGTCAGGCTGAATGATCGAGACCGCCCCTTGCTTGAGTAACTGATGGAACTCCCAGCGGGTATGTACACGCTCACCTGCAGACAACGGAGTACGAACTTTAGAGAAAATTTGTCCGTACAGATCGGGATTAAAATTGGATGTTGCCTCCTCAATCATCAAAACATGATACCGATCAGCGATGCGATCGATCTGTATGGCAGAAGTCACATCCGAATAGCATAGGTTTTCCAAAATAATTTCCAGTTGATTGCCGCAAGCTTTTCGAATGGCTGCCAAGCGGGCTTCCAGGAGCTCAATAATCGGTCTGGTAAGCGGTCCTGTTGTTAGGCTCCTGTCCAAAGGCTTACCATTTGCATCAAACGCCAAGAGATTAAGCTTTACGGCAGAATAACCATCCTTTTGAATTCTCCGGCAAATATTAGCCAGGTCCTCTTCCGTATATTTGATCCGGAAATCGTCCAAATAACCCAAGTGACACTGGGACAAGTAGCACTTTAGTTTGCTTCGAAATTTGCCCCCTAACAGAACATAAATAGGCACCCCGAGTTTTTTCCCTTTTATATCCAAAAGAGCAGTGTCAATCGCGCTCATTGCAGAGTATACAATGACGCCGCCGCCGCTCAGATGACCGCAAAACTGATTCCTGAATTGTTCCCAAATGACCTCGTTGTCCATTGGGTTCAAACCGATTATTTGCTGTCCAATGTCATACAGCAAGTGGGCCACACCATGCTCTCCCGGTCCAACAGAAATGCCTGCTTCGCCGAAACCCGAAATTCCCTCGTCGGTGTTGATACGGCAGACCACCGGACGAAAAGGGAATGGAGAGAAATCTTCGCCAACATGTTTCAACAGGAAAATATCAATACTGGTAATCTTCATCGTTCATTCCTTTCTGTCATGCAACCATTCCCAGGGCCCGCGGTAAGAAGAGGACCACATCCGGAACGTAGGTCATGACAAGAAGAACGGCCAGCTCTCCCAGGAGGAATGGAATAATTCGCCGGCTCATTGCTTCAATCGGTGTGTTGGAGATTCGCCCCGCAACAAACATATTCATGGCCATGGGAGGCGTAATCATACCGATAGAGGTGTTAACAACGATAATCAATCCCAGTACGATCGGATCCAGCTGGATCTGAGTCGCAATTGGAAGAAGGATCGGCGTTACCAACAGGACAATGGACAAGGTATCCAGAAAAAGTCCCAGGAAAAGGAGCATCAGGTTCATGACCAGTAAAATGGAGATCCGATGACTGAAGAAAGAAAGAACAGCGTCTGCAATCATCTGGGTAACGCCCTGGCTTGCCATCAGCCAAGAAAAAGGTGCTGCAAAAGAAACCAGAAATAAGATGGCAGAAGTGTTGATTGCAGCATCCTTAAACAAATCACGGATGGAGAGCGCATCCAACTCCCGATAGATAAATTTGCTGACAATAAACGCGTATACACACGCTACGGCCGCAGATTCTGTAGGCGTGAAAAAGCCGCCGTAAATCCCCCCCAAGATGATGACGGGCATAATGATTGCCCACATGGCATCCAAGAGCGTAGAAAAGAATTGTCGAATGCTAATTCTTTCATGGACCCGCAGTTCGGTTTTTCCGTATCTTACAATACTGATGACCATTAGGACGAGCGCCAGCAAAATACCAGGGACAAAGCCGGAAACGAACAACGTACCGACAGAAACAGAAGCCATAATGGCATATGTCACCATCGGAATACTGGGAGGGATTACAACGCCAAGCGTTCCGGCCGCCGCAACAACTGTAGCGGCATCTTCTTTACTGTATCCGCTTTTTGTCATCTCCGGGACCATGATGCCGCCAATGGCAGCCACAGTTGCAGGATTAGACCCTGAAATCGCGCCAAAAAACGCGGAGGCTGCAATGGTGATGCATGAGAGACCGGCAGGCAACCAGCTGAACAGCAGTTTTGCAAAGCCTACCAGCCGTTTGGAAATTCCCCCCTTTTCCATAATAGCCCCTGCCAAGATAAAGAACGGAACCGCCGTCAATGAAAAGCTGTCGATCGCGGTAAACAGGCGCTGGGGAACAACTGTCAAATTTGTATTCGGAACCATAACAGAAAGGACGATCATTGCCGTCGATCCCATCGCCACAGCAATCGGCATTCCCGTAATCAACAAAAGCAGGAGAAGCCCAAAGAGCATAACCGCTATCATGTTTGATCCTCCTTTTCTCCGTGCAAGCTGTTCTTGAAATATTCAACTGCATTTTGAACCTCACGAATGATGATCAAAACACAGCCAACGGGAATCGATGCATAGATCAGATACATCGGCAGATTGAGGACAGTAGACGTTTGTCCCATCTGATATTGCACCAAAAGGATCTGATAACTGTAATATGCAATCAACAGGAAGAAACCAATCACATATACCTTTGTAAAAACATAAAGAACCACTGCAGCTTTTCCGGAAAGTTTATCGGCAAACGCCCTTACGGAAAAATGCGCATTATGCCGGGAGCACGCTGATGCGCCCAAGAGTACCATCCAGATCATAATATAACGGGGAAGTTCCTCCGACCAAGGCGTAGACGCTATTCCGGTATAGCGGCATACTGTTGCTGCAAAGACAAGAACACACATCAGCGGCAAAAGAATCATAATGGTGTTCTCTTCAAAATGATTTAAAAAGTGTTTGAATTTTTGCATATTTCCTCCATTGCTTTTTCTTGGAATTTGGGGAGGCATGCCGTGCCAACGGATAATTCCGTTGGCACGGCATAAAAATTATCAGTTTGCCAGTGCATCCAGATATTTGGAATCCACCTGAGCGCGAAGGTCCTGACAAGTATTTTCAAAAGCCGCTTTCCATACTGCCCGATCCACCTCGTTTACAATATTTCCGGCATCACGAAGGGTCTGCACCAGTTCCTCATCGGCTTGTGTTGTAAAATCCCTTTCCACAGTTCTAGCTTCAGCTTCAGCCATACGGATCGCTTCCTGCATGTCTTCCGGCTGGTTTTCAAAGAATGTGCGGCTGATCAAAAAGAATGCAGGGGAATAAAAGTGACCGGTAAGCGTGATATACTTTTGTACCTCATAGAATTTATTGGTATAAATGTGAATGAGTGCATTCTCATGACCATCAATCGTTCCCTGCTGCATAGCTGCATCTACTTCTCCAATGGCCATGGGAACAGGATTCGCGCCGACCTCTTCAAATGCAGTCATATGGACCTGGTTTTCCATTACGCGGAGTTTAAAGCCCTGGATGTCTTCCGGCGTTTTAATTTCCTTATTGGAGGTGATATGGCGGAAGCCGTTGTCCCAAAATCCCAGGCCAACAATTCCCTTGGGCTCCAATTCGCTCATGAGTTCCTGTCCGATTTCTCCATCCATCACTTCAAAAGCAGCTTCCTTATCACTGATCAGATAGGGGAAATCAAAGGCCATAAAGTTGGCAGAGAGGTTCGTCAAACCAGACGCCGTCACACAAGCTTCAACATTCCCCAGTGCAACATTTTCCACAAGATCCCGCTCGTTGCCCAATTGGCCGCTGGGAAAGATCTGTACATCATAGAATCCATCGGAATATTCTTCCAGTTTTTGTTCAAAAACTTTCAGGCCTTCCATATAGTTAGACGTATCAGATGCCGTCATTCCGACACGAATGACAACGGGACTCCCTTCGTCAGCTCCGGTTCCTGTATCTTCCGTGGAGGTTCCTCCGCATGCGGCCAGAGACAACGCCATTACCAGGGCTAACAATGCAGACCATACTCTTTTCATCTTGTCTTCTCCTTTTCTATGTGTTGAGTGTTTTGGCTTGTGATAAAGAATATAAGCAAGAACAGTGCCAATTTAAGTATTTACTTTAAATATAGTGTAGTAAAACAACCGCAACCCGCTGGGCAGCTTGAAACAGCATTGCCAAAAACACCAATGGAAAACAGGATTTTCCAGAAATATCTCTTGCAAAATATCTAAAAACCAGTTAATCTATTCTCATAATTGTTTCAAGTGTTTCACATGTTTCTTCTGGAGGGTATGCGGTGATTAAGATTATTATGGTAGTTCCGTTTGGAGACATGGAAAAGCTAGCTTCCGAAACCTTTCAGGAGATTTTGGACACGCGGCAGCAGGCCGGGGATCTCCTGGAGGAATATGAGTTTGAAGTTTTGCGGGCAGCTACTTCGGATGAGGTGCTGAAGCAGCATCTGGACGCAGACGTCATCATTGTACGAGGCGCCACAGCATATGACCTGCAGCGGAGCAACTACCCCATCCCGGTCGTGGAGCTGTCCATCAGCGGCAGTGATCTAGTATCAGCCCTTTTGCAGATGAAGGACACATATGGTACTGCGCCCGCAGGTATCATCGGTTCCCCCAACATGCTGCTGGGGATCGAGGAGTTAGCCCGCAATCTGCAGCTGGACGTACATCCATACATCCTGGCTCAAAATACAGAGGAAGAGATCTACCGGCAGGTGGATCAGGCTATTGCCCAAGGCTGTCGGGTCATTCTGGGCGGACAGCGCGGATGTGATTATGCCCGGGAACGAGGGGTCGCCTGTATGCACCTTCAATCCGACAAGCACTCTATCGCCAATTCCATCCAGATGGCCATGCAGATCGGGATTATCAGCCGCCAAAACCGTCAGGTGGCACTGAGCAATCAGGCGTTGCTGGACAACGCCTACGAGGGACTGATCTCCCTGGATCAGCAGCGGCGGATCCGGGCATACAATCAATCAGCTCAGCGGATCCTGGGGATACCCGCCGGAACTTGGTGCTTGGGACTGGATATCGAAGATGCCCTGCATTCCCCTCAAATCGCCGCCTTTGCATCCGGAAAAGAGCACACTGCTGAAGAGATTATCGAGTATCACAACACACAAATTTCCTTCCGCAGGGTCAGCGTGCTGCTGCGCGGAGAAGTGGTGGGCAATGTGCTGACTTTTCTCAATGCCGCACAGATTCAGGAGTCTGAAGAAAAACTGCGCGGAAAGCTGTACGCCAAAAGCAGCAAGGCAAAATACAGTTTCCCTTCCATTATCGGCAGCAGCCATGCCTTGCAAAATGCCATCAAAACCGCCGCCGCCTATGCACAGACCGACTCCAATATCATGATCTATGGAGAAAGTGGGACGGGCAAGGAACTTTTTAGTCAAAGCATCCATAACGCCAGTCCCCGGCGGGATCATCCTTTCATTGCCGTGAACTGCTCAGCGATTCCCGAAACACTGCTGGAGAGCGAGCTGTTCGGCTATATGCCGGGGGCATTTACGGGCGCCTCCAAAAACGGCAAAGCAGGTCTGTTTGAGCAAGCACATGAGGGGACCATTTTCCTGGACGAGATTTCCGAGATGCCGCTTTCTCAGCAGTCACGTCTCCTGCGGGTCCTGCAGGAGCGGGAAATCACTCGGCTGGGGGCCAGTAAGGTAACCCCGATCAACGTACGGGTCATTGCGGCTACTAACCGGGATCTCAAAAAACTGGTGCAGGACGGAAGTTTTCGGGAGGATCTTTATTACCGCTTGTGCGTCTTGACACTGCGGCTTCCGCCGCTGCGAGAGCGCAAAGAGGATATCGGCCTGTTGGTACGATATTTTTTGGAACAGTTTTCTGAGGGGAAAATTCGTTCTATCACCGTGGAAGCTCTGGATAAAATCACGCAGTGCAGCTGGAAAGGAAACATTAGAGAGCTGCGGAACTTTTGTGAGCGCTTGGCAGTCCTTTCCTGCGGCCAAATTGATTTGCCTCTCGTAGAAGCTCAGTTGGCAGATGAACCCAAGCCGATTCAGGTTCCATCCTGCCTGTCATCTCCAGATGATGAACTGGCTGTAATTTTAGAAGCATTGCAGGAGGCCGGCGGAAACAAGACCGCCGCTGCCGAGGCGCTTGGAATCAGCCGGGTTACCCTTTGGCGGAAACTCCGACAGTTGGGGCTGCACTGAAATAACATATCTTCAACCTTTGGCCATATAAACTTGGTTCTGGCAAAGTTAATTGTCTTATAGCAAACGGAAGCCTACCCCAAGAGAGGGCAGGCTTCTTTCTTTTCCACAGATCATTCAGTTTCTGTACAGACTCCTCGTATCATAGACCCAATCCATCTCTAAAATTGAGCGGCGTAGACTGCATACAGTCTGCGTCACCATAGGCCATCGTGCAAGCAGGGGCTCCGTCACAGAAGATGCTAGGGTAGTGTATCAACAAGACAAACGGTAACAAGAAAAAGCTCGTGGGCTCTTGTGAAGCCCTGTGTGGAGCCCGGCGGGGCCGCGCCTCCAGACGGATTTGGGCCGGTTTTGATGGCTCTGCGGGGACGAAAGAAAAAGCGGGATAGAGAGCTGGGGGCACCGCCCCAGCTCTTTATACCCGGCACATCTGCCCGCACTGCGCCCGCAGGCGCGTTTCGGAGGCTAACCGCCCGCAGTGCGGGCGGCTCTTAGGCCGGAGATGTGCGGGCAGTTTCAAGGGGTTCCGGGTTTCTCGAAAGTGACGTCAAAATCAGAGGGAAACGGAAAATGTGACGTCATAATCCCGCTGTCCTTAGCCCCATAAGAAAAAAGTAGGCGTCACTCTGGAAATTCACCGGATTTTCAGTGAGGTCATGGAGTGATATCTGCTTTGGGAGCAAACCTTGCGTCGCTATATCAAAGAAAAGGGCCGGGAGAAATCGCCGCCCGAGGAGTTCTTAGCTTTCTGATAACTCCGCCTTTTCTCCCTGGCTATTCTCTGCAAATTGAGGTATTGTGTGTCGCTGATCGGAGCCCGCAGGCTCCATACATGCGAGCAACCGAGCACAGCGAGGCACTTAGCGAGTCGTAATAGGAGGCGATACGATGAAGGACTACATGATGGCTCTGCACCAGCGGTTCTGTCGGGAGCCGGAGTGCCGGGATCTGCACGAGCAGGCAGAGAAGCTCCGACAGGAACTGAAAGAGCATCTGGATAGGAACAGTCGGGATAAACTGCTGAAACTTGTGAATCTGGGCATCGAACTGCGGGAGGAAGCCTCCCTGGCAGCCTTCATAGCCGGATTCCAACTGGCTTTGGGAATCGCAAGCGAATTGACCCCATACTCCTTCGAGGACGAGGAAGAGCAGCGAGCCTGTGAGGCCTCCAGACAAAGGAGGGGCGAGTGATGGCAAAAAAACGTGCCAACGGGGAAGGCAGCATCCGCAAGAGAAGCGACGGCCGCTGGGAGGGACGCTACACTGCCGGATACGATCCCAAGACCGGCAAACGCATCAACAAGATATTGGGCAGAACCCAGGCGGAGGTCAAGGAAAAGCTGAAGGCTACCATGGCGGAATGCCAGGGACTGGACGTCAGCAGAGCAGCAGACGAGTACACCGTAGCTACTTGGCTGCGGACCTGGTACGAGCTCTACACCAAGCCCAATGTCCGCACTGCCACCGCTAACCGCTACCAGCTCATCATTGAAGTCTACACAATCCCCCGGATCGGCGACATCAAACTGAAGAAGCTCACCACCCGGCACCTGCAAAAGCTCTACAAAGACCTGCTGGATGGAGGAAGAGTGCATCCTGGAAAAGGTCAGAGCGCCGGGCTTAGTACCACCACCGTGCGCAGCGCCCACTTGATGCTCCACGCCGCCCTGGAACGGGCAGTAAAAGAACGGCTGATTCCCAGAAATCCAACAGAGGACTGCATCGCTCCCAAGCCCCGAAAGATTGAAATGCGGATTCTTCCCTCTGAAGATATACACGCTTATCTGGAGGCTGCCAAAGCAAGAGATCTACTCCCCATGTTCTATCTGGAACTGGTCAGCGGCCTGCGGAAAGGAGAACTGGTGGCCTTGCGGTGGGAGGACCTGGACATCCAGAACAGAACCATCTCTGTCAGCAAGCAATATGTCCGGAACCCGGACGGCTCCCTGGAGCTCACCCGTCCCAAGACAGAAAATTCCGTGCGGCTGGTATCTATCCCGCAGACAGCGGTGGATCTATTGATCCAGGAGTATAACAAACACCCAGACAGCCCCTATATGTTTCCCTCTCCGCTTACCGGAGAGATGTACCACCCGGACTCCGTGGTGAACCTCCACAAGAAGATCCTGAAGGACGCTGGACTCCCACACATCCGCTTCCATGGTCTGCGCCACACCTTCGCCACTACAGCCCTGCAAAACGGCGTGGATGTGAAGACCGTATCCAGTATGCTGGGCCACTACGATGCCGGATTCACCCTCCGCACCTACACCCATGCCACGCGGCAGAAGCAGGACGAGGCGGCCCAGACCATGGGTGCCTTCATGGAACAAGTCATATAAAAACAGAAGAAAAAAACGGACAGGAGACGAAAATCTCCTGTCCGGCACTTTTTTCTCCGTTGTTTCGTTTCTGCGTGTGGGTCACGGTGTGGATCGTGATTTTTTGGGCACATCTAAATCTAACTTTTTGCAGCAAAAAACACCCGAAATCCAAAGATTTCAGGTGTTTTCTGGAGCTGCTGGGCGGATTCGAACCGCCGACCTCATCCTTACCAACTGGCTGGGAGCCTTCCAGCCCTTGCGTTCCAACGCTTTCCGGGCCTTTTTGCTCCAAAAGGATGAGGTCGTCAGTGCGCTTTGCTCCATTGTTTCCGTCTGTTCGTTTTCCCGTGTGGGTCACGGTGTGGGTCAACAGGAATTTTTAAAAAGCAGAAAATTCTCTGTAATTTCTTCGACGTATGGTGTAGTAAACTTCCTCTAAAAAGCGGCAACATTTTTACTTTTAAAATCAATAATTGGCCACAGCAATAAGTTTTTTCGCAATAGTATTCACTATTTGTTTCTTTTTTTCTTCATTTAACGCTTCCCGCGGTTTATAAAACAGATGGAAAAAGTTTGACTTCCGGTCTGCGCTGGATTTCAGAACATCAACAACATTTTCTAGCGGCACCACACTTGGTTCCACATTAGGGAACAAAATTGGAATTTTACCTATAGTAGATTTAAAACTGCTACTAAATTTTTTTTGAAACACAATTAAAAATTCGAACTCAATTGATAATTCCTCAGAAGCAGCTTTCAGCGTTTCTACTAGGCGCCACTTTGCTTCAATCCCGCTGATAATATCTTCGTAAACCTCTTTGGGGATATCTTCAGCCTCTTTTGCTGCCTCTGCATCTACTCTTTCTTGTTCAAGAAATTTAAAAATCTCTGATTTGACAATAGGCGAACCTGTTTTGCTCTGGCAATAGTCTACTAACCCCTCAAAATCTCTCTCTAATGTCTTAATTGCCCTACTGTCATCCCCAATATGCTCCTGAAATAACGCTCGAAACTCTGCCTCGGACTTCCATATTGGTATGCGTCTTCGATTGCGAGCAAAATACTCATATCCCAGACCGTCTTTACAAAATAGCTTCATTAAATACAGAAAATCTTCATCTGCAAGTAATGATACTGCATATTCCCTGCTCAAAGAAAGTGTTTCTAAATTAAAAGTATATTCTGAAGAAAATAACTTTCCCTCTTCAGCAAGTTTCTGGGCTGGTTCCATCCACAAAGTTCTTTGTTTGTAAAGAGCCTGTCCTTCCTTTGAAAAAAGCGGCCCAGTGAGAAATAGCTTTTTTCCCTTCTCTGTCAACGCTTCATAGCAAAACAATGGATTTGGATCTGCCGCAGATGCAAACATATTTGTAAGGAAGCTCATTGCATTTTTCAGTGCCTCCATTTCATAAAGAATGGATGGATGGCTTTGAACCCACTTTTTTTCCGCATCATGAGCATAAACTGCGCTTTCAATTACACTAAGTGCACTTTTGTGATAACCAATACACAATTCCTTATTATATTCTACAATACGTATTCCCTTTAAAAGGCGCATATAGTCAACCTGCGCGTTTTTAAATCCAATCGTCATTGCGTCACGAATAATATAATCTAGTCGATCCACATCAATAATAGAAGAATTTAACAGGCTGATTATGCAGTTAAGCAACTCCGCACCATTTTTTCGGAATAATACTTCTTGGTGCCGCTTTGTAAACTCCCTTCGTTCATCTTGCCTCATCTCCATCTTAAACTCAGGAAGTCTTTCATTAAATCGAATAGACATACCAATGATACTCCGAGCAAAAAAACTACGCTCTTCACTAGACTTAAAATAAGTAGAGAATGTCTTAATGCCTACTACACAACTCATACATTCATGTGGAGCAGGTTTCTTTGCTCCTAGGGCATCAAAGTCAGCCGTAAACTGTTTATTATTAACACATTCCTTAAGTAATTTATATAACGTCTCTTCTTTGTCTAGAAAAAAAGCCTCCCCAGTATGGGAAAATGGTGCGTGGCCTACATCATGAAGTAGACATGCTAGTTCGAATATATATTGAAGCCTTTCAACTGTAAAATCAATTGAAGCACTCTTAATTCTTTCTTCAATTTGAGGACGAATTGCTTGGAATGCAATGCGCCCCAAATGGTATACCCCCAATGAATGAACATAACGATTATGATATGCTGCTGGATAGAGTGGTGTATAACTTGTTTGACGAATATCCTTTAACCGCTGGAATGCTGGCGTATCAATAATCTCAGATACAACCTGGCTATCAACCTCAATGTAGCCATAAATAGGATCTTTAAACTGTTTCCTAAAAGTCATAACTTTCTCTCCGGATTTTGCAAAATTATCTCATTAATATCATATATTTCTGTTTGAAATGGTCCTTTACAGTATATAAACAGGCTTTGTGTAATAAAAAGGGCACTACAATGTAGTGCCCTTTTTATTACATCTCAGCACCTATCCTAAGGGCCTCTAAAGATTCTTTTCCATTAAGTGCTTTCGCAAGGTCGACAGTAAGATTTTTTCTAAACTGAGCGCGCAATTCTTCTATGGTTATTCCATCATTCAACTCAATATATTCAGTCCCACTATAAACTTTTATAGAAAAATAATCAGCGTAATCATGTACAAACTCATACGTGCTTTCTTTTGTTAAAAACAGAATTGCATTTTGCCCAGATTCTGTAAGCAGCTTTACAATTACAGTTCCATACTCAGCAAGGGTCTGCAAGCTTATTTTCCGATTAGCTTTCTCATGTTTAATTACTTCTATAAGTGCGCTTGCAACTAAATCCTCAATGCCGATGTATCTGTACATAGCTTACACCTAATTCCTTTCTACAATGGTTGTTACAAACAAGATAACAGTAAATGCACTCTCAAGTTATTATATATTGGATATCTTTATTCTACGCAAGGTAACATGCGCATTGTGATAAATTATTGTAGTATTATATCCTTTTTCACTCTGTGTTTCAAGTGTATTCTCTTATTATGATATCATTTCTTCCTTCTACACTTATATACATATAGATTATAAAACTGTATCAGCATTCAGTTTCTTTTCCTTGGAATACAGGAATATAATTGAGTCCCTTTAACTGTCTTATAACGAGCATTTTTTAATCACTCAAAGATGGTTCTTGATGTCGAGCCTGAATTTTTTATAGGCCTTTGAAACATGTAATAGCACCTTGCGCAGCGGAAAAGTTGCCTATCTTCTCAAAGTCTATATTTAAAGCACGAATGAAAGTTTCCTATCCAGGTACTTCCACGAACACGGAAGCAGGACAGTCATCCGGTAATCTTCCACCAGTAGCTTGCTATATATAAACAGTTTCCCCCAGCTCCTATCATACCTCCAGCATGGCATGGCGGGCATCCTAAGTCTCCAGCGCGACGGCTAGTAAGTCCAAGTCCAGAGTGACATGACTGTGACGATGTTCTAAGTGTTTGCACATGGTTTCTGCAGACTAATACACTTACTGAATATCCCCTGAGGAAGTAGATCAACAAGACGAAGAATAACAAACGAAGGCCCGTAAGCCGTTGTTAGGCCTGTGAAGTCCCGTGTGGCGCGAGTTTGGGCCCCGGCAGGCTCCCGGCCCCTCTTGAGGTTTTGAGGAGAGAAATTGGGCCTGTTTTGATGACTCTGCGGAGGACGAAAGAAAAAGCAGGATAAAGGAGTGACGTCATCAACCCCATTTCGGCAGGCACAACTGCCCGCAGTGCGGGCAGTTTCAAGGGGTTCCGGGTTTCTCGAAAGTGACGTCAAAATCAGAGGGAAACGGAAAATGTGACGTCATAATCCCGCTGTCCTTAGCCCCATAAGAAAAAAGTAGGCGTCACTCTGGAAATTCACCGGATTTTCAGTGAGGTCATGGAGTGATATCTGCTTTGGGAGCAAACCTTGCGTCGCTAATCAAAGAAAAGGGCTGAGGAAAAATCCTCTCAGGGAGTTCTTAACAATTTGATAATTCACTCATTTGCCCCTGGCTATTCTCTGCGAGTTAGGGTATTGTGTGTCGCTGAATAGGAGGCGATACACGATGAAGGACTACATGATGGCCCTGCACCAGCGGTTCTGTAAAGAGCCGGAGTGCCTAGAAGTCAGAAAGGAACTAAAATCGATCTACCAGGACCTCCATCAAGTGCTGGACCGGCGAGGACAGGAACAGCTGCTAAAGCTGGCAGATCTGGAAAACGAACTGCAGGAGGAGATCTCCCTGGAGAGTTTCCTCTCTGGATTTAGGCTGGCTCTGGGCATCGCGGCGGAGCTGGCGCCCTCGTACTCCTTCGACGATGACGAGGAGCAGCGGGCCTGCGAATCCCTCCGGCGAAGGAGGCGCGAGTGATGGCAAAGAAACGTGCCAACGGACAAGGCAGCATCCGCAGGAGAATCGACGGCCGCTGGGAAGGCCGGTACACCGCCGAATACGATCCCAAGACCGGCAAGCGCATCAACAAGAACGTGTTGGCCAGGACCCAGGCAGAGGTCAGGGAAAAGCTGAAAGCCGCCATGGCGGAATGTCAGGGGCTGGACATCAGCAGAGAATCAGACCAATACACCGTGGCTGCCTGGCTGCGGACCTGGTATGAACTCTACGCCAAGCCCAACGTCCGCACCGCCACCGCCAACCGCTATCAGCTCATCATCGAAGTCTACACAATCCCCCGGATCGGTGACATCAAGCTGAAAAAGCTCACCACCCGGCACCTGCAAAAGCTCTACAAAGACCTGCTGGATGGAGGAAGAGTGCATCCTGGAAAAGGTCAGAGCGCCGGGCTTAGTACCACCACCGTGCGCAGCGCCCACTTGATGCTCCACGCCGCCCTGGAACGGGCAGTAAAAGAACGGCTGATTCCCAGAAATCCAACAGAGGACTGCATCGCTCCCAAGCCCCGAAAGATTGAAATGCGGATTCTTCCCTCTGAAGATATACACGCTTATCTGGAGGCTGCCAAAGCAAGAGATCTACTCCCCATGTTCTATCTGGAACTGGTCAGCGGCCTGCGGAAAGGAGAACTGGTGGCCTTGCGGTGGGAGGACCTGGACATCCAGAACAGAACCATCTCTGTCAGCAAGCAATATGTCCGGAACCCGGACGGCTCCCTGGAGCTCACCCGTCCCAAGACAGAAAATTCCGTGCGGCTGGTATCTATCCCGCAGGCAGCGGTGGATCTGCTGATCCAGGAACATAACAAGCACCCAGACAGCCCCTACCTGTTCCCCTCTCCGCTTACCGGAGAGATGTACCACCCGGACTCCGTGGTGAACCTTCACAAGAAGATTCTGAAAGATTCTGGACTCCCACACATCCGCTTCCATGATCTCCGCCACACCTTCGCTACCACGGCCCTGCAAAACGGCGTGGATGTGAAGACCGTATCCAGCATGCTGGGCCACTACGATGCCGGATTCACCCTCCGCACCTACACCCACGCTACGCGGCAGAAGCAGGACGAAGCGGCTCAGACCATGGGGGCCTTCATGGAGCAGGTCATGTAAGAACAAAAGAAAAACCGGACAGGAGACAAAAATCTCCTGTCTGGCACTCTTTTGTCCGTTGTTTCGTTTCCGCGTGTGGGTCACGGTGTGGGTCATAATTTTTTTGGAATGTCAAAAGCTAACTTTTGCAACAAAAAACACCCGAAATCCGAAGATTTCAGGTGTTTTCTGGAGCTGCTGGGCGGATTCGAACCGCCGACCTCATCCTTACCAACTAGTTTGTGGCCTTCCAGCCCTTGCTTTTCAACGCTTTCCGGCCCTTTTTGCTCCAAAAGGATGAGGTCGGCGGTGCTCTTTGCTCCATTGTCTCCATCCGCTCGTTTCCCCGTGTGGGTCACGGTGTGGGTCAGCCCTACTACACAGCATCGGGCATGCAAACAGCGCCAAGGCGAACTGTCCACTTCCTCTTGGAGATCTGCAATTTCAACTGTGTTCGCCCCCCGGCGCTTTTCTAAATCATAAACTTTTTCACCGAGTGTACCAACACACCGTGCACTTGTTGTCCCACTCCCACCCCACCTGCTGGTGAGGAAATGTATAAACAATACGAAGTGTAACCAATAAAACCTTGTACGACCCAGATCTTTTAGCATGGGCTTGACTCCTCCCGCACCGTTGGAAAGCGGCTAGGCGGAGTCAGGCTCATCTTTTTTGTCACATTCCTTGTCACATATTCCTCGTGCTGTAAAAATGTTCTACAATAAAATTTAAATCAGTGTGCATTACGAAAATCTTTCAGAGCACTTTCCAGCCACCGAATCGTGTCTTCTTTAGATGAGACCATGGGGGTATCCAGTAGTGAGGCAAGATAGTCGGAAATTGCCGCAGCAATGGTTGGATTCTGCAGATTCAGAGATACAAAGCCCGCTGTCGGCGACTTACAGTTGATATTCACCACCTTCCCCTCAGCGCTGGTACTTACAATGAGAGTGTTGGAAAAGGGCAGTAAATCATGATCGTACAGGCGTAGCTGATAGGTATCCGACTCCTTGGCACACGCAATACTGCGCTCCAGAATATATGCCCGATGTAAGGGCGACAGCGGTTGGTAAAATTCATCTGGGCAATCCGAAAATCTCCCTGTCTGCAAAAAGGAGTATACACCCTCCCGGGTAATGTACTGCGTTAGCGGATACTCCCGGACACCTTTCAGGCTCTTTTGGCTGTAATCCGTCAGGGCGGCAATCAGATGCTCTCGATCCGGGAGATCTTGAACAAGGTACGTCTCTAAAATTTCTGGGTTTAAAAAAGCAGTACAACTGTATTCTGGCACCAGATATTAAAATGCCTCCCGCTGCCCTGTCTGAACTTTTTCCCAGAAAGGCATGTAGTTTTTTAGACATCCCCATAAATCCTGTACTCGCCTCGTCAGGGGATGGCACTCTGCCAATGCTGTTTGAAAAGGCTGGATAAGCAGTGCATGAACAGAGCCAGTACTGATAATGGCGGCGGAATAGTCTGCCTTGATCTGCATGGCGCAGGTGCTCGTCAGCAGCAGGACCGGGAACGGTGTCATGCCGCAACAGACTCACATGCTTTCTAGCTATTTGTACTGTCTGTTTGCATCTTTCGAACGTATATGAATAAGAGGGAACTATCAAATGGCACTTTAAATCTCCTGTTTCCTGATATTCCGACAAGCAGAACACCGTGTAGGGCAGACGGTTGATTCACGCAGGAAACTACAAATCTGCAAGCACACTTACCCCGTTTTGGTATCCGTGCAAAGAAACACCGGCCGGGAAGCGTGGACTTCCCGGCCGGTGTACTGTGTATGGTTTTTCCTTTGCAGTACAATGCAGCACCTTTTGCAACCTTGTTCTCAGCTGTGGTTCACAGCACTCTGCCCCTTATGGTTTCGAGCCACAGCTTTATACGTTACATGCAGCAGTTCATGGGTGCGCCCGCTGAGCGCTCCCTCCATCAGCTTGATGACCATGGGATTGCGCTCAGAGCGTTTGATCAGCGCCGTGCGGTCGGTCTCATAGAGGCCCGCCGCCCGCTGCCGCTTGGCCGGGATGAGCCCAAAGGGCTGTCCCGCTCCGCCCACACAGCCGGTCTTGCAGGTCATGACCTCTACCAGATCATAGTAGGCACGTCCCGCCTCGATATCCGCCAGCAGCTGCTTGGCGTTCACCAGGCCGTGCACCACGGCGATGCGCAGCGTCCGCTCACCGAAGGGCAATTCCACTTCCCGAATGCACTCCGTCCCCCGCAGTCCGGAGAACCGAAGAGCCTGGAGGGTGTTTTTGGACTTGTCCTCCACGATCCGCCGTGCCACAGCCTCCGCCACGCCGCCAGTGGTACCGAAGATGACAGCCGCGCCGGTACCCATACCGAAGGGCAGGTCCGGGGCTTCTCCTTCCAGCTCGTCAAAGCGGATGCCTGACTCCTTGATCATCATGATGATCTCCTGGGTGGTCAGCACCAGGTCCACATCCGGCTTGCCGTCATGGACGAACTCCGGTCTCTGGGCCTCCATCTTCTTGGCGGTGCAGGGCATGATGGCTATGTGATAGGTGCTGCGGCCGTCCTGTGCGTCCTTGGCAGCATACTGGTCTTTCAGCACGGCGGCAAACATCTCCATGGGGGATTTGCAGGTGGAGATGTGTTTGAGGTACTTGGGATTCTCGTTCTCCAGATACTTCACCCAGGCCGGGCAGCAGCTGGTGAACATGGGGAATGGGCCGCCTTTGTGCAGGCGCTCCAAAAACTCCTCCGACTCCTCAATTACCGTCAGATCCGCGCCGAAGTTGGTGTCGTACACCTCGTCGGCACCCATCAGTTTCAGTGCGGAGACCAGCTTGTCCATAGCATTGACACCGGGCGCCAGGCCAAATGCCTCTCCCACCGCCACGCGGACGGCAGGCGCGATCTGGAACACCACCCGCTTGGACGGGTCATACAGCTCCAGCCAGGCCTTTCCGATCTCATCTTTCACAGTGATGGCGCCGGTAGGGCAGGCGGCGGCGCACTGGCCGCAGCTGATGCACTCCGTCTGGCTCAGCTTCCGGTCAAAAGCCGGGCACACCATCAGGTCGCTTCCCCGGTGGGCAAAGTTCAAAACGCCGATCCCCTGCATCTCCTCGCACACCCGCACGCAGTCGCCGCAGAGGATACACTTGTTGGGATCCCGCACCACCGCCGGAGAAGAGGTATCCTTCTCGTAATGGGGACGGGTATCCGCGAAGCGGACGTGCCGCACGCCAAACCGCAGCGCCAGCTCCTGCAGGCGGCAGCTCCCGCTTTTTTCACAGGTGGTGCAGTCCCGGCAGTGGGACGAGAGCATCAGCTCCAGGATCATCCGCCGGTGCTTGAGCAGCCGGGCGGTGTTGGTGCGGATCTTCATGCCATCCCGGGGCTCCATGGAACAGGAGGTGTCGATCTTTCCCTTTTCATCTTCCACCACGCACATCCGGCAGGCGCCGTAAACGGAGAGCTCGGAATAGTAGCAGAAAGTTGGCATTTCGATCCCGGCCTTGCGGATCACCGCCAGAACATTCTTTTCTCCATCGAAAGGCACACGCTGGCCATCGATGTACATGACTCCCTTTGCCATTCCTTACCCCTCCTTTGCCGCCGTAATGGCGCCGAAGGGGCAGCTGCCCACACACGCGCCGCAGTTGATGCATTTTTCCGGATCAATGGTATGGGCCTGCTTCACCGCTCCGGTGATGGCCTCCATGGGACAGTTCTTCCGGCACTTGCCGCACCCCTTGCACGCCGCGGGATCGATGACGGGATGGGGCTTTTCCCGGTTGCAGATGGGACAGTGGTGGTCCACCACGTGGGCCAGGTACTCATCCCGGAAGTACTTCAGCGTACTCTGCACCGGCTTGCAGGCACTCTGCCCCAGACCGCACAGGGCCGTATGGGTGATGGTGTCCGCCAGTTCCTCCAGCAAGTCCAGATCCTCCATGGTTCCCTTGTTGTCCAGGATCCGGTCCAGGATCTCCAGCATGCGCTTGGTGCCTTCCCGGCAAGGCACGCATTTGCCGCAAGATTCGTTCTGGGTGAAGCGCATGAAAAACCGCGCCACCTCTACCATGCAGGTATCCTCGTCCATGACCACCAGTCCGCCGGAGCCGATCATGGCGCCGATGCTCTTGAGGGAGTCAAAATCCAGGGGAAGGTCCAGATGTTCCTTGCTGGCGGTAGTGGCGCCGCCGGAGGGGCCGCCGATCTGCACCGCCTTGAACTTCTTCCCATCCCGGATGCCGCCGCCGATGTCGAACACCACTTCCCGGATGGTGGTACCCATGGGCACTTCGATCAATCCCGTATTCACCACATTGCCGGTGAGGGCGAAGGCCTTGGTACCAGGACTGGTCTTGGTGCCGATGGAGTGATACCACTCCACGCCGTTGCGCACGATCAAGGGCACATTGGCGAAAGTCTCCACGTTGTTGAGCACCGTGGGCTCGGCCCACAATCCGTGCTCGATGGTACGTGGCGGCTTGACCCGGGGCATGCCGCGGTTTCCTTCGATGGAGGCGGTCAGGGCGCTGCCCTCGCCGCAGACGAAGGCGCCTGCGCCCATATTCACATGGATGTGGAAGGAAAAGGCCGTTCCCAGAATCTGATCGCCCAGGAGGCCGTACTCCTCCGCCTTGGCAATGGCGGCTTTCAGACGGCTCACTGCCAGCGGGTACTCCGCCCGCACATAAATGTAGCCCTCACTGCTGCCCACCGCCAGACCAGCGATCATCATGCCCTCCAGCACGCTGTGGGGATTGCCCTCCATGATGGAGCGGTCCATAAACGCGCCGGGGTCGCCCTCGTCGCCGTTGCAGACCACATACTTCTGCTCTGCCTTCTGGCGCCGGGCACCATCCCATTTCTTGCCTGCCGGGAATCCGCCGCCGCCCCGGCCCCGGAGCCCGGAGTCCAGGATCATCTTGCAGATCTCCTCGTCGCTCATCTCAAAGAGGGCTTTTTCAAAGGCCTCGTAGCCGCCCTTGGCAATGTACTCCTCAATGTCCTCGGCGTCGCTGCTGCCGCAGTTTTCCAGCACCACCCGATGCTGTTTCTTGTAAAAGGGGATGTCCTCCTGCTTAGGATACGCCACGCCGTCCAGGTGATAGACCAGCCGGTCGATGATCTCACCGCCCAGCACCGTCTTTTCCAGGATCTCATGGCAGTCCTCCGGCTTGACGTGGATGTACATGACGCCCATGGGCTCAATGTGCACCAGGGGGCCCATTTCGCAAAAGCCGTGGCAGCCGCTCATCTTGACGTGGAGGGATTTCTCCTCGTCCGTGTCATGCTTTAGTCCCACGTATACCGGAAGGTCCCTCTTTTCGCACTCCGCCTTGATATTTTCATAGATCTTCATGGCGCCGCCGGCAATGCAGCCGGTTCCCGCACAGATCAGCACGGAGGGCACCTGACGGCTCTGCCGCAGGGCGTTGCGGGCGTTGGCCTGGAATACATGGAAACTGTCCCGTGTCAGCTTTGTCCGGGTCATACGCTCTCCTCCTTCCGCATCTGCTCCAGCAGCGCCAGGGCCGCCTCCGGCGTCATTTTGGCGTGCACTTCCCCGTCCACCGTCATGACCGGAGCCAGACCGCAGGCGCCCAGGCATGCCACCGTCTCCAGGGTGAACATCCCGTCAGGGGAGGTCTTTTTCTTCCCGGTCAGGCCCAGGTAATCCCGGATGGCATCGTAGATGGGCTGGGACTTGCGCACATGGCAGGCCGTACCGGCGCACACCTTGATGATGTGACGGCCCTTGGCCTCCAGGGAAAAGTTCTCGTAAAAGGTCGCCACGCTGTACACCTTGGCCGTGCTGATGCCCAGCTTCTCCGCCACCAGGGTCAGCGCTTCTTCACTCAGATACTTGTACTTTGCCTGAATGTCCTGCATGATGGCGATCAGATGGGACTGATCGCAGCCATACTGGTCAATGATCTCACAGATCGACTGTTCAAACTCTACATCTCGTTTTATCATGTATCATCCCTCAGCAACAGCAAAAACTAACCTTGATTTCGGGCGCCGTACCGTCCCGGAAGATACAAAGAACCTGAGATCACAACATCCCAGGTTCTTTGTACGAAAAGACATCTCCAGTCTGCGCCGGACTGTGTCGTCCCGGGTGCGGGCTGTTTTATTTTGTCATCTTTCCGGTATCCCGTGCCCGGATATGCCAGCTGGTCTCTTCCTCCAGAATATGGGGGGTGTGGCAGTTGGAGGGGCTGCAGGCCTCTACGGCGCGCTTGTAGTAATCCTCCAGCATGGGCCGGTAATCCGGATGGGCGATGCGGATCATCTCCGCCACGCGCTCCTTGGGGCCCTTGTTGCGCAGGTCGGCAACGCCGTACTCCGTGACGATCACATTCACCTCGTGCTCGGTGATATCCACGTGAGAGCAGCTGGGTACGATGCAGGACGTGGTCCCCTTCTTGGCAGTGGAGAGGGTGAAGTAGCACGTCAGGCGGGCATTCTGCGCGAAGTCCAGAGCGCCGCCGATGCCGCTGATGATATTGGTGCCGTTGACATGGGTAGAGTTGATATTTCCGTAGATATCCGCCTCCACGATGTTGTTCATGGCCAGCAGGCCCAGCCGGCGGATGACCTCCGGATGGTTGGAGATCTCGCAGGGGCGGACCATCAGCTTGCCCTCATACTTCTTGGGGTTGAACAGGATGTCCGCCGTGGTCTTGCCGGAGCAGCCGAAGCCGGCGGTGGAGATGAAGGAGATGCTGCCGTCGTCCAGCATCCGCACGCCGTCCTCCAAAACGGCCTCGGTGTACAGCTCCAGCCCCTCAAAGCTCTTGCCCATCTCCCGCAGAACGGTGCCGGCCACCATGCCGCCGCCGGTCTGGATGGGAGGCAGCTTCGCGGGCATCCGCCCGGCTTCCACCTCTTTTTTCAGGAACTCCACAAAGTGCCGTGCCATGGCCCGCACATCCTCCGGTGCGTCCTCAGCGGTGAGTGGCACCCACATGGGGCTCAGGAACAGCGGCTCGTCGTTGATGACAACGCCCGCTACCTTGTCGGGGTCCACGGTGTAGAAATGGGAACCGATCACATCGGTGGCCTTGGTGATGGGGATGGGCTGACGGCCTTCCCGGGGGCCGGGATCATACACGTCATGCAGCAGATACATATCCGGGGGAGACTGGAGATTGATCTCCAGGATGACCTTCTTGGCGCAGTTGAGCACCGTCTGGGTATAGCCGGAGCAGACGGAGGGCTTGAGCTTGCCGTCCTCCGTGATACCGGCCACGGAGACCAGGGCCACGTCGATGTCGCCCAGATAGCCCGTCCGGATATACTCCGGGATCACACTCAGGCGGTAGTCCTTGAAGTTCAGTCCGCTGGGGCTGTTGGCGGACTTACGGATGCTGGAATTTGCCGAGGTATAGGGCATAAAGCTCTTGATGATGCCAGCCTTGGTCCAGCCCTCGTCGATCACGGGGTGGCAGGCAGCAGCGGAGACCAGGTCCACCTGGAAATCCTCTCCGTTGAGTTTGCGGTCCAGAACGGCCTTGGCCGTGCTGACCGGGCTGTCGTAGCAGATGAAGTGCGGGACCGCCACCGTCATGCCGTCCCGCACATAGGACGCTGCCTGCTGGGCAGAGATCACCTTATCCCGGTAGAACTGGCTTTCAATGCGTGCGCTGTAATCCATGGGGAAATCCTCCTTTGTTCTCAGGAAACACAATCCAAGCAAGCGGGCATTCGCAGTGATCCACCGTAAATGCCCGCCTTCTATAAACAGTTGTCAAATACGATCAGGCCAGGCTCTTTTTCATGGCCTCGTTACCAGCGGCAAAGGCGCGCTTGTTCAGCTCTGCCAGCTCCGGCTTCTTGGACAGCTGGCGCAGTGCGAACTCCAGGAACGCCTCCTTGTCCGGGAACATATCGGTGAGCAGCTCCGCCATGGCGCCCAGCGCAACGGTGCTGATGACCTTCGTGTTGCCCAGATCCTTGCAGACGCCGTGCAGGGGCACGTTGATCTGACGAACACCCTCGTCCGGCTCCGCCGTCTGCGGAACCAGGGTGCTGTTGACCACCAGCGTGCCGCCGGGCTTCACGTCGTGGCAGAACTGCTGGTATGCCCGGGGCTCCATGGCCAGCAGGAGATCCTGCTTCTTCTTGCGGGGATTTCCGATGGGTTCATCACTGATGACCACGAAGCAGGAGGTCAAGCCGCCGCGCTTTGCGGTGCCATACTTGGGAGAGTAGGTGACGTACAGGCCCTTTTCATTGGCCACTTCCGCGATTACCTTGCCCAGAACCTGCAGGCCCTGGCCGCCGACTCCGGCAAAATACATGCTCTTTTCCACGTCGACACCCCCTTACACTCTTTTGCCGTCCCGCTTGAACTCGCCCAGCGGGAAATCGGATGCGATCACCTGGTCAATAAACTCCGGAGAATTCTCCGCCTTCACACCGGTGGTGGTCACGCAGGCGCTGAGAACTTCAATGAAGGAATACTTGCCTTCCATCTGGCGCTCAAAGGCGTGGCGGATGGCTTTCTTGGTCTGGATGATGTTCTTGGGTTTGTTGACCGCGCAGCGGGCAATGTAATCCGGCTCTTCCAGAGTGGCCAGCATCTCAGGCAGGTGGATGGGCCGATAGGGATTGCCCTTCTTGGAGGTGATGGTCCAGTCGTTGATACGGCTGGTGGGGGCCACCTGACCGCCGGTCATGCCGAACACGCCGTTGTTGACAAAGAACACCGTGACGGGATCGCCCCGGCGGGCAACATGGATGGTCTCAGCCGTGCCGATGGCAGCGGCGTCACCGTCACCCTGGTAGCACATCACGATGCTCTCGGGGTTGAGCATCTTGATGGCCGCGCCGGTGGAGGGCACCCGGCCGTGGAGGGAGAACACGGTGTCGAAATTTGCGGACAGAACCGTCATGCCGCCGCAGCCGATGGGAGAGCAGAGTACGGAACGCTCACGGATCCCCATCTCATCGATCACTTCCGCGATCAGCTTGATCAGAATGGCATGATGGCATCCCGGGCAGAACATACCGGGGAACGCCGATAAGGCCTCCGGTCTCTTGTATACACACTCCATTACTTCTGCACCTCCTGAATCAGCTTCTCCATTGCTTCAACAGCTTCATACTCGTCCACTGTGTTGCCGCCGCAGCGGTTATAGAACTGGCAGGGGATGGACCGGTCCAGATGCATCTTCACATCGTAGTGCAGCATGGGCGGAATCGCCATTTCCACTGTCAGCACGCCCTTGACGCCTCTGTCCTGAAGGCCCGCGATCTGCTTTTCGGGGAAGGGGAAGAGGGTGATGGGGCGGAACAAGCCGGCCTTCACGCCCTTCTCCCGCAGGAGCTTCACTGCGTCCCGCATGATCCGGGCAGAGCTGCCGTAGGAGACGATGACGTACTCCGCATCGTCCATCATGTACTCGTCATACTTGACCTCTTCGTCCACCCAGCGCAGGTTCTCCTGGAACAGCTGGTTGCGGGCACGCTCCAGCGCATCCTCCATGGTCTCCGTATAGGACTGAGGACGAGGCATGGAACGGCTGTCGATCTTCTGACGGCCCGCGCAGCCGGTGGGGGGAATCACAGTGGCGGAACGCTTGCTCTCCTTATAGGGAGGCAGCTCCACGGGCTCTTCCATCTGGCCCAGCATGCCGTCCATCATGAACAGCACGGGCACTTCCAGCTCCTGGCCCTTGTCCAGCGCTGTGTAGGCCAGGTCAACGGCCTCCTGCACGGTGGAAGGAGCGATGACGTAGCCGCGCTGACCGTTGTGGCCGAAGCCCTTGGTAGCGTAGTTGTAGTCAGCCTGCTCCGGCGTGATGTTGTTGGCGGCCCGCTGCACCACGATGAACAATGCCGTCACGCGGCTGAGGATCATATTGCTCAGGTTCTCCGTCATCAGTGCCAGGCCGGGGCCGGCAGTGGTGGTGAATGCGCGGCGGCCGATGAGGCCGGCGGCGGACAGCATGGTGGACGCTGCCAGCTCGCTTTCCACCTGGATGAACTTCGCGCCGATGTCGCTCATATGGTCGGACGCATATTCCAGCATCTCGCTGGACGGCGTGATGGGATATCCGGCGAACAGGTCGACGCCGCCGCGGATGACAGCCTCGGCAACGGCTTCGTTGCCTTTCATAAACGCTCTTGCCATGTTGCTCCCTCCTTACTTATAGACTTCGATGGCGGCATCGGGACAGATCATGGCGCAGAAGGCGCATCCGATGCACTTGTCAGCGTCAAACTGTACACAGTAGTTGTCGCCATTGGCGTTGAGGTCCTTACTCATTTCCAGAATCTTGCGCGGGCAGCTGACAACGCACAGCTTGCAGCCCTTGCAGCGGTTCTGATCCACTTTAATCATAGGCATATATCGTTACCTCCTCAGATCAGTCTTTCCCCGTCTTGCGGGCACTCAGGCAAGGCCCAGAGCCTTTTTGTTGATGCAGTTGTAGGGAATCTCACCCTTGCAGATATTGACGGCGGTCATCAGGGACTTGATGCGCAGATCCACATTGGCCTCGATGGAGAAGTAGGCGCAGTGAGAAGTGGCGGTCAGGTTGTCGTCCTTCAGGATGGGATGGTCGGCAGGCACCGGGTCCGGATCCCACACGTCAAGGCCGGCGGCGCCGATCTTTCCGGAAGCCAGATTCTCCGTGACAGCGTCCATATCGAAGATGGCGCCGCGGGCGGTGTTCACTAGGATCACGCCGTCCTTCATCTTCGCGATGCTCTCCTGGTTGATCAGGTGATAGGTCTCGTCGGTGAGGATCATATAAATACCGATCATATCGGCTCTGGCATACAGCTCATCCAGAGTGGCGACCCGCTCCATGCCCTTTTCAGCAAACACGGACTCGGGCAGATAGGGATCATAGGCGATCATGTGCACACCCAGGCCGGACATCTGCTTGGCCACAGTCTGGCCGATGCGGCCGAAGCCGATAAAGCCCATGGTCAGGGTGGACAGGCGATGGCGGGGACGGCCGCAGACCATGGAGCGGGTGGTCCACTTACCGGCCCGGATGGTGCGGTCATACAGGCAAATGTTCCGCAGGGAGGCCAGCAGCAGTGTGACGGAATGGAGCGCCACTTCCTCAACGCAGTAGTCCGGGATGTTGCACACCATGATACCGCGCTTGTTGGCGGCTTCCACATCGATGTTGTCATAACCGATGGAGGTCACCACGATACCCTTGATGGAATCGGACAGGGCGTTGATCTTCTCCTCATCCAGGGGGAAGAACGTCACGATTGCCTCGTGATCCTTGGTGGCGGCAGTCAGATCCTCCAGGCTGCCGGGCTCCACCATATCATAGGCAACACCGTTCTCATCCAGCAGTTTGAACAGATCCCCGCAAAACATCTTGGCAATTTGTGCACCGTAGAACAACGTCTTCATAAATAGTACCTCCTACTGTGTTATTGACAGTTCTTATATTTCTTGTCAATGCGATTGACAAAACACGACGAAATAGGCCATAATAACATTGCTGTATTTTGGCGATTTACGCAAAAGATTGGTTGGTGAATGACTTTGACCAGACAGGAACTCATTGACCGCGCCTATCGGGAAAACCCCTTTATCACAAACCAGGATCTGGTTTGTGAGGTCCTCACGCATGAGATCTTGATGCGCAAGCTCAAAAGCGGCGAAGGTCTCAGCCAGGGAAAACTCAGCGCAGACTTCAATCTCAGCCGCGGACCGGTAAAACAGGCGCTGGAGAAAATGGCGAAAGAGCATTACCTTCAGCGGGATTCCGCAGGTAGTTTTTATGTCAACAAACCCGACGTACATCTTTCGGCAGACGTCTTCTCTTTCAAGAAGCTGCTGGACCTGCTGGCTACCAACCAGGCAATCTATGCCATCACCCGGGACGGCATGGAAGAACTCCACAAACAGCTGATGGAAATGAACGAAGCCTACCGCCGCAGAGACTTTGTGGCCTTCTGTCATTACGACATCCTGTTTCACCTGCTGGTGGCACAGGTGGCCGGCAACTTCATGGTGGTGGAAACGTATTCCCGCTACCGCAACCTCTTCCAGTTCATCAGCGTCAGCCTGGAAAGCGACATGGACGAGCGGGTCTTCCGCCGGCTTCTCTACCAGCATCAGAACATCTTCAACATTCTGAAAAACCGTAAGACGGAGTCGGTCCAGTCCGTGATCGACGCCCACTATGCCAGCTTGATCCTGATGTGATCCAGTTGCCGGAGCAGGCGGCCTCAGGCCGTCTGCTCCGCTTTGGTGTTGTAGATCTTGGGGATCATCATGCACACCACAATACCAATCAAAACGCTGATCACCTGCACCATGGCCGTACCGTGGATGGCCTGCACGTTGGCAGAGATCGTATCCGCGCCAGCGGTAACCGCCTGGGCCACCTTCTGGGAGAACATGGGCACGAAGATCGCAACGCCGAAGGGCGCGGACATATCGCGGAACATGTTGTAAGTACCGGAGCCCACACCCGCCAGCTGGGGGCTCAGTCCGGAGAGGGCGACTTTCATAAAGATCGTGGCGTTGCCGCCCAGACCAAGGCCGATCAGCATCAGGGACAGGCCAAAGACCAGCAGTCCTGTCTCACCGGTAAAGGTCATCTGGAGCGCGGCGCCCGCAGCAACGAACACTAGGGAACCGGCTGCGATGAGGCGGGGCTCCTTTTTGTCCGCCAAGGGACCGATCACGATGGATCCGATGGACATGCCCACATACATCAGTGATGTGGCGATGCCGGAAAGCGTGGTATTGTTCTGGGTAGAGATCACAAAGATAATGGTGTTCGTCATGCAGGACTGCATCAATCCCTGGGTCAGGAACAGGGCGATCACAGGGAGGATGAACTGCTTGCGTAACATAAACTTGCTGCTGAGGATCGGGTTGGCTGCCCGCTTCTCAACCAGGACCAGGATCACCAGCGCAACCAGCGCCGCGCCCACGCAGATGAGCGTCTGCTTGGAGATCCAGCCATTGCTCTGGCCAAAGGTTGGAATGCAGAGGAACAGGGAGAAAAACAGCAGGCTGAACACCGAACCTACACCATCAAATCCCGCCAGGGATTTTTTGGGGCCGTTGGCATTTTTTACAGTAAACATGCACACCACGAAACCGATGACGCAGAAGGCCGTGCAAAGGTACAAAACTGCTCTCCAACCCACCTTGTCGATCATCAATCCGCCGGCAGTCGGTCCGAAAATGACCATTGCCGAGGCAATGAACATGTACAGGGCGAACCCCTGACCCGTTTTATTGGCTGGGAACTCCGTGAGGATGTATCCGATGACCACCGGTGCGATGACCGCCGCTCCGGCGCCCAGGACGAACCGTGCCACCAGAACAAACGCAAATGCGCCGGACGGCGCAATGCCGATCATGAACTCTCCCACAGCCATCAGCGCCAGGCCGGTGAGAATGCCCACCCGGCGTCCCATCAGGTCGCCGAATTTTCCCATGATGGGAGCCATACCGGCGGCGCTGAGCGCAAACGCCAATGTGATCCAAGTGGTACCGGTGCCGCCCAGGCCCCAGGATGTGGCAATGGCAGACGGTGCGGCTGCGGTGAAACCTCCGCAGAGGCTCAGCACAGCGGCCGCGATGGCAAAAGGTACAAATCCTCTTTTGTAGCCGCTCTTTTCAACAGGCAAACCATCCATATCACGCGCTGTCGGAATCCGGGATCCCGACCCTCCTTTCCAAACACAAACTATTCTGCGGTGTTCTTACGGGGGCCTTCTGCAAGTTGGACGATCTCCTCCCCTCTTCGTTTCCCTGTGTGACTGTTTCTGCCATTATTATAGGATAGGCGGTATGTAAAATACAAAAAGTTGACCGAAAGCAACATTTGGGTCAATATTTCTTGCCCAAAATCATTTGGGTGGCTATCGATGGTTAACCATGTACATAAAACAGTCTATTTGCATATACTGAACAATATTTTAACAATTTTTGTTTGTGCGTTTTGCACAGTTTTGCTGTCGTCTCTTTTTTACGCAAGTCTCTCAGCAAATCAACCCCTCACTTCATCCGGTGGGTGCCACCCACCTTCTAGGGATCTTTACGGAGCAGGTCATATCGGGCAGAAAAAATGCACCGGGCAGGAAGCAAACCTTCCTATCCGGTGCTTTTGATTTCTCACACGCGCGCCCAGCGCAAGTGGAATCCGTGGGAGGGCCGCTGTGTGAACTTCGGGCAACCGCAAGGGAACGCTATCGGGCCGAGCCAAGATCAGCTATTCCCCCCTGCACCTGAAAAGTGCAGCAGATGATGGCCAAGGTTCTTCACAATCTGATCATCCGATCCATTCTCCTTAAACCCGCGAGATCAAGTCCATTCCTTCCAGAGTTAAAAGCACAAAACACGCAGAAACGGACTCCCATGCGGGCCATGTGCGTATAACGGAAGAAAAAATCAGATGAACCCAGGTCACCAGTACCACAGCCAGAACTCCCCAAAAAAGAGAGGACACCGCCGAAAGATACTCCTAGAAATTCCAAGCAGCCATGGAATAGTTTCAAAGCTTGATATGGAACCATTGCTCCAACATAGCGCCTGTCACATATTCCAGGACGAAGGCGCCGATCATGTCCACCCCAAAAACCGCAGCTGCATGATGCCGTACGGAATGGGTCATGAGCAAGATAAGCAGTACACCAAATCCAAGGTGCCTAAAGGATAGTACATTTCTCCCACGCTGCTCTCGTCAGGTGTGAAGTCCACCTGAAAGTATGTACTCACAGACCGTCCCCTGCAGTGGACGGTGAGGAAGTGTATCAACAAGCCGAAGCATAACAAGCAAAAACCTCTCAACAGGATCGATGATGAGCTCCAGAACGAAAATTAAATGATGCAAATCTTTTAAAAATCAGCCATTGATGCTGTCGGTTTCTGAGACAGCATCGGCGCTCAGGATTCCCGTGTTGAGGCGTTTGCCTGATCATGAGTGCGTTCTGGCCTCACCTTGTCGATAAAACTTAATTCATTTCTCAAACTGAGCAGCGCAGACTGCATGCAGTCTGCGCTGCTGTTTTTATGTTGTCACGACTCCCGCAGCCAGGCAGCGTAGTCCTCCGGGGTCAGCTTCCCCGCTTCGCATTCCGCTTTTTTCTCCCTGGCACGTTCTCCCCACGCGTAGAGTTCCTCCGGCTCCAGCTTTCCTGCCTTCATCCGGGCAAAGCGCTTCTTGTACTCTCTGCGGTAGTCCCTGAATAAGGTATCCTCGCTCTTCCGCTTCGTCCACAGGGCAATGGCGCCTACTTCCCGGCAGGTGCGGCCTTTCTCATCAAAGGGTCGGCTGCAATATTCAGTGTTGGTGCGGCCCGTCAGGGCAAAGTATCTCCCGCAGTTTTTGCACACCCGCATCTTCACTTCCCGCTTGATGCACTCCCGCAGGTGGTAGTCGATGAGATCATAGACCACCTCCGGCTCCAAGACCTCAGCAAACACTTCATCGTCAATAAGCTCAAAGCTGACCGGCTGCGCACAGAACCGAAAGGCACGGTCTCCTGCTGCCTTGTAGTAGGAGACCATTTTCTGCTGGACCGTTTCCTCAGACTCCTGATCCGTGTCCAAAACATGTTGGATCAGCTCTAGGATCTGAGCCTGCATCTGCCGAAGCTTCTCCGGCAGATGATACAGATACGCCCGGGGAAGCACGTCCTCTGTATAGCTATTGAATAGCTTGGCATGGGTAAGACGGCAATTCATATCCAGCCGAAACTGCTGGAAATAGATGTGGCGCGAAGCCAAGTCATCCAGCAGAGCAAGCGCGTTCTGGTGATGCTGATCTTCTTTCGTCGCTGCCAGTTTCCAAAACTCATCATTCAGCTGTTGAATGATGGCCTCTATGGGATCCAGGTCCATATAGAGCAGCGACATCAAGCTTTCCGGGAACGGGACTGTCTCAGAAAACGCGACCGCTTCGCCAAGTGTCTGCTCGCTGTAAAGATAGTGCTCCTGCTCATGGGCGATATAGGTTTTGAATGTGTATCTCGTCAAAGCAATGCACCTCGCACTAGACTAATTTACAAACTGTTCATTAATTGGTCTTGACGCAAAGAGGGTGGTTTGTTACACTCAAGCCAGGCGACCAATAAATTTATATATCTAAAATTAAGTCTAGACTAGATGATTAGAAAAGTCAAGATTTTTATCTGGCCGCAATTGTACCTCGACAACTGCATACCCACCACCAAAGTCGATACTCACCGGAAAAGTGCCGCCAGGACTTTGTCACAGGGTTCCCATCGAAGCCCAGCGTCAGCGTGTTCGATGGGAAGAGGAGCCGCAGCGGAATAAACGAGCTTTCGGACAAGTCCGGAAGCAAGTGCTATGAAGCTTGCGGCGACGAAGGAGCGCACCAAGGTAAAAGGAAACGCCGTGCGTGTCAAACAAGGCCGCAGGGCAGGAACAGGTATGGTGTGTGGCTCATGAATTTTTGTAAAGGAGGTGCGTGTGATCAGCGTAAAAGATCCGCAGCAAAAGGAAAGCCGCCGAAACTGCTGCAACAGTCCGGCGGCGCGCCGCGTTCCGAAAAACGCAGACTCCATCTGCAAACAGTCTAACAGAGAGACTTCCGGAACGCAAGATTTTTGATCTCTGAATTTTGAAAAGGAGGTTCCGCATGCCGATTCTCGGTGAACGATTTTATCAAATGAGCAATGCCATCTTCTGCTATGATCTGAAACCGATCCCGCTGGCGGTATATAGCTATCTGGTCTGCTGCGCCGGGCAGAAGGATCTGTGCTGGCCCAGCATCAAGACCATCGCACTGCACTGCAGCTGTTCCGAAAACGCTGCGAGGGATGCGGTCAAGCAATTAGTGGATGGCGGATTCATCCGCAAGGTGGCAACTAAGCAGATGCGCCGCGACGGAAGTTGGCGGCAGAGTAACAACCACTACTACATCCTGCCGCTACCTGCGCTTCCTACCGCAGGCCCTCGCGCAACCAGGAGTCCCGACGCAGGAAATGGTGGGGAAGGGTATCAACAAGACGAAGGATAACAAGGAAAAGCCCGTGAACCCCCTGTGAGGCCCTGTGTGGAGCGGCTTGGGGCCCCAGCAGGGTCCTAGCCCCTCCCGGGGATTTCGGACGGATTTGAGCCGGTTTTGAGGCTCTGCGGAGGACGAAAGAAAAAGCTGGATAAAGGCCTGGGGTCACTGCCCCGGCTTTCACCCGGCACATCTGCCCGCAGTGCGGGCAGTTTCAAAGGGCCCCGGAGTTAGCAGAAATGGGGTCAAAAACGGCAGAGAAACAAAATTCTGCAGTCGTTATCCCGCAGCGCTTACGCCCGCAAGAAAAAACCAGGGGTCAACCCGAAGAAAGGAGGCCTTTATGAGCCAAAAAGAGAAATTTGCCCTCTACCTGACGCCGGAGATGAAAGCGCGGCTGGAGCGGCGTTATACGGAAGACGGCAGCCGCAGTCTCACCGGATTTATTGAGAACGCCATCAACTTCTATCTGGACTATCTCAGCGCCAACAACGCCGGCATGTTCCTGCCGTCCTCGGTGCAGTCCTATCTGGACGGCAGATTGGATCAACTGGAGAAGCGGGTGTCGTCGCTGCTCTTCAAACAAGCGGTAGAACTGGATCAGGGTGTGAGCGTTCTCGCGGACTGCGTCCATCTGGACGAGGAGTATCTCCGGAAAAAACACGCGGAGAGTGTGGCTCGCGTGAAGAAGCTCAACGGCCATCTGCGTCTGGAACAGATGGCAAAGCGCACACAGGAGCAGCGGGACGGTGATGATGAATGGCAAAACTGATCGTCAAAAGTCCGTACATCCAGTGCGGCAAACAAAAAGTCAGCGGGTATCTCAGTTATATCGCGACGCGGGAGCGGGTGGAGATCATCCCGGATAACCGTCCGCCAACCCGCAAGCAGGAGCAGCTCATCACAAAGCTGACGAAAGACTTCCCGGATGTAAAAGAGCTGCTGGAGTACGAGGACTACGTGCAGAAGCCTACAAAGGCCAACGCCTCGTCGCTCATCACGCTGGCACTGGAGGAACACTGGAAACAGGTGCAGCAGACGGATGGCTACATGAAGTACATCGCAACACGTCCTCGCGCCGAGCGGCTGGGTGACCATGGCCTGTTTAGTGACGCGGATCGTGTGGACTTGGACGAAGCTCTGTCCGAACTGGAGCACTACACCGGCAATGTCTGGACACACATCATCTCCCTGCATCGAGAAGACGCGGAGCGTCTCGGTTACAACAACGCACAGGCATGGCGGGCATTACTCCGCGCTCACCGCAACGACATCGCGGCAGCTATGCACATCCCGCCGCAAGACTTCCGGTGGTACGCAGCGTTCCACAATGAAGCTCATCATCCTCACGTCCACATGATGGCGTGGTCAGTAAAACCGGGACAGGCTCACCTCGACCGGGATGGCATTCGATCAATCCGGTCACAACTCACAAATGATATCTTCCAACAGGAACTGCTCCACGTCTATGAGCAGAAGTCAGTCTCTCGGGATGATTTGATTCGCGAAACACGAAAAGTCATGCTGGCTCTGTCCAGGCAGATACGGGATACAATCTGTGAGCATACTCAGGCAGAGCAGATGATTTGGAAACTGTCCCAGCAGCTGGGTGAGGTCAAAGGAAAGAAATCCTACGGGTACCTACCAAGGCCCATGAAGCGGCAGGTGGATGAGATCGTGGATCAGCTGGAGTGCATTCCTGTCGTCAACGAGTGCTATCAGAAATGGTGGGAGCTCCAGTGTCAGGTGAACGAGTTCTACTCGGGAAAGAAACAGCAGCGTCCGCCGCTATCCCGGCAGAAAGAGTTTCGAGCCATCAGGAATGCGGTCATCCGGGAAGCAGAGAATATCCGCCTGGGTAAGGTCACCTTCGAGGACGAGAAGATGGAAGAGCGGGGTGAGTGGGTGGACAACTGGGAAGTCTCCTACGAGTGCCTGCGGCTGCGCGCCAGTATCGAAGACAATAAGTTGCCGCTGGCCCAACGGGATGAGGCAGTGGAAAATCTGGAGCGGCTGGCGGAGCACAGTGATGTCCACGCTCAGTACTTCCTGGGACTGCTGTACCGGGACGGCGGTCTGCTTCTGCCGGATGCAGAACAAGCCGCCCACTGGCTGGAACTGGCGGCAAAGCGAAATCTGCCCGCAGCTCAGTACGCTCTCGGCAAGCTATATCTCTCTGACGATCCGGAGGTGCGTGACATTGATGATAGCCTCCAATGGTTGGAGCGAGCCGCTGGAAATGGGAACACCGACGCTGCCTACCGTCTGGGCAAGGAATACCTGACGGGCAAGTCCGTGCCAAGGGACGCAGTCAAAGCGGCGGAGCATCTCCGTTATGCAGCTGACCAAAATCATCCCTGGGCGAACTATCTGTTGGGGAAGCTGTACCTCGCTGGCAACGGCGTTCCCAAAAACGAAGAGGCAGCCTGGAACTGCTTCCGGATGGCGGATGCGTATGGCCATCCAAACGCCCAGTACATTTTGGAACGCCAAGATCAATGGCACCAGCCGCAGCTCCTGTTGACGGTAAGTCGCTTGCTCTACCACATAAGTAATATCTTCCGGGACAACGCGCCTGCTGTGCCTGCGCAGCCGCGGCTGCACATCGACCGCAAGCGAATGCGGGAACTCCAGGAACTGCGCATCGCTCTGGGCCACCAGCCCGACGATCATGAGGAAGAACAAACGCAGACCCAGACCTGGGGCGGCATGACCATGAAGGGGTTGTAAGATGCAGCCACCTGTTGGCTACGCTGCAACTTCTGCGGATGGTTCCCTTCACCGGATGGTGGGGAAATAAATCAACAAGACGAAGTATATCAAAAATAAGTCTCCCGACGCAGGAGGCGGAAAGGAGTTTTATGAAACAAGTCAAATATAAGTCCTATGAAGAATTGCCGCTGATGCTGTCCGTCCCGGAGGTGGCGGCTGTGCTGGGGATCTCTCAAGCAGGCGCCTATGAGCTGGTGCGTACTGATGGCTTCCCCTCTCTGAAAGTCGGCTCCCGCATTGTAGTACCCAAGGAAAAGTTCATCGAGTGGATCGATGAAAATACTGCGAAAAAACAGTAGCTTTCCGATGCGGATTCTGGTATGTGTTTGTGTTGCAAAATCAACACAAGGAGGCGGCACAGCCATGCTGAATTATATGAGAGCCTTGCACCAGCGGTTCTGCCAAGAGCCGGAGTGCCGGAATCTGCAGGAGCAGGCAGAGGAGCTCCGTCAGGAAGTAAAAGAGCATCTGGACAGGAACGGTCGGGAGAAACTTCTGAAACTGGTGGATCTGGGTATCGAACTGCGGGAGGAAACCTCCCTGGCAGCCTTCATAGCTGGATTCCAACTGGCTTTGGGAATCGCTAGTGAATTGACCCCTTACTCCTTTGAGGACGAGGAAGAACAGCACGCCTACCAGGCGGCTCTGGAAAAGAGGTGAACACACATGGCTAAAAAACGTGCCAATGGAGAAGGCAGCATCCGAAAGAGAAGCGACGGCCGCTGGGAGGGACGGTACACTGCCGGATACGACCCAAAGACCGGTAAGCGCATCAACAAGAATGTGCTGGGCAGGACACAGGCGGAGGTCAGAGAAAAGCTAAAAGCGGCTATGGCGGAATGCCAGGGACTGGACGTCAGCAGAGAGGCAGATGAATACACCGTGGCTACCTGGCTGCGGACCTGGTATGAGCTCTATGCTAAGCCCAATGTACGAACTGCCACCGCCAACCGCTACCAACTCATTATCGAGACCTACACCATTCCCCGAATTGGCAGCATCAAATTAAAGAAACTCACTACCCGGCATCTACAAAAACTCTACAAAGAGTTATTAGAGAGCGGAAGAATACATCTAGGAAAGGGGCAGAGCGCCGGACTCAGTACCACCACCGTACGCTGCGCCCACCTGATGCTCCACGCCGCTTTGGAATGGGCAGTGAAAGAACGGCTGATTCCCAGAAATCCAACGGAAGACTGCATCGCACCCAAGCCCCGAAAAATCGAAATGCAGATTCTTCCCTCTGAAGATATACACGCTTACCTGGAAGCTGCCAAAGCAAGAGACCTGCTTCCCATGTTCTATCTGGAGCTGGTCAGTGGCCTACGGAAAGGAGAGCTGGTGGCCTTACGATGGGACGACCTGGATATCCAGAATAAAACCATTTCCGTCAGCAAGCAGTATATCCGTAACCCGGACGGCTCCCTGGAACTTACTCGTCCCAAGACAGAAAACTCTGTGCGGCTGGTATCCATCCCGCAGACAGCGGTGGATCTGCTGATCCAGGAACATGACAAACACCCGAACAGCCCTTACATGTTCCCCTCTCCCATCACGGGAGAGATGTACCATCCGGACTCCGTGGTAAACCTCCATAAGAAAATTCTGAAAGACGCCGGACTCCCTCACATCAGGTTCCATGATCTGCGGCATACCTTTGCCACCACAGCTCTACAAAACGGCGTGGATGTGAAGACCGTGTCCAGCATGCTGGGCCATTACGACGCAGGCTTCACCCTCCGCACCTATACCCACGCCACGAGGCAGAAACAGGACGAGGCTGCCCAAACCATGGGCGCCTTCATGGAGCAAGTCATGTAAAAAGAAAAGGCACTAAAAAGAGAAAGCGCACTGGGTAGGAAGCAAAACTTCCTATCCAGTGCGCTTCAAACCTTTCCGGACGTTTCGGCGTGTGGGTCACGGTGTGGGTCGCAATTTTTTTGGCATTCCAAAAACTCATTTTTTGCAACAAAAAACACCCGAAATCCGAAGATTTCAGGTGTTTTCTGGAGCTGCTGGGCGGATTCGAACCGCCGACCTCATCCTTACCAATTATATCCATCTTGTTTTCTTCTGTTGTCGTTTGTTGCAGCTTATCGTTTGAATCCATTGGGCCCCAATGGTTTTTTAATTCTGCTTATTCTATCTTGTCGTTGCTTATCGTCATTTGATGTTGCGCATTTTAGCTTGGATGTTGCGCATTTGGTTGCGCATTTTCTTCTCCTGCCCAGAGCAGAAAATATCAGTTGGAGACGCCAGTCTTTACACGAAAAAGCTCTTGGTTACAATATTTCTACCTCTAGGGGGAGGGGGATATACGGGTTCCCTATATAGCGGGGTAATGCCCTTTGCTTCCCAAAATCTATAAAAGCATTTATTACGAGTGTGTGGCGACTTTTTATTGTCCATTTTGTAATGATGTGCTAAAATTTTTACAAAGGGGCGGATTGATATGGTAAGCAATATTTGTTTAATTCTGTTTCTCATATTAATAGTTGCAACTCCGGCTTTATTAATTGCATCTTTAATGAATGCTATTATTAAAAGGCCAGTTAAAAAACTATTGCTATCCGCTCTGTGTACCTTTTGCTCAATCTTTATCGTTTTAATTATTGCTGTTTTATCCACACCTGGTGAGGATGTTGATCTCGGCAAAGACTCTTCTCAGCAAAATATTGGAAGTAGTACACAGTCTCAACCTGAAACAACCAATGAATGCGATCACATATGGATTGAAACCAGTAGAGAAGAACCCACAGAGGAAACGCAGGGAATAAGTTATCAGAAATGTGAAACCTGTGGAGCCGAACAGCAAGTATATATTCCAAAAATTGAACATATTGTAACGTTTGATGAAATATACCACGAATACGAAAGTAATGCGTTAAGAGCTGATGAAAAATATAAAAATAACAGATATACAGTAACTGCTACAATAAATGGTATGACTACTGGCGGACTCTTTAACTTATCTGGTGGGGCAACTCTTACAATGGAAACCCGAGTCGATAACACACTTGTTTTCTTTTACGCTGAATTTGAAAAAGACCAGGAAGAAGCCCTCATGTCAGTAAATGTTGGAGATGAAATAACCTTTGAGGGTGAATGTTTAAGTGCAGGTTCATGGGTTGAGTGTGAATTAAAATAAGGTCTAAAGCATATTAAACTGTTATATAAAAAGAAGAGCTTTACCCGTTTGGGGTAAGGCTCTTTCCTTTGTGGCTATCATGAATTGCAAACAATCACTTGTAACGCTTCGCGACGTTAAAAATAATCGCAAAAGGTAGTAGAATCAAAAATAACAGCGGCATAAGGTTCCCCTCCCTTAAAAGCTTCAGCATCGGATGTTTTCCAACTCCATAATCATTTTGGCTGCTTCTAATTTCTCAGCAATCGTAGCCTTTTCATTACGGAGAATATCCTTTAAGAAGTCTTGCAAATCCAAAGCGGTTTGTTGCTGATGCTGTATGCGTCTTTTTATGGCCTCCAGATTTTCTTTACGTGTGGCCTGCGCCTTTCTATGCGATGCATTCATGTCTATTCTCCTTTTTATTTTATCTCCATAATATGGGCGTGTCAATCGTCAGGTAAATCCGCATATTTAGCGGCGATCTCCTCATAACTGGGATATTCCCCCTGTGTGGGTTCACTCCTGGCTACCACTTCCACACTCTCCCGCAGGCCATATACGGCTTTCTGGAGAAAGATGGATACAATGGAATTGCAGTTATTTTTTAGCGCACTTTCCGACAAAATATCGCTGAATGTATCCCGACATAGCTCTAACCACGCAGCGGTATCCGGGGGAGATTTCCTCCACATGCAATCGTAAACCGCTTGGCGGGACAGCCCCATGGAGCGGGACAAGCCCATAATAGACGGGAAGACACAGGCCTCCTCACAGGCTTTCATGTATAAGATCGTCCGCCGCTTTACCTCCTCCACATCACGCAAGCTGACTTCAGGAGAGGTTGATATATCGGCCAGCTCCCGGGTGGTTCTATTGATTAGTGCTGATAGCTGGCTATTTACAAAGGCAGCGCTTTCAGCCTTATAGAGCTTAGACTGCTTCCGTTGCCGTGCTCCGTCCTCCACCATTTCTTCCATCGTCTGTGGCAGGTTCTTTCCTGGCATTGAGATACCTCCTAAAACTCAAATTTTCAGATTGAGTTACGGTTGGGTTACGGTACGTAAAACCCACAATCCCTTGTCCCTCAACGGTTTGCCGGTTGGGTTACGGTGGGTTACGGTTATTCCCCTAAAGTCCCTATAGAGATTTAATTTTTTCTGATTTTTTTAAACAATAGCAAAATACCGTAACCGTAACCCGGTGCCGTAACCCATTGTCAAGCTATGCTGTAGACAGGAGTGGTGAATAGGCTCAGGCCCTCCCAAGTTTTTCGATTCCCTGGCGCAATTTTGTGGAATCCTGCCGCCTCCATTGCCGTGTTAAAATCCGGCAGTCTACGCACATAGTCCCCGTTGCGCTGTGCCCATGCCCGGTATTCCTGGTACAGTTCTCCGGCGCGTGCCCGTGCATCCGGATTCAGGATACAGCACTCGGTAATGAAGTTGGATAGCCAATCCTCTTGGCCCCGATATGCTTCGGTGACTTCCTCCACCACATCGGGCATCTGGAGCTGGTAGCCGTTGTGGGCAAAGTTCACGGCTCCCTCAATGGCCCAGGCCAGGATAGACGGCCCAGCCTGTTGTACCAGGGTATCCCCGTAGTTGGAGCGGGTCTTCTGTGTGGAGATGGTGGCTCGGAACGGCACCACGATCAGCCGCCGCCAGGTGCCGGGGTCGGTGCTACCCACACGGGGCAGGTGGTTGGTGAACAGGCACAGGGTATGAGAGGGGGTAATAGTCTCCGGTGCCTTGTACTTTTCTTCAATAGTGATCCGGTCGGTGGAGCAAACCTTTTTTACGGTGGCAACGGACAGCCGCCGCCCCTCCTCCAGTTCTCCGGCGATTACAAGGCGCTTGCCTCGCAGAGTTGCCAGAGAAGCGCCCCGGTTTTGCCGGTCGGTTGTGAATACGTCAATAGCCAGGCTCCCGGCATAATCGCCCAGTACAAGAGAAAGCGCGTTAAAAAAGGTGCTTTTGCCGTTCCGTCCCGCTCCGTGGGCCAGAATCAGCCCTTCATGGTAAACTTTTCCGTGGAGCGCCATACCGGCCACAAGCTGGAGGAATCCTTTTAGGCTACCGTCACCTTGGGTGATGGTGTCCAGGAACTCCATCCACATCTGCGTTCCCTGTTCTCCAGGGGAAACAGCGGTGATCTGGCTGCATCGTGCTGCCCGGTCATGGGGCCGTAGCTCGCCGGTGGTCAGGTCAACGATCCCGGCGGGGGTATTCAGATCAGCCGGGTTTGCGTCCAGGATATCTGCCCGAACCACAAAGGCGGGCTTTGCCAGCTCCAGCATATTCTTCAGCCGACCGGCACTGCGGGTTTGCTTTGCGTGGGTGAGATAAGCCTTTGCGCTTGCGGCGCGGTTGGTGGCCTGCTCCAGTTCTTTCGGCCCTACTTCGTCCGCCTTTGCTTCTGCCAGCCCCACCAGAGCGGCCCGATACTCCTTCTGTGCGTCGGCAAGCATATCCCTAGATAACTCGGTTGCCAGGGTGAGGGCCTGGTGGTCACTGCGTTCCCAGCGTTGACCATTCCACACCAGCCAGCCCAGGGAGTCTGTAAAGAGGAGCCGCCCTTCGTTCACCGCCCGGAATGTCTCAGCGTTTCCGGCGTCCGAAAAGTCTCCAGGGCGCACACTTGACTTACCGTCCGCACTGTGGTAAAGTTCCAATGCTTTCTGTACTGTAAGCCCGCCGTATGTGCTGCCATTCTGCGGCCTGTCCCATTTCTCACGCATCAAACCGGAGGCCCTAAAAAGCCGATCCGCCTGTTCAGCATCGCCCCCCGTCCAGTAGGCCAGCATGTTGCAAAGGGCTAGGTCAGCCTCACTGTGGCTCCCATAGGCAGAGGTATCGCCATTCCATAGAGCGGCAAAAGCAGCTCCATTGCGGGCACTGTGGGCTCTGGTGATAATCTCCTCGTCTGACAGATAAACGGGCGTTTGGGGTGTCCTATTTACCTCCTGCGGTACTTGCTGGGGGCGTTCCATGTAGCGCTCCAGGATACTTTGAAGCTGTGTCCCCCGCTCCTCTATGGGCCGACTCCCACCCCACGGCTGGGAGTTGCCTGTCACCGTGAGAAATTTGGAAGTAGCGCCGGAAACGTAGATTTCCAGGTCTCGGGAGGCGTTCATGGTATAATAGCGGTCCTTATCGTAGGTAAAGCCAGGGGCACGAAAGAAAATCCGTACCCCTCGTCCGCTGGGGGAGGTCTCTGTGTAGCTTTCCATGGTAGAAATAACGTCTACAGCTAAGGGGGAAGGAGTGCCGTCCTCGTCCAGACAACCGTCTATGTCGATGGCACATAGCCCGGAAAATATTCCTACGCCCAAGCCATCATACCCGCCCCGCTCCAGGGCGTTCACAGCCTCCTGATAACTGGTGAAAGTGTTTGGGTTGTTGGACATAGCCCTGCCGCCCGTGCCCGGGTTGTATGGTACTTTGGTGGGCTTATCCCGGCCCTCCGGCTGCTCATATCGCCACACGCACCAATGAGCCTTATCTTTCAATCCCTGGGGTAGTCCTTCGGGGTAAAACTTAATCAATTAAGCTCCTCCCCTCACACGGTGTTGACGTTGATCTAATAACCTGCTAAAATTAGAACCAAAAGGGGTGAGCCATCCACAAGCACCCGTTTCTACCCGCCGTCTCAGTGTTGCCGCACTGGGGCGGTTTTCTTTTGTTTTCATTCCATCTCCCCCTTCTCATCAACATCTAGACTGCGCAGAAGTTTCGGGATATTGATAAAATAGACACTGCCAGATTTTACACACGAGATGCTCCCATCTCGGCAACCCTTCCGCAAAAAATATTCCGACAGCCCTGTTTTAATCGCTGTCTCACGAATCCGCAAAAAGGGTGTGTTGGAATTTCCAATCAGATTTCTCATCAATGATCTCCTTTCACATTCATCCTTGACAGAAAGTTCTGCTTGTTTTATTATTTGTTTACAAGCTTCACTTCCGTGTTTAGTATACGTTCCTTGCGTTGATGCCGTCAATATGACAAATCATTTTTTTGAAATAGAAACAGGTATTTGTTTTGGAGGTAATTATGGGGAGAAAGAAAAGCCTTACTTCCTCGGATGTTCGTATTAAAATGACCGAGTTTCCGGCAAAGGTGTTAAATCACCTAATTACTGATACTCAAGCGCTTGCTGAGTATCTGCACTGCTCCTCCCAAGCAATCAATCAATACAAAAATGGGGTCTCCCGCCCTTCTCTCGACAATTTGTCTAGAATCGCTGATTACTACAATGTAACAACTGATTACTTGTTAGGAAGAACTTCCGATCCAAGCATTGATTCGGATTCCCGGTCAGTTTGTGACTACACTGGCCTATCTCCCGAAGCCGTGAATATCTTACACTCCCTAAATAACAGCCCTTCCTATACCCGGGATCTCCGCATATCCTTTATCAATCATATTCTAGAGAGTGACATTCTTTGGAATCGCATCGTGGAACACCTGCAAAGCGCATACCAGCTCAGGAAGGGATATGAATCAGAACTAGACCCGGAACAGGCGGAAAAGCTAGAGGAATCAGCGGCGTTTATTAAAGCATTAAATTTCGGTGGTCTCACAAAGTACACCATTGCAGACGGTTCCTTTTCCTCTGATATGCAGATTCAATTTGCCGCAGATGCTTCCAAAGACCTTTTCCGGGCGCTCATTAAACACATGCTTGAAATGGAGGGTAACTATGGCCAGCATTAAAAAAACTACTGACGCCAGCGGCTCAGTAGTCTATCAGATACAGGTATCTTGTGGGCGTGGACGCAGAGTCAAACGGAACTGGAGACCAGAACCCGGATGGAGCGCCCGAACCGTAGAGCGGGAGCTCCAGAAGTTTGCTGCTTCACTGGAAAATGAGTTAGCAGCAGGTACGATCAGCACCAGGCAAGAAGAGCTGGAGCAGAAACGCCTAGCAGAGATTGAAGCAGCTAAGATGAAAACCTTACGGCAATATGCGAATGGGGTTTTTATGCCAACAAAGGAGGCCACATTCTCTGAAAATGCCCGCTCCAGTTATCAAATGTTTTTAGATCGCCATATCTTTCCCTCTCTCGGGGATATTCCTATGAAGGATATTTCCGCCGCAATGGTCTCAAAGCTACTGCTGGCTTTTCAGAAAAAGGGCTACTCCCACGCCTCAGCGGTCAAGCTCTACAATATCCTGAACGGTGTTTTTAAAATGGCCTTTTTGGATAACAGCATTCCTGAAAATCCTATGTTGAGAGTTACTCGCCCTACCCCGAGAAAAGGCGAGGTGGCAAAGGAGGAAGAAAGCAAGGCTTATACGGTACAGCAGCTTCGCTATATCTTAAAATGCCTCCAGAAAGAACCGTTAAAATGGCGGGCATATATTTCCCTGCTAGCTGATACAGGAATTAGGCGCGGGGAAGCCTGTGGTCTGCAATGGGCTGATATTGACATGAAAGCGGGTGCCATCTCCATCCGGCGCAATCTGCAATATACTCCCTCTGCTGGGATATATGAGGACTCGCCTAAGAATGGAAAGTCCCGTGTGGTGGATGTGGGACCCGATGTGCTGGAGTTATTAAAGCAACTCCGTGAGGATCAGGCCTCCATCGCTGTGAGCAAGTGGGTATTTACGCAAGACGGAACTCCCGATCCCATGCACCCGCAAAGTCCCACACGATATTTTCACAAGTTTGGTAAACAGTACGGGATTACGGACTTTCATCCTCACAAGCTAAGACATACAAGCGCTTCCTTGGCCATTACTAATGGAGCAGACATTGTATCAGTCAGTGAACGGCTGGGCCACAGTGATACCGCTGTAACTCTAAGGATGTATGCCCATGCCAATGAGGAAAGTATTCGCAGGGCAGGACAGATCGTCAGGGACGTACTGAAGGCCCAAGGGGAATAAAAATAACCGGGTAGGATTATCCTACTCGGCCTCAATTCTAAACCTAATGTTGCGCATTTTGTTGCGCATTTTTAGTGGTGCTCCGGTATGGAAGAAAAAGCAAAATCCCTAGAACCGTTGTGGCTCTAGGGATTGCGCTGGAGCTGCTGGGCGGATTCGAACCGCCGACCTCATCCTTACCAAGGATGCGCTCTACCTACTGAGCTACAGCAGCATATATGGCGACCCGGAACGGGCTCGAACCGTCGACCTCTAGCGTGACAGGCTAGCGTTCTAACCAACTGAACTACCGGGCCATTTCAAGTGCCGTATTATTATATCACATACAACCGGGGTTGTAAAGACTTTTATGGCAGGGGCAGAAGGATTCGAACCCTCGGCACGCGGTTTTGGAGACCGCTGCTCTACCAGCTGAGCTATACCCCTATGTCGCTTGCGGAGTTCCCAACAGGCGAACGACCATTCTGGTGGGCCTTCGGGGACTCGAACCCGGGACCGGCCGGTTATGAGCCGGCTGCTCTAACCAACTGAGCTAAAGGCCCGCATTGGTGTTATAGAGAGAAGTATTGCCGCCACCACAGTGGCGGCAATACTGTGGCTCCCCCAGTTGGACTCGAACCAACGACACCGCGGTTAACAGCCGCGTGCTCTACCGACTGAGCTATGGAGGAATATGTCAAGCCTTGATTATGAAACCAAGGCTTGTGTTGGCGCTACCTATCTTCCCGGGCCGTCGCCAGCCAAGTATTGTGGGCAGAA
>CAJKKQ010000013.1 GCA_905200545.1 uncultured Oscillibacter sp.
AGATCACCCTCACGGAAGACGGCAGGCTGCTGCGAAAACGGGCGGAGGAAATCCTGGACCTGGTGGGCCGGACGGAAAAAGAAATTGCCCAGTCCGACGAACCTGTCAGCGGGGATCTCTATATCGGCACCGGTGAGACCGACGGGGTACGGCAGATCGCCAGAACCGCTCACCGGATCCAGGCAAGCTATCCGGGCATCCGCTTCCATATCGTCAGCGGTGACGCTGTGGACGTGTGCGAGCGTCTGGACAAGGGGCTGCTGGACTTTGGGATCCTTTTGGGCGACATAGATAAAGCAAAGTACCACTACATGGAGCTGCCCATGAAAGATACCTGGGGCATATTGATGCAGCGCAGCAGTCCCCTGGCGGAAAAGGACACTGTTTCTCCCCGGGATCTGTGGGACAAACCGTTAATTTTCTCCCGCCAGGTAGACAGCAAAGGCGGGTTGTACCGCTGGCTCAGGAAAGAACCCTCAGAGCTTCACACCGTGGCCACTTACAACCTGATTTACAACGCATCGCTGATGGTGGATGAGGGGATGGGCTATGCCTTTACTCTGGACAAGCTGGTAAACACCACCGGCAGCGGCCTCTGCTTCCGGCCTCTGAAGCCCAAACTGGAATTAGGCATGTACCTGGTATGGAAGAAATCCCAGATCTTTTCCCACGCTATGGAGCTGTTTCTGGAACAGCTCCAGGAAAATCTGTCTGCTTCTGGCGAGGAAGAGGAATGACCCCATCACGCCCGAAAGGAGAATCCCATGGAAGTCCGCATCCCCGATTTATTTGACCTGCAGAAAATCACCGACAGCGGCCAGTGTTTTCGGGTCACCCCGCTGCCGGGAGGCACTTACCGCTTCCTCACCGGGTGTGAGGTTCTGTACATCCGCAAAATGTCAGAGGAAACCTACCAAGTAAGCTGCGATCCGGATACCTGGGAGAGCATCTGGAAGCCCTATTTCGATTTGAGCCGGAACTACCGGGACATCCGCAAGGCCGTTCCGGCGGAGGACACCTTCCTGGATCAGGCTGCCCAGGCCGGCGCAGGCATCCGGATCCTGCGTCAGGATCCCTGGGAGATGCTGGTTACTTTCATCATCTCCCAGCGCAAAAGCATCCCGGCCATCCGCTCTGTGGTGGAGGCACTGAGCCGGCGGTACGGCACCAAAATCCAGGCCCCTACGGAAACACTTTACACCTTTCCCACGGCTTTGCAGATGAAGGATGCGTGCCCGGAAGATTTCATTGCCTGCAAAGCCGGATACCGGGCGCCCTATCTCTGCGACGCGGTGGAGCAGGTGCTCTCCGGCCGACTGGATCTCACCGGAATCGCCGCCCTTCCCGACGCGGAGCTGATCGCCGCCCTGGAAGCGGTGAGGGGTGTGGGGGTAAAAGTGGCCAACTGCGTGGCGCTGTTCGCCTATGGCCGGACAGCCTGCGCCCCAGTGGATACCTGGATCAAAAAGGTCATCCAAAAAGAGTATCAGGGGCAAAATCCCTTTGCCCGGTACGGCAATGCCGCCGGGATCATGCAGCAGTATTTCTTCTACTACGCCCAAAGTCACAAAGCAGAGACGGCGTAACGCTGTTTCAGAACGTAAAAAAAGCCGGAGGCCATGCGTGGCCTCCGGCTTTTCCAATTTTCCGTCAGATGTACAGCTCTCCGGCTTTCCGCTCCGAGCATACCTTTTTCAGCGCCACATCCACTGCCGCCAACATCACAGAGCTGACCTTCCGGGCCGACTGGGGGCAGATGGACACGCACCGCATACAGGAAATACACCGATCCTTGTCGGTGCGCTTGGGGTCACTGGGGTCAATGGCCTGCACAGGGCACTTCGCCGCGCATAATCCGCAGTTGGTACATTCCTTGGTGGGCTTGGGCACCATGCCGGAGCCGCCCGCCTTCTTATAGGGCCGGTTTCCGGGGATCTCGGGCTCCCCATCATCTCCGGCAGACAGTTTTTTCTGGATCTTGCCGGCAAATTCTTGCAGCTGTTTTGCATCCTCTGCGTCAGGCCGTCCGGCGGCGTAACGGTGGGCAATGGAGTGCTCCGCAATGGCCGCCGTGGCTGCGATGACCCGGAAGCCCGCCTGTTTTGCGGCGTCCTGCAGCTCCACCAGGGTGTCCTCATAGGCCCGGTTACCATACACGCACAGGAGCACCGCCCGGGCGCCGCCGCCGTTCATGGTAACAAGCCGCTCCACCGCCGTCCCCGGTACCCGGCCGCCGTAGGAGGGCACGGCGATGACCGCCACATCCTCCGGGGCAAGCACCACAGCGGAAAAGTCGGCGCCGCTGTCCGTCAGATCCACGGCAATAGGTTCGCCGTCCAACGCCCCAGTCAGCAGATCGGCAGCTTTTCGGGTACCTCCGGTAGGGCTAAAGGTTATTTCATAGAGTTTCATTTTCCAGTTCCTCCTTATGAAATTTGTAAGATCACTTTTCCGTCCGGATGCCCCTCTGCCACCAGTTGCAGGGCATCCCGGGCAGTCTCCAGAGTAAAAACATGTGGATCGATCCGGGGCGTGATGCCATTGTGCTCCACGATTTTGGTTATGGTCCGCAGCTGCGCCCCATCCTCCCGGACAAACAGGAACCGGTATTCCTTTCCCTGTTTCCTGGCAGCGCTGTCATACCTGGCCCCAGCCAGGGAAAACAGCAGTCTTTTCCAAGCCGGGAACTGCTTTTTTGCCGCAAAAGCCCTGTTGGGGCCCATTCGCAAACTTACCAGCCGCCCGCCCGGCTTCAAAACAGACAGTTCGTGATCCAGCTCTCCTGCTCCCAGAGTGTCGATCACATAGTCCACCGGGGGGAGAACTTCCCAGTAATTTTCCTTCCGATAATTCAGATATTGATCCGCGCCCAGGGCAAGGAACCGCTCCTGCGCCCGGGCATTTCCGGACACCGTCACATGGAGCCCCAGAGCCTTGGCCAGAGGAACCGCCATCTCTCCAAAGCTCCCGGAGCCGCCGGGAATGAGCACCGTCTCTCCTGCCTTTGCCTCCAGCTCCTCTGTGAGGCACTGCCAGGCAGTCAGCCCGGTAAGGGGGATGGCCGCCGCAGCGGCGAAGTCACAGCCGGCAGGCATCTTGGCCAGGGTACTCTGAGGAACAGACACGTACTCCGCAAAGCCCCCCAGCGTCCTCACTGGCAGGCGGGCATAGACAGCCTCCCCCACCTGAAACTCCGTGACAGACGCTCCCACCTGTTCCACAACGCCGGAACACTCGTTTCCCAGGGTCAGAGGCATGGAATAGTCCTGGATCAACCTCACACTTCCAGTGGCAATCAGCAGCTCCACCGGATTGACCGCCGCCGCCTTCACCCGTACCAAAACTTCTGTGTCACCGATCTTGGGAATTGGAATCTCCCGCAGCACGGGATCAATGTTCTTGGAATAGCGCTGTATTTGTACTGCCTTCATGCCGGACCTCATTTCCTGTCGCTTCTTTTCCCGCCGGGCAATTTGGAATCATGCTTGTTTTTTGGCGGAAACCGTTATACAATATCGTTGTAAATCTTCATATTACATGTGTTAACAGTTTACCACCAGCATGTTGTAATGTCAACAGTTACATCATATAACCGTACCCCATAGAATGGAAAGGATGTGTAACCATGCAGTTGAGTATGAAATGTTCTGTGGCTATCCACTGCCTGATTTTCATTCACGAAGCCCGGGGCGTGGCCAAAGTGACCAGCACCCTCCTCTCCCAATCTACCGGGGTCAATCCGGTGGTAATCCGGAACATCCTCAGCGCATTGAAAAAGGCCGGGCTGATCTCTGTGACCCGAGGAACCGGTGGAGCGGAGCTGTGCCGGGAACCGGAGCAGATCACGTTGTATCAGGTCTACAGTGCTCTGGAGCCGCAGGGCCTCACCTCCCTCATCGGCATCCATCCCTGCGGCCAGCGACCCTGTCCTGTGGCCCGGAACATCCAAAAGGTGCTCTCTGGCCCCTACCACCAGATCGAAGACTCCATTCGGGAGACGATGGAGGGCATCACGCTGGCCTCTATGCTGGAGGATTTTCACCGGTATTTGGCGGAAGACGCACCACAGAAAGGATAAGAAAAGAGGATGGCGCAGACCGCGCCATCCTCTTTTCTATTCACGGCGAATGATAGAAAACAGGCATGGCTCACGCCCAGCAGGATATGTCCGGCCCCGGCCATGCCGGAGACGGCCGCACTCATGCCGGAGGAACGCATGGTTCCCGGCATCCGGACCGTTTTTCCCCCGCCACCAGCGTCACAGCAGTCAATTCAGCATGATATACTTAGAGGGCCTGCACCTGTCCGGTCTTGGGACCGAGAAAGGGAAAATTCTTCTCCGGCACAGGCACCACCAGAAAAAACGCCTTCAGCTGCATTCCCGCTTCATGGCAAAATATCCGATGAGAACCGTCCACACATAGGCGCAGGTCTTGGGGATCATCAGCATGCCGATCATGGGCATCACATCCGCCCACAGCACCACCGGGATATAAAAGCCAAAGCTCAGCACGATGGTCAGCCACATCCACCGGAACGCCCGGTCACCCTGCTCTTTGGCGCTGCGGTAAAACAGCACAATCACCACTAGCCCCAGCAAGGCGAAGGGAATGTTGCGGTAGATCCCCCAGGAGAGGGGCGCATCGGCACTGAACCACTGATTCTGGGGCATCATGCACAGCAGGATGCGCAGTCCGGCCAGAACATACACGGCGATGGTCAGACCGCTCTGCCCCTTGACGCGATACCGCTGCCGCCAGACATAGTAGAGCAGCACATAAAAAATGGTCATGGTAACGGAGGTGATCCACTTTCCCACCCCCAGAAGGGCGGTGTAGTTTTCAAGGCCCGTGGTACAAAGAGCATATGCCCGGGGGATCAGATGGAAGGCGTCTCCCGCTCCCAGTACCACCGCCATGACGCCGAAAAGGCGGAATTGGCTGCTGCCCTTGCTGCCCCGGATCATCAGGATCCCGATGGTGATGACCGAAATCAGATAGACCGCATCAAACAGGGTCTCCATGATTGCCTGCATAGTTTTTCTCCTTTGTCCTTAACGTGATATTTCATATTCGTCTTCGCGGAAATTCAATACAGCGTCCTGCGGACGATCTCCAGCGCGGCGGAAGGGTCGTAATCCTGCCGCAAAAAAGCGGACAGCATCAAGGAAAACAGGACGTCCGCAAATTTCTCCGCTGTAAATTCCCCGGTAAAGGCACCAGGGCGAATTTGACTGTCCCGATTCAAAACGGCGCACAGCTCCTCCAGAATGTGCTGCCAGGTCTGCTGCATCTTTTGCCGCCCGCCTGACTTGTCCTCCCCCAGGAAAGCTAAAGCGTGCAGTGTAAAAAAGCCGGGATAGTTTCTGCAGCCGTACTTCATCCGCTCATACATCCAGGTGACACAGGCCAGGGTATCCTGAAACACGGCTCCATCCTCCGGCCGACGGAAGATCTCGCACCAGATGCTTTCCACCACCGCGCTTATCAGCGCCGACTTGGAGTCAAAATAATTGTAGATAGACCCTACCGACACGCCGCAGGCCGCCGCCACCGAGCGAATACTGATCGCAGTCCAGCCCTGCTGCTGAATCAGCTCCCGGCTGGTTTTCAAAATTTCCTCTTTCGACGTCACAACGAGGTTCATTCAACCGCCTCCAACTTGAACATTGTTCATTATAGCGTTTTTACCTTTCTTGTCAAGGCTTATGATTCCGGCTCTCCTTCCCTGCGTCTTCGGGGATCATGGGATCCCGTGTGATTTCATCACAGAACCCCCCTTCACTTTTGGATATACTAAGGCCAAACAAAAGAAAGGAGCTGACCAACATGGCGGCTATCAATATCAACAAAGAACAATTCCAGCAAATGGTGAGCGGGGACAAGCCTCTCCTGGTGGATTACTGGGCTCCCTGGTGCGGCTACTGCCGCCGGATCGGGCCTGTTTACGAGAAGATCGCCGAGGAATACGGCGACCGCATGGAAGTGGCCAAGATCAACATTGACGAGGAGGGCCAGCTGGCCGAAGCGGAGCGGGTGGACGTGATCCCCACGTTGATCCTGTACAAGAACGGAAAGGCTGTGGACTCCGTGGTGAACCCCGGCTCCAAGGCAGCCATCGACCAATTCATCCAGGAAGCTCTGGCAAAGTAAGGAGGCGGAATCCATGAGCGGGATCCATGTTTACGATCTGATCGTGGTGGGCGGCGGCCCCGGCGGCTACACTGCGGCCCTCTACGCAGCCCGGGCGGGGCTGGACACTCTGGTGCTGGAGAAGCTCTCGGCCGGCGGGCAGATGGCCCTGACGGAGGAGATCGACAACTATCCCGGTTTTGAGGATGGAATCGACGGCTTCACCCTGGCGGAGAAGATGCAGCGGCAGGCGGAGCGTTTCGGCGCCAAAAGCGCGTATGCCCAGGTGGAGCGCATGGATCTCGCCGCCTCTCCCAAGGTTCTGGAGACCAGTGAGGGCACCTTCTACAGCAGAGCCGTGGTGCTGGCCACCGGCGCCAATCCCAGAGCGCTGGGCCTCCCTGACGAGGCTGCTCTCACCGGCCGGGGTGTGGCCTACTGCGCTGCCTGCGACGGGATGCGCTACAAGGGCAAGACGGTGGTAGTCGTGGGAGGCGGCAACTCCGCCGCCGCAGACGCCATGCTCCTCAGCCGCATTGCCAAAAAGGTGATTCTGGTTCACCGGCGGGATACCCTGCGGGCCACCAGGGTCTACCATGCGCCGCTGATGCAGGCGGAAAACATCGAGTTTTGCTGGAACAGCACCGTCACGGAGTTGCTCCACGCGGATAACCTCACCGGCGTAAAGCTGAAGGATGTAAACACCGGACAGGAGACCGTCATCCCCTGCGACGGCGTGTTCATCAGTGTGGGCAGAAAGCCCGCTACCGAGCTGGTAGCAGGCCAGCTGGAACTGGATCGAAGCGGCTACATCATCGCAGACGAGACCACGAAAACCAGTCTCCCCGGCGTCTATGCCGTGGGCGACGTGCGGACGAAACCCCTGCGCCAGGTGGTGACGGCGGTAGCCGACGGAGCCACGGCGGTCCACATGGCAGAAGCGTATTTGGCGGGAGGCGAATGAGATGAAGGAACGCATGAAAAAATGGCTGCGCCCGGCCCTGTTTATCCTGGGCGGCGGGCTGGTGGGTCTGGGGTATTACTATCTGGTGGGCTGCTCCACCGGAACCTGTGTGATCACCTCCAGCCCCCTCACCTCCATGGCGTACATGGCCCTGGTAGGCTGGCTGCTCTCCGGCGTATTCGGATCCAGCTGCTGTGGGGGAAGCTGTAAGAGATAAGGGATTGAATCAGTAAAAAGAAGCCGCAAGCCAAGTGCTTGCGGCTTCTTTTTCACGTTCTTCCGTTCCCCCGGGACAGCTTGACGCTGCAGGGCTTCAAGGTATAAAATGGAGAAAAACCAAGGAGGGATTCCCCATGGAAGAAGTCTACAAATTCTTGAAAACCTGCGGCACCTATTACCTGGCCACCATGGACGCAGATCAGCCCCGGGTGCGCCCCTTCGGCACCATCGATCTTTATAACGGGCAGCTTACCATTCAAACCGGCCGGAAGAAAGATGTTGCCAAGCAGATGCTGGCAAATCCCAAAGTGGAAATCTGCGCCTTTGACGGCAGTCACTGGCTGCGGGTAGCGGCCAAAGCCGTAGAGGTCTCTGAGGTCGCCGCCCAGGAACATATGCTGGATGCGTACCCTGATCTCCGGGCCGCCTATACACCCGGTGACGGCAACACTACAGTATTTGCCCTGACAGAGGCCACCGCTACTTTCTCCTCCTTCACCGAGCCCAGCCGCACGGTCACCTTCTGAATTTTCTATAAAGCCACCCAGAGATTCTGGATTGTCAGAATCTCTGGGTGACTTTCACTTCAGGCTTATCGCAGTTCCCCCATCTGGATGCGTTGCTTCAGGTCCAGAATCTTTCTCTCGATCTGTGCCATAACGGCGAGAAACGCGCTGTCTTCCCTGCCGCTGGGGTCGTCCAGTCCCCAGTCCTCCCGATGGGAGCATGGCAGTGTCGGGCACTGGACATTACAGCCCATGGTCACCACGATATCAACGGCCGGCAGATCGGATAGGGGCTTGCTATGCTGGGTCAGCTCCATGTCAATGCCGTAGGCCTGCTTCATCAGGCGTACGGCATCGGGGTTGATCCGGAAGCCGGGTTCGGTGCCGGCGGAAAAACTTTCAAACACAGCCCCGGCCAGTTTTTTCCCAAAAGCCTCAGCTATCTGGCTGCGGCAGGAATTGTGGACGCAGAGAAATGCTACTTTGGGCTTTTTGTGCCGGGCCGCCGAGAAGGGGCATCGTTTTCCGATGCATTGGTTGTTCTGCGAACTGTAGGAACAGACGGGGATCGTCCGCTTCATCTCCACCCCCAGGTGCTCCTGAACAAAGTCGATGGCTGTGAGGACAGCCAGAAAGGAGTCCCGCTTGCAGCACCGGGGGCCGCCCGCCTTGCCGATGCTCTCCAGAGCCCGGGCAGTCATCTGATTGCTCAGCCCCCAGGGCTCTATAGCTAGAGGCGTAGACTCCGTAGCGATGGCCAGGAACTGTCCTGCGCTGATTCCAGCCCCGCAGGCACCCCAGAAGCCGCAGGCTCCGCCGGGAACTTCTTTGCCCCGGCTGTACATCTCCCGGAGGGCCTTCTCCAGATCCAGCTGACCGCCGGCATTCCTGTAAGCGGTAAGCAGGGCCGCCCCCACCATCACATGATGCTCCGGGCCGTGCATGTGGCAAAAAGGCATGTCCATCATCTGCCGGAGAATGGCAACAGGATCCGTGGATGTCTCCGCGAGACATACTCCGAAGATACTGTCCATCCCCTGGGTATGGCAGTCACTGCACACATAGTGTCCATTCACGCAGCGGGTCTTGCTGCGCTCTTTCTTATGGCAGATGGCACACTCCATAACCTCGCCCTCTGTCAGATATTCCAGCGGTGCCTGACAGATCAGGCATTCTTCGGTATTCAAGTCTCTGTCTCCTCCCATTTTTGCAGTACAGCGGATTGCTCAGGCGTGTGGAACCAGTGCTCTCCCCCCTCCATCACAGTGAGCTTTGCCCCGTGTCTGCGGACAAATTCATCCATGGTCCGGCGGGAAGTCATATTGTCCCGGCTTCCGTAGAGGATGCGGACAGGGCAGGTCCAGTCATGGACCGGATGCTCCCGCACCCAGCGCAGGTACTTCCAGGATAGTGTCTGGCCCAAAGAGGTGGCGATCTCACCTTGCTTCCGCAGCTGCTCTTCCGTCACTCCGGCCCAGCCCATCATGGTCAGGATCAGTCCCTCCATGTCCAGAATGGGAGAGACCAGCAGGGCCCGATCCGGTGCAGCAAAAGCCAGCATGGCAAAGTAGGCCCCGATGCTGTTGGCCCGGAGGGAGACGGATCTCCAGCGGCACCTTGCCCAGTCCAGCGCCGCCCGGATATCCGGCACCGCTGCCCACGGCGTCAATTCCTCATCCCGGCCCTGCCGTTCCCCATGACCGGGCAGGTCAACGGACAGCACCTGATACCCCTTGGGGCAGGCTACCCGGGCGAAGGCTTCCGCCTCTTCCTTGCGGCCCATCTGGCCATGGAGGAAGAGATATCCTTGATTGGCAGGCTCCCCATATAAAACTCCGGGGGCAGTACCAATTTGAACGTATTCCGTCTTCATGCTGATACCTTTCATTGATACAATATTGCACTGATCCGCTCCAATGCCGTTTCCAACCCGTCAACCCCCGCGCATCTGCTGGGGCGGGTGTTGACGGCATGATCCAGCAAAAGCTGGGCCTGATGATCGGTGTCCAGACACAGGTCCAGCGCCAGTACATCCTCCCAGGCCCGGTTGAGGAACGCTACCTCCCGGCGGCCGTGGGTGCGGGTGATCTCAAAAGGCCCCGCCTGTTGCAGGTACCCCTCTACCTGCTCTTGGGAAAACCCGGCGGCAATGAGGCTCTCCAAAAGTCCCTCCCGGAAGAGCCCAGGAATCTCCGTCCACTGGAGGGGCGGCACGTCATAGCGCACGAAAGTGTATCGGCTGTAGCAGTGGACAGCCAGCAGGCACTTGCGTCCCCGCAGGTCAATGACGTGGAGATCCCAGCACAAACGCCGGTCCGGCTCTGTGCCATAGGCCGGCGTTTTCACTTTTAAAAAGCGCTGGAGGGGGAAGGTCAGACCCAGCTCCATCACTTCACCTTATGGGGAATGGTGATCTTCTCCACATGGATCTCCCCATTCTCCACCTCCGCCATCATCATGGTAATCTCCTGGTGGAAGCGCCGGGGGCCACAGGAGCCGGGATTGAGCCAGAGACGGGCATCCCGCTCCTCCTGCACATACTTGTGGGAGTGGCCGAACACCACCGCATCCACCCCGGAAAGGTCCGCAGGGACCTCTTTTTTATTGTGGACCATGCAGAAGATCACGCCCCCCAGGGTAACGGTCAGGTGGTGGGGGATGTCCTCCGCCCACTCCTTGTCGTTGTTGCCCCGGACGATGTAGAGGGGCGCATACTGCCGCAGTTCATCCACGATGGCCTGTTGATTGATGTCACCGCCGTGGAGAATCGCGTCGGCGGTTTTCAAATGCTCCACAACCTCCGGCCGCAGCAGTCCGTGGGTGTCGGAGAGAATGGCGATTCTCATTGCTGCGCACCCCTTTCACAGGATTCTCTGATATCGCGGTAAAAGCAGCGGGCGTTGTCCAGATCCCGCCGGTCCGGGTGGCCCTTGGCGATGCCGCCCACCAGCTTGAAGGGGCCGAAGGTGTCGTAGCCCCTGCACCCGAATTTCCCCAGCACGGGACAGTCCTTCTCCTTGGCGATCTCCGAGAGGGCATTCATGCTGTCGCCCCTGGCACCGCCGTAGGTGCAGGCGAAGAATACTGGCTTTCTCCGGGGCAGATACTGCCGGGCAAAGGCCAGGACGCTCTGGTGGGACTTCCCGAAATAGACGCCCGAGGCAAAGCCGATGCAGTCGTACTCCTCCAGTCTCACGGTCTGCCGTGTGGTCACATCCACGAGGTCCACCCCGCCCTCCTGCGCCATGGCCTCCAGAATTTTCAGCGTGTTTCCATGGTGCCGGGAGTAGTAGCAGATGGCGGTTTTCATTTCTCTTTCCCTCCCCGCAGCGTCCAGCCGAAGTCATTGTGATAGATCATCTGGCGGGTCATGCCGCCGTCAATGCAAATATTTTCCCCGGTGATGAAACCTGCCTTGTCGGAGCAGAGGTAGAGTACCATGTTGGCGATGTCCATGGGGTTGCCCACCCGGCAGGCAGGCTGCTGGTAGGCATCGGGTCCCTCGTAGACGGTGTAGTCCGTGTCAATCCAACCGGGAGAAATAGAGTTGACCCGTACTTTTCCCGCCAGGCTCACCGCCAGGGCATGGGTCAGCGCAGAAATTCCCCCTTTGGCCGCCGTGTAGCTCTCTGTCTGGGGCTGGCTCATCCGATCCCGGGAGGAGGAGATGTTCACGATGGCGGCCCCTGGGGCGAAATGCGGGGCGAACAGCTTGGTGAGATAAAAGGGTGCGGTTATCCCCACCCGCAGGGCGTAGTTGAACTCCTCATAGGTGCAGGTATCGATACCTTTCATCAGGGGCAGGGCGTTATGGATGAGGTAATCCACGTGGCCATAGTCAGCGATGACTTTTCGGGCAAAGTCCTCCAGGACGGCCTGGTCCGCCAGGTCCCCTGTATAGTAGACACCCGGCAGCAAGTCGATGACGCATACCCGGGCGCCCGCCTTGCGAAATTCCTCCGTGATGGCCCTGCCGATCCCCTTAGCACCGCCGGTAACCACCGCAACCTTATCCTGAAACATGGCTATTCCTCCTCAGTCCGCGTCCTCGTCCAGGGCTTCCACCAAAAAGCTCACCGGCCGGAAGCCGTCGTTGCAGGAGAGCATGGCGGACTTGGGATTCTTCATCCAGCCGTCGTAGAAATTCTCTCCCCCGTGGCTCAAGGCCAGCACAAAGGGCGAGAGGCTGTCCCAGGCACTCTGGCAGAAGCCCTCCGGCTTTTCCCAGCCGTTGGCAACGAAAACCTGTCCTAATTCCATATCGCAGGCGTGGGAGATGGGGTTTTCGTACTGAGCCATCAGCTCCTCGTACCGGGTGATGCGCATGACGGTGATTCTGCACTTTTTCATATGATAATCCCCTCGCAGTGATCCACCTCATGCTGGATGATCTGGGCCGTCCAGCCGGTGAAAGTCTTCAGCCGCTCCTGAAACTTCTCGTTCTGCCAGCGCACCTTGATGGACTTCCACCGCTTGGCGGGGCGGATACCGGAGAGGGAGAGGCACCCCTCCTCCGCGCTGTAGGGACCGGACTTTCGGATAATCTCCGGGTTGAACATGACCATGTATTTCCCCTCGTTGTCAAAGGCAATGATGCGCTTATTCACACCGATCATGTTGGCTGCCATACCCACGCAGCCATCCTTGTGATGCTCCAAGGTCTCCAGCAAATCGACGGCGACGGGCAGGTCATCCGGTGTGGCGGGCTGGGCCTTCTGGGACAGAAAGGCTTCGTCTTTGCAAATATCTCGAATCATATCAAAGCTCCTTGTCCGGCTGTTGCCCGGTGTGGGCCCGCCACTGGCATTCGGTCAGATGCATCTGGGAAAACACCGCCGTAAAGGAGGAGTCCTCCGGAGAACAGGCGTAGATCCCAAACCGGATGACACCTCCCCCCTTGCGCATGTGGCAGATCCGCATCTGTTGGAACGTGACACCGTCGGGAGAGCACTCGACCCGATAGTCATCCTCCCGCCGGCTGAGACGATACCACATGGTCCGGATACTGCCGTCAATGGCGGTTGTGGCCCAGTCGGAATAGCCGTCGTTGGTGACCACGCTTCCCAGGTGCTGGAGGGTCTCCGTCTCGTACTCCACGGAGGCCTTGAGCCAATTTTCGCTGTCCAGATAGAGGACAATGCCGCACTGGTCAAAGCGGTGCTTGCTTTGGGCAAAGTCGGTTTTGACCACGAAGCTGAAATAGGGCTCCTCGGTCTCCATCTGCAGGACCGGAGCGTTGTCGTTGCGGAAGTGATAGTAGGTGCGCTGCCACAGGTCCGTATGGGGCTGGGTGGTAATCTCAATTTGGTCCGGGGAGATGCGGAAACGCTCCGGCGGTCTGGTCCAGACCAGCTTTCGGGTGTCAAAGTTCATGTTGATTCCTCCGTGCTGCATGATTGGGTGCCTGAGATGTTCAGCGATCCCATCCCAGTACCGCTTGAAGGGTGGCCTCAGTGGCCGCCGGAAAATTTCTGCAAACCTGCTGATAAACCAGCTCCTTGGACTGTGTGGGTTCCACGGAATAGGCGGAGGAGATATGCTGGTAGCCCCACAAGGTCTCCGGAGTGGTATAGATGGAGATGGGCCATCCGTAGGGCTGTCCTCTTTTGTTGAGGCGCTGCCGGAAATCCCGGATCAGCAGGTAGCCGCCCATCTGGAGATCGGTGATTGTCCCCTCAAAGTTCTTTTCGCCCTCTTTGCCGAATCCCGCCATGCGCTTGAGTTCAAAGGAGTACAACTCTCCCTTGACGCCGAACTGATCCATGACGCGCTTTTGGCGCATGCTGGCCAGTCCTTCATCCCACCGGCTGTCAAAGTCATAGCCATCCCGCCGCCAGTTGGCAAAATGGGGAAACCATGCCTTAGAAATAAATCCGGCTTTTTTGCCGAAAAACTTGCCGTAGGCCACCTGGCCGCTGCGGGCAATCAGCTGCCGCCACTCCCACGGATCCTGTTCCGGATCTCCGGACCACCAATAGAGGTCGGAGGTGTGCTCCTCAGCAGAAAAGCCGCCGATTTCATTTTTGAAAAGAGGCAGAAACCCGATCTCATCAATCCAGGCGATCAGTTCCTGCCAGCTGCGGATGCGATAGGGGTCGTCCCAGGGAAGCCCCCGCATGATCCATTCGCCGTTCTCAACGGCCACGGCAGCCACCTCCTCTTCCCGCTTTTGTTACAGGCATTATAGCACAGCCATGCAGAAACGCCAAGACGCGCAGGAAGAATCGGCAAAGGGCAGCAAACCATATACAAGGAAAAAGCCTGTTTTTCCCCATTGCAGTATAAAAGCGGGGACGCTGCAGAATCAAATCTACAGCGTCCCCGCCCGAAAGCATGCTATGGGCCACTTTCCCCAGCCGGGAGAAGGACTCAGCGGCGGGTTTTCAGTCTGGCCATGGCCCGGGCCAGGGCAGCCTTGGAGTGGTAATACTCGTGGATGCTCTGCTTCTGTCGCAAGCGCTCCTCAGCCCGCTTCTTGGCAGCCTCAGCCCGCCTGCGGTCAATCTCCTCGGGGTGCTCGGCAAAGCCCACCAGCAGGATCACATAGTCCGGCTTGACCTCGGCAAAACCGGCGCCCACAGCGGCGGGCTCCCACTTCCCCCCCGTTTTATAGCGCAGCTCACCAGGCTCAATGGCGGTGACCACCGGTTCGTGACCGGGGTAGATGCCCATTTCCCCATCCACCGCAGGAATCACCAGGGCCTCGGCGGTGCCGATGTAGAACTGGCGCTCCGGGGTGATGATCTCCAGATAGAAGGTACCGGATTCGGCCATTTATACCGCCCCCATTTTCTTGGCCTTTGCGATGACTTCGTCCACGTTGCCCACGTTGCTGAAAGCAGCCTCGGGGTACTTGTCCAGTTCTCCCCCCAGAATGGTCTCAAAGGAGCGGAGGGTATCCTCCAGCTTCACATAGCGGCCCTCCAGGCCGGTGAACTGCTCGGCCACGGAGAAGGGCTGGGAGAAGAACTGCTGGATGCGGCGGGCCCGCTCTACCGTGCGGCGGTCCTCCTCGCTCAGCTCCTCCATACCCAGAATGGCGATGATGTCCTGCAGCTCCCGGTAGCGCTGAAGCAGTTCCTGAGTGCCCCGGGCGATCTTGTAATGGCGCTCACCCACTACATCGGGCTCCAGAATCCGGGAGGTGGACTCCAGAGGATCCACGGCGGGATAGATGCCCTGCTCCACGATCTTACGGGAGAGGACGGTGGTGGCGTCCAGATGGGCGAATGTGGTGGCGGGGGCAGGGTCCGTCAGGTCGTCGGCAGGGACGTAGACAGCCTGCACGGAGGTGATGGAACCGTCCTTGGTGGAAGTGATCCGCTCCTGCAGGGCGCCCATCTCGTTGGCCAGCGTGGGCTGATAGCCCACGGCGGAGGGCATACGGCCCATCAGGGCGGAAACCTCCGAGCCGGCCTGGACGTAACGGAAGATGTTGTCGATAAAGAGCAGCACATTCTGCTTCTCCTGGTCCCGGAAATACTCCGCCATGGTCAATCCGGTAAGGGCCACCCGCATACGGGCTCCGGGGGGTTCGTTCATCTGTCCGAAGACCAGGGCGGTCTTCTCGATGACGCCGGACTCGCTCATCTCACGCCACAGGTCGTTGCCCTCACGGGTACGCTCGCCCACACCGGTGAAGATGGAATAGCCGCCATGCTCGGTGGCGATGTTGTGGATCAGCTCCTGAATCAGCACGGTCTTACCCACGCCGGCGCCGCCGAACAGGCCAATCTTGCCGCCCTTGGCATAGGGGGCCAGCAGGTCAATGACCTTGATGCCGGTCTCAAAGATGTCCACCACGGGACGCTGGTTCTCGAAAGCAGGGGGCTGGCGGTGAATGGACCACTTCTCCGGGGTCTTTACCGGACCCTTCTCGTCGATGGCATCACCCAGGACATTGAACATACGGCCCAGCACGCCCTCGCCCACGGGCACGGAGATGGGGGCACCGGTGGCAGTCACCTCCATGCCACGGCCCAGGCCCTCACTGGGAGAGAGCATGATGCAGCGGACCGTGTCGCCGCCCACATGCTGCGCAACCTCCATCACCTGGCGCTTGCCGTCCAGCTCCACCTCAAGAGCTTCCTTGATCTCAGGCAGGGTGCCGTTGGTGAAGGCCACGTCTACTACAGGTCCCATGACCTGCACAATGGTTCCTTTGTTTTCGTTCATATCGCAATCCCCTTTCGGGTATTCATACATTTACGTTGAAATGGCGCTTACAGCGCAGCCTGGGCGCCGCCCACCACCTCGGTGATCTCCTGGGTAATGGCGGCCTGACGGGCCCGGTTATAGGCCAGATTCAGATTCTGCAGCATGGTCCTGGCGTTGTCGCTGGAGGACTTCATGGCCGTCATGCGGGCGTTCTGCTCCGAGCAGTAGGACTCCACCAGAGCACCGAAGATATCGCCCTCGATATAACCGGGAACCAGGCGGTCCATGACTGCTTTTACGGAGGGAACGTACACCACATCCCGATTGTAGGCATCCCGGTTTTTCTCATATTCGGGGAACACATCCGGATCCAACGGCAGCAGCTTATGGATGGTGGGCTCCATCTGAAAGGAGTTGACCATCTTGGTGAAGATCATATAGACTTCGTCCAGCTGTCCTCCCAAATAGAGGTCCAGCAGCGGTTCGGCAATATCCCGGGCCCGGCTTACCGTGGGGTCCTGGGCGGTGTAGAGGAACTCCCCGTCAATGGGCACACCGTGCTCCTGGAAGTAGGAGCGGCCCACCTGTCCCACCACAAAGAGGCTGGTGTTAGGGTACTGACTCATTTTCTGCTCAGCCAGCTTCAAAATATTGTGGTTATAGGCACCGGCCAGGCCCTTGTCTCCGGTGACCACGATGTAGCCGATCTTCCGGTCCTGAGGCAGGATGCCGGGACGCTTGTCGAAGAAGATGTGGTTGATCTCCGGGGAGTGGTGCAGGATATCGGAGATGGTGGTCTCGATCTTCTGGAAAAATGGCTCCACATCGGTGAGCTGCTTGCGGGCCTTGCGCAGGTTGGAGGAGGAGATGAGATACATGGCGTTGGTGATCTTCAATGTCTGCTCCACGCTTTTGATGTGGGTACGGATTTCCTTTATGCTTGCCATGTGGCACTCACCCGCTTCTTGGCATCGCCCAGCGCCGCGCGAATGGTCTCCACGGCAGGACCGCTGAGGTTTCCGGTGGATTCGATCTCGTCCACCACATCGGCGTGCTCGGTCTCCATCTCCTGGGCGAAGTCCAGCACGAAGGAGCGCACCTTGTCCAGGGGCACATCATCCACCAGGCCGTTGGTGGCAACATAGAGGATGATGGCCTGACGGCTCACCGACATAGGGTGATAGAGGGGCTGTTTCAAAAGCTCCAGCAGACGCCGTCCGTGGTCAAGAGCCTGCTGGGTGGCAGGGTCCAGATCAGAGGCGAACTGGGTAAAGACCTCCAGCTCCCGGAACCGGGCCAGATCGATCCGCAGGGTACCGGCGGTCTTCTTGATGGCCCGGGTCTGAGCAGAGCCGCCCACACGGGACACGGACAAGCCCACGTTGACAGCAGGGCGCTGACCGGAGAAGAACAGGTCGTTTTCCAGATAGATCTGGCCGTCGGTGATAGAGATGACGTTGGTGGGGATATAGGCGGACACATCGCCCGCCTGGGTCTCGATGATAGGCAGAGCGGTCATGGAGCCGCCGCCGTATTCCTTGGTGAGGCGGCAGGCCCGCTCCAGCAGGCGGGAGTGCAGATAGAACACGTCGCCAGGGTAGGCCTCACGGCCCGGGGACCGCTTGAGCAGCAGGGACAGTGTCCGGTAGGCCACCGCGTGCTTGCTGAGGTCGTCATAGACGATGAGCACGTCCTTGCCCTTGCTCATGAAGTACTCGCCCATAGCGGCGCCGGAGTAAGGGGCGATGTACTGCAAGGGAGCGGACTCGCTGGCGGTGGCGGAGACGATGATGGAGTAGTCCATGGCGCCGTGCTTTTTCAGGGTGTCCTGAATGCGGGCCACGGTGGAGGCCTTCTGCCCGATGGCCACGTAAATGCAGATCACATCCTGTCCTTTCTGGTTCAGGATGGTGTCCACCGCGATGGCGGTCTTGCCGGTCTGGCGGTCTCCGATAATCAGCTCACGCTGGCCCCGGCCGATGGGCACCATGGCGTCGATGGCCAGGATGCCGGTCTGCAGGGGCACGTTCACAGGCTCACGGCTGACCACGCCGCTGGCTTCATGCTCGATGGGACGGGTCTCGGTGGTCTCGATGGGGCCCAGGCCGTCGATGGGCTGGCCCAGCACGTCCACCACGCGGCCCACCAGGCCGTCGCCCACGGGCACATCGGCGGCACGGCCGGTACGCTTGACCACAGTGCCCTCCCGGACGCCGGACTCGCTGCCCAGCAGCACCACGCCCACGCTATCCCGGGCCAGGTTCATGACCATGCCCTTGACGCCGGTGTCCAGCTCCACCAACTCGCCGTATACCGCTTTGTCCAGTCCGTAGACGGTGGCAATGCCGTCTCCTACCTCCAGAACGGTACCGGTCTCATCCCGCCGCACCCGGGTATCATATTCTAGAATCTCCTCCCGCAGGATGGAGACGATCTCTTCAGGTTTGCTTTTCATGCCATTCGCCTCTCTTCCAGTTGCCGGGTCAGACCGGCCAGCGCCCCGCGGACGCTTTTATCATACGTCACGCCCTCGATCTCCAGCGTGAAGCCGCCCAGCAGGGACGGATCGATGCGCACATCAAATTCCACATTCTGCTTATGATGCAGGCGGCACAGAGCCTGACGGAGCTTCTCCTGCTCCTCTTCCCCGGGCACGCGGACACAGCTCAGGCGGCAGCGGGCCGCACCCCGCCGGGCCAGGGCCTGATCGTGAAAGGCCTCCAGAATGTCGGGCAGCAGAGCCATGCGCCCTTTTTCCGCCAGCAGGCCGTAAAAGCGCAGCAGCAAGCCGTGGTCCTTCAGACCAGGCAGCCGGGCCAGGATACGCTTCTTCTCCCAGGCCTGGACGGCGGGAGAGCGGAGGGATTCCCACAAAGCGGCATCCGCCATCATAGCCTGGGCGGTAGCGCGCAGGGACTCCTCATCGGGAGAGAGGTCATAGAGGGCCTCGGCATAACGGCGGGCCAGCTCATTCATGCCTTTTCACCCACTTCCGACAAAAACGTATCCACCAGCGCCTTGTCGTCCGCATTGTCCATGGAGCGCTGGGCCACCTTGGCAGCAGCCAGCAGGGCCAAAGAGGCCACCTCGTTGCGGGCCCCACGCAGCATGGTCTCCCGATCAGAGGCGATCTGTGCCTCAGCCTCGCTGCGCAGCCGCTTGGCGTCGGTCTCGGCCTCGGCCATCTTGCCCTCGTAGACCCGCTGCGCGCGGTTCTGGGCATCGGCCACGATTTTGGCCGCCTCGTGCCGGGCGTCGGTCAGCTTGCTCTCATACTGGGTCTTCAGTTCCTCCGCCTGACGGTTGCTGTCCTCGGCAGAGGCGATCTCACTCTTCACCAGGGCGGCCCGCTGCTCCAGCACGGCGTTGACCCGGCCGAAGAGCAGCTTCCGGAGAATGAAGAAGAGCACCAGCAGGTTGATGATGGTGAAGACGATGGTGGAAAGTTGGAACTCCAGCATTGAGGGCGCCCCCTTAACCGACGAAGATAATCAGAAGAGCGGTAATAAAGCCGAAGATGGCGGTACCTTCTGCCAGGGCGCAGCCCAGCAGCAGAGCACTGTTGATCTTGCCGGAGGCCTCGGGCTGACGGGCAATGGCCTCACTGGCCTTGCCGGTGGCAAAACCGATGCCGATTCCGGCGCCGATTCCGGTGAAGACGGCGATAGCTGCAGCGATGATAGCGATAGACATAGTGATTTCCTCCTCAGATTTCTTTCGTCAGTTTACTCCTCGTCCTTGATGCCCTCGCCGGTAAACAGTGTGGTGAGGAACACAAAGACCACGGTCTGGATCAGACCGTCAAACAGGTCAAAGTAGATGCTGAAAATGGCGGGCAGCACCACCGGTACCACGAACTTGAGCATCTCCATAATGATGTATGCACCCAAAATATTGCCGAACAGACGCATACACAGCGCCAGGGGCCGGATGACCACCTCCATCAGGTTGATGGGCAGCAGCAGCGGCATAGGGGCGGCAAACTTCTTCAGCCCGCCCAGCAGCCCGTTGTAGCGGAACTGGGAACCATAGATCAGCAGCATGCTCATAATCGCCAGTGCCGTGGTCACGCTGATGTCCTTTGTGGGCGGCGTCAGGCCGAGAATACCAATCAGATTGGAAAAGCCGATGTACAGGGCTACCGTACCCAGCCAGGGGGCAAAGGGCCGCCAGTGGGTGCCGATGTTGGTCTTGACAAAGCCGTTCAAAAACTGTACCGCCCACTCCAGGGCTACCTGCACCTTGCCGGGGCTGCGCACACTGAGCTTCCGGGTCAGCAGCAGAGAGAGCACCACCAGCAAAGCCATGATGATCCACGTGACAACCACAGAGTCGGCCACCGGGATACCTCCCAACACCGGGATGGTAAAGGCGGTCTTGTTTCCCAGCTCACTGACCAGCGATTCCTTGAATTCTTCAAGCAAACACACATCACCTCGTTTTCGCGATGGCTATTTTACGACCGGTGCGGTCATTTTGGGAAGCCTTTTAAAAGTAAAAAAACTATTGAAAACGTTCTGTACGAAAGATATCTTGTTTCCGCTGCGCTTGTGAAGTGGGCCGCAGCGCGTTATACTGAATGAGGAAATTACAGAAAGGGGGGCGTCTTATGCCAGCCCGCCACAAACGTTCCATCCATGCTCAGCTGCTGCAACTGAGCATGCTGATCGTGGCCATCTCCTCGGTGCTGTCCCTGGCGTGCGCTCTCTATGTTATCCTGAGCGGCGAACAGAGCGCCCTGGACAGGAACCTCATCAACTCCGCATCCATCCTCTCCCAGTCTCCCCTGGTGCGGCAGGCCCTGGAGGGTGAGGCCTCTCCGGCGGAGCTGGCGGAATTTCTGGATGCCGCCACTGTCAACACCTCCGACATCGACCTGATCCTGGTGGGAGATTTGGAAAACACCCTGCTTTACGCCCCGGACCCTGCTCTGCAGGGAACGACCTACTCCGGAGATGCCCAGAATCCGGCCCTGTCCGGTGAGGGGCCTTATACCTCCAACGAGACTGGCCCCTTGGGTTCCGAGCACTCCGCTTATGCTCCCATTCGCAATGAAGCAGGCGAGGTCATCGGCTTCGTGGTGGTGGGGCTCTACCTGCGCAGCCTGGCCCATGTGACCCTGGTCACGGTGGTCCAGATGGTGCTCCTGAGCCTGCTGGCCATGGGGGTAGCGGTTCTGCTGGCCCAGCGTCTGTCCCGGCGCATCAAAAATGCTCTGCAAGGATATGAACCAGAGGCCTTCGCCCGCCGCTTTCACCAACGGGAGGATATTCTGGATGCCCTGGAGGAGGGAATTCTGGCCATCGACAAGGATGAAACGATCATCTTTTTCAACGCCGCTGCCGCCCGGCTGCTGTCTTTGCCCCCTGATGCCGTGGGCAGACCGCTCCGGACCGTCTACCCGGTCTCTACCCTGGGGCGCATCCTGCACACCGGGAAGCCGGAATACAATGTGAGCATGAAGTCCCTGCCGGATGTGCGGGTGCTGTCCGACCGGCTGCCCATCTACGAAAACGGCCAACTGGCCGGGGCGGTTGGGATCTTCCGCAACCGCACGGAGGTGACCCGTCTGGCCGACGATCTCACCGGGGTGCGGCACATGGTAGATGCCATGCGGGCCTACACCCATGAATTCATGAACAAGCTCCATGTGATCCTGGGCCTGCTGCAGATCGGCCAGCCCGAGCGGGCCCAGCAGTACATCATGGACACCACCCGTATTCAGCGGGAGGCGGTAAGCCGCATCATGCACCAGATCCAGGAGCCTTCGGTGGCCGCTCTGCTGGTAGGCAAAACCAGCAGAGCCAACGAGCTGGGCATCCGCCTGACCCTGGACCGGGAGAGCAGCCTCAGCGCCGAGAGTCCCTGTCTGCCTCCGGAAGCCTGCATCACCGTGCTGGGCAATCTCATTGAGAATGCGATTGAAAGCCTGAATCAGTCCCGACAAGGGATAAAAGAGGTGTCGGTCAGCATCCGGGAGGAGGAGAGCGGCCTGCTGCTGTGCGTGGAGGATACCGGTCCGGGCATCCCTGCTGCCCTGCGGCGCACCCTGTTCCAGCAAGGGAGCACCACCAAGGGACAGGGCCGGGGAACCGGATTGTCTCTGGTGCAGGAAGTGGTGGACGCCTATCAGGGAGAGATCCGGGTGGAATCGGAGACTGGTGTGGGCACATCCTTTTTTGTCAGTTTCCGTCAGGAATCTCGACCCGACCCAGAATACAAGGAGGAGAGCTGAATGTATCGCGTGGTTATTGTAGAGGACGACCCCATGGTCTCCCTGATCAACCGCACCTATGTAGAGCGGGACTCCCGTTTTCAGGTGGTACAAACCTTCCAGGACGGTCAAACGGCTCTGGACTGGCTGGCGCAGAACCCGGTGGATCTGGTAGTGCTGGATGTGTATATGCCTTTATTCACCGGTGAGGAACTGCTGCGAGCCCTCCGACACCAGCGAATCGATGTAGATGCCATCATGGTCACCGCCGCCAATGCCGGCCCCACAGTAGACGCCTTGCTGAAAATGGGCGTGGTGGACTATCTCATGAAGCCCTTCACCGCGGAGCGGTTCCAGCAGGCACTGGATACTTTCTGCCGTCATCGAGAGGCGCTGGCAGGGAACCTGGTGGAACAAAGCGCGCTGGATAAGCTCTTCGCTCCTGTCAGCTGTGGTGATGGGCAACCCCCCAAGGGGCTGCAGGAAAGCACGCTGGAAAAGGTACGGACCTGCCTGCGCTCCTCCCCTGCCCAGGGCATGCCCAGTGAGGCCATCTCCCGGCAGACCGGCCTGTCTGTGGTGACAGTCCGGCGTTATGTCAACTATCTGGTGGAACGGGGAGAGGCCCGCTCTACCGTCAACTACGATACCGGCGGACGCCCCTGCCGTCTCTACCGCATTTCCGCTTCCTGATCTGATGGGGACATCGGCAGGACATCCTGGTTTCACAAGACACCAAGTCCCCCGCAAGCAGTATTGCTTGCGGGGGACTTGGTGTCTTGGTATCTCACTCCTGCCGCAGGCGCTCCACCACGGAATAGCGCTGGGCAGCGCGGCAGCTCAAAACCGGGATGAGAATGCCCAGCGCCCCGAACAGGGGCAGCACCACGGCAATAGGCCAGATGGTAAAGTAGTAGCTGAAAAACCAGATCAGTCCGTTGAGGGCAGGGCCTACAAAGGGCGCCGTGACCACAATCAGCGCCAGGGCCAAAAGGACCGCACCCAGCGTGTAAAATAGGCCCTCCAAAGCCAGCATGGTCCGCAGCTGCCGGGATGTCATACCGATGGACTGGAGCACGGCCAGCTCCCGGCGGCGGGCGGTGATACCGGTGAGGATGGCGTTGAAGAAGTTCAGCACGCCCACCAGACCTACAATGAAGCTCAGGGCACCGCCCAGCAGGAGGAACATGCTCCGGGTGCCCTCAAATTCCCCGGCGTAGGAGGCCTTGCTCTCATAGTCAAACTGGGGATTCACGTTCTCCGTGTAGTCCTGGAGGAAGGCTTCCATGGCGGCGTTGGCCTTCTCCGTGGTGTCGAAGGCATAGTACATAACACAATCCGTGCCGGTATCCCGGATAAAGGTCTCGCTGCTCATAACAAACTCATCGGCACCGTAGTAGCGGTAGGAGAAGGCGTAGGGCACCATCACCAGAGCAGCCACGGTGTAGTCCACATCCCGGTACTTCACCGCCCGCTGGGCGTAAGCAGCTCCTTCCGGCACATTCTCCCAGGGGCCGTAAACTTCGCCGGTATCGACGTCATAGTACTCATACTCCTCCACATATCGGATGGTCACCGCATCCCCCAGCCGGGCCCAGTGACTGTCCATATTCGGGTTTCCGTAGTCATCATCGCTGTACACAGCGGCAATATACTTCCCATCAGGATCGCTCAGCTTTGAAAGATCCCCGTCCAACACCGTCAGATGGTCCAGGGCAAAGGGATCCATGCCGTAGAGCTGTACCCGGTCCTCCAGCAGGCCCTCCGGCGTGCGATCCATATAGCGGATGGCCTCGTCAAGCTGCTCCGGGGTATTCCACTGGCTCCAGACAGAGCGGTAATACTCCTCGGTGACAAATTCCACCGCCGGGCCGGTCTTGCCGTAGATGCAGCCACTGCCTGTAATGCCGCCTTGGGCATTCACGGCGCCGATGACCTCCTGCGACACCGCCATCTCGTCGTTGAACGCGTCCCCGCCGGTCTGGAACTGCCCCGCGTCCGCCAAGATGAAGTCGCTGGCGGTGAAATTGGACACATATTTGTCCATATCAAACCCACTGGCGAAGGTCACGGTCAGGGTCAGCAGCACCACAGCAAGAGTCAGGGACAGCACCGTGAGGAAGGTCTTGCCCCGGCTGCGGCCCAGATTGGCCCAGGCCATGGACAGCAGGGACACCCCCTTGCCGCTCCGCTTGCCTTTCCGCTTCAGCGCCTTCCCCTCGGTGTAGCGCACCGCCTCCACCGGGGACACCTTGCCCGCCAGACGGCCGGGGCGGCGGCAGGAGATGAGCACCGTCACCAGGGCAAAGATTGCCGCCCCCACAAAGAGGAGGGGACTGACCGAGACCACGGTGGTCACGTTGTTGAGTCGGGCGGTGATGACCGGGGTGAGGACGCCCCCCAGCAGCCAGCCCAGCAGCAGGCCGACGGGGATGCCGATGAGGGAGAGGAGCAGGGCCTGGGTGCGGATGATCCGCCGAAGCTGCCGGGGTGTGGTACCGATGGTTTTCAGCAGGCCGTAGAAGCGGATGTCCCCCGCCACCGAGATCTGGAACACATTGTAGATAATGAGGTACCCGGTGAGCAGAATGAGGGCCAGCACCCCCGCAATGATGGCGACTACGGTGGGGTCCAGCTTATCGGAGAGCTGCGCCCCGGTATAGCCCCAGTTGACGCCCAAAGCAATGTAGTCTGCTCCGGCGGTTTCGCTCTGGTAGCCGTGGTTTGCCAAGATCTCATTGAGATCCTTGGAAATGGAGCGGGCGCCGTTTTTCAGCATCACATCCAGGTTCCACTCCCCTGTCATGCCGTCGCTTCCCGGCGGAGTGACGCCCACCTCTTGCAGCACCGCATCCACCCTGCTCTCGGGAATGAGGATGTGGTTGGCCACCACCGCCTCGTCGTACTCCCACCAACCGCACAAGGTAAAGGTCTGCGTGGTCTCATGGCCATCCACCTCAAAGGTCACGGTAAACTTGGCACCGAGCTTGGGCTCTACCCCCAGCAGTTCCAGTACATGGGTGTCTGTGGCGGCCTCGTCGGTACCCTCTTTGGGCAGCCGACCCTCAATGGGGTCGCAGTAGCACCAGTGGGCCTCGTTGGCGTCGGAATAGCCCACCTCCACATGGGACTTGTTGAAGGGGACATCCGTAGGCATGCCCAAAAAGCGGCGCAGGCCCCAAGACTCGATGAGCGGATCGTCCTTCAATTTCTCAAACTGCTCCTCTGTCAGGTACTTGAAAGTCCCGTGGGACCAGCCTCCCGCCTGGCGGAAGTTGTTCTGCTGGATGCCCTCGTTGATGGAGAGGGCAATAGTGAAAAGTGAGGTGAAGAGCACGGTGGTCAGTACGATGGCCAGCACCGCCACAAGGTTCCGCGTCCGGTTGGCCAGCAGGCTCCGGAAGGAAAGATGCCGCACACACTTGCGGTTTGCCACGTTCATGATCTTTCCCCCTTACCGCGTCACGATCCGCCCGTCCTCGATGCGGACGATGCGGTCGGCCATTTGGGCGATCTCCTCGTTGTGGGTGATCATCACCATGGTCTGGGCAAACTTCTGCCCCGTCACCTTCATCAGGCTCAGCACATCCTGACTGGTCCGGCTGTCCAGGTTGCCGGTAGGCTCATCGGCCAGAAGGATAGCGGGCTTGGTGGCCAGAGCCCGGGCAATGGCAACACGCTGCTGCTGGCCGCCGGAGAGCTGGCCCGGCAGGTTCCGGAGCTTCTTATCCAGGCCCAGGGTGGCGATGACCTCCTCCACATAAGCCTCATCCACGTTCCTGCCGTCCAGCTCCACCGGCAGGACGATGTTTTCCCACACGCTGAGCACCGGCACCAGGTTGTAGGACTGGAACACAAAGCCGACTTTGCGGCGGCGGAAGATGGTCAGGGCCTCATCCTTCAGGGCGAAGATGTCCTTTCCGTCCACCGTGACGGTGCCGGAGGTGGGCCGGTCCAGCCCGCCCAGCATATGGAGCAGGGTGGACTTGCCGGAGCCGGAGGTGCCCACAATGGCCACAAACTCTCCCTGCTGGATGCTAAGATCCACGCCGTCCAAGGCCTTTACCTGGGTGTCCCCGGAGCCGTAGTATTTTTTCAGATCACGGGTCTCAAGAATCGTCATACTATGTTCCTCCAAAGAAAAAGTCTGTACCGTCTTTTGACAATACAGACTTTAACATGGAAATCTGTCCTGGCACTTTCGAGAATGTGACAGTTTTGAAAGAAATCCAGTTTGGCCCCGTCAATGCACCGCTCTGGCCCGTACCAACAGCATCATGGGCCGGCGCAGCTCATCCCGCATACCGGGAATGTCCAGCATTTCCTTAGAAGGCTCCGCCTCTTCCACGGCTTCCAAAACAAATCCGCTGTGCAGCAACCCCATCAGGATTTGGGTAAGTGTATGGTGCTGCTTGCGGACCTCACAGCCTAGAAAATGAGTGATCCGTTCTCCGGGCAGGAAGTACTGATCGATGGGCCAATACAGCGGCGTTCCATCTTCCCCATAGAACCAATCCTGTCCCACGCCAGCGGTAAAGACAGGATGCTCGATGTTGAGGAGAAAGATTCCATCTTTCTTCAGTGTCCGATGTACTTTTTCAAAAATGGAGTTCAGGTCCTCGATATAGTGCAAAGCCAGATTGGAAACCACGCAGTCCCATGCGGCCTCCGGATACTCATATTCCTCGATCCCACACACCTGGTAGAGGATCCTTTCCCCACGGTTGCGCCGTTTGGCTTCCTCAATCATTTTTTGGCTTAAATCAATGCCCAGCACCTGTCGGGCGCCCTGTTCCACAGCAAATTTGCAGTGCCAACCATAGCCGCAACCTAGATCCAGTACGGACTTTCCCTCCAGCGGCGGGAAAAGGGGCTTGAGCTGATGCCACTCTCCCGCTGCGGAAAGCCCTTCCCGGCTGCGGGACATCTGTGCGTATTGCTGGAAAAAGGCTTCGTTTTCATATTCATTTCTCACAGTGTATTCCTCCTGCGTACTGCTTTCCTATGATTCCCGGGGCAAGTAGAGTGAAAATATGCTCCCCATTCCGGGGGTGCTCTCCACCTTCACATAGCCTCCCTGCTTTTCGGCGATCTGCCGGGTGAGGTAGAGGCCAATCCCCACGCCCTCCGCCTGCCAGGCGCCCGGGGCGCGGTAAAACCGTCCGAAAATTTTAGCCTGCTCCTCCTCGGAAATGCCCGGGCCGGTATCAGTTACCCGGATGGCGGAAAACAGCTCATAATTTTTCACCTCCACCGTCACGGTCCCGCCGGAAGGGGTATACTTCACGGCGTTGTCCAGCAGGTTACACAACGCCTCTTCCGTCCACTTGGGATCAAAAACAGCGGAGCCTGACCTCTGCCTAAGGGTCAGGGCAATGCCCTTTTCCGCCGCCTTGGGGGCATACTGGGCGGCGGCCCGCTCCACCACCGGGGAAATCTCGCCGCTCTGGGGGTGGAGGGCCAGGATCCCCGTTTCCAGCCGGGAGGTCTTGACCAGGGCCTCGATGAGCGTCTGGAGCTTTTCCGCCTGGACGGAGATGGCGGCGGCACAGTCCTTCCCCTGGGGCGTGAGGGGCTGCTCCGAGAGCAGCTGGGCATAGAGCTGCAGATTGGCCACCGGCGTCTTGGTCTGGTGGGAGATGTCGGAGATCAGGGCGCTGAGCTGGTCCTTTTGCTCCCGCACATTCCGTGCAGACAACGCACTGGCCGCCAGATACCGCCCCAGCCGGCTCTCCAGAGAGGAGAGGCGGCTCTCGTCAAAAGTCTCTTCAGAAAAGGTGCCGTTCATGGCCGCGGTGAGCATATCGTCCAGCCGCTGGACGATGCGGGCTGTCCGCCAGCGGTCATAGATGACCACAGCCAGGACCAGCAGTATCACCGCGCCCATCACAAGATACCCCATCATAGCTTCACCGCCCAGGTGTAACCGATGCCGTACACCGTTTTCAGATATTCCGGCTTGGCCGGATCCGCCTCCAGCTTGCTCCGCAGCCGCTTGACCGTGACGGACAGCGCGTTTTCCTCCACGAATTCCGCGCCATCCGTCCATACCCGGTCCACCAGCGTAGCCCGGGGCACTGCATGCCCCCGATTTTCCAAGAGCACCCGCAGCAGCTTCTGCTCGGTTTTGGAGAGCTCCACTCCCCTGCCGTCCCGGCGGAAATCCATGTTCTCAAAGTCAAAAGCAAAGGGACCCATGGACAGGGGCTGGGATACCTTGGGGGCTCTTCGGCGGAGCTGGGCATTCACTCTGGCTCGGAGTACCGCCAGAGAGAAGGGCTTGGTGATGTAGTCGTCTGCCCCGGCCTCCAGTCCGGTGACCTCGTCCAGCTCCAGATCGTTGGCGGTGAGCAGGATCACCGGAGTGGCGTCGCCCTCCGAGCGCACCTGACGCAGCAGAGTAAGGCCGCTGCCGTCGGGGAGATTCACATCCAGAATCAGCAGGTCAAATCGATCTTCCGCCAGCACTTCCCGGGCCTTTGCCAAGTTTGGGCGGCAAAAGACGGATGCCTCCGGCCCTGTCAGGGCCATAGCGATCCCCCGCCCCAGGGTCTCATCGTCCTCTAAAAGAAAAATGCGTTTCATATTTGGTCCTCGTCGTTTGTTGCTTTCATTTGACTTATGGTGTTCCATTATACCACAAGTTCCGGCTTTGGAACATGGGATTCGGTTGCCTGCCATAAAGCGTTATGCTATGATATGGGATACTTACCGCGGCCAACCGAACCGGACTTCATAAACAGAATGGAGAACAACATGAAAGAAACAGATCCAAAGAGCACCTCCCGGGCGCTGGCCTTTGAACTCTGGATGAAGGCTCCCATGCCCATGGTGACCCTGATAAAGACCCTGGATGTAACGGCGCTGGTACGGCTGAGCCGGAAACGGGGTTATTCATTCAATATGCTCCTGTGCTGGTGCATCGGAAAAGCGGCGGCCCGGACGGAGGACTTCTACCTGCTTCCGGTGGGAGACAAGCTGATGGAGTACGACCGCTTGGCGATCAATACCGTGGTGGCCACTCGGGGCGGCGCCATCGCCACCTGTGACATTCCCGTTTCCGATGATTTGGAGCAATTTAATCGGGATTATCGGAAGCTCACCGGACAGGTCCGCGAGAGCGGGGAGAGCTTTGAGCTGGGCGAGGACTATATGGTGATCGGCACTTCCGCTCTGGCGGGGTATGAGATCGACTGTGCGGTGAACATTTACGCCGGATGCTACAACAACCCCTTCCTCATCTGGGGCAAATACCGGAAAAAGTGGCTGCGCACCACCCTGCCGGTGTCCTTCCAGTTCCACCACACCCAGATGGACGGGATCCCGGCTGCGGAATTTTTGGAGCGGCTGCAGCAGGAGATCCATCAAATTTAAAATTCCCCTTGACTCTGACGCTCCGTCAACTGATACCCTATCCTCAGGGAGGGATGTTTATGGAGTATTCCATCCAGGAACTGTCGCACCTGTCCGGGGTGACCACCCGCACCCTGCGCTGGTACGACCAGATCGGGCTGCTGAAGCCCAGCCGTGTAGCGGAGAGCGGCTACCGCTATTACGGCAAGGCAGAGGTAGACCGGCTGCAGGATATTCTCTATTACCGGGCCCTAGGGGTGGAGCTGGCCCGGATCAAGGAATGTCTGGACGATCCCTCCTTTGACCGTCTGGCCGCTCTGCGCAGCCATCTTGCCGCTTTGGAGGCGAAGCGGGAACGGCTGGATAGGCTGATCCGGTCGGTGAAAGACACCATCGGAGCGGAAGAAAGGAATGAGATCATGAGCGATGAGCAGAAATTTGAGGCGTTCAAGCAACGCACGATAGCCCACAACGAGGAAGTTTACGGAGCAGAGATCCGCGCCAAGTACGGCAACAAAGAGGTGGACGAGGCCAACGCCGCAGTGATGAATCTGACCCTGGAGCAGTACCGGGAGTGGACCGACTTGGGCCGTGAGATCCAAAAGCGGCTGGAAGCAGCCATCCAGGCGGGCCTCTCCCCGGAGAGTGAGGCGGGAAAGGAAATCTGCGCTCTCCACCGCCGGTGGCTCACCATCACCGGAAATCAATACGACCCTGCCAAACACCGGGGAATCGCGGAACTCTATGTGGATGACCCGCGGTTCACGGTCTACTACGACAAGGCTGTACCCGGCTGTGCCCGCTTTCTGCGGGACGCCGTGGTTGATTGGGCAAAATAAAGGCGAGACAGGCCCTCGGTGAAAAGCCGGGAGCCTGTCCCTCTTTCGCAGTTGGGAATCCCCCAGAAAGGGGGATGAAACCGCCTGCCTCTACTCCCTTGTGCGGATTGTCAGATGGTCGTATTCATGTTATGATGAACCCATCAACTGCGGTATATATCAGCTCTGATGGCAAGTCCCCGTTGGATGACTGAGTCCGGGAAAGGATGACGATATGCCCCGTATGGATGTAACAGAGATGCCGTTTGCAAAACTCTATCCTCTGCTGGTAACCAAGGCTGAGAAAAAAGGCCGCACTCGGGAAGACGTGGATCGGGTGACCGCCTGGCTCACTGGATACACCCCGGAAGAGTTGTCCCGGCTGGAACAATCCGGCATCAGCTACGGTGACTTCTTTCGCAATGCCCCGGACATGAATCCCAACCGGGAGCTTATCACAGGGACGATATGCGGCGTCCGGGTGGAGGAAATAGACGATCCTCTCATGCGGGAGATCCGGCACCTGGACAAACTGGTGGACGAATTGGCCAAGGGAAAATCCATGGAACAGATTTTGCGGAAGTAAAGGGAGATACAAACCCGGAAAAGTCCAAGGCTATGGGAAATATGGTCTTCTACCAAAAATGATCAATGAAAAATCCTCCTGTCCTGTGCTGCCTTTAGAGCAGCACAGGACAGGAGGATTTATGTTTGCCGTCCACAAGCAGAGCCACCTGGCTGCCTCACCCCTTTCCGCAGCACCCGCACAGTGATGGCCACAATGACCGCATAACTCACGCGCTTACCAGAAGCAATACGGAGCTGATGCAAAGAGCGCCGTGCTGCCAAAGGCACAGCGGCACTCATCAGAGTTTGATAGATGCAATCCTCCCTCTATATCCGGAGGAAGCGCGCAGCCCTGCCGTTATTTCTCATGGCTATCGTCCCTGGGCCGCACACAGGACTCGATGATGTCGGCAATCATCTCCCCCTCATCTGCGCAGTCCTGCCGCAGCCACTCCTTGACGATGGCGGCGATGCCCTCCACATAGTAGGCGATGTAGTAGGGGCGGTGGGAGGCCGGGATCTCAAACCGTTCCAGAACGGGGCCCAGGATATGCTGCTTTAGTTCCCCATATCGTGTATGAGCCTGCACGCTGCTCGGATTCCGGAATGCCGCCCGGTAGACCTTTTTGTTGTCCCGGATGAAGCGAAGATAAGGGAGAAGATATTCCCGGGTGACCAAAACCAGCTCTTCCCGCTCCCGGCTGTCCAGGTTGCCCAGGATCTCTTCTTCCTGTTGGGGGAAGTAGGAGAGAAAACGCTGGTTGATCATCTCTAAGGTCTCGTTCACCAGGTCGGCGATAGTTTCATAGTGCAGGTAGAAGGTGGACCGGTTCACGCCGGCCTGGTGACAGATCTCCTTCACGGTGATATATTCCAGGTCCTTCTCCTCCAGCAGGGCCAGGAGCGCCTCGTCCATCCGCAGGGCGGTATTGAAGTATTTGCTTTCGGACTTGTTCATCTGCCGCCCTCCTCTCGTGTTTATTCTGCCGATTCGCTGATGTCCCGGGCCAGCTGCATGATCTCAAAGGCATATTTTTCCTTGCCGGACCGCAGGAGTTTCTTGTAGACGGGGTAGTTCAGGCCCACGCCGATGAGGCCCAGAATCCCCAAGAGGATCCCGGCGCCCGTCATCAGGACGCCGCCCCCACCGATCACCTGCATGGAAAGGCACATCCCCAGGCCGAGGACCAGGGTCATCAGGACACCGAAGCTGTAGGCGAAAATATTGGCCGGACCCTTTGCCTTCCGGTCCAGCTTTCTCAGGGCAACGACCTTGGAGGTATCCTTAGGGGCATATTCGTTGGCAATGGCTTCCGCAAAAATTTTATCCGTATTCATGGTAATAGTCTCCTCTTATGATCGATTGATTGGTTCTGGGCAGCTGCTGATATGATCATAGAGGATATAAGGGCAAAAGAGAACGACACCTTTGGCCCTTTGTGCTGATTTCAACCGAGGATGGATGTTAGCCTGAGGGGGAAAGTTCTGTAATCAGCGGGACTTCCCTTCTGGAAAAACTCCTTATGCTTTTTTCCGCGTTAAACAAACTCCGACCATTGCCGCCATCAGGACAATGGGTGCCAACCTGACAAACAGCCATTCAAATGCGTGAAAAGCCGTGCCTGCAACGGCAATTTCCGGGTCATGAAAATCCCAACCCAGGTAAGGACTGTTGACGACCACCAAGGCTGCGGATACTGCCACGATGACTACGCATAATGAAATCAGCGACCAATGAAGGACTTTTCTTCTAAGCGTCTTTCTCCGTGCGAACTGCAAATTGATAATCTCCAGCTTTTCGGAGAGCGTTTTGACCGCATCCGCCTCCGACTCCATCACAGTCTCTCCAAGCAACGTGCTCACAGGTGTCTCAAGGGCTTCCGACAGGGAGATCAGCAGATCGGAATCCGGGACAGACAATCCTTGCTCCCATTTTGAGATGGTTTGCCGCACCACATTCAGCTTCACGGCAAGCTCTTGTTGGGAAAGCCCCTTTGATTTTCTAATCGCCTTTATGTTTTCGTTTAACATGTGGGCTCACTCCTTTCGCTCTCATTGTAGGGAGAATGGCCCGTTGCCGCAAGCAACGCAGATTAACACAACTTATTTCAGCAATTCCCTCCGCAAATCGTCCAGATACCGCTTCTGCTGCCGCTTCAGATAGCTGGGGACGAAGGGTCGCATCCACCAGTGCTTACCTGCCACGGTCTCGGTGCAGGTAAGCCGGGTGCCGCCCTCCGCCGCCTGGAAGATGCCCTCCCAGGTGCCGGACATATTGCCGTTGCCCATGGTGAAGGCCCAGTAACGGAGCAGCTCACAGGCTGTGACTGTAAAATGAGTGGCATAGCCGCTTTTGGTGTACTCCAAAAAGTGGGTCTCGTCCAGAACCTCTACCTGGGACAAATCACTGCGCCAGGCGGTATTTGAGAGGTCGGTCACGATCTTCCACACCTGTTCCACCGGGCAGGGAAAATGGACTGTCACCTTGGAAGTCGCCATGCGCTCACCCCTTCTTTGGTTTCTTATTGCGTTTCAGGCTGATGCCCCGACGGCTAGCCGCCTCCTGAAGCAGCCCCACGGCGGCAAGGGCACGCTCCTTGATTGGTTGATCTTCCAACTCCGGCTGGCTGCCCAAATTGGCCATCACGGAGCGCAAATCCTCCAGGGACAGGAGATAAACCGCCGTGTTGAAAAGGGTCTTGCGGCGGCCGTCGTTGTAATGATCCAGAAGCTCATGAAGAATTGCCCGTTTTTCCTCCAACTGGGCAAGGTAGGCTTCCAGCCCCACCTCCCGTTCCCGGGCAATGTCCTGCTGCCGGTTCCGGTGGGGCACAAAGGAATCCCCATCGTCGAAGCCCTCGTAGCGGGTGCAGGGGTACTCCGGGCACTCCCAGCAGAACTGAACGCCACCGTGCTCCAGGGAGCACTTGGCCAGGGCGCAGTTCTGATTGCCTGTTCCGCCGCCGCAGCCAGGACAGTAGCCACCCAGGTGCATACTGCACAAGGCGCAGTTGAGGCCGCACAGGGAAAAGCGGGTTTCTGTACGGGTAAAGCCTTTCATGGTGCCGCCTCCATATCAATATACTTGGCGATGTCCCGCAGCATCAAGTATTCCGTGTCCTTTTCCGCTAAGATCTGAAAGCCTACCCGCTCATACAGGCGCAGCGCCGGGTTCTCTTTCTGAACAGAGAGGGATGCCCGGAGATACCCATTCTCCTGCAGTAAAAGCAGAAGTCCGTTCAGCAGCTGGGTCCCGATGCCAAGTCCACGGTATCCCGGCAGCATTGAGATGGCCAGGGATGGGGTACTGCTGTCAATGTGGCCGTAATCCTCCATGATGCGGCTCCACGCCGCGCCGACCACCATCCCCTCTACCTCGGCAACAAGACAATCGTCGCCGGAGTGTGTGCCGAAGCCGGCAATATAGACCTGCAGCTCCGGCAAATCCACCACCGAGTGGGGCGGCGGCGGGGCACCCTCCGGGAGATAGATGGCCTGATAGAGAAACTCCCGCAGAAGGCCGTACTCATCCGGATGGATTTTTCGGATTTGTATCGGAATGTGGTTCATGACTCCACCCTTCTAATCGGCTGCCGGATCACGGTCTTCAGCCGCTCCGGTTTGCACCGACGCACATCGCTCAAATAGATCTCGTGGTGGAACCGCCCTTCCCCGAAGTTCTCCTGGTAGCCCTGGGCCTTGGCGTATTCGGCCATGGAGGCCACGGTGGCGGGCTCGTGGTCATAGGGGCCGATGTGCATGCACTGGACGCACAAGCCCTCCTCCCAGGGGAAGAACTTCACCGTGGAGAGGTCCTGCTGTTTCTTTTCCGTGGCCTCCCGGATGGCCCAATCAAAGGCTTCTTTCGTCACGAACTCCGGCAGGCGGATGAGGGAAATCCACTGAAAATCCGCTTTGCGGGCGTAGTCCACCCCATGGACACCCTCCTGCCACCACAGCCCCTCCAGAGGCGGTACCACATAGTCAAAGTATCCCTCCAGCTTGTGCTGCTTGCTCATTTTGCTCATCTTGATGGTGAAGGCCACGGCGTAGAGCATCCCCAGGGCCTGCTTGTAGGCGCCATTTTCCTCGTTGGGGTCGCCCTGTCCCCGCACCGCCAGGAAGTTCATGGCGGGCACCGTGACGATACCCGGCGTCCTGGGCAGCAGATAGAACTCCTTGTACGCTTTCTTGTAGTCAAAAGCCATGGTCATTTCCTCCGTTTTTTCGGCTGCTGTTCCTGAAGGGCCAGACAGGTAAGGCGGGTAAGGGCTGTCATGGTGTCCCGGTCGTCCACATCCTCCACCCAGATGTAATCCTTGGCTCCTTCGTAAGGCGGAGCCTTGGATAGGTTTGGAAACGTTGCTTCACCCGCCGGAGTAACCTTCACAAAGAGCTGGTCGTCACAGATGACAGCGAAGAACACGCCGTCGCAGTAAAGGCCGTATTCGCCGAACATCTTCCGGCTGCGAATAACTCCGGCCTCCCGCAGCTGCTCGGCCACATAGTCCACAAAGTCCTGATGAGACGCCATGCTAATCCCTCCTACGGTAACGGTCGGACAATGTTTCGGTCAAATCTCCAAGCAGCTTGCGCAGCTCTCGCGGCTCCAGCAGCTCCGCTTGATCTCCAAAGGTCAGGACCCAGCTGAGGACGCTGTCCGCGTCCGGAAAGCCGCCGATAAAGCGCAGCTTGCCATCCGGCTCCACAGTGAAGCGGTCCGCCCCGTACTCCTCCACCAGCCGCCAGCGGCAGGCCGGATCAAAGAGAACGGTGACCTGATATTGGGCCGGAAAGATGCGCTCCGGCTCCAGGTTGGGCAGGGGTGCGGAACGAGGTGAAAAGGGTTCCCCTGAGGCGAGCTCCGTCATTCGGTTCAGTTTGAACAGGCGGAAATCCTCACGGGTCTGGCACCAGCCCCACACGTACCAGGTAGACCAGTGGAACACCAGGTAGTAGGGCTCCACCGTCCGCTCTGATTCCTCTTTGGGGGAGAAATAGGTAAAACGGATGGTGCAGTGCTGCTCGATGGCCCCCTGGATGAGCTCGATTTTCGGCGGCAGACTGGTCTTGTACCAGGAGGAGAGATCGATGAGCATGTGGGCCCCGCCGGGTACCAGTCCGCCTGTCCCGGCGGACAGCTTTTCCATCAGTTGGGCATAGCGCCGGGTGCCGCTGACGCTGTCCAAGCTCCTCAGCCCTGCCAGAATAGCCTGCATCTCCGGATCGGTGAGCACAGTGCGATCCACCCGATAGCCCTCCATGATGGAGATGCCGCCGCCCGCTCCTTGGGTGGTGGAGATGGGGATGCCTGCCCGGCACAGGGACTCAATGTCCCGCTGGATGGTCCGGCGGGATACCTCGAACTGCTCCGCCAGCTCCGGAGCGGTGACCTTCTCCTTCTGGAACAAGATGGACAGGATGCCGATGAGCCGCTCCATCTTCATAGGATGCACCGCCTTTCCTGATTTGTCTGTATGATACCATGCCATGTTTTTCGGTTGCCCCCAGGGCTGGGAAAAACGGCTGAAAATCAAAGTATCATCGCCGTTATGCTGCTATTATACCATAGAAACACGACAACTGTCTGTCATGTTTGACTCAGAACGGCAATCTTTTGCTCTGCCAAGCGGGGATTGTTTCACCGGAGTGGGCATGGTATCATAAAGAAAAATCCGCCGGGAGGTACCGCTATGGAGCATTCTTTTCTCAATCTGACAGAAGAAAATCTTTCTCAGGAGCACCTGTGCTGTATCATCCGCAGCAAGAAGCCCCACCCCGGCGTGGAGGCCAAGCGGGCATGGCTCAGAGAGAGGCTGAAAGAAGGCCATGTGTTCCGCAAGCTGGACGCCAAAGGTGTGGTGTTCATCGAGTACGCCCCCCTGGAGACGGCCTGGGTGCCGGTGGAGGGGGAGAATTATCTTTACATTTACTGTCTGTGGGTCTCCGGGGACTTCAAGGGCAAGGGCTACGGCAGGCAGCTGATGGAATACTGCCTGGCCGACGCCAAAGCCAGGGGAAAATCCGGCGTGTGTATGCTGGGAGCGGAAAAGCAAAAGGCCTGGCTCTCGGACCAGACCTTTGCAGAGAAATATGGCTTTGAAACAGTGGATACTACCCCGGACGGCTACCGGCTCATGGCCCTCTCCTTTGACGGAACCAAGCCCCGGTTTGCAGAGAACGCCAAGCGGCAGGAGATTGAAAATCAGGAGCTGACTATCTATTACAGTTCCCAGTGTCCCTACATCCATCAGAGTGTGGAACTGGTACGCAAAACCTGTGGCGAGATGGAGGTGCCTTATACCCTCATTCCGGTAGATACACTGGAAAAGGCCAAGGCTTTGCCCTGTGTCTTCAATAACTGGGCGGCATTTTATCGGGGAAAGTTCGTGACGGTGAATCTGCTGGACGCCGCTGCACTGAAGCGGCTTGTGAAAAAGTAAGGGGTACCCATGGACATCAAGAAAGTTGAAACCGGTAAAAAACAGTATCTCGATTTGCTGTTGCTGGCGGACGAGCAGGAGGACATGATTGACCGCTACCTGGAGCGTGGAACCATGTATGTGCTGGAGGACGATGGCGTCAAAGCAGAATGCGTAGTGACCGACGAGGGAAACGGCGTTCTGGAGCTGAAAAACATCGCCGTGAAGCCGGATTTTCAAGGGAACGGTTATGGAAAAGCCCTGGTAGATTTTTTAATCAAAACCTACGCAGAGCTATATACGGTGCTGCAGGTGGGTACCGGAGACAGCCCCTCCACCATCCCGTTTTATGAATCCTGCGGCTTTCGCAGGCATCATCGGGTCAAGGACTTCTTCACCGACCACTACGACCACCCCATCTATGACAGCGGGGTGCAGTTGGTGGATATGGTGTACCTGCAAAGAAAGATGGGAATCTGAATGTGAACTTGCGTTTGGCGGTTGTCCCAGTATAAAGCGGATGTTCAGGCATCATCAGGTGCGCAGCCGGAAGGTCCGGGGAGCGAATTTGTAGACCAGAACGCAGGCCGCGATGGAGTACACCACGCAAAAGACGATGCACGCCGCCCCGAAAGCCAGGGTGGGCAGGCGGAGGTTCATCAGGGCGTAGCAGGCCACATAGGTGAGGATCATCACGATGCGGTAGGTGCCGCTTTTCATCTCCGTCCCTGCCGTGTAGGGCTGCAGCAGATAGTAGACGGTCAGATAGTGGATGGAGAAAAACAGGCTCATGGCCGGAATGGATACCAGAAGCACCACATAGTTCCAGGGATTCTTGGTTCCACCGGAGGCATAGAGAGTCCAACACAGGCCCACGCCGATGACCAGAGCCGGGACCGCGTTGATTTTCATGATCTCCCGCAGGCGGATCTGGAAGAGCTTGAGCACAAAGTCCGGCCGCTTGAAAAACGAATAGGTCAGCAGGCTGTGGTCACAGTTCATGAACAGCGCCTTGGTAAAGCCGGTGCCCCGGTTGATGAGGTACATGATGAAGGCGAAATAAGGCAGCCAGGTCATCACCAGTTCATTGATATCCGCCTTGGTGCCGGGCCGGACGGCCATGAGCACCTGAACGCCGCAGCAGAGAAAGGCGCAGACGGCAGCAATGCGGAGGGTAGAGCGCCACAGGATCTTCCGGTGCCGCTTGATGAAGAGCTCATTGAGGTACTCAAGGCCCTGCTTCCGGCTGGTGATGGAGCCGTCTGTGGAGATGGTCTTCTCGCTGGCAGTCTTGGCCGCCTTTTTCACAGTGTCCATCTGGTTGGTCACCTGGGACAGCAGCTCTTTGTTGATCTCCCGGTAATAGGGGAAACGCACCATCTCCCGAAGCCCCCAGATCCCCGCCGGGAGGCAGAGCAGGAACAAAGCGGCGGAAAGCTGCAGGGGCAGAACGATCCCCATGGTGGGCGGGAAATAGGCCAGGGCCAGCAGCACGAATGTCAGAATCCAGGCGCTTTTCTGGAGTTTCGTGTCGTTGCGGACATACCCGTGCTTTTCATAGTCCCGCAACGAGTAAGCGGACACCGCGATCTTGGCCCCCGCCACGCAGAAGGGAATCAGCAGGCACAGCCACAAAGGCACTCCCTGCATCTGTCCCCACAGGAGCATACAGGGCAGGAAGCCCACCACAGTCTTCGCCAAATCGTAGCCGAAGTGCACCAGGGTGTAGGACCGGGCGTTCATCCGCAGAAGGATCATGGCATAGTACTTGTCCCGGGAGGGGGCGAAGAGGTTCGTGTGCATGTACGAGCCCACCAGAGTCAACAACAGCAGAACGTGCAAAAAGGACTCCCGGGCAGGCACCATGGAATGAAAATTTCCCGGTGCCAGGACCATCAGGAAGAAGTAAAGGAACTTGAAAAGAAAGATGGTGACAAGTTCCCAGAGAACCGACAGCACATTGGCAAAGATCTTGAAGCCTTTCACCTGATAAATGGTGGCGGGCAGCAGATGCTTCACCAGCGGGATCTGCCTGATGGAGTAGAGGATGCTGTTGACCCGGTAAGTATTTTTCAGGGAAAAGGATATCCGCAGTGTATTAAGCATAGGTCTCCTCTTTCAGCGCCGCGATGATTTTCTCTTTGAACTCCTGGCTGTCCAGGTTGGACTTCTCCACCTTCTCCAGTTCCCCGTGGCTGAGCAGCACGATTTCATCACACAGATCCAGGGCCAAATCCAGGATGTGGGTGGAGAAAATGGTGATCTGGCCTTCCTTCAAAGAGCGGAGGAGCCCCTTCATCTCCTCGGCCACCACCACATCCAGGGAGGTCAGCGGCTCGTCCAGTAGCAAGACCTTAGGCTGGGCAATGATGTTGATGAGCATCTGCATCTTGTTCTTCATGCCGTGGGAGTAGTCCTTCAAAAGCTTGTCCCGGTCCTCCGGGGCAATGCTCATCATGTCAAAATACTCATCCAGAGACTTGGGGTCCTGGATGGAGTCTCGGTTGATGTCCACAAAGAATTTCAAAAACTCCCGTCCGGTGAGAAATTCAGGCACTGTGGGGGTGGAGACCACATAGCCCATATCCTCCGGCGCCACCTCCCTGCGCACGCCGCCCTCTTCCAGACAGAAGCTGCCGCCCTCCGCCTTGAGATCCCGGTTCAGGCAGTTGAAGAGGGTGGTTTTGCCTGCACCGTTGCGGCCCAGCAGGCCGTAGATCTTGCCATCGGAAAAGGTAAAGTCAATGTCCCGCAAAACCTCTTTCTGCTCAAATTGCTTGGAGAGGTGTTGGATAATCAAATTCATAGGGTTCTCCTTTTCATATGGATCGGCAGGCAGCACTCAGCTTGCCATGCTTTCATTTTGTGGCCATTATACGGGGTTCGGGTAAAAAAGGCAATTCCCTTTTCCCGACCTTCCTTCTCCAAAAGATGAGCAAAGCCTTGGTGCACAAAGAATTGCAGTGGCGAGCAGCTCATTCTTAAATAAAATTAAGGAAATCTTTATACCAAATCCCTGTTTCTCTGGTATCATGGAGCCCACGCATAACACGGAAGGCCACGATGGCCCGGGAGGTACCGATGGAATTCTCCTGTCATACTCCATACGATGAAAAGGCACTGACCGCCATGGCCAGGGCCATCCGGAAAACAGCCCGGGTCAAAAGAAGCCGCAGGGTCCGCCTCTATGCCTGGATTATCATTGGGCTTTTCTTGGTATCCCACTGGCTGTCCTGGGGATCTGTCTGGCAGATGACGGCAAACTGTGTGGCCGTTGCAGCATTGTTGCTAATCAGCTGGAAAGAGGATGCCCTCAACAGCTCTTTTGCAAAGCGCAAAGCCCTGCCGGGTACCGATGCCGCCGATACCTCATTCTATCCCGACCACTATCTAGTAAAAACTGCGGCGGCAGAATCCAGGTGGCACTATGACAAGATCCTCGCGCTGGCGCAGACGCAGGATCACCTCATTTTTGTGATAGGGAAAGACCATGCCCTGGCCATGGAGAAAGCCAGTCTGGATGGCGGCAGCATGTCATAATTCCGCCGCTTTCTGGAGGAGAAGTCTGTCCGGCAGATTCAGAACATGGGAGGATAAAGGGAGATGAAAACAGGTCATAAAATTGCTGCTCTGGGCTGCCTGGCAGTCGTAACCGCCTCTGTCGCCTGCTGGCGCTGGATGATCCGGATGCCCCTCAAGGAGTTCACCCGATATGCCCTCTATATGGCGGTCATGGACGATGAAATCTGCCGGAACGAGCTGGAGGGCAATCAGATCGGCGACACGGTCATTGCGTTTCCGCCCAGAGAGGAATCCCTGCAAGAGCGATATCACCTCTTTTTGAAGATGAACCGAACCAAGAGCCGCCGGCAGCTCCAGGCGGAAATTGCGGACATGGAGTAGCGCCTTCAGGAATCCCGACAGTTCCTGGATCAGCCCAAAGAACATCCGGAGGTCGGGATTACCGGAGAAAACGATATGTAACTGGTTGATTTCTGTCCGTCAGCCATAGCAGTTTTTAACCTGTTATAGACAAAGAATAAGAATTCTGAAATTTTCAATATAAAATGTATGAACGCTGCTAAAAATAAACGATAAACTTATAATATCAGTGGGCAGAAAAATTTGATACTCAACTGCAAATTTTTGACCGCCGCTTTTATGTGCTCAAAAAGATGGATTATATAGAAATAAAGCGAGTTTTCTCATATTTGTGTTTGAAACAATCAGGTTTTATAGAATCGTATGTGGTCAGAATGAGTGCTGTCTATAAAAAGTTGCAATTTTTATGAGACTGTTAGAGAAATCATCTGCCCTTTAGTTGGATATTCGCAATCTTTTTGCGATTTGTTCGTTTCTGTTTCATGAATGTCCCAAAGAGGTTTTCGGAATTTTTTATAGGCGTTTATAGTGCTTTTTAGCCATTTCCACTCCAACTCAGTTACTTTCTAGTGCTCTTGTTTCCGCTGTTTCCGTGTATTCCAGCTCTGTCTGTGGTCTTACATGTGGTCAGCTGAAAAGTTTCGGCCAGAATCCCTGACGACCCGCAGTGACACCCTAGGCGGCACAGTTTACCTCAAAGTTTGAAAAATAATACCTTCACCTTGAAAAACATACAAGACTTTTTAAGAAAAAACAGCTCCATTTTTGCGTCGCCATATCAAAGAACAAGGGCCTTTGAAAATCCGCAGATAATCAAAGGCCCTTGTTTCTCACTTTTGAGAGATGAAATCGCCGAAGAAAGCACATGCCGCCTCGAAGGCATACCACTCGCCTTGTCAGGCCTCGTTCAGAATCCAGCAGAAACTGAACGTGTCACGGCGTACATTTTACTTTGGTCCCGCAGCATTCCCAATGTTCTATGGATCAATAGTTGTCGCTGTGAATTTCAAAAAAGCTCCTGGAGTACAGACAGGTGGGACACACCTCCGGGGCGGCAGTCCCCACCACGATGTGGCCGCAGTTGCGGCATTCCCACACCTTAACTTCGCTCTTTTCAAAGACCTGGGCAGTCTCCACATTGTGCAGCAGGGCGCGGTAGCGCTCCTCATGGCGCTTCTCAATGGCAGCCACCAGACGGAACTTGGCAGCCAACTCGGGGAACCCCTCCTCCTCGGCGGTTTTAGCAAAGCCATCGTACATATCGGTCCACTCGTAGTTTTCACCCTCAGCAGCGTGGAGCAGGTTCTCGGCGGTGCTCTCCACACCATGCAGTTCCTCAAACCACATTTTCGCATGGGCCTTCTCGTTTTCCGCCGTCTTCAGAAATAGGGCCGCAATCTGTTCGTATCCTTCATTCTGAGCCACAGAAGAGAAAAAGGTGTACTTGTTCCGGGCCTGAGACTCACCGGCAAAGGCAGCCTCCAGGTTCTTCTCAGTCTGGGTACCGGCGTACTTGCTTGCACTTTTGACAGGGACGCCCTCAATCAGTTCAAACGCAGAGGCGGGCTGCTTGCAAATGGGGCAGGTAAAGTCCTCAGGCAGTGTCTCGCCCTCGTAGATATAACCACATACCTTACATTTCCACTTGTTCATAACCTTTTTTTCTCCTTCTGATCTGATTTCATTGCAGGGAATGCGCTCCAACAACTCTTTTGCGGCCTGTACAGGAAAATCAGGGGCGGGCGGTGCGTCCGCAAAGTCTCTAAGCAGCTGATGGGCGTTGGCACTCTGAGGAAGCATATACCCGGCCTCCCGGAGCAGGTCTTCGTTGACCAAACGGACGGATTTCTCGGCAGCCCGCATCAGACGGTAAAGTCCGTCCTGGTCCGCGTGTTCCGCCAGTTGCCGGGCAATGTTCTCCTGATCTGCCTTATTGCCGGCCATATGATTGGCCTGGGCCGTCACATCTTGCTTCTTTTTCTGCTGGGGCGGGTATTCCGTAGGGACCATGGAGATAGCGCCGCTGGGACAGGCATCAGCGCACACGCCGCAGCCCAGGCATTTATCCACATCAATGACGCTGTTCTCGGTGTCGGTAGCCCCGGTTGGGCATACATACAGGCACAGACAGTCCTTGGTGCATAACCGCAGATTCCGCACTGCAACTTGTTTCATGGTTCAGCCTCTCCCTTCTATTTTTTCAAATTTCCATGCCGGCACCTTGCAGACCGGGCAGAGCTGGGGAGGATTGTCGCCCACATAGATAAATCCGCAGACCGTGCAGACCCACACCTGGGTGTCTTTCAAAAAGGCTTCCCCATCCTTTTGGTAGCGGCTCAGCAGAGACTCCAGCATCCGGGTGACCTTTTCTCCCCAGACGCAGATCCTCTGGGTCCCCCGGTCATCAACGGCCACAGCGGCAGCGCTGAGGCTGGGATATCCCTCCCTGAGATCCTGCCGGACCAGATCCAACAGCTTGTCCAGGCTGGGATCGGGAACCGGAGTCTGGGCAGCGGACAGATAGTCCGCAATTTCCCGGAACAAGGTGGCCTCCTGCTCCTTGTACTGCTTTTCGCAGCCCCGAGCCAGGTTGGAGCAGACGGCAGACAACTCCCCGGCAGACAGCTGTCTCATCTCACCGATGGGATGGATGGGAGCTGGACGCCCTTTCGCCGCATCAGCGGACTGCTGCGGGGTAAATGCACTCTTTCCAGCGCCGCACAGTGGACACACCCAGCTCTCCGGCAGTGTTTCGAAGGCAGCGCCCTCCTTTTCCTCATCATAGATGTAGCCACAGATTCCACAGACCCATTTTTTCACAGAATCTCCTCCCTTCTGATGAATCCGTTCGCTTCGGTCCTGGTAGGTGGTGTGAAGCATCTGTTCAGCCAGCGGACTGAGGGGCTGTCCGTAAAAAGCCTCGTAGACCTCTTTGATCTCCGGATTTTCATGGCTGGTACGAAGGATCATGGAGCCATCCCGCTGGTAGAGCGCAGCAATGCGGCTCTTGCGGACTTCGTCGGCATTTTTCATGAGGTTCTTGGGCTGTCCACCGCCGCCGATGCAGCCGCCGGGGCAGGCCATGACCTCCACAAAGTGATACTGCTTTCCGCTCTCCTCCATCCGCCGGAGGAAATTGCGGGCATTGGCGGTGCCGTAAACCACGGCTACTTGCAGCGTCAGCTCTCCGATTTTCACCCGGGCCTCCCGCACCCCATCATAGCCCCGAACCGGGCTTAGGTGCAGCAAAGACTCCGGGGCGCTCCGGCCAGTGAGATATTCATAGGCTGTGCGCAGCGCGGCCTCCATCACTCCGCCGGTGTTGCCGAAGATGACGCCCGCACCGGAGGCCTTGCCCATCAGGGAATCGTAGGCAGAGTCCTCCAAGGTGTCCCAGTCGATTCCCGCAGCCCTGGCCCACCGGGCTAGCTCCCTGGTGGTGATGACCTGGTCGGTGTCTCGCATCCCCTCCGCACCGTGGTAATCAGCGGCGGCGTGCATCTCCTCCCGCCGGATTTCAAACTTTTTGGCAGTGCAGGGGGTCAGAGCCACATGGACGATCTGCCTGGGGTCCAGCCCCATCTTTTGGGCAAAGTAGGTCTTTACCGTGGGCCCCTGCATCCCGATGGGACTTTTGGCAGTGGACAGGTGTGGCAGCAGTTGGGGAAAATAAATCTCAGCGAAGTGCACCCAGCCGGGACAGCAGCTGGTAAACTGGGGCAGAGGCCGGTCCTGCTCCGTAATGCGGCGGATCAACTCGCTGGCCTCCTCCACAATGGTCAGGTCTGCGGCAAAGTTGGTGTCCAGCACATAGTCCACCCCCAGAGCCCGGAGCAACGCCACCATTTTCCCCTCTACAAAGGCGCCGGGCTCCAGACCGAACTCCTCGCCAAGCGAGGCACGGACGGCGGGGGACGTACTAACCACCACCACCTTGTCCGGGTCAGCAATGGTCTTTTGCACCTGGGAGATTTCATCCCGCTCGGTGATGCTGTCCACCGGACAGACATTGGCGCACTGACCGCAGTAGATGCAGATGGCCTTTCCTCCGGTTTGTTCCAGCGTGTAAGTGCCGTGTACCCCCATCAGGTTGGTGCAGGCCTCTTTGCACATACCACAGCGAATACATTTTTCTTCCCAACGAACAATGCTGGGGTTGTCCTCCTCGATGGGGACGCGAATCGATAACGGCAAATGGTTCAGTTTCCTCACATTCCTTTCCTTGCAATTTTCTTTCTGCAGTCCTCACATAGATACGTCAATTTCAGATCATAGGACAAAATAGAGATCCCCGCCTTTTGCTCCAGCTGCGCAGTCAGATCCCCCAGGTCAATGTCCAGCAGTCTGCCGCAGCTTTTGCACACCAGATGGTCATGGCGCTGGATCCGGTCGTACCGGTCCGGCATTCCCTCCACCGACACCTTGCGGATCAGTCCATCCTCCCACAGTCGATTGAGGTTGTTGTATACAGTGGCCAGCACGACCGAGGGATAGGTTCGACGAAGCACGCAAAAAATTTCCTCAGCCGTCATATGACTGCGAGAGGAACTTACAATCTGTAAAATTTTCTTTCCATACTTTGTCATAGCGCTCAGTACCAATTTAGAATTATTCTAAATTTATTATATTGGTTTTTGAAGTTCCGTCAAGCGGCAAATCCTCCAAAATAGGACAGTCGGTTTTGGACAGAAAAGTGACAGCACAGAAGCGGTTCCACCAGCATTTCCAGGAAAATATTCTGTAAGGGATACTATACGAAAGTGACCTTGCAGCTGGACCACATCCCGGAAATCCTTGAAGTTTCAGAGCGAAAACCGGCCCAAAAGGCGCAGCAGGAACAGTTGGATCTTCCCCTTGCATTCTGGTGATGCAAGCCAGACAACCTATCCAGTCGATTTGCAGGAGCGATGATTGCCGCGTTACGGCGTGGCGTTCCCCCGGATACAGTCTGTAGGGAAATCTTGAGAAACTGCGGGATGTTCTGCTAGCCCTGGAAAAGATCGAGCAACTGAACAAAGAGACTTATGTGCGTAATTTTTCAGAGGCAGTATTCCATGACTCCAAGCACTTTCAGTCTGTTTCCGGAATGATCTTCAGTATTCTCTCTGATCTAACGGACTAGTCGGCGGAAAAAGCAGATCCTGAAAATTACAATCTTTACAATTTTGAGAAAAATCCAACCTACCTCTATTTGAAAGGAGGCTGTACATCGGAACTTCCGGACTCATTTACCCACGTTACTGATCTTCCAGATGGTATTGGCTTGACCTCTGACGGCTGAAGTGCAATACGGTCTGCCCTCCTGGAGGCCCAGATCGTCATCACCACCGTCATCACCATAGAGAACCTCACTACTTATCACGACTTGCCACCAGAAGATCGAGACGTTTTATATTTGGGTGGTTTCTCAAATTCCACACGGACGAGTGTCCATCGCATGGTCCACGCTTCCAAGTCAGACGCTTTTTATCTGCACCATGGGGATCTGGATCCATATGGGTCTTTGATTTTGGAAAACCTAAAGCAGGAAACCGTAATTCCATTTGCCACTTCAGGAATGGATCTTGCTACCCTGCAAGCTTGTTTCCAGGCAGGACATTACTGTCCGCTGACCGCAGAAGATCGGAAAGTCATGCAGTCCACCTATGCTCTGTGCCTACCGGGAAATATTTGTTTTCATGCAGACACATAACTGTAAACCAGAACAGGAATCCCTTTCCGCGATGAAATTATAACTGCCATCGTAGTATCCGTGTGCGGGAGGCAACTTGCAAGGCAGACTACTCTCTCATGTTATAGAGTTCGTTCTAATACTATTATTTTTTTATAATCGCTTTTAATTGGTTCTAGTCCCAAACGGTTGAACTAAATTTTTTGTGGTTATTTCTAATTGGTTTTAACCCTTTCCACTACATTTCGCTCACTCTTTGACGCTCTTAATTCCACTGTTTCCGAGTGCTACGGCGCTGTCTGTGGTCAAACATGTGGTCAAAGAGCCCTTCTTGACCAGGCGCGGTATAACTGCCGTAGCCTGTTAAGAAGGGCTCTTTTTCATGTTCAGGTTTGGGGTATTGTACCTCTGGCGAATCCTGAATGCAAGTCATTTCTGATCCTCAGGCGTATCAGTTTTTAGCACGCCTAAACAAAGAATACGCCCGGTCTAATGTTCTGCCTCCGCATTACAGTCTTTTCTCTGGATTTTTAGCCTACCCCCCAATTACTCTTTGAACCTTTGTATATCACAAGAAGATTCATGGCGCATCACCTCTTCTTTCGGCTTCATCAAGTCTTCGAAGTTGATGAAAGACTGTAAGGCGTTGTTATAAAGCTGCTTGCACTTCAGCGGTTCGGGGCGAAGGTCATAGGTGTCGCGCATATTGCTAAGAGACACTTTCAGTTGGCGTTAGAAATCCAGAGATTGTCCTGGCGATTAAACAGATTCAGGACCTCGCAACAGTATGTCGTAAAAATCAATATGCTATGGTACCGCTTGACCGCCTTATCTTTGGAAAGACATGAGCACAATGTGTATAAACCAACGTAACCTCGGGACATTGATGTACCATTGATATTTTTACCAATGAATAATGATTGCGGATAATTGAAGAAAGTTAAATTTTCAATTGGATAAATTAAAAAATAGTATCTTTCCTCCTTGCAAACACTATAGCAAGTGCTATAATATTTGCAAGGAGATGACTATATGGAGTTTTGCTCAATTGTAAAACAAGTTCGTAAAGAATTGGGGTTAAGCCAAGAACAACTCGCAAGAGAACTTAGCATAAGCTTTTCTACTGTGAATCGATGGGAAAATGGCAAATCAAAGCCCAGTCAAATGGCAAAAGAACTATTCTTCTCTTTTTGTAAAAATAAAGATATTAATCCTGACCTATATAGGAAGGGGGGAGCATGAATGATTAGTATCACTTTGGAAAATATGGATCGCGTTGGTGTTGAAGACGAGTGGAACTTTAGTAACGACGCCGAGTTTACCATGCATTGCATTCATACTTACCCTGCGAAATTCCCTTCCTTTATTGCTAAAAAGGCTTTTGATTATGCAGAGGCAGAGGGCGTAAAAATAGAAACCGTTGCAGATATCTTTTGTGGATGTGGCACCGTTGCTCTTGAAGCCAAAACCCATAATAAAGATTTTTGGGGCTGCGATATTAATCCCGTTGCTACTTTAATTGCAAAAGTGAAAAGTGAAAGTTACAATGTTGAAACAGTTAAAGCATACTTTTTGCTTATTAGCTCGGCTTACCCATTTACTGAAATTGATAGAGCCGCTTATGAAAACGCAAACGAGAGGCTAAAGCACTGGTTTACTCAAAACAGTTATACTCAACTGCTTCGTCTAAAGACTACTATAGAAGCAACTGTTCATGATGGAAAATACTTAGATGCATTCTACTGCCTTTTTTCATCAATTTTGAAAGCCTCTTCTAAATGGTTAACAAAATCTATTAAACCTCAAATTGATCCTAACAAAAAAGAAATTGTGGTCTGGGATGCATTTGTGCAACAGTATAATAAGTTTGTGAAATCAATTGAGCAACTGAACGGAAAAACCGGTTTAAGTTCTTCCATTGTCATTGAGAACGAAAACTTTTTAGAAGCAACTGATGTACCTGATGTAGACCTAATCATATCCAGTCCTCCATATGTTACATCATATGAATATGCTGACTTGCATCAACTGTCCTCTCTTTGGTTGGGATATGCAGATGATTATAGGGACTTAAGACGCGGATCAATTGGAAGCTTATATAATAGCGAAGATTACACAATTAACATGGAGTTACTTAATGTCGTTGGCAAACAAATTGTGACGGAGTTAATTGCCACTCAAAGAGCGACAGCAAAGGTAAGATCTGTGGCAAGATACTACGTGGATATTCAGCACGCTATTCAAAAGTGTTCTAAAATGCTTAAAAACGGAGGAATGGCATTATTTGTTGTAGGTGATACAGAGTACAAAGGTGTAAAAATTAAAAACTCTGAACACTTAATTCAAAGCCTTATAAATGAAGGATTTACTGACATAAAAGCTGCAAAACGAAGAATATCTAACAAATTACTCACTCCCTATCGTGATGAGTATGGGCGTTTTTCTTCTGATAAATCGAGTAGAACTGTCTATCACGAAGAATATATTATTAGCGGGAGGATGTGGAAATAGTGAGTGAAAAACTGAAAATCCGGCCGTATGCTCGCCTGCTAACAATGTTAGGTGATCAATTAATTAAAAATGAACTGATTGCGCTTGTAGAGTTGATAAAGAACTCATATGACGCTGATGCGTCTTGGGTAAAAGTTAGTTTCATTGACTTTGGGCCAGACTATTCTTTAACTCCAACATCTAAGATTATAATTGAAGATGATGGTTGCGGGATGAATGCAGATATTTTGCGCAGACACTGGCTCAATCCAGCTACTCCAGATAAACTTAAACGGAAGGCCAATAATCCTAAGACTCAGAAAGGTCGTATTCTGCAAGGAGAAAAAGGTATCGGCCGTTTTGCTATATTTAAATTAGGCAAAAAAATTACCATTACCACAAGAAGGCAGCAGCAAAATTCTGAAGGAAAATTTATTGAGTTTGGGGAAAATGTTGAAAATGTTCTAACTTATGATTTTTCAAAATATGATAATGATTTCCTCCAGGAAGATGGTGAAGAGAAAGATTTATTTCTTGAACACCTTACTGTAGACCTGGTGCAACGAACCCCAACAGCTATTGTTGAAAAAGAAGTCAATTTAGGAACGACACGAAAACATCGCAAACCATTTGGGACCATTATTGAAATTACAAACCTTAAAACGAAATGGACAGTTGATCGAGTTAATCGTATTCAGCAGAATATTGGCAAATTACAACCCATTTTTTCTGAAGAAGATACAGCTGATTTTAGCGTATGGGTTTATAAAGATAATATTCTGAACGAGTCTCACGATAGTTACAAAAAGGTTCTTGATCATTGCTTAAAAAATATGTCTGTCCTAAAAATAACTAACGGCCGCTACATTTGTGGACCGAATACCATAAGCTTTAATATGAATGGGCAACCGATTAAGTTGAGTTTTCAAGATCCTGATATCAGAGGGCTCACACAGTTCAAGCGTTTCAAAGAACTTGAGGAAAAAGGCGAAAAAGTAGAGTGCGGAAGCTTTAACTTTGAGTTTTATATTTTCGACTTGAATGCTGACTCTGAAAATCCGTCCAAATACTATTTGAGTAAAGACGAAAAAAACGTTATTAAAGAACACAGAATATATTTGTATCGAGACAATGTACGAGTAATGCCTTATGGTGATCCAGAAGATGACTGGCTCAGAATAGATATGGCACGTGGTACAATACGTGCAGATGAATACTTAAGCAATGATCAGGTTGTTGGTTGCGTGTATATTTCACAGGAGGAAAACCCCAATCTGAAAGATAAAACAAATCGTGAAGGATTGATTGAGGAAGGACGTGCGCTGGAAGATTTTATTGGTGTTCTGCAACTCATTCTTCGTTACCTCAGGAAAAAGCCCTTCGCTCAATATTTGATTGATAAGAAACGCCGAAGTGAAATCGATAGAATTAAGCGGGGGCGCCCTGCCGAACTAATTGAAGCCGCAAAAAAGCAGTATGGTGACGATGAAAAAACCATGGCTTTTTTAACATCCTTTGAACGCAGTTACGCGAAAGAAAAACGCACGTTCGAAGATCGAATCCAAAAAACTGAAAATCTTGCTGCTGTTGGACTTTCTATCGAAACAGCCTCTCACGATGTAATGCTGTTACTTGGGAAAGCTGTCGAGCAGCAAGAAACTCTGATTAAAGAGCTAATGTTAGGAGACGAAATAGACAGAGATAACCTTCTCTCCCGATTAACGCTTATTCGCGGAACTATGTCTATGGTTCAGTCACAAATGAAAGATGTTCAGTTGCTGTTCCCCTCAACTAAATCTAAAACTAAGAACATAAATGTTAGAATGGTTATTGAGAAAGTTCATAATCTATATAAACGCGCATTTAAGGAAAACCATATCACCGTAGAATACGATTTAACCACACGTCCCTTGGTGGTCAAAACCACGGATGCTGTTCTTCTTCAAGTTTTTATCAACCTATTTGATAATTCCCTGTATTGGTTGAAAACTATAAATGGCGAGCGGAAAATTCTAATATCTCTGGATGGCAATCAGCAAAGAATGATTTTTTCTGATAGTGGTCCTGGAATTAAGCCAGATGATACAAATTATATCTTTGAAGCTTTCTATTCAGGGAAAGGTGAAGAAGGTCGTGGTCTGGGACTTTACATTGCAAAGCAGCTTTTAGACAGATATGATTACTCTATCAATTTGGCAGAATTTTCGAGAGATCGAATCTTGAATGGCGCCAATTTTGTATTAGAGTTCGTTAAAGAGGGGTGACAGTATGGATGTTGAAAAACTCTTTAATGGCATTGCGGTAATCGTCGATAACGAAATTGAAAAGAAAACCTCAGCAATATATAAGATAAAACAACTAATTGAGGCAAAAAATATTCCAGTTGCGGTATTTAGTGAAATACCGCAACTGGATGTAATCCCGGCGCTTGCCAGTGCTTCATTTGTAATCCTTGATTGGGACTACACGAATGGAGAACTGGAGGTAGAAGAAGGGGAACGTGTAACAATACCAGGTGGATTGGTCGAAAATGAAGAAGAACGATTGATAGAGTTTATCAAGAAACTACTGACTGATGTATTTGTTCCCGTCTTCATTTTTACGGCAAAGCAACCCGACACTGTAATTGATAGTTTAAAAGAAGCATCCCTATGGGATGATAAAAAAACAAATCGTATTTTTGTAAAACAAAAAATAGATGTCGATACTGAAGAAGAACTTTTTTCCGCTATTACTGAGTGGATTAAGAAAATGCCGTCTGCATATGTTCTGAAAGAGTGGGAGAGGGTATTACGCGAAACGCAAAACGCGATGTTCAATGAGTTCTATTCATATTCTCCTAATTGGGCTCAAATAATTTGGAATATGCTTAAAGAAGATAGCATTGAAAATCAGCAAGAATTTGGCGATTTTGTTACCCGAAGCTTGCAGAATAGAATTCAAAACTATTCTTTTGACGAGGCATCTATTCAGTCTGATACTCCTCCAAATATTGAAGAGCTTCGAAAAGTTGTAGAGGGCGAGCGGTATTTGTCGTATATGGAGCAGCCTGCACAAGCATACACAGGAGATCTGTTTAAGGATGGCTCTAAATACTATCTAAATATTAGAGCTCAATGTTCCTTAGCAAGAGAAGCAGATCCTGTAGTATACTGTATACGAGGAAAAAAACTAAAAAGTAAAGACATAGTTTCCGAGGACATTCGTCTTACAACTGAAAGAGAGTTGGTATTTAGTGCTAAAAAGCACTTTTCTTTAGATCAAATGTGCGAAATTTGTCAAGATGCAGAGAAATTGGCAGAGTTCAATCGGCATTTCAGTAAACATCGGAATAGTATTTTTTTTAGAAAAGGGACTATACTCGAACGTGACGACAAGGTCATTATAGGCTGCGTAGCTGGAGAAGAAGCGATTCAATTTGATATGGATCTGGAAGTTTTAAACTTCAATGCATGGAAGGACAAGCGTATTGGAAAAATTTTGCCTCCATATATAACAAAAATCCAACAAAAGTGTGCGGTAAATATGGTACGAGAAGGGGTTACACCTCTTCCAAAAGAATTATTTATGTCTTTCGATGAATAAATTAAGCCTTCAAATTTTGTGCCGCAATATATAAAGCCCCCTCTGAAATCATCGATTTCAGAGGGGGCAAAGGATAGTTATGTAAGTCTCTTCTGTGAGGCACGCAGATTAATGCTTGGGTATGACAATGCCTGTGTAGAAAGATTTTTCAACTTACTGAAGATCGAGTGAATTTCCCGAGCTAAACCTCAGACCATTCACGCTGCTGCCGAACTGGTGGACGAGTACATCTATTTTTACAACCATGATTGCATACAGTTTGTTACAAAAATAGTACATCCTGGATTTGAGCCTGGAAGCAGCAGTATAGCTGGTGTCCTAAATTTCCGTCCACTTGACAGGGGTCAGCACACAGAATAGTCCTGCTTATTGGACAAATGGGATGCTAAACTGAATTCTTAATGATCGGAAAAGGGATACATAAAATCTGGAACGCTTTGTTGATATTTGCCAATAAGTTCTTGTCGGATATTGGAATTCCAATTATACTAAGTACAATATGTATCCCAGAAGAGAAAATAGAAAGAGTGAACTAACATGTTGCCTCCCGGCCTTTATGAACAAGTCATCAATACTGCCCTGAACCGCGAGCTTTCGGAGATTCCCGATACCCGCAAATCGGTTGCGCCCATTGACAGGGCGGAGGCCTCCAAGGTGTTGGCGCAGTATCTGGCAGATGTGGTGCAAAAGGGCCTGGAGAATGTGGCGGACAACGGCGGGGACATCTCTACCCAGATCGGCCTTGCCAACCAGATCGTAAACCTCATCCAGAATACAACGAAAGAAGCTGACTTTGCTTCGCTGAGCGTCGACCTGCGGGCAGAGCAGCTTCTTGCGCTTTTACAGGAGCAGGATCCACGACTGGCAGTGGGCAAGACAGCTGCCGACCTGAGCCGGCCGGAAACCTCCATCGCCCAGAGCAGCCTGTTTACCGGAGCTATCCATGAGCCCCAGATGTACACGGAGCTCAAAAAGGAGATTGTCTCTGCCGACCGCATCGATATGTTGGTGTCCTTCATCAAGTGGAGTGGCTTGCGGCTCCTGATAGATGAGCTGCGGGAGTTTACCCAGAACGGAGGCGAGCTGCGGATCATCACCACCTCCTACATGGGGGCCACCGATGTGAAAGCCATTGAGGAACTACGCAAGTTGCCCAACACCAAAATCAAGGTCAGCTACGACACTAAGCGCACCCGCCTCCACGCCAAGACCTATATCTTTTGCCGGAATACCGGCTTCACCACCGCCTATGTAGGCTCCTCCAACCTGTCCAACGCCGCTATCTCCAGCGGTTTGGAGTGGAACGTGAAGGTGACCCGCCGGGATCTGCCGGAGACTATCGACAAGATCGCCGCCACCTTCGAGAGCTACTGGAATTCCAACGAATTTGAGTATTACTCCGAGGATCAGAAGGAGAGGTTGGCCCGGGCACTGAAAGCGGAAAAATACTTTGACGCCAACAACGCCGAAGTGTACACCATGGATATCGCCCCCTACTCCTATCAGCAAGAGATCCTGGACAAGCTGGAAGCGGAGCGCGCTGTCCGGGGCTACACCCGGAACCTGGTGGTAGCCGCTACCGGTACCGGAAAAACGGTGATCTCCGCTCTGGACTATAAGCGCTTCTGCAAGCAGCATCCTGGCAAGGTCTGCCGCCTACTCTTTGTAGCCCACCGGGAGGAAATTCTGCGGCAGAGCCTGTACACCTTCCGAGCAGTCCTGAAGGACGCCAATTTCGGAGAGCTGTTTGTGGGCAGCTACCGGCCAGAGGGCATTGACCACCTGTTTCTGTCTATCCAGACCTTCAACTCCCAGAATTTCACCGCCAAAACCGCTCCGGATTTTTACGACTACATCGTGGTGGACGAGTTCCACCACGCAGCGGCACCTACCTATCAGAAGTTACTGTCCTACTACCAACCCCAGATCCTCCTGGGCCTGACAGCCACTCCGGAGCGTATGGACGGTAAGAGCGTACTGCCCTACTTCAACAACCGGAATGCCGCGGAAATCCGTCTGCCGGAGGCCATTGACCGCAAGCTGCTGTGCCCCTTCCAGTATTTCGGCGTCACCGACACGGTGGATTTGAACACCCTGAAATGGAGTGCCGGCGGCTACGACAAAAATGAGCTTTCCAATCTCTACACCCTCAGCGGCGCCGTGGCCAACCGCCGCGCCGATCTGGTGGTGTTCTCCCTTCTCAAGTATGTGACCGATATCGACGAGGTGAAAGGCCTGGGCTTCTGCGTGTCCATCGAGCATGCAGAGTTTATGTGCCGCTATTTCAATAGCCACGGCATCCCCTCCATTTTCCTGACGGGGAAATCCTCCGATGATGAGAGAAAAGCCGCCAAGGGGCGGCTGGTGAGCGGCGAGGTGCGCTTCATTTTTGTGGTGGACTTCTACAACGAAGGCGTTGACATCCCAGAGGTCAATACGGTGCTGTTCCTGCGGCCCACCGAGTCCCTGACCATTTTCCTCCAGCAGCTGGGTCGTGGTCTGCGGCTGGCGGAGGATAAGGAATGCCTGACTGTGCTGGATTTTATCGGCCAGGCCAACAAGCGGTATAACTTTGAGGACAAGTTTGCCGCCCTGCTGTCCAATACCACTCGCAGCGTGACCCGGGAGATCAAAGACGGGTTTGTCTCCGCGCCCAAGGGCTGCTATATCCAGCTGGAGAAGAAGGCTGCCAAGTACATCCTGGATAACATCCGTGCCTCCTATGGAAATACCGCCGGGCTGGTGTCCCGAGCGGCCAGCTTTGCGGAGGACAGCGGTTTGGATCTGACCCTGGCAAACTTTCTGGACTATTATCATTTGGACCCCAGGGCAATCTACAAGTTTTCCTCCTTCTCTCGCATCTGTGCTCGGGCAGATGTAATTGCAGATTTCAGTGAACCGCTGGAGGAAGTGCTCACGAAAGCCTTTGCCCGATTGGCCGTTGTGGACTCCCAGCGCTGGATTCGCTTTTTGTTGGATTTGCTGCCCCGCCTGGACAATGTGGACTTTGCGACGCTGGATGAGCTGGAACAGCGCATGCTCCAGATGTTCTACGTAACTGTTTGGGGCAAGGCGGCAGAAAGCTGGACATCCGATGAAGTGCTGGACAACCTGTATGCCCTCTCGGACAGTCCCGTGCTGCTGGGCGAGCTTTTGGACCTGCTCCGCTATCGGTATGAGCAGATCGACTTCATTGACGAGCCGGTGGAGCTGGGCTTTGACTGCCCGCTGGACCTCCACTGCACCTATACCCGGGACCAGCTGCTGGTGGCGCTGGATTTCCTGAAACCGGCCACGGTGCGTGAGGGTGTGAAGTGGCTGCCGGAGAAACATCTGGATGTGTTCTTTGTGACGCTGAATAAGGCGGACAAGGACTACTCGCCCACTACCATGTATCACGATTACTCCATCAACGAGAACCTGTTCCACTGGCAGAGCCAGAGCACCACAGCGGCGGACTCTCCTACCGGGCAGCGGTACATCCATCACCAGGAACGCAGGAGCAAGGTGCTGCTGTTTGTCCGGGAATTCAAGGCGGACCGGGTCACAGGAGGCGCGGAGGCTTATACATTTCTGGGCACAGCCAACTATATGAAGCATAACGGGAGCAAGCCCATGAATATCACCTGGAAACTGGATCGACCGATTCCAGCGAAATTTTTGAAGAAGACAAACAAATTGGTGGTGGGATAGATGACAGAGGTAGTAGCAGCCCTGATCTGGGATCAGGACAAATTTATGATTTGTCAGCGCCCGGCCCATAAGGCCAGAGGACTTCTTTGGGAGTTCGTTGGCGGAAAGGTTGAGCCAGGCGAAACCAAGGAACAGGCTCTGATTCGGGAGTGTCAAGAAGAACTGGCCATTACTCTGGATGTGGGTGAGGTGTTCATGGATGTGGTTCACGAATACCCGGATCTGACAGTTCACCTAACGCTGTTTCATGCGACCATCCATGAGGGTATCCCCCATAAATTGGAGCACAATGACATTCGTTGGATTACGGTGGATGAAATTGATCAGTATGCATTTTGCCCTGCGGATGAGGAAATTTTGAGGAGGCTGAAGGATGCCTACTAAAGCCTATCACAAGCTGGTGCGGGATCATATTCCAGAGATTATTGAAGCAGACGGAAAAATCTGTGTCTGCGAAACACTTACTGATGAGGACTACATACATCTTCTGGAGCAGAAGCTGAATGAGGAACTGGCGGAATATCAGGAGAGCAAATCCTTGGAAGAATTGGCTGACCTCTTAGAAGTTATGCAGGCTGTTGTAAAAGCCCGTGGCTGGACATTGGAAGAGTTAGAACAAGTACGGGCAGACAAAGCGGCAAAGCGGGGCGGATTTGAGAAAATGATCCTTTTGAAGGAAGTAAGGGAGGAATGCTGAATGGATATTGCGAGAGCAAAAGAACTCCTGACCGCTTTGGCTGATGGTATTGATCCCTTTACCGGCGAACTTTTCCCACGAGACCATGTTTGTAATCATCCTGATATCATTCGTGCTTTACATCAGATACTTGGTTCGACACAGGAAATCAAAAAAAGCCCCAGTGCGCCCAATGCAGGCAAACCTTGGCCACAGGCAGAACAAGACAAGCTGGTGGATGAATTTCATTCTGGAATGAAACTATCAGCAATCGCCAAAGAGCACGGAAGAAGTCGAAGGTCCATCGAAGCAAAATTGGTGCATTTAGGTTTGATTGAAGATTCTTATTTTACCAGAAAACCGAGGTGACCTCCATGCCTACCTACCGCTCCGCCTCCGGCAGCAGTGCTGAAGACCTGTTCATAGAACTGTTCTCTGACACCTTCGGCGCTGAGAAAGCCGGCTACCTCTACTCTCAATATCCCTTCTCTGACATCTACCAGAACAGCCGGTTTGCTGACTTTCTGATTGAAAACGGCGGACGTAGGGTGGCTATCGAGATCGACGATGAGGCTTCTCACAACCCCAAGCTGCTCTCCCAGAACAAGTTCTACGATGACCTGCTCAAGCAGAACAGCATGATCTATCTGGGCTGGGATGTGTACCGCTGGGCGGTGCGGCAGATGCAGCAGCAGCCGGAGACTGTGAAAGACGAGCTGCGAGTTTTCCTGGGCCAGCACCCCAGTTTCAGGGAAATCGAGGACTACCTCCCCACCCAGCGGGGCAAGTCCCTGGACGGCTCCAAACTGGAACTGAAGGAGCACCAGAAACAGGCTTTGGCAGCTTTGGAGGAGATGCGCTGCAACTTCGAGACCATTGCCCTTCTCTACCACGCAACGGGCACCGGCAAAACGGTGACCGCCGTCATGGATGCCAAACGATTCGGCAAGCGCACGCTGTTCCTGGCCCACACAGTGGAACTGATAGACCAAGCCACCAAGACCTTCCGGGAACTGTGGCCCAGGGCCACGGTGGGCCGCTATGTGGAGAGTATGAAGCAGGGCAACGCCTTCGTGGTGTGCGGCAGCATCCAGAGCGTGGCACTGAATCTGGAGCGGTTCAAACCGGATGACTTCGGATACATCATCGTGGACGAGGCCCACCACGCCTCCGCCGATACATACCAGAAAGTCCTGGCCTACTTCACGCCGGAATTCACCCTGGGCTTGACCGCCACACCGGAGCGGGCCGACGACAAGAATATCCTGGATATCTTCAAGAACACCGCCCACAAGTTGGATATCCAGACCGCCGTAGAGATTGGCGAACTGGTGCCGGTGCGGTGTATCCGCATTCACACCAATATTGACCTGACCAAGGTGCGGTTCAACAGCGTCCAGTACAACATCCGGGATCTGGAGAGCAAGATCTATGTGCCGGAACGCAATCAACTCATTGTGGACACCTGGCTCCAGTATGTGAAGGACAAGCGGACGGTCATCTTCTGCGCCTCCGTCAAGCACGCTCAGGAGATCGCCGGGCGGCTCCATGACGCTGGTGTGGCCGCTGAGGCTGTGTCCGGCGAGATAAAGGCCAGCGACCGCCGGGAGGTGCTGGCCCGGTTTGAGAAGGGCGAGACCAAAGTGCTGTGCGCCTGTGATCTGCTCAACGAGGGCTGGGACTGCCCAGCCACCGAGGTGCTGTTTATGGCCCGACCCACCATGTCCAAGGTGCTCTATACCCAGCAGCTGGGCCGCGGCATGCGGCTGTCCCCCGGCAAGGAGAGCCTGATGGTGTTTGACTTCGTTGACAACGCCAGCCAGTACAACATGCCCTACTCCATGCACCGGCTGTTCCGGTTGAAGGAGTACAAGCCCGGCGCTCTGGTGTTGGGCACCAAACAGCAGAAAAACGCCGAACAGGGCCTCTACGACCGGGGCGAGCGCCCGGATGCCCTCATCGACTGGCCGGTGGACGCCCTGGACTATGAATTGGTGGACATCTTCAACTGGCAGGAAGAAGCCGCCGGCATGATCTCCCAGATGGAGTTTGTCCGACGAGTGGACGTGCAGACGGAGACCATCGAGCGGTATGTCCGGGACGGTCTGCTGGTACCCGACCTGGTGGTACCCATGAGTGAACACCGGACCTTCAAGTACTTCAAAGAGGAAACCCTCCAGAAGTATGCGAAACAGTACGGCTGGACGCTCATTGACGACTCCAACCGCAAGGATCTGTTTCTGGATATGGTGCGGCAAATGGACATGAGCTACTCCTACAAGCCGGTACTTCTCAAAGCAGTGCTGCTGTTTGCTGACGACAAAGGCCGGGTGAAGCTCAGTGATATCGTGACCTACTTCCGGGAGTTCTACGAGGCCCGCAGAGCGGCAGGACTGGTGGTGGAAAAAGCCAACAGCATCTACGCCAAGGGCGGCTATACTGACGCCCAGGCCCAGCGGAATATCCTCTCCAACCCCTTCAAGCGGTTTGAGGATATGCAGATGCTCCATCACACCAAAACCCTGGGCGTGATCCAGGTGGACGAGTCCGTCTGGAAGAAGCTGACCCGGGAGGAGAAACAGGAGATCGAGCGGATCTGCGATGAGAAGTTGGAGCAGTATTATGGCCGATTCCAGGCCGCACAAACGGAGGGTGACCTCAAATGAATCAAGAGATATTGAAAAAACTGAAAAGTACCCCCGAGCTGTCACCGGATGTACACGACGGCAGCTATGAACTGGTGCGTGCGATTGCGTCCGCCTATCGCGATGTGGATGAAGCCACGCTGGACTACCAGGATCTTAATGCCATTTATCTCATGTGCATTGGAACATGGCGGCACAGCTATGACAAAAAGCATGAAGCTGTCCATGCAACGCATCTGCCCGAGGTGCGCAAACAAGAATTGGACCATTTGATTGATGACCTGAAAAGCCGGGCGGACGCTGGCGTGTACAAGCACCAGGAAAAAGCGGTCTCCGGAACAGGCCATATTGGAATGTTTGGTACTGGTTTTTACTCGTTCCAGGGCAAGACAGATATCCAATCCGTGCGCGCTTTTATCCGGATGTGCGTGGATCTTCTGGATATGACGGACGATGAGGAGATGTTTCAGCGTGCCGCATCGGTGCTGACGAAATCGTTCCGCGGGATGCAGGCCGCGGCAGCCTCTGTGATACTGCACTGCTTAAAACCGCTTACCTTCCCTGTCATCAACAGCAATGTGGGCAGTGAGGATATTTTTGCGGCACTGGGGATTGAACTCAAATCCCGGGGCAAACTGGAAGCTTATATAGATAACTGCCGGAAAATCAAAGATTTTCGGGATGCCAATTTCTCCTTCAAAAATTATCGGATTCTGGATATGGCAGCTTGGGAGCTGTCTGCCGATCCCATCCGTCGTGTTGTCAGCCAATACAAGGAATCCTTTGCCGCCTGGTTTCCAGAAGAAGCGTATAAGTGGCGGGCAGTCCAATGTTTCCAGGAGCATTGGAATCCAGAGAAAGCCGATTTTGCAGAAATGCTGAAGGAATCCTTGGCCCAGGCGGGAAATCTGCTGGACACCAATTACTCGTTTCCCTGTAAGATGATCACATTTTTTGCGGGAAAGGAGCCTGATATGGTCCGCTCTATGTTTCAGCAGCTCTTGGCTCCCAGAGCGGATATTGTCGAGCAGATCCAAAACTTTAAGCAAAGTGCGGATACCCTGTTAGCCAAGTATCAGTTCAAAGAAAGCATGAAGCAGCATTATCAAGGGGACCGCACAATCTGTACCTATTTATTTTTTGCACAGCCCGATCGATATTTTCTCTATCAATACGGGAAACTCAAGGCTTTTCTGGCAGAGACCGGCTTGCAGGCCATCTGCAAAATGGGAGATAGCCAGAATGTGCTTACCTACCAGGAGATTGCCAACCGGGTCCTTTCCTGCGTTCAGCAGGACAGTGAGCTGCTGAATCTGTTTGAAACCAAGCGGGCAGAGCTGGGCAGCTCGTATTATCCCGATTCTGCGCATCACCTTTTGACGGATGATATCATCTACTTTGGAAGCCAGCTTTATAAAAGTGACTACTGGCCGTCCCCAGCAGAGTATGACCCGGAGATCAGTGCAGAACAGTGGTTAGAACTTCTTGCAGACAGATCCGTCTGCACAGCAGAAAATCTGTTGATTCTGAAAACCATGCAAGAATTGGGCGGCGAGGCGACCTGTAAACAGCTGAGCCAGCAATCTGGAGGGTCTTCTGCACATTATAATAGCAGTATGGTTCAGTTTGCCAGACGCGTACAGGAGAAAACGGGCTGCCCGTTGGTTCACAATGAAAATGAGGATCAGAAATGGTGGCCAATTCTGTTTGTGGGCCGCACAGCTCTTCCGGGCCAGCCTGGTACATACTCCTGGAAACTTCGTGATGAGTTGGCAGATGCACTCAAACTTCTATCGCGGAATGAGGTGAACAATCCGATGCCTTTTGCAAAGAATACAATTCTTTATGGCCCTCCAGGGACGGGTAAGACTTACCAGACCATCAACTATGCTGTGGCGATCATTGAGGGGAAATCGTTGGAAGATGTCCAGGCAGAAAACCACGAGGAGGTTCTGAAGCGATACCGGCAGTATCGGCAGGATGGGCGGATTGAGTTCACCACCTTCCACCAGTCTTTTGGATATGAAGATTTTATAGAGGGAATTCGTCCTAAGTTCTTCGGCGAAAACGAGGAAGAAGCTGGTGAGATCCAATACGAGATTACAAAGGGCATATTCAAAGCGTTTTGTTTGAAAGCTCAAATTCCAATCGCAGATGCCAAGCAATCTCCCTACGGTTTTTCTGATACACCTTCTGTTTGGAAAGTCTCTCTCGGCGGTACAGGAGGGCATCCGCTTCGCAATTACTGCATGCAAAACGACTGTATTCGCATTGGATGGGATGAGTATGGCGAAACCGTTACAGACGAAACGAATTACTTTGTTGGTGGAAAGTATGTGCTGAACGCATTTTTGAATCGGATGCAGTTAGGAGATATTGTCCTTTCTTGCTATTCTGCCCGAACCATTGATGCTATCGGCGTTATCACCGGTGATCCAGAATGGCTCCCAAATGAAGATCACTATAAGCGGTCCCGAAAAGTGAACTGGCTCCTGAAAGGTAAGAAAATTGATATCGAAGAGTTTCAATTATCGCGTTCGCTGGTTCAATCCACAGTGTATCAGCTGGATACCACTGCGGCTGAAGTTATCAAAGTTCTTGAGAAAAACGGCTTTGCGCCGACAACTGCGGTAGAAACAAAGCCCTATGTATTTATTATTGACGAGATCAATCGTGGAAATATTTCTAAAATTTTTGGAGAACTGATCACATTAATTGAACCCTCCAAACGTCTCGGCCAAAGTGAGGGATTACAAGTTAGACTGCCGTATTCTCAAAAGCTTTTCGGGATTCCTGATAATGTCTATCTGCTTGGTACTATGAATACGGCCGACCGTTCCATTGCTATGTTGGATACTGCCCTTCGCCGCCGGTTTAGTTTCACGGAAATGATGCCAGACAGTGGCGTCCTGGATGGTGTAGAGGTCGAGGGCATTTCCATCAGCGGTTTGATTACGACGCTAAATCGCCGGATCGAAGTTCTGTTTGACCGGGAGCATACGCTGGGACACGCTTTCTTTACCCCTCTGCGTCAGTCCCGCTCCATTCAGACCCTGGGCGAAATCTTCCGGGATAAGGTCGTTCCACTTCTGCAGGAGTACTTCTATGACGACTATGAGAAGATCTGTCTGGTGCTGGGAGATAAAAAGCGTCCAGAACATCAGCGATTTTTCAAGGTTGAAACAGCCGATCTTCAGAGCTTGTTCGGTACAGATCTTGAATTTGAGGTAAACCCCACATACCACATCAATCCGGCCGCTTTCTTTGATGTCGAAGTGTATCGGAATCTCTGACTGGCGTATTCCATTGGGAGGTGAACTCCATTGAAACAATATACCATTCGGGAATATATGGGGTTTACCCGCAATGGACCGCCGCGGGCAGGCATGATCTATTTGCCAGAACACGCTTTCGATCAGCTGGAGCAGTTTATTTTATCCAATCGGGACACAAATTCCGGTGCTGAACCGCTGGAGTTGATGAGCCTGAGCGCAAGGCCCGGTTTGGGTAAGGTAATTACTGCGAAAAATTATGTGGGTGTCGTTACCACCAGAGACGGAACAGAGATTGAAATTCTGCCCAAACTGACGCTGGCAAAGGACAACAGTGACCAAGCTGTCCGAAAGGTGTTTCTCACCATGCTGCGAACGGTCCAGGAGGCTCCGTTCAAGACATTTCGCACCGCCCACCTGAATACTTCCCGTATGCGCTTGCTGGATCTGTTTGTGCGCATGTTTTTGGACGAGACCCATCGGCTAATTCAACGCGGTTTAAAATCGGATTATACGGTAAAACAGGACAACGAAACTTGTGTCCATGGAAAAATCGTATTCTCGGAGCATATCCGAAAGAATCTGCTGCACCGGGAACGAATCTTCGTGGAGTACGATGTATTCAGCGTGGATTGCCCGGAAAACCGCCTGGTCAAGTCCACGGCGCTCTACTTGCAGCGGCACACCACGGATTTACAAAACCGCAAGGATCTGCGGATCGTGTTATCCGTCATGGAGCAAGTTCCTGTTTCCAAAAATGTGGAGCAGGATTTTCAGAGATGTGGGCAATCCCGCTCCATGGAAGACTACCAGCGACTTCTGGAGCTGTGCCGGGTATTTTTGCAAGGAAAGAGTTTTACCGCCTTTTCCGGCGGGCAGGCCGCCCTGGCTCTCCTCTTCCCCATGGAGCGGATTTTTGAGAGCTATGTGGCAGCAGTTCTGCGTCGGCATTTGGATTCCAAGCAGTATCGTGTTCATGTGCAGGCAAAAGGTAAATATCTCTTTGAACTGCCCCAAAAACAGTTTGCCCTGCGGCCGGACTTGGTGATTGAAGATTTGAACAGCGGGGAAAAGACTGTATTGGACACCAAGTGGAAACTTCTGTCCCCTCAGTGGCACAATTACGGAATCTCACAGACTGATATGTACCAGATGTACGCATACCAGAAGGAATATCAGGCGAAACAGACGGTGCTGCTTTATCCGGATTGTGAGGCAATGGCAGATCAGAAAATTCCTCTCTGCTATTCTTCTTCCAGCGGGAGCCTGGTCAGGGTGCAGACCTTGCATTTGGATTCTCCGATTGCTATGGTTGAAGCAGTGAGAGAGTTACTGGATGTAGCGTCCCAGCCTTCAAAATAGCAATATACGGCCATCAAGAAGAGAGTACAGCAAAACGGCGGAAGGAGGTCTGCGATGGACAGCAAAAAATATATGCTCCTGATCAACGGGCAGGACAAGACTGACTCCGTCGCCAGTTTCCGTTTCCAGGACGGTATGTGCGAGGTGGTCCATACCACTTCCCCTAAAACTTATCGCTACCGTGCCGAAAAAGTGCAGCTCCTAAAAGTACAGAGCCGAATTGATCCCACGCAGTTTATCATTACCGTGGACGGAAACCCTCTTTCGCAGGTTGATGAGATTTTGGATTTTGGCCCCTTTTACCGTTTCCTCCGAACTGGGAAAACGGCTCTTACATACCCCAAAAGCCAAGTGGAACTCCAGAAAAACTGCCTCACAAACCAGAAACAGGTGGGCATTTTTGAGTACTTCAAAGAAACGGCAGCGGCGGTCAGTCTGGTGGCTGAAGGCGGTCTCAATATCCTGAGTGCCCAGTACGAGCGAATCAAAAGTGTCAGCGATGCAACTGTACTGTCCTGCTACCTGGACTCTTCCAAGAAGCCAGCGGTGCGGGCGCTCCCTGCGGCTGTCATCTACCCCTTTGGACTGAATCAGAGTCAGAAAACAGCAGTGGAGAACGCCCTTTCCTCCCAGGTCAGCATCATCCAGGGGCCTCCCGGCACCGGAAAGACACAGACCATTCTGAATATTATCTCCAATGCGGTTCGGAATGGACAGACGGTAGCTGTTGTCTCCAATAACAACTCCGCCACTTTGAATGTGGCGGAAAAACTGGAAAAGAAAGGCCTCTCTTTTCTGACCGCTTTTCTGGGAAGTCGAGCCAATAAGGAGCATTTCCTGGAGACACAGATCGGTCAATACCCCGATATGTCGGCTTGGGTTCTGGAGCCGGAGGAGAAGTCACAACTGGACCAGGAGGTGACGAGTCTCTCCAAAGAACTCAGCGAGATGCTCAACGGAAAGAATCGCATTGCCGCCATTGAGCAGGAGTTGCTCCAACTGACGCCGGAGCAGCACTATTTCGGAGAGTATTACAGCACCTATGCCCAGGCACCAAAGGATGAGGTGAAAGGGCTCTCCTCTCAAAAGATTTTGTCCCTCTGGTTAGAGTACGAACAGCATGCCCAGCAGGAGAGTAAATTAGGCCTGCTCCAAAAGATATCCATCCTGTTTCGCTTCAATCGCAGTGCGCTGAAAGTATTTCTCCAGGCGCCAGAACTGGTAATCCCGTATCTACAGCGGCAGTTCTATGTGGTGCGTCGGCAAGAGTTGACAGAAGAGCGGGTTCAGCTGGAGAAGAAGTTAGAGCAGTATGCCTTTGACGAAAAGATGGCGGAGTTGACGGAAAAGTCCCTGCGGTTATTCCGGGCCGAGCTAAGCGCAAAGTTCCATTGGCAAGAGCCTCGCCAGTGCTTTGAGATGCGGGACTTCCGTGGAAAGTCCAAAGAGTTCAATCAAGAATATCCGGTAATTCTGAGCACAACCTACTCCATCAAAGGCACTCTAAACTTTGAACATACCTACGATTATCTCATCGTGGACGAGGCATCCCAAGTGGATTTGGCCACTGGCGTACTTGCCTTCGCCAGTGCCAAAAATATTGTCATTGTGGGAGATCTCCAGCAGCTCCCCAATGTGCTGGACAAGCAGAACATTCAGAAAAGTGAGGGAATCTGGGGACGGTATTCTCTCCCGGAGACTTATCATTTCACCGCCCACAGTTTGCTCTCCTCTGCGATTGCCACATGGCCGGAGGCTCCTACCGTTCTTCTGAGGGAACACTATCGCTGCCATCCCAAGATTATCAATTTCTGCAATCAGAAATTCTATGGTGGGAAGCTCATCGTCATGACAGAGGACCATGAAGAGCCGGATGTCCTGACCATGTACCGGACAGCACCCGGCAACCACGCCCGTGGCCATCTAAACCAGAGACAAATTGATGTAATTCGGCAAGAGATCCTTCCCAGCTTGGAGAGACAGGGGTATGGGAGCATTGGCATCATTACGCCGTACCGGGATCAGGTGGCGGCAATCCAAACGCAGCTGGGCAAGGAATTGGAAGTGGCTACCGTCCATAAATTCCAAGGCCGTGAGAAAGACGCCATCGTTTTGACCTCTGTGGACAATGTCATTACAGACTTTGTGGATGATCCCCGGATGCTAAATGTGGCGGTATCCAGGACGGTGAAATCCTTGACCGTCATTACCTCGCAGGACCCGCAGAACGACCGAACCAACTACGGCGATCTGGCTCGCTATATCGAATACAACAACTGCGTGGTGATTGAGAGCACGGTGTACTCTGTTTTTGATCTGCTCTATCAGGGGTATGCCGAGCAGCGGAGGGACTTTCTGAAAAAGCATGGGCGGGTTTCAGAATACGACTCGGAAAATCTTGCCTATGCTGTGATCCAAAATATCCTTCAAAAAGCAGAGTTTTCTTTTGTGGACTGCGCAGCCCATGTGTCCCTGGTCAACTTGGTGAAAGACTATTCCGTGTTGACGGAGGAAGAAACAGCATATGCCCGGAATCCCCTGACTCATGTAGATTTTCTTTTGTTCCGTCGTATGGATAAATCTCCTTTGCTTGCAGTAGAGGTGGATGGTGCCGCCTTCCATGCTGCGGGGAGTGTCCAAGCAAACAGAGATGAAAAGAAAAACCGGATTTTTGGACAGTGTGGGATTCCGCTGCTTCGGCTTCGGACAGATGGAAGCAGAGAGGAGGCGCGCATAGAACAGGCACTTCGGTCAGCAGTTTCTAACAGCTGACAAAACTGAGCTATTACCAAGAGAAGAGGAAACATAAGATGAATGTCATCTGCTTTGGCGATTCCAACACCTATGGCTATGACCCTCGAGGTTATTTCGGCGGACGATATGACGCGGATTGCCGGTGGGTGGACATCCTGGCTTCGGAGACCGGATGGACAATCTCCAACATGGGACAGAATGGCCGGGAAATCCCGTCTGCCGCTCCCACCCTGCCTGCCGACACGGATCTGCTGATCGTCATGCTGGGTACCAACGACCTGCTCCAGGGCTGCAGCCCGGAGCAGGCGGCTGAGAGATTGGGGCGATTTTTCGCTGCTGTCTCGTTAGACCGAAGCAAGGTCCTGCTAATCGCTCCGCCGCCGATGACTCTGGGAGCATGGGTGCCCAGCCAGCAACTCATTGATGACTCCCATACCTTTGCCAAGTGCTGTCAGGCCCTGGCGGAGCAACTGGGTATTCGCTTTGCCAACGCCGGAAACTGGGGTATCTCCCTGGCCTATGACGGCGTACACTTCACAGAGCAGGGCCACAAAGCCTTTGCCGCCGGACTTCTGGAGAAACTAAAATGAAACGAATTTTACCTCTGCTGTTTTGCTTACTACTGCTGACCGGTTGCGGTGGGAATGACACAAAAGGCGCCTATGAGCAGATCACCCAGGAAACAGCCAAAGAGATGATGGACACCCGGGAGGTCATCATCTTGGATGTGCGAGAGCAGGACGAATATGACAGCGGTCACATTCCCGGTGCCGTGCTGCTGCCAGTTGGTAGCATTGATGAGGATACTGCTGCCGAGGTGATTCCCGAGAAGGACTCCACGGTGCTGGTCTACTGCCGCAGCGGAAACCGCAGCAAGACCGCCTCCTCTACGCTGGCAGACCTGGGCTATACTAACATCTACGAATTCGGCGGTATTAACACCTGGCCCTATGAGACAGAGCCATAAGTGCAACGGAAACCCGTAAGCAGCACAAAATCTACATCGCCTACACAAAGAATAAGGGACCGACTTGACGAAAGTCGGCCCCTTATTCTTTTTCTTGTCCGTGGTTCAGGAGTTCTTCAGCCACTCCACATATTCCTCCAGGGTGATGACATCGCGGTCACATTTCTTTTTCATCTCTCTGGCCTGCTCACTCCAGGCATAAAAATCCGTATCGGAAATGCGACCGGCTTTGATCCAGGCAAACCGTTTCTTATACTCCTTGCGGTAGGCCTTGAATACCGGATCTTCAGACTGCTTCTTGGTCCACTGCTGGAAGGCGCCAGCCTCACGGCAGGTCTGCTGTCCTCTGGGCACCGGACGCTCACAGTACTCCGCGCTGACCCGTCCGGTCTGGGGGAAGTAGCGGCCGCAGTTCTTGCAGCGCCGCACCGTAATGCCCCTCTCCACACAACTGCGCAGAGAATAGTCGATCATGTCCGGAATGCTGGCGGAGTACAAAACCGGCGAACACCGCCCCGGTTCCACCGGCTCAAAGCTAAGCGGAATGGGGCGGAATCGAAACAGGCTGGGATCCCTCGGACTATCGTGAAGATAATTCTTAGCTGCCTGCTGCTGTGGGTCGCGCCCTGCGCTGTCCACATCCAGAACTAAATCAAAGAATCGCTGCACCTGCTTCTGATAGAGGAGAAGCTGCTCCGGGAGATCCCGCAGTTCCGCTAACATCTGCTCATCCTCCGCGCTGCCCCAGTCACCATAGATCTCCATTCTGGAGAAACGGTCATACCAACGCACATACAGAAGCTCCAGATAGATATGCCGACTTTTCAGCTGGCCCAGTTCCACCATGGCATCTGTGCCAGCCTCACGGTCATCCTCAGCGATCAGCCGACTCCAACGATCTGCGATCCGCTGGAGAATGGGTGTCAGTTCCCCACAGTCCATCTCCAGAAAGGTGAGCAGGCTCTCCAGAAATGGAAACTCCCGATCAACGGACGGTACTCCCTGTATGCCAGAGGCGTCACACTGAAAAAGCTCCCGCTTTTCAGAGAAATACATTTTCACATACCACATAGTCGGCTCCTCAAAAATAGACTAATGATAAATTAGAGTTTCAATAGACTTGACAAACGTATTTTGGTGTGTTAAGATACACTCGCAGCGGTGACTGTCTAATTAAAGTTATTATTAGTCTAACATCAGGAAGGCAATTTGTCAATGAAAACTTTCCTTGTCCTCCTGGTACTGCACCTTGCTACGAAAATAAGTAGCGAGGGCGTGAACCTTGACAAGCAGGCTTTCAACGCCTCATGAAAAACCATCGCAGCACAAAAAGCGGCAGGCCAAAACCTGTCGCCGGCCGAAGTATGGTACAGTGGGAATCAGCCTGGTGCCACCACAAAGTACCCCAGCTTTTGCAGTTCGTTCACCATACGGCTGGCCCGTTTGCGCTCACTTTGTTTTCTGCGGATCTCAAAACAGTCTTCGTTGTATGGAGAACCTGTCTTCAACATCGTGTAAATCAGCGCCAGCAGTTTGCGAGCCAAAGCAATCGTTGCACGTTTAGCGCCCTTCCGCTGTTTTATCCTCCAGTACCAACCGGAGAGGTACAAGCTTCGTTTTCCGGAGATGACCCATCCCACCTCGCAGAGCATACTCTTCAGATACGGATTACCTTTGTTAATGTGAGCACTCTTGCGTTTTCCGGCACTCTCGTTGTTACCGGGACTCAAACCGGCCCAGGAGCATATATGCTGGGAATCCGGAAAGGCACTCATATCGGTACCAATCTCCGCGATAATGGCTGCTGCCGCAGTTACATCAATGCCCGGTATGGAGCACAGGAGGCTCAATGCCTCTTCGTGCTTTGTGATCTCTTTCGTAATAGCGTCCTCCACAGTATGGCGGTGCTGTTCAAGCGCTTCCAAGTGCCCAAATATCATGCGAAGAAAGCCGCGCTGGTGCTCCGAGAGCGAACCGTTCAAGGCAATCAGTATTTCGTCGATACGTTTCCGGGTCTGTGTTTTCAGACACCGATCCAGAGCTTCCCGCGAAATATTTCCGTATTCCATGAGATGACGGATGATGTTTCGCCCGGAAGCGCCAAATGCGTCCGACAGAAACGCTGTGAAGCGGAAACCGGAGCTTTGCAGAAATTTATCGATGCGATTCTTTTGGGCGGTAATGTCGCGAACGATGCTCTTACGATACCGGGTCAGATGCCGCAGTTCCCGGAAGGTCTTATCTGGGATAAAACTTCCCTTTAGTAATCCGGCACGGAGCAATGTGGCGATCCATTGCGCGTCCCGCATATCCGTTTTGCGCCCAGGCACATTCTTCATGTGGCGGGCATTCACGACCAGAATGCTGATCTGCCCATCAAAACATGGCTCCAGCATTTCGTAAATAGGCTGCCAGTAGATCCCGGTGCTCTCCATAGCGACATAGCGGCACTCTGCTTCCAACACCCAATCCCGCAGTTTCCGCATTTCCGGGATAAGTGTGCTGAAGGAGCGAATCTCGATTTCCGGATCGGTGCCCAGTTCACCTTTGGCAAGACAGGCAACAATAACGTCACGATGAATATCCAGTCCCATGGCGCAGGTCAATATGTCTTGCATCAAATCCCTCCCTGAATTATGCAGGCTGGGAATTGCCCGGGTGGGTATCCGAACTTTGCTACTCGTGCTCTT
>CAJKKQ010000014.1 GCA_905200545.1 uncultured Oscillibacter sp.
GCAGGCGAGATGTGCGCCGCCCGCTCCGGCCCCAGGTTCTTCACATGCACATCTCCCCAGTGGTACACATGGGCCACGAAAAAGCTGGGCAGCACGCCCAGGCGCTTGAGCTCCGGCAGCTGATCCAACCCCAGCAGCTGGGCGTGGATCATCACCGGGCGGATGGCAGCCGCGTCCAGTCCCTCCTTCTCCACCTGAGCAATCGCCCGCAGATACTGCTCCGCGGCGGCGTCCCCGTTGCAGTGCGAGAGCAGCTGCCGGCCCTGCGACACCGCGGTGCGGATGGCCGAGAGCACCTGTTCATCCGTCATGGTACCGTAGCCCCGGTAATCTTTTTCCCCGGCGTAAGGTGTACGCAGCCAGGCGGTGCGTCCCTGTGGCGAGCCGTCCAGGAAGATCTTGTACCCCGCTACCCGGAAGTGATGGGAATAGCCCTGCAGGCACTCCGGCAGCAGGCGCTCCGCTGCCTGCATCCCGCCGCTGTCGGCGTAACCCACCACATCCAGATACAGCTTGTCGCCTGCACAAAGAGCCTGATAAATGGGGACGAGCTGCTCGGGCAGCATCCCCTCCTGCACCGTGGTGATGCCACAGGAGGCATAGAGGGCCTGGGCCTTCTCACAGGCGGCGGTAAGGGCCGCCATATCCGGCATGGGGACTTTTCTTTGCCAGAGCAAAAAAGCGTTTTCCTCCATATAGCCGGTAAGCGCGCCGCCCTCCCGGCCCATGGCGCCCCCCTCGGGACAGGGGGTCTTCTCCGTCACCCCCAGCCGCTCCAGCGCCAGGGTGTTGAACACCCCCATGTGCCCCGACTGGTGCTGGAGGATGACAGGATGCTCCGGCGCCACCGCGTCCAGCACCTGCCGGTCCGGATGGCGCCCCTCCGCCAGGGCGTTATGGTCGTAGCCCTGGGCCCGGACCCACTCCCCTGCGGGTACATGATTATCCCGGATATAGGATTGAATGCGCTCCGCAATGTCCGCCCAGCTGGCGCACCCCTCCAGGGATACCTGCAAAAATCCGTTGGCCACGGCGAAAAAATGGCTGTGGGGATCCAGAAAGGCGGGCATGACTGTCCGACCCGCCAGATCCACCCGCTCCGCGTCCCCCGACGCCTGAGCCGCTACCGCCTCCCGAGCCCCCACGGCGGCGATGCGCCCGTCCCGCACCAGCAGGGCCTGGGCAGCAGGCATCCGCTCCTCCATAGTGAGGATGGTGCCGTTTTCAAAGAGATACTCCATACGCAGCTTCCTTTCCGGTGCGATCCCGCTTGTACTCTTTTCACAGTGTACCCCATCGGCGACGGTTTTGCCACGTTTTTGGAAAAAAGCGCAAAAAATCCTCCCCGGAACATCCGTCCGGGGAGGCTCACGCTTTAGTTTTTCAGGCTGTGGAGAGGCGCCGGGATCCGGCCGCCCCGGGCGATGAAGTCCGCACTGGACTCCGAATGCACCGGCATCACCGGGGCAGAACCCAGAAGGCCGCCCATCTCGATGGTATCCCCCACGGCCTTGCCGGGGGCGGGCAGCAGCCGCACGGCGGTGGTCTTGTTGTTGACCATGCCGATGGCGGCCTCGTCGGCGATGATGGCGGAGATGGTCTCCGCCGGAGTGTCCCCGGGGACGGCGATCATGTCCAACCCCACGGAGCACACACAGGTCATGGCCTCCAGCTTGTCCAGGCACAGGGTGCCGCAGCGGGCGGCGGCGATCATGCCCTCGTCCTCACTGACGGGGATAAAGGCGCCGGAGAGGCCGCCCACGGAGGAGGATGCCATGACGCCGCCCTTTTTCACCGCGTCGTTCAAAAGAGCCAGAGCCGCGGTGGTGCCGTGGGTGCCGCAGACCTCCAGGCCCATCTCCTCCAAAATCCGGGCCACGCTGTCCCCAATCGCCGGGGTGGGCGCCAGGGAGAGGTCCACAATGCCGAAGGGCGTATCCAGGCGGCGGCTGGCCTCCTGGGCCACCAGCTGGCCCATGCGGGTCACCCGGAAGGCGGTCTTTTTCACCGTCTCCGCCACGGTGTCGAAGGAGGCGCCCCGGACGGCCTTCAGCGCGCTGCACACCACGCCGGGGCCGGAGACGCCCACATTGATGACCTTCTCCGCCTCGCCCACGCCGTGGAAGGCGCCGGCCATGAAGGGGTTATCCTCCACGGCGTTGCAGAACACCACCAGCTTGGCGCAGCCCAGGCCGTCCCGGTCCGCGGTGGCGGCGGCGGTGTCTTTGATGATGCGGCCCATCAGGGCCACGGCATCCATATTGATGCCCGCCCGGGTGGAACCCACATTGATGGAGGAGCACACCAGCTCCGTCCGGGAGAGAGCTTCGGGGATGGAGCGGATGAGCTTCTCATCCGCCGCCGTCATCCCCTTTTGCACCAGAGCGGAGTATCCGCCGATGAAGTTTACGCCGCAGGTATGGGCCGCCCGGTCCAGAGCCAGGGCAAAAGGCACATAGTCCTCCGCGTCGCTGGCGGCGGCCACCAGAGCCATGGGGGTCACGGAAATGCGCTTGTTGACGATGGGGATGCCGAACTCCCGCTCGATATCCTCACCGGTAGACACCAGCTTTTCCGCGTACCGGGTGATCTTGTCGTAGATCTTCTCACAAGCCCGCTTGGGGTCCGGGTCACAGCAGCTGAGCAGAGAAATACCCATGGTGATGGTGCGGATGTCCAGATGCTGCTGGTCGATCATCTCAATGGTGGAGAGGATCTCTTTCTGATTGAGCATAGCCTCTCCTCCCTCAGATCCGGTGCATGGCGTCGAAGATCTCCTCCCGCTGGATGCGGATGGAGATGCCCATGCGCTCCCCCAGTTGGTCCAGCAGCCCCCGCAGCTCCCCGATGGATGCCTTGGATGCTCCCACATCCACGGCCATGACCATGGTAAAGGATCCCTGGAGGATGGTCTGGGAGATATCCAGGATATTCACATTGTTCTCAGCCAGCAGGGCACACACGGCGGCGATGATACCCACCTTGTCCTGCCCCACCACAGTGACGATGGCGTTCATGGTGTTTCCTCCTTAAAGGGCCGCCCCGCTCAGCACGAAACGGCCTCATTTGTAAAGTTATTCCGCTTAACAGGGAATCGTTGCCATAGCGGCAACGTCCCGCGGATCCAGAAAAGGCCCCCAATAGAGAGGCAGGTACGTCAGCAGGATGTAAAACCCCGCCAGAGCCAGCACCAGCACCGGCCACACAGGCCAGCGGCCCAGCTTCTCCGGCACTCCCACGGCAAGAACCGCCGCCAGCACGCACATCCACACCACCAGGCACAGCGGCCCGCTCCCTCCCAGGCTCAGCAAAGCCCAGCACACAAGGGTCATGGCCACCGGAGCGATCACCAGCATCGGCAGCTGCCGCCCCAGGCCGTGCTCCCGCTTCACTCCCGAGAGCAGCGCTACCGCCAGAAGCGGCCAGAAAGCCAGCTTGGAAAGCTCCCAGGGGCTGGGTGCCTGGGGCACCAGCACCGCCAGGATCCCTCCCTGTACACATCCGTGGAGCATCAGAGCCAGCAGTCCCAGCAGCACGGCCGCCAGGTACCGCACGGCAAAACGGTTGAATGGATGTTTCATGGTACGCCTCACCTCACTTCACCCTATGCGAAGGGGAGGCGGGACAGAACCGACGTGGCGCTTTCCCGTTGGGAAAGCGCCACAATGGGGCGTCAGACCTCGTCGAAGAACTTGGCGTGGATGGCCTTGACGGCCTTGTTGACGTCTTCCTCGTCCAGCAGCACGGAGACGCGGATCTCAGAGGTGTTGATCATCTGGATGTTGATGCCGGCCTCGTAGAGGGCCTCGAACATCTTGGCGGCCACGCCGCAGTTGCTCATGAGGCCCGCGCCCACGATGGAGACCTTGCCGATGCTCACGTCGGTCTCGATATGGTCGAACTTCAGCGCTTCCTTATGTTCGTTGAGGATCTCCTCGGTCTCCGCCACATCCTTCTTATGGACGGTAAAGGTGATATCCTTGGTGTCCTGACGGCCGATGGACTGCAAAATCACGTCCACGTTGATGTTGTGCTTGCTCAAAAGGTCGAAGACCTGGAAGGCGACGCCGGGATTATGCTGCAGCCCCACCAGGGCGACACGGGCGATACTGGTATCCTTTGCCACACCGGCAATGTTGGTTTTTTCCACTTTAGTGACCTCCTTAACTTTCGTGCCGGGTTTTCTCTCCAGACTGGACACGACTTCCAAATTCACTCTGAACTTCTTGGCCAGCTCCACGCTGCGGTTATGGAGAACCTGGGCGCCCTGGCTGGCCAGCTCCAGCATTTCGTCGTAGGTAATCTCCTCCAGCTTGCGGGCGTTGGGAACGATGCGGGGATCGGTGGTGTAGACGCCGTCCACATCGGTATAGATCTGGCACAGCTCTGCCCGGAAGGCCGCCGCCAGCGCCACGGCGCTGGTATCGGAGCCGCCACGGCCCAGAGTCGTCACATCGCCGTTGCGGTCCACACCCTGGAAGCCGGTGACCAGCACGATGCGGTGCTGATCCAGCTCCGACTGGATGCGCTCGGAATCGATCTTCTTGATGCGTGCGTCGGAGTGGACGGAGGTGGACTGGATGCCCACCTGCCAGGCTGCCAGGGACACGCAGGGCAGTCCCATGGCCTCCAGGGCCATGGCACACAGGGCAACAGAGATCTGCTCTCCGGTGGAGAGGAGCATATCCATCTCCCGCTTAGAGGCTTTGGGATTGATCTCTTCCGCCTTGGCGATGAGATCGTCGGTGGTATCGCCCTGAGCGGAGAGAACCACGATCACGTCGTTGCCTGCCAGGTAAGTCTCCGCGATGATGCCGGCCACATTCCGGATGCGCTGGGCATCCCGGACGCTGCTGCCGCCGAATTTCTGTACGATCAAACTCATAGTGCTTCCTTCTTATCTACTTAAATTGGGATGGTCTCCTGTTGTATCATACGCGCCTTGCAGGGCGTTGGCCTCAGTCCAGCACCCGCATTCTGGCCAGTACGTTCAGCATGCCGGACTGCTGGATAGCCTCCTGGCCGCTGATGCGGTCTGTAAGGAATGCAGTCTCGCCGTCCTCGCTGAGCACCTCCACCTGCCCAAAGGCCATGGCGGCGTCGGTGAGGCTGCCCTCGATGCGGAAGTAATAGCGGGTGTGGAGCTCCAGAGGATCCTCGAAGCCTGCGGTCTCCGGAGACCAGCCGGTCTCCTCCCGCCGGGGGCTGGCCTGGAGGGCCTCCATCACATCCGCCACACAGGCGGAGGCGGTGGGCATCTCCCCGGCACCCTTGCCGCAGAACATCACCTCTCCGGTGGCATTGCCCCGCACCACGATGGCGTTGAACACGTCCTCCACGTTGGCCAGAGGCCGGTCCTCCGGAATCAGATGGGGAGCCACGTACGCGGTGCGCCCGCCGCCGGGCAGCCGCACTGCCCGGCCCAGGAGCTTCACCCGGTATCCCGCCCGCTGGGCGATCTTCACATCCCGCAGCGAGAGCTTGGAGATGCCCTCCATGGGCACATCCTTGGGGTCAACCTGATGACCGAAGGCCAGATCCGCCAGGATGCAGGTCTTGCGTCCGGCGTCAATGCCCTCGATATCGGCGGTGGGATCCGCCTCTGCGTAGCCCTTGGCCTGAGCTTCCCGCAGGGCGTCGGAGAAAAAGGCGCCGGTGCGGACCATGCGGGTGAGGATATAGTTGGTGGTGCCGTTGAGGATGCCGTATACCTCTTCGATGCGGTTGGCAGCCAAGCACTCCCGCAAGGGGTGCAGGATGGGGATGCCGCCGCCCACGCTGGCCTCGAAAAGGTAGTTGACGTTCTTCTTCCGGGCCAGGGCCAGAAGCTCGCAGCCGTGTTCCGCCACCAGCTGCTTGTTGGCCGTCACCACGTGCTTGCCGGCCTCCAGAGCCCGCTTGGTATACTCATAGGCGGCTTCCACGCCGCCGATGGTCTCCACCACCACACGGATGTCCTCATCCTGCTCGATCCTGGAAAAGTCATCCGTCATCAGCTGGCGGTAGGGGCCGTCCTTGAAGCGGCGCACCAGAATGGTTTTCACCTGCAGTGGTTCGCCCAGCTTGCGCTCAATCTGCCGGGCATTCTCCGCCACCACCCGGGCAACGCCGGTTCCCACGGTGCCCAGGCCCAAAATGGCGATCTGTATCATCTCTTTCTCCTTTCGGTCCTTATCCCGCCAGGACCTCGAATTTCACCACGCCCTCCAGGCCCGAGACGTCGGCGAGCAGCTGTTCCAGACTCTCCTCCATCTCGGAGGTCTCCGCGGAGATGGTCACCGCCGCGCAGCCGTTGGTGGGAATGGATTGGTTGATGGTAAGGATATTGGCACCGGAGCTGGCAAATACCGACAGCACCCGGCTCAAAACACCGGTATTGTCCTTGAGCATGCCATAAAAGGTGATAATATGCTCGGACTTCATGTCGTTAAAGGGCTGTACGGAATCCTTGTACTTATAAAAAGCACTGCGGCTGATCCCGGCCAGCCGGGTAGCCGTGCCCACCGTGTCCGCCTCTCCGGTCTGCATCATCCGTTTGGCCTCCGCCACTTTGATGAAGATCTCCGGCAGGGCGTTGGCGGCAACGATATAATACTTGACTTCCTTTGCCATATAGTCCGCCTCCTACGGTCATTTGTCTTTGTATCTCGCTCATCGTAACACAAATTCGACCCATGCGCAACCAAAACGGCAAAATTTCTTTTGGGGAAATCAGGGAAAGTTCTCTGTCCATGTGCGCCCCATGTGGGCAAATTGTCAAAAAACCATCTGCCGGACGCCAAAAGGGGCCAGCCGGTGCTTCCGGCTGGCCCTGTGATTCAGCTCATATTGGAAAAACGCTCCACCGCCTTGGTAAAGCTCTCCAGCGTGGCATCAGCGTCTCCATGTTGGATGCCGTCCAGTACGCAATGGCGGATGTGCCCCTCCAACACCACCTGTCCCACCTTGTGCAGAGCCGATTTGGCGGCATTGATCTGGGCGAGCATATCCTCGCAGGGGATGTCCTCATCCACCATACGGTCGATGGCCTGAACCTGCCCGATAATCTTTTTCAGGCGGCGGTGCAGGTTGTCCGCATCCATACACTGTCTCACTGCAAGCACCTCCCATACCGTAAGGGGTATTTGTATCTATTATGGGAAAACCGGGGCAGTTTGTCAAGGGAACGTCACTTCCGGCTGCTGAGCTCTTTCCGTACAGCCTTGGCCAGGATCTCCTGTCCCTCCGGAGACCGCAGCACCTCCAAAACGGCACCCCGCAGGCTCTCCTGAAAGCGCTTGCTGGTAAAGAACGCGTCAAACATGGTACCGCTCTCCTCCCCGGATGCCGCCTTGGCCGCCTTTACCGGGCGGGGAACCGGCGCAGGTGCCGGAGCCGTCTCCTGGAAGGCGCCGTCCATCCAATCCTCCATGGAGGTACGATCCGCGCTCTCTCCCCGCAGGTAGAAGAGGGAGACTCCGAAATAAGCTGCCATTTTTTCCTGCTGGTCCTGGGAAGGCGTCTGCCGTCCCGTTTCGAATTTCTCAATGGCCGTCCGGGGAAATCCCAGTGCGGCAGCAAGGGCCGGACGGCTGAGATTCCGCTCGGTCCGCAGTTCTTCCAGGCGTTTTGCCATTGTAACCATGGCCCATTCCTCCTTGTTTTCGTGCATATAGGTTTATGATATCACGAACCAGCCCGGCCTTCAACTGTCTTCCCGCTGTGCAAATCATCATAAATATTGGGAAAGGCTTGCATCTTCAGCAAACAGGAGTTAAAATATGGAAGCAAAGAGGGATCCTTGCTGCATATTTCATACAAAAGAGATCCCCAAGAGGAGGAAACAAAACTATGTCCATTCGTAAAAGCGTAAAGAAGGAGGCTCCCGTCGAAGCCGCCGTGAAGAAAGAAGCCACTGTTGTGGAACCCGTCAAGGGTGCAGAAGCCGCTCCCCAGAAGGGCCTTCGCAAAAAGGTTCAGAAGGCCGCCCCTGTCAAGGCTGAGCGTATTCTCGTCCAGTTCGGCGCTATGGAGTGGAACACCGAGGATCTGATGACCCGGGCTAAGGAAGCCTACGTGGCCGACGGTCACCGGGCGTCGTCTATCAAGAGCGTCAGCCTGTACGTCAAGCCGGAGGATATGAAAGCCTACTTTGTCATCAACGACAAGGCCACCGGCAGCATTGATCTGTAAGGATACCACATGCAAAAGCGGATGGAGGATCCCGCATTCTCCATCCGCTCGTTTTTTGCTTCCGGCTCCTTCTTCTTTCCATAGGCCAAGTAATTTCTGTCAAACAGGCAAAAATCCGCAATCAATCCGTCGAATCATTTACAATTTTATAATAGATTTGTGAATGAGAATGCGCTATAATCACTGGACTAAGAAAGAAGGGTCCATGCTATGAATATCACCATAACTCCACCCAAAGATGAATCCGCCGCAGATGCTGCGCATTCGCCCAAACGCCAGGCGTTTCAAAAGTTGTGGGTCTATCCCCTTTTGGCGCTTGGCATCACGGTTGTGGTGGAGCTCTTCAATCATAAAACCTTTACGGAGGGCTTTTCCTCTCTTTTTGAATTTGTAACAGACAATCCCCTGGCCCTGCTGGTGGATGCGCTGATTGTGCTGGTTACCCTGGTGCCCGCGCTGTTTTTGCGCCGGCGGGTGTTCTGGTGCGTCCTGGCAACCATCGTCTGGCTGGTGGCCGGTGGGGTCAACGGTTTCATCCTGCTCAACCGGATGACGCCCTTCACCATGTCGGATCTCACGGTACTCAACACCGGTCTGGATACCCTCCCCAATTACCTCTCCACCGGATACATCGTTTTGCTGGCCGTGGCACTGATCCTCTCTGCCCTGGGCCTGATCCTGCTTTTCTGGAAGGGCCCCCGGAATGCCCTTCCGCTGAAAAAGCGGATCCTGGTGGGCATTTTGGGGATGCTGGTAAGCGGCGGTGCTCTGGCGGGCGGCTGGGCCTTGGCATTCCAGACCAATCAGCTCTCCACTACCTTTGCAAACCTGGCCTTTGCCTACGAGGACTATGGCTTTTCCTACTGCTTTTTGCAGACCTGGCTCAACAAGGGTATTCACCGCCCCTCCAATTACAGCCAGCAGTCTGTGAACAATGTGCTGGATATGCTGGAGGAGGACAGCGATCCTTCCTCCCAGCCTCAGACGGATGTAAACGTCATCTTTGTACAGTTGGAATCCTTTATCGATCCGGCCCAAATCAAAGATCTGACCCTCTCGGAGGATGCAGTGCCCAACTGGCGGCGATTGTCGGAGGAGTTCTCCTCCGGCTATCTGACGGTGCCCGTGGTGGGCGCCGGCACCGCCAACACGGAGTGCGAAGTCCTCACAGGCATGAGCACCCGCTTCTTCGGCCCCGGCGAGTATCCCTATGAAACCACCCTGATGGATCAAACGGCAGAATCCGTCGCTTACAACCTCAAGGAAAACGGCTATGCCACTCACGCCATCCACAACCACCGAGCCACGTTCTACAGCCGCAATGTGGTTTACGGCAACCTGGGTTTTGACGACTTCACAGCCCTGGAGTATATGCCCCAGGTTCCCACCACGCCCAAGAACTGGGCCAAGGACGCCATCCTTACCAGTCAGATCGTCAAGGCCCTCAATACCACGAAAGATCAGCCGGATCTGGTGTTCACCGTCTCCGTGCAGGGTCATGGGAAATACCCCACGGATCCCGTTTTGGAGGACCCGGAGATCACTGTGGTCAGCTATCCGGATGAGGATTACCACTATGCGGTGGAGTATTACGTCAATCAGGTTCACGAGATGGACGAATTCATCGGGAACCTGACCGAAACGCTGTCCAAACGGGACGAGAAGACCATCCTGGTGCTCTACGGCGACCATCTTCCTGCCCTGGGACTGGAAGCTAAGGATATGGAGGCCGGCTCCCTGTACCGTACCCAGTACATTATCTGGGACAATTTCGGACTTGCCAAGGAAGATGAAGATATGGCCGCCTATCAGCTCTCAGCGGCGGTGCTGGGCCGTCTGGGCATCACCAACGGCATTTTCAACGCCTATCATCAGTTCTGCCGCGAGGAAAGCAATTACTGGTCCGGCCTGCGGACGCTGCAGTATGACGCCATGGAGGGGCAGAAATACCTCTATGACGGCACCTCTCCCTATCAGCCCACGGATATGCAGATGGGCATGGCGCCCATCACGCTGGATCACCTGAGCTACATGGTGGACTCCTGGGTTCTCTCGGGCAGCAACTTCAGCCCCTATTGCGAGGTGCGCAACGCTGACGGCGATCTGCTGGAGACGGAGTACATCTCCTCCAACCTGCTGCGCATCCTGGAGGATCCCGGTACGGACAATGTGGCGGACCTCTCCGTAAGCGTAGTGGATAAACACCGGGAGATTCTCAGCGACACAGAGTGACCTTTTCTGGAGGGGGCCATGATCGGCCACCCCGGCAGTGATCATCCAAAGGAGGAACGTACATGAAGAGCATCAAACCCGGGCGGGGCCCCTCAGCCATGGGCGCTATGGGCTCCATCGTCGCCGCAGTCTTCGGCCTCATCTGGACCGGAGCGGCAGTCTCCATGGGCGCCCCCATCTTTTTCCCCCTCTTCGGTGTTGTTTTTGTGATTATGGGAATTGTGCAGGCGGTATACAACTTCAAAAACGCCACCTCCGAAAACCGCTACTCAGAATTCGACATCGTGGACAGCCAGGAAGAGCCGGATCCCCTCTCCCAGCGCTTTCACCCGGAGGTGGAAGCCCCCCGAGATTCGGAGGAACCAAAGACAGACGCCCTGCGCTTTTGCCCCTACTGCGGAGCCCGGGTAAATGCGGAATTTGAATACTGCGGCAGCTGTGGAAAGAAGCTGCCACAGCACTTGTAAAGGAGAAAGCATGAACATTGGAATTCAATTTGCCATGCCTGCGGAATTTCACGCCCTCCCCGGCGCCCGGGATCTGGAGGCCTTTGAGACAGTCTCCGGCATTCCCTTTTACCGCCTGTCCCCGGGCATCATTGCCTGCGCCGGAGGCGTCAGCAAAGTCAACGCCGCTATGGCTGCGGAGATCCTGTGCTTAAAATACGGCGTGGATCTGATTTTAAATGCCGGCGTGGCCGGCTGTGCCACAGATCTCCCTACCGGCTCCGTGGTGGTGGCGTCGGAGTTCGTGCAGCATGACGTGGACACCACTGCCGTGGGAGATCCCATCGGCCTGGTCTCCACTGTCAACCGGGTGGACTTTCCCACCTGGGAGCCGGAGCGCTGCGCGGCGGCGCTGCAATCCATGGGCACCCCTGCCGTCACCGGCCGTGTAGCCACTGGAGACTGGTTTGCTGTCAAGGGAGAGCGGGCTGCCTGGATCCGGGATACCTTCTCTCCCCTGCTGGTGGAAATGGAGGGGGGCGCCATTGCCCAGGTATGCCTGCGCAACAACGTGCGGTTCGTGGCAGTAAAATCCGTCTCGGATCACCTGTTCAGCGACAACCAGGCGGCGGAATACTTTGACTTTGGCCAGGCACTGGAAAATCTGGGTGCCGTAGTGCTGCCCTTTGCCAAACGATTACAGGAGGAGACGATCTGACTATGGAACGCATTGCAAGCTTCACCGTGGACCACAACAAGCTGGTGCCGGGGCTCTATTACTCCCGCAGGGATGGAGACATCGTCACCTTTGACCTGCGGTTCAAAAAGCCCAACACCGGCGATCTGCTGACTAACGCCCAAATGCACTCGGCAGAGCATCTCATTGCCACACTGCTGCGCAACTCCCAGGACAAGGAGGCCGTCATCTATTTTGGCCCCATGGGCTGCCAGACCGGCTTTTACTTTCTCTTTGACAACCGCCTGCTCTCCTGCGAGGGAGCCATTGCCCTTTTGCAGCAGGTGTTCACCGCCGCCGGAGATTACACCGGAGAGATGCCCGGCAAAAGCCCGGCAGAGTGCGGCAACTACATCAACCTGGATCTGGAGACCGGGAAAGCCGTGTGCAGATGGTATGCGGAGCTCATCGCCGACTGGACGGTGGAGAAGCTGGCCTACTGAGTAACAACCTATCCCGTTGGTGTCGGATCACATAAAAACACCCCTGCGGAACATTCCGCAGGGGTGTTTTTTTATGTTTCTGTTATCCCAGGATATCGGCGGCCAGCTGATCTGCCAGCGCCTCCAGCGCCTCCCGCTGCTCCTCTTTGACAGAGGACTTGAGGGTAACGCCCTGATCCAGCACGGTGATGTTCTTCATGCCCTCGAAGCAGGAGCGGATCAGCTTGCCTGCCTGAGGCGCCCAGGAGCCGTTCTCGATGACGGCCACGGTGCGGTTTTGCAGGTTATGGGCCTTGAGATCCATCAGCATGGTCTCCATGGGCGTGAAGATGCCATTGTTGTATGTAGCGGATGCCACCACCAGATGGCTGCACCGGAAAGCCTCGCTGACCAGCACAGAGGGATGGGTGTTGGAGACATCGTACATGGCGATGTTGCGCACGCCCTTCTCACTCAGGCGGTTTGCCAGGATGGCGGCGGCATTTTCCGTGTGCCCGTAGACAGAGCCATAGGCGATGACCACGCCCCGCTCCTCCGGCGTATAGGTGCTCCAGCGCTGGTATTTTTCAATGAACCAGGCGGCATCCTTGCGCCAGATGGGCCCGTGCAGCGGGCAGAGATACTGGATATCCAGACCGGCGGCCTTTTTCAGCAGGTTCTGCACCTGGGGGCCATACTTGCCCACGATGTTGGTGTAATACCGCCGGGCATCGTCCAGCCAGTCCTTTTCGAAGTTCATCTCGTCGGCAAAGAGATTACCGCTCATAGCACCGAAGGTGCCGAAGGCGTCGGCGGAGAAGAGGACCTTGTCGGTTTTGTCGTAAGTAGCCATGGTCTCCGGCCAATGAACCATAGGTGCCATCACGAAAGTCAACTCGTGGCGGCCGGTGGAGAGCACGTCTCCCTCCTTCACCACCAGGGCATTTTCCGCCATGGAGCTGCTGAAGAACTGGCCGATCATGGTGAGGGTCTTGGCATTGCCCACCACCTGGGTCTCCGGATGGCGGCGCAGCAGCGCGCCCAAAGTGGCGCAGTGATCCGGCTCCACGTGGTTCACCACCACATAGTCCAGCTTCCGGTCCTGAAGCAGGTGATCCAGATTCTCAAAGAACAGCTCCCCCACGGAGAGATCCACCGTGTCCAACAGGACGGTCTTCTCGTCCAGCAGCAAATAGGCATTATAGGAAATGCCCCGGGGGATGGGGTAAGCGTTTTCAAATAGCGCCAGGCGGCGGTCAGAAGCGCCCAGCCAATACAGATCGTTGGTAATGGAACGGGTGCAGTACATAATTTCCTCCAAATTCAAATCTTTCCATTTTTCGAGAAACGCGGCAAAGCGGCGCGGCTGATGGCCGCACCGCTCCGCGGTATGCGTTACTTCTGGGAGAACCGGGCCATGGCCTCGGCATCCCGGGCACGCTGCTCCTCAATAGCCTCCTGGAGCAGCATGTCCTTCACTTTCATGAGCCGAGTGGTGGTAGCACGGTCGTTTTCATCCAGTTTCATGGTGATATAGCGGATAGCCTCCTGGGTATCCGGGATCATCACGTATTCCAGGGCGTTGACCCGGCGGCGGGTCTTTTCGATCTCCTCCGCCATCAGCTGGGCGGACTTTTCGATCTGCGCCAGCTTGAGCATCTTCTGGAACACCTTGCCCAGAGCGTCCACCGCCGTATCCAGCTCACCGGATGTGGAGGCGAAGCCGTAGGGATAGATGTCCGCGTCGGATTTGGTCTTGGTCTGGAAATGATAGACCGGCACGTTGACGGACATGATGTTCTGGGTGGTCATGGTCAGCTCCACGCTCTGCTTGGGATAGAGCAGGGCCTGCTCCATAGCCTCGGAGCTCATCAGGGCAGAGGCCACCGTAAAGGAGCCGTGTACGCGCATGAGCTCCTCTTCCACCTCGGCCCGCAGCGCCCGCACTTCCCGGACCGTGTCCAGGAACTGCTTCATCAGCTCGTCCCGCTTGTCCTTGAGGAGCTTGTGGCCCCGCTGGGCGGTACGCAGCTTCCCCTTCAGGCGGGTGAGTTCCATACGGGTGGGGTTCACCGTGATATTCGCCATTGGTCACCCCTCCTTACTTCTGCTCGTCTTTTTTCGGCCAGTATTTCTCAATATACTCGGGCTTGATCCGCTTGAGTTCGCTCTTGGGCAGGATGCTCAGAAGCTCCCAGCCCAGATCCAGCGTCTCCTCGATGGAGCGGTTCTCCTCATAGCCCTGGTTGACGTAGCGCTTTTCAAACTCATCGGCGAACTTGGCGTACAGCAGATCCGTGGGGGTCAGTGCCGCCTCGCCCAGGATGCTCATGAGCTCCTTGTTGTCTTTACCGGTGGAGTACGCGGCAAAGAGCTGGTTCATGGTACCGGAGTGATCCTCCCGGGTCTTGCCCTCGCCGATGCCCTTATCCTTCAGACGGCTCAGAGACGGCAGAACGTCCACGGGGGGATGGATGCCCTTGCGGTAGAGCTCGCGGCTGAGGATGATCTGCCCCTCGGTGATATAGCCCGTCAGGTCGGGGATGGGATGGGTCTTGTCATCCTCAGGCATGGTCAGAATGGGAATCAGGGTGATGGAACCGGGCTTGCCCAGCTGGCGGCCGGCCCGCTCGTAAAGCGTCGCCAGGTCCGTGTACAGGTAGCCGGGGAAGCCGCGGCGGCCCGGGACCTCCTTCTTGGCGGCAGAGACCTCACGCAGAGCCTCGGCGTAGTTGGTGATATCGGTCATGATGACCAGCACGTGCATACCCTTTTCAAAGGCCAGGTACTCTGCGGCGGTCAGGGCCATACGGGGTGTGCTGATACGTTCGACAGCGGGGTCGTTGGCCAGGTTGGAGAAGAGCACCGTACGGTCAATGGCGCCGGTGCGCCGGAACTCACTGACGAAGAACTCCGACTCCTCGAAGGTGATGCCGATAGCGGCAAACACCACGGCGAAGTTGGATCCGTCGTCCCCCAGCACCTTGGCCTGGCGGGCGATCTGAGCCGCCAGGTTGGCGTGGGGCAGGCCGGAGCCGGAGAAGATGGGCAGCTTCTGGCCACGGACCAGGGTGTTCAGTCCGTCGATGGTGGAAACACCGGTCTGGATGAACTCATTGGGGTAGTCACGGGCTGCCGGGTTCATGGGCAGGCCGTTGATGTCCTTGTACTCCTCCGGCAGGATGTCGGGGCCGCCGTCGATGGGCTGGCCCATGCCGTTGAAGACGCGGCCCAGCATATCGCTGGAGACGCCCAGCTGCAGGGGGTGGCCCAGGAAGCGGACTTTGGCGTCCGCCAGGTTGATGCCGGCAGCGGACTCAAAGAGCTGGACCACGGCGGTGTCGCCGTTGACCTCCAGCACCTTGCCCCGGCGAACGGAGCCGTCATGGAGCTCCACTTCCACCAGTTCGTCGTAGGTGACGTTCTCCACCATACGAACCATCATCAGAGGACTGACGATTTCCTCTACGGTTTTATATTCACGAATCATCCGTTCTCACCTCCCTGCGCGGCGGCATCCTGGATCTGCTGCGCCATCTCCGCGCGGATATCGCTGTATGCCTGGACGTACTCGTCCACGGGAACGCTCTTGGCGCGGCCGATCTTCTCTCTTGCGGGAATGGCGAAGAGGGCGGTCACCGCGGCGCCCTTGGCAATGGCCTCCCGGCACAGGTCCTCATACTCCAGGATCATGGCCAGCAGCTTCTCCTGGCGGTCATAGCTGGAATAGCCGTCGATGTCGGTAAAGGCGTTTTGCTGCAGGAAGTCCTCCCGGATCATCCGGGCCACCTCCAGCGTCAGCTGGTCGGCGGGAGACAGGGCGTCCTTGCCCACCAGCTGGACGATCTCGTTGAGGCTGGCCTCATTCTGGAGGATCGTCATGGCACGGGTGCGGTTATTCATGAACTCCGGCCCCAGGTTCTCGTCAAACCAGGGCTTCAGGGAATCCAGATACAGCGAGTAGGAGTTGAGCCAGTTGATGGCCGGGAAGTGGCGCTTATAGGCCAGGGAGGAATCCAGGGCCCAGAACACCTTCACAATGCGCATGGTGGCCTGGGAGACCGGCTCGGAGAGGTCGCCGCCCGGAGGGGACACGGCGCCCACGGCGGTGAGGCTGCCCCGGCGCTCATCGGAGCCGATGCACTCCACAGAGCCGGCGCGCTCGTAGAACTGGGCCAGACGGGAGGCCAGATAGGCGGGGTAACCCTCCTCGCCGGGCATCTCCTCCAAACGGCCGGACATCTCACGCAGGGCCTCGGCCCAGCGGGAGGTGGAGTCGGCAATGACGGCCACGTCGTAGCCCATATCCCGGAAATACTCCGCAATGGTAATGCCGGTGTAGACGGAGGCCTCACGGGCGGCCACGGGCATATCGGAGGTATTGGCGATAAGCACCGTCCGTTTCATCAAGGACTCGCCGGTGCGGGGGTCCTTCAGCTCCGGGAACTCCCGCAGAACGTCGGTCATCTCATTGCCGCGCTCGCCGCAGCCGATGTAGACCACGATGTCCACGTCGGACCACTTGGCCAGCTGGTGCTGCACCACGGTCTTGCCGGAACCGAAGGGGCCCGGCACGGCGGCGGTGCCGCCCTTGGCGATGGGGAACATGGTGTCGATGATCCGCTGGCCGGAGCTCAGAGGACGCTTGGGGGGATACTTGTGCTGGTAGGGACGGCCCACACGGACCGGCCAGCGCTGGGTCATGGTCAGGGGCACTTCCCTGCCGTCGTCGGTCTTCAGGGTAGCCACAGTCTCTGTGACATTGAAGGAGCCGCTCTTGATATCGGTGATGGTACCGCTCATCTTGGGGGGCACCATGATCTTGTGGAGCACCACAGCGGTCTCCTGGACGGTGCCGATGACATCGCCGCCGATGACCTTGGTACCGGGAGTGACCACGGCATTAAAGTCCCACTTCTTCTCCCGGTCCAGGGCAGGAACCTCCACACCGCGGGTGATGTTGGCGCCTACCTTCTCCACGATCTTCTCCAGCGGACGCTGGATACCGTCGTAGATGCCCTCGATCATGCCGGGGCCCAGCTCCACGCTCATGGGGGCGCCGGTGGTGACCACCTCGGCACCGGGGCCCAGGCCCGAGGTCTCCTCGTAAACCTGGATGGAGGCGGAGTCGCCCTTCATGGTCAGGATCTCACCGATCAGCCGCTGCGGGCCCACGCGAACCACGTCGGACATATTGGCGTCCGCCAGGCCCGTGGCAACCACCAGCGGTCCGGATACTTTCACAACTTTTCCGCTCAAATTGATTCAACCTTCTTTCAGGATAGATTCGCCAGAAGGAACGGGAACCGCTCCCGCAGGAGCCTGTTCCCCGCCGGGGCGCGCATCACAGGATGTCCGCGCCCACAGCCCGCTCGATGGATCTCTGAATGTTCTCCCGTCCGATCCCCAGGGAACCCTCCCGTCCGGGGATCAGGATGATGGCGGGCTGCAGCTCGTCTTTATACCGGGAGATCACATCGTCCATATCCTTGGCCAGCTGCTCTGTGAGATAAATCACCGCGCAGTCGGTCTTGGCCAGCTCCCGCACCTTCTCCTTGGCCTCCTCCACAGAGGTAACGGGATAGGTATCCAGGCCCAGGGCCCGGAAGCCCATGACGGATTCCCAGTCGCCGATGACGGCGATTCCGTATGTCTTTGCCATCGTCACACCGCCTTACACATAGCTTGCCCGCAGCCGGGAGCGGATCACGTCCGCCGGGAGCCCCGCGCCGCGCCCCATCAACAGGATGCGCAGGTTGGTGTACTCCGTCTCCCGGGCTGCCAGATAGCCCACCAGGGGCGCCTCGCCGAAGGGCACGTACTGTGCCCCCGCCAGGTAATCCCCCACCGCGTCGTCGCAGAGCTTTTCAAACTCTGTCAGAGCGCCGCCCTCCAGGGCGTCGGCTCCGGCTTCCGCCGCAGCGGCAAACCGGGTGGGGCCGTACAGCTCCCGCATACCGCCTCCCTGGGCGGCAGCCACCGCCAGCACGGCGTCGGGGGCGATGTCGCCGCCCTGGGCCAGCACGCCGGAGAGGAACTCCCGGTTCTTGCCCATCCGCAGGGCACGCACCAGGGCACGCAGGTTGGCCGCGTCTACTACGGTGCGGACATAGCCCCGAAGGAACGCACTGCCCGTCTCCTCTGCCACAGCGGCCATCTCCCGGTAGTACCACCGGTCCAGCGCGATATCGGAAAGCTGGGGGTCCCGGGTGGTATCCAGCACTTCCCGCGCCTCCGCCGCCGCCTGAGCCAGCATGGCCGGCAGCGCGTCCAGCTCCCGGGTCTGGAGAGCCTGACGCAGTTCCTTGACAGGCACCCGGCCCATATCCATCAGCATTCTGGCCGGATCCGTACCCATGGCCTCTGCCTTCAGGAGAGCCTTCACATTATGATAGTCATATTTGAGCTTGAACAATTCGATATACCTGGCATCCGGGGCCCCGTCGGAGAGATCCAAGAGCGTCTCCTGCCGCACGGCGGAGAGGGCCGCATCCATAGCCTCGGGATCGGAGGGGTCCAGCTCCGGGTAGCCGCACTCCTGCAGGATCTTCACGGCCTCCTCATTGCTGCGGGCCTCCAGGACCTGCTCCATGCGCTCACGGGTCAAAAGCCCCGTCTCCATAGCCTTGATCCGGGCGGAGATTACCAGGTAATCGGTGTCTTTGATTTTTTTTGCCAAGACACTTCCTCCTTGTCATGCCTCCGGGAACAGCTTCTTTGCCACCGCTCCCGCGGTCTCCGCCTTCTGCAGGCGCACCAGGGTATCAAAGGTACAGTTCACTTCAATGTTGCCGTTTTTCAGGATGAAGCCGCCGTGAATGGGGCGGGTCTCCTCAGAGAGGGTCAGCATAGCTGTCCCCTGGGCAATGGCAGAGACGCCTGCCGCCACCTTATTGATGATGGCGCCCACCTTGGACTCCGTCAGCTCCTTGGGCAGCTCCGGCGCCACGGACTTGGCCAGGGCCTCGTTGGCCTTGGCCACGGCGGCCTTGCCCACCCGGGCCCGGTCCTCCGGAGAGAAGATGACCTCCTCCTGTCCGGTGGAGGACGCCTTCACCAAAAGGCCCGCCAGGATCTCGGCGTAGCGCTCGTCCGGCATAGAGCAGAGCTTCTCCAGCGCCAGGGCGTAGGTCTTCTCCACCATCTCCTGCTTGGCGGCCAGAGTCACCTTCCGGGCCTCCATCTGGGCCACGCTCACCAGCCGCTCCTCCCGCTCGGCGGCGGCCTTCTCATTTTTGACCGCCAGATCCCGGGCCTCGGCTTCCGCCTGCGCCTGGAACTTGGCAGTGATCTGGGCGGCCTCCGCCCGGGCATCCGCCAGTACGCGGTCGATATCCGCCTGGGTGTCCTGGCCGATGCGCTGGGTGATTTTTTCGATTCCGTTCATAAGCAATTCGCCTTTCTTCCGGCGCTTACTTGCTGATATTGATGATCATCAGCATGGAAGCCAGCAGAGACAGGATGGCATAGAACTCCACGGTGATGCACAGCACCATGCCCTTGGACCAGTCGTCGGGCTTCTTGGCCAGGATGTTGATGGAACCGGCAGCCACGCGGCCCTGAGCGATAGCGGAGAACAGGCCGCCCAAAGCCATGGGCATGCACGCCACAAAGTACTGCAGGCCCTGCTGTACCGTCAGATCAGGCAGGCCGTCGCCGCCCAGCAGGCCCATGCGGAAAATGGCGAAGAACCACACCACCAGGCCGTACAGACCCTGGGTGCCGGGGATGACCTGCAGAATCATAACCTTACCGAATTTGGAGGGGTCCTGGCACAGGAGGCCTGTGCCCGCCTCACCGGCGATGCCGGTACCCTTTGCAGAGCCAACGCCGGAGAGTGCTGCCGCAAGGCCGGCGCCCAACAGTCCCAGAGCCAGACCGCCGAATGCATCAAAGAAACCGCTCATAATTAATTTCCTCCTTAGTCGTTTTGGATGTCTACAAACTTCGTATTAACCGCCAGGGGACGGAACGGCTTTCCGCCGTCTTCATAGAACTTGCCGAAATACTCCAGGCACTGCAGACGCAGGTCGTGCACATAGCAGCCCAGCAGGTTCAGCGCAAAGTTCAGGGCATTGCCCGCCATGGAGATGATAATGAAAACCACGATGTTGCCGGGGATGGCACCCAGGGTATTGAATACCTGGGCAATGACGCTGCCGGCCAGCATCAGCGCCATGAGACGGGAATAGGACAAGATGTCGCCGAAGTAGCCGGTGACGTGATTGTAGAGGGAACCGAAGATCCCGGTGATCTTGCCCAAGCCCTTGCCGGTGATTACGGGGCCGGCCACCACCATCACAAGTCCTACATAGAGTACGATGTTGGTGACGCCCAGCACCATGAGGCCGATGCCGGCGAAAACCACGAACCAGGTGATCTCCTCCCACACGGCGTCCATGACCTGTCCCTTTTTCACCTTCTGCACCAGGCTGATGACCATGCCGGTGACGATCTGCACAAAGCCCAGGCACATGGCTCCCACCAGGATCATCAGCGTATCATCCAGAGGCGTGAACAGGGCCGGCAGAGCAAAATCCTTGCCGGTGGTCAGCAGCACCACCTGGGTGAGGAAATCGCCGAAGAAGCCGCCGGTGATGGCACCCATGATGAAGGTGCTGACACCGCAAAGCCCCATCAGGGCGAACAGGTGTCCTGCCGTTCCCTTGGGCCGGTAGGCCCGGGTAATGAGTACCGAGGCCAGGATCATCAAAAGGCCGTATCCCATGTCTGCCATCATGATGCCGTAAAACAGGATGAAGAACGGCGCCATCAGCGGGTTGGGATCCACATTGTCGTAGGCGGGGAGAGAGTACATCTCCGTCACCATGTTCAGCGGGCGGGTCAGCCAGTTGTTCTTCAGCAGCACCGGCACCTGGCTGATCTCGTCCTCCGTGGGATCAGACGCCTCCCAGGCGCAGTCCATGGAGGTGAGCAGCTTTTCTACCTTGGACAGCTTCTCCGCCGGTACCCATCCCTCAAAGAAGAGGATGGTGCCGTCGGTCATCAGCCGCTCAGCGTTGGTCTCCTCCGCGGCTTCGGCCGTCAGGCGGTCCGCATAGAGCCGCAGGGCGTCCCGCGCTCCGGCGCTCTTGACAATGGCATCCACAGCAACGGATTGCTGCTTTTCGTTTTCTGCGATCTGGGCATCCAGCCGGGCAATGTTATCAGCGGCAGTCCCGGTGGTATCGGGAATGGTCACCACGCTGAAGCCATGGGGCCGCAAAACGTCCAGTGCCGCTTCCTCGTCTGCCCGCAGGCTGATCAATAACAGATACTTTTGCTGCTTGTCCCCGCTGATCTCATAGAGTTCCGCGGCGGCGCCGGAGGCCCCCAGTTCCGTTTTCACCTGCCCGATATCCGTGGAACCGGGACAGACCCCCAGCCGGAACCGGGTATAGGTGGTGCCCTCCAGTTCCAGCGGCATGTCCAGGGACTTCCAGGGCAACAGTCCGGCCCGTCGGGTCTGGAGCCGGGTCTCGTCGCTTTGCAGCTGCGTGAGGCTGCGCAGCAGATCCCCGATCTTCTGTGCGGCCTCCTTAGCCTGGTCTGCCGTCCCCGTATCCAGAAAATCCTTCTCGGAAATGGGGCGGCGCTTGATGAAGAGTCCATCCTTGAGCTGCGCGTATTTTTTGATAGCCGCCAGCGCGGTGTCCACGTCGGCGATCTCGCTCTTTTTGTTCACCAGATGAGAGGTACCACGCTGAAGCAGTGCGGCCCATGCGGGATCCGCCAGCTTGCTGTCCGGCTCACTGATCTCCACACAGCCCAGCCGCAGCAGCTGCCGCAGCAGTTCCTCCTTCTGGCCGGCCATCGCCATCACGCGGAGCTTTTTCATTTTTACAATGGCCATATCACTGATTCACAACCCTTCCGACAATAAACTCCGCAGCTTCTTCCAGGTGTTGTGCGGCCGCTGTCCGCAGGGCGTCGCCCTCCGCGTTGGCTGCGGCGGAGATCTCCGCCGCCCGCTGGGCTGCGTGATCCTCCGCCTGACGCAGCATCTCCTTGCCTTTCTCTGCCGCATCGGCCCGGGTCTTCTGGATCAAAGCCTGTCCGTCCCGCTGTGCATCCGCCACCAGCTGCTTGGCCTGGGCGTCTGCTGCTGCGCGGCGCTCCCGGTTTTCCTGCTCCACCTGGCTGATCTTTTCAATCGCTTCCAATGACATGTCCTCACCTTCTTTCTCTCCGGTCTTCCGTCCGGCGATCCCCTCGGGAGACCGATCCGATCTTAACCGCAAAATATGGGGGGAAACTTTAAATGATTGCACAATCAAAGTATAGGTCAACCCCCGCCGCAATGCAAGGTAATTTTGCGTGGATGGGGGTGCTTTCTTCTTTTTGCACAAACTCACCTTTTCTTTTTTTGTAGATTAGTCGTAAACGTGTGCGTAATTTTCCAAAAGCGTACACGTATTTTTTGAAAATCGCGTTTTTCGTTTTATTTTTCACATATTTCCGTTGCGTTATACGCAAAAAAATGCAAAAAAGCGCAGGCCGGAAAAAATGCCCATCCGGCCTGCGTTTCTTTCATACATGACACGCTCACTGCGCACTTTTTGCTTTCTCGAGGAACTCCTCCAATTCCTTCAGATCCGCGCTGGTCTGATCCAGAGCCCTGGGCAGCTGAGAAAGGTTGACCTCTACCTTGCGCAGTTCTCCCGTCACATGGACGGCCTTTGCATCAAAGGAGGATGCCACCTCCTGATAACGGGTCCGGAACGAGGACAACGCCTCCTCCATCCGGGTGATGGTGTTCTCCTCCAGATCTGCCGCCCGTTTGCGGGCCTCACATTCGATGGCTCCCAAGCGCTCCCGGAACTGGGCATAGGCCTGAGCATCAGGACGCAGGCGTTCAGTCTCCGCCCGCAGGTCATCCGCTTCCGCCCTGGCAGACTCCAACTCCTGCCGGGCGGCCCGCTCCCTGCTCAGTTCACCGGACAATGCTTCCCGCTCCCGGGCAAGGGCGTCGGCTTTTTCCCGCAGTTCCTTCTCGCTGCGCTCCAATTCCGCCACCCGGGCCCGCAGGGACTCTGTCTCCTGCCGCAGGGCCTCATTCTTCTGCCACAGCTGCTCCTGGGCCTGGGCCGTCTCCCGGGCGGTCCGTTCAATATAGTCCACAACATCCTGCTTTGCAAATCCGCCGAATGTCACACTTCTGAAAGTGCCGTTCTCCATATGCCACCGCTTTCTGATCCACGCCGCAATCGTCGATCCAGTTCTTTTTATAGATAGTTTAACTTTAGCACATAAATCAATTATTTACAAGCCCCGCCAAATTCTGAAAATTTTTTTGAAAAAATTTTTCAAAACCCCTTGCATTTTAAAAACGTCCATGCTATTATGTATAAGCTGTCTGTGAGACATGCGCCGTTAGCTCAGCTGGATAGAGCGTCTGGCTACGGACCAGAAGGCCGGGGGTTCGAATCCCTCACGGCGTACCAAGCAAAGCCTGTGTTCTTTGGAACACAGGCTTTCTTGTTTTTATTCCATTTGATCCCGGAGCCTATGTTCCATGGCTGTGCACCGGTCAAACGCCCGGGATGCCCGCACCTCTCGGAATCCGTAAGATCGGAACATCGTTCAATGCGTTTTCCGGAATCATCCCGTTCTCCACTCTCCCGATATTATCGGCAAAAAAGCGGTAGCGTCCGGCATGAAATCTTACGCCGTCCGGCAACCCTGCCGTATGGGGCGTCAAAATCACATTGGGCAGATCCCGCAGCGGACTGTGAACCGCCAGGGGCTCCTGTTCATATACGTCCAGACATGCACCCGCGATCTTCCCCTCCTCCAGCGCTTGGATCAAATCGGCCTCCTTGACCACAGCGCCCCGGGCCGTATTGATGAAAAGCGCATCGTTCCGCATCTTCCCGAAGGCCTCCCCATCTATCATATGATAGGTAGAGGCATTCAAAGGCACATGCACGGTAATCACGCTGCTTTGCGCATAGAGCTGATCCACTTCCACCCGTTCCACATAAGGCGGAGCAGGATTTCCATGTTCCGCGGCCATGATCCGCATGCCAAACGCCCGGCAATAGCCGGCAACTCTTTGGCCGATCCTGCCCAATCCAATGATCCCGATGGTCTTTCCAAAGAGCTCCGAACCGGAATAGCACAATTCCCCCTGATCCCTGTGTTCCTTCATAAACCTGTCGAGATACGGAAGGTTCTTATACCACCCCAGCATCAGTGCCATCACATGCTCCGCAACCGCCGCTGCATTCACGCCCGCGGCATTGCAGACCCGGATACCCCGTTTCGTACAAGCCGCAACATCCACGTTGTCAAAGCCGGAACCCGTCTGGATCATCACCAGACCAGGAGCCTGATCCAAAACATGGTCATCCACTGTAAAATGCTCCGGGATGATCACGTCGGCTTTCTGTAAGAAATCCCAGACCTCATTCTCCGTAACGATATGAATCTCCCACCGGCAGGGAAAAGCGGCTCTGATCCGCTCCCTGACATCTGGGGGAAAATCTCCCACCACCACAACATGCATTGCGCTTCTCCCCTCCTGATTTCCGCTGCAAAAGGGACTTTGCTCTATTTTATCGGCAAATCCGCAAAATCTCAAGTCATCCTCTCGGGACACCTTTCTCCCGGGTCATCTTTCCTGTTCCATACGCCGGATCCCTCATGTGCATCATGGGCGGGTTCCGGCGTTTTTCCATCTTCTTTTTCGACTTGTGAAACATTTCCCTCCCCCGCGGTGTTATGATAGATGAAAGGAACTTTCACGACGGAGGAACACCAATGGAAACTTGGGAGCTGGAACGAACCGCGGCACAGTACGGCGACACCATCTACCGGGTAGCCCTGCAGTACACAGGTCATCCCTGTGACGCGGAGGATGTGCTGCAAGATGTGCTGCTGGAATGCTTCCGTAAGCAAAATTCCTTTACATCCCCTGAACATGAACGCCGGTGGCTGCTGCGGGTGACCATCAACAAAAGCAAAAACCTCCTGCGGACTGCCCGGAGGCACCGGACAGTCCCCTTGGAAGAGATGCCGGAGACAGCGGCGCCTTCAGAGCCGGCCAGCCGGGCGCTGTACGAGGCGGTTCTCTCCCTCCCTCGAAATCAGCGGCTGACCGTGGATCTCTATTACTATGAGGGATACTCTACAGAGGAGATCGCCGCTTTGCTGGATATCCGGGCGGCCACAGTGCGCACCTGGCTGCGCCGGGCCCGGCTGACCTTGAAAAAACGACTGAAGGAGGACTGGGATGATGACCAACTCTGAACGCTATCGCTCCGCTTTTTCCCATGTCCGCGCCCCGTCAGGGTGCGTCCAGCAGGCACTGGAACAGGCCAGCTCCCCGCAGAATGCCCGCCCCAAGTGCCGCCCGCTGCGGCGGATGGTCATTCTGGCGGCAGCTGCAGCCATTTTGACCATGTCTGTAGGTGCAGAGCTCTCGGACGGCTCCGTCAGCAATCTTCTGGCCCCCCTCTACGGCAATGCCCAGACAGAACTGGTGGACAATGTGGGCCGGCCGGTGGATGCCTCCGTCACGGTGAACGGCTACACCCTCACCGCCGACGCAGTCATCGGCGACCGCTACAACATCGCCATCGTTTACACCCTTACCCGGGATGACGGACAGCCCATCCCGGAGAACGTCTCTTTTGACAGTTACAGCAATGCCTATCACAACTTCTCCTCCGGCGGCGGCTCCTGGCAATACTGCCGGGACGGGGATCTGCCGGACAACCAGCTGCGGATCGTGGAGCGGTGGACCAGCTCCGCCGTGCTTCCTTTTTTCCGGGGCATCCATGTGGTCTTTGAGGATCTGGAGTTTCTGGATCCGCAAAGCGGCAAATGGTCTACCCTGGCAGAGGGAACCTGGGAGCTGCGCTTTACAGCCCGCTACCGGGATACCACCATTTCAGTTCCCTCAGAAGATATCAACGTTCCTGGCACAAAATTTCAGATTTACAAGATCCTTCTCTCCCCGCTGGGCATCCATATGGATCTGAAGCTTCGCTCTGCCGATACCGATGATATCCGCACTCAATCGGGCAATGACCCCAATGCCGGGCTCACGGTCTCCCTGCATCTGACCGACGGCACCGATCTGGCGGTGGAAGACTGTAACCTTCACTTCGGCGGCGGGGAGGGGTCCGATTGGCGAGGGGATTACGGAGCGCTCTTCGACCAGCCCATCCCCCTGGAGGATATCGATGCCCTGGTGATCTGCGGTGCGGAGGTGCCGGTGAAGATCCCGTAAAGACACATAAGCAGCTTCCTCCGTTTCCGCTCCGCTTCAATGCCATACCCGGACGTAAAACGCCTGTGTTCTCAAAAGAACACAGGCGTTTCGTTTTTCATTTCAATGGAGGCCGGAGAATGAAGGACAGCGGAACAAGACGGCCCTCCAATCAGCCCTTGCGCTTCCGGCTCTCCTCCCACAGCTCCTCCGCCGCGGGCTTCCAGCTTTCCGCATAGGGCCGGCACTTGTCGCACAGGTGGTCCACCATCTCCGGGGACTGCAGATCCGTGGACTTGGCCCCCGTCTTCTTCACCATCTCCCGCAGCCGCTCCGGATTTTCCAGCATGGGACACGGCCGCAGCATGTTCTCATTGAAGGGCTGCCCGTCGTGGTAGGCCATGAACAGCGGGCTCTTCAGCGCTTCCAGCAGCGTGTGGTCGTGGATGTTCACGTTGGAGTAGTGGATAAACACGCAGGGCTCCACGTCTCCGGCGGCGTTGATGTGCAGGTAGTTCCGCCCGCCGGCGATGCAGCCTCCCACATACTCCGCGTCGTTCTGGAAGTCCATGCTGAAAATGGGCTTTGTCTTCCGGTAGGCACGGATCCGCTCATATACCGTCTTCCGCTGCTCCGGAGTGGGCAGCAGTTCCACCGCCGCGTCGTTTCCCACCGGCATGTAGTGGAAGAACCACACGAACAGCGCCCCCGCCTCCACGATCATGTCGAAGTAGGCTTCGCTGCTGATGTCGTCGTAGTTGGCGCTGGTGTAGCAGGTGGAGATGCCGAAGGGCAGCTTGTGGTCCTTGAGCAGCTTCATGGCCGCCTGCACCTTTTGGAAGATACCCTGGCCCCGGCGTCCATCGTTGGCGGCCTCAAAGCCCTCCAGGCTGATGGCCGGGATAAAGTTCTTCACCCGCAGCATCTCCTGGCAGAAGGCCTCGTCAATGAGGGTGCCGTTGGTGAAAGCCAAAAACTCGCAGTCCGGGTGCATTTCACAGAGGCGGATCAGGTCTGCCTTGCGCACCATGGGCTCTCCGCCGGTGTAGATGTACATATGGGTGCCCAGTTCCTTACCCTGGCGGATGATGCTGTCGATGGTATCCAGATCCAGGTTCAGGTTATGGCCGTATTCTGCCGCCCAGCACCCGGTGCACCGGAGGTTGCAGGCGGAGGTGGGATCCAGCAAAATGGCCCAGGGCACATTGCAGTTCTCTTTTTCCGCCACCTCCTTCTGCCGGGCACTGCCCTTGAGGGAGGCGTTGACCATAAAGTTCTGGAGGAATGCCTTGCGTACGCCTTCGTCCAGAGCAAAGATCTTCATGATCAGCTGGTACCAGTTTCCCTTTTCCGCGATGGCCTTGCGGATCACAGCCCGTTCCGGGGCATACCACCCCTCCGGGACAGCCTGATCCACTACCTGCATCGCCTTGGACAAATTGGCCTCCGGGTCTTTTTCCAGATAGTGCAGCACCGTGGCTACAGCGGCGGAAAATGCCGCGCCCTTCACACTCTTTGTCAAATCCATATCAGCTTTCCTCCATTTCTTTCTATAATTTATGCTGGTAAATCCATGTTCCCTCCACTTTTTCGGACAAATCCGTGATATTTAATGAGACATAACGGATTATAAAAAAAACGCCGCTGGTTTGCTTTCAAACCAACGGCGGTTTTACAGCCATTCCCGCAAGCGGGAACCGCCCGTCCGGCAGCGCCGGGGAGCATTTCGGGGGTTCTGTCCCTCATTCTTCTCTTCTATTATAACATTCTGCAAATGGGATGCAAGGAAAATTTCCCCGGTGCCTTTGGTGCAGTCTCACAAAACAGCAGAACTCCCACCGCAAGCACCGTACTGATACGGAACGACAACAGTAAAAGCCGCTCTTCCCGTCACGCCGCCGCCAGCTGGCGGGCGAACAAACGGCGAAACAGCAAACGGGTAATGGGCCCGGCGGCGAAGAGATTCCAAAGCAGGGCCATGGGATAATTCTTCAGCACGGTTCCCACCCAATAGGCTGGCAGCTCTCCCCAACTTCCTCCTGCCATTACAACGGAAAACAGCACTGCCGCCACAGCACTCATGGTTGGACACATCACGAGTACGGTGCAGCAGGAGATGAAGATGGTATGAAGGAACGGGCTGTCCGCATCCCGGCAGATTTTTTCCGCCAGCTTATGCCCGATCCGGTTGCCCCACAGATTGGAAAAGAAAAACACAAAGATCCACATGTAGGCCGCCTCCAAAAGGGCATCCCAAAACACCCGGTTGGTCATCTGCGAAAGGCCGCCCTCTTTCAACGCCACATTATACACCTCCATTCCATATGCCATGGTGATGGACATGATGAGTCCAAAAATAATACCCTGGAACTTGGTTTTCAGCATAATAAACGCTCCTTTCAAAATAAAAAAGCGTGTCACGACGGATCTCGTCATGACACGCTTTGCGGAACACATTTGCTACACGCAGTTTGTATTATAGCGGTGCAAAATTAAAATGTCAAAGCAAAATTTCCATAGATTCCATGGAAAATCAGCAGCAGCCACCCGGAGAATCCCACAAGCCGGAACACTCTCTTCTCCCCAATATGGAAATTTTTCTTGCCCTCTTTAGGGAAATCATTGACATCCCTCGATAGTCTATGTATTATAATCATAGATCACCGATGTATCCTGCAAGGAGGTGCGCAGCTTGACGGAGTTTTTCAAATGGTGCGATACCGCCACCCGGCAGGTGCGCTTTTTCTGGGACCGGAGCGACATCGCCGCAGAACTCACTGCCCACTACGAAGACCATGTGAAGGACCTGGAGCGGATCGAGTTTGACCATGACCTGGCTCTGGAGCGTGCTTTGGAAGCCATGGGAGACGCAGAAGAGGTAGGCCGGGCACTGGACCGGGTCCACAAGCCCCTTCTGGGTTGGTTGTGGCTTGCAAGCAAGGTCATGGTCCCGGTCCTTGCGTTGGCTGCCTTCTTCGTTTTTGGCAGCAACATGAACTGGTTTTCCCGCTTTACCCATCCGGCGCCCCGGGACGGGCAGTATGAGGCTGACGGCTTCTTTCGCTTTTCTCCCGGCGACTGGGAATGTGAACAGTCCGTCCGAGTCCTTACCGGAACGGGCGACTGTGTAGTGGAGCGCAGCGGCGACACCTGGTCGGTCCCCTACGCGGCAGTGTGGAAATGCGACTATCCCGGTGACAACGACACCGCGGGCTATACCCTCTACTGGACCACGGTGGCCCTGGCGCGGGACGACCAAAATCCCTTTGACTCTCCACGCAGCGACTTTACGGAGGACCTGATCCTGACCGCTTCCGATGGGACCTATTACGACACCTACTACGACTATATCGGCACCGATGAAAACGGCAAAGTGATCCGGGGTCCCGCCGACGGGCGCCTGGCTGTCAGCCAAACCGCTTCCGATCCCTTCCGAACGCTCTACTACATCTCCTTTACGGGCCCCACGCAGGATGACCCGCCCGGCGCATGGTGCGAACTCTCCTACCCCTACGGCGAGCCATGGACCATCCACATCGACTGGGAGGAGGCGGCGTCATGAAGATTCCCAGGCTCAACCGAAAGCAAAAGTTCCTGCGCAACCTCCTGGTAACTGCAGTGCTGATCTTCTGCGTGGAGTGGCATGAGGGCTTCCCCGCCTGGCGGATGGAGACGGTGATGCGGCGGGCAGAGGACGCCTGGCTGCTGGAGCCCGTCACAAACCTCTGGTTTGAAGATGTGGACCGGTTCGGCCGTCCGGTGCTCTACGGGGAAAACAACGGCCAGCTGATCTCCATAGTCTACAAAGACGGCTTTCTTGGGAACTATCTGGAGGATGTCACCTTGTACCAGCCGGGATTTCGGTATATCATGGATTATCGGACGGAGGTCGACGGCGACTACGTCAGCCGCACCGCACAGGTGATCGGCTTTCTGGAGGACGCGGCGCGGATGGAACTGGAGTTGACCCCGAAAGACACCCGCGGAACACAGGGTACGCTGACCCTGGAAGGAACCAAAATCAATGACCACTGCTTTGCTTTCGCCTCCACACCGGAGGAAACGCAAGCCGCCGGAATCTTGTGGACCGAGGATCGCATCAGTTCCGGCGTACTGCGGATCTATGACAGCACCGGGATCTTGCAGGAAACACGTACATACGATACTCTGAATTTCTATTTTGCCAATCAAAAAGGAGGGACAACATGAAAATCGACAAGAGCCTCATCAGCGGCAGCACTACCCTTTTGATTCTGTCCCTGCTGAGCCGGGAGGAACTATACGGATACCAGATGATTACGGAACTCTCCCGCCGCTCCGACCACACCTTTGAACTCAAGGAAGGTACCCTCTACCCCATTCTCCACGGCCTGGAAGCCGACGGACTGGTGACAGTCCGGGAAAAAGCGGCGGAGACGGGCCGGATGCGCAAATATTACCGCATCACCAAAAAGGGCCTGAAAATGCTGGAGGAGAAAAAAGCGGAATGGTCCTTCTTTGCCGAGAAGGTCAACGCCGTGATTTGCAGTACAGTGTAAAGGAAATTCACATCACATGAGGAAGCGTCCCTGGAGAGCTGGGGGCGCTTCCTTTTTTCCTCTTCTACCCGGAAAGAGGACTTGACAGATTTATTCTATAATTGTAGAATATCAATATACTACAAACGTAGAGGAGTGATCCTGTGAAGCAGCCTATCCGCCGTCTGCCGGACGCTGAGCTGGAGGTGATGCAAGCTGTCTGGGCCTGTGAACCCCCCATTTTCCGCAAGGATCTGGAGGCCATTCTGGCCTCCACCCACCCTATGGCTGTCACCACCCTGCTGACCCTGCTGACCCGCCTGAGCGAAAAGGGCTTTATCTCCATCGAAAAAGACGGCCGCCGGAGCCGGTATGTCCCCCTGGTGACCCGGCAGGACTATCTGGCCGCCCAGAGCAGCACCTTCTTTCACAAGCTCTGTGGGGGAAATCTGTCCACCTTTGCCGCCGCCCTGTGTGAGAGCGGCCTGAGCCGGGAGGAGCTGGAGGAGTTGCGGGACCTGCTGGAAAGGGACGCCCTATGAGCCCGGAAACGCTGATACGGGGCTTTTTTGCCCTGTTGCTCTCCGGCGCCCTGGCGCTGGGGCTTTACTCCCGGGATGAACGGGAATCCCAGACGGATTCACACCTGCGCTACGCCCCCATCTTCCCTGCCATGCTGCTGCCTTTCTTCTTTGCTGCGGTGCTGCTGGGCTACCCCGTCCTGCAGTATTCTGACACCATTCAGAAGAAATTTCTCTCCCTGTCCTTTTCCATCTTCCTTCATATCAGTATCTACTACCTGCTTTTGATGGCACTGCTGCCCCTGCTGCGCCGGACCCTCCGTGCCCGCAGCTGCGCGCTTCTCTGGCTGCTGCCAAATTACCTCTATCTGACCCTGCAAAGCCCCATGCAACTCTCCCGCCCGCTCTGGGCACTCTCTGTACCGGACCGGGCTTTGAGAATCTTCTGTATGCTCTGGTTTGCGGGGGCCTTTGCCGTCCTGGGGTGGAACCTGCTCTCCCACCTGCTCTTTCGCCGGAGGATTCTGAGAGCCGCCCGGCCTGTCACGGACCCGGAAATCCTGTCTCTCTGGGAATCGGAGCAGAAATCCGCCGGGTTCAAAAAAGCGGGCTACCGCCTGGTGGTCTCCCCCCAGGTCCGCACCCCCCTGTCCATCGGCTTTTTCCTCCCATCTGTCCGGGTGGTGCTGCCGAAGCAATCTTATGCCCCCGATGACCTGTCCCTGATCTTCCGCCACGAGCTGGTGCACATCGGGCGACAGGACTGCTGGAACAAATTCTTTCTGGCATTCTGTACCGCTGTCTGCTGGTTCAACCCCCTGATGTGGCTGGCCATGCGCCGCAGCGCCGACGATCTGGAGCTTAGCTGTGACGAAGCCGTGCTGCGGGACGCCGCTCCGGAGACCCGCCAAGAGTACGCCCGTCTGCTGCTGCAGACTGCCGGAGACGAGCGGGGCTTCACCACCTGCCTGTCCGCCTCTGCCAATTCTCTGCGCTACCGGCTGTGCAATGTGGTCAAGCCCCGCAGCCGCAGCCGCGGCATCGGGGTGATGAGCCTGATCTTTTTTCTCCTGATCATCAGCTGTGGGTATGTGACCATCGCCTACGGCTCCGGCACCGGAGAAACATACATCTTCTCTTCTCAGGATGCCGCGGCGTTTGACCTCACCGGCACCAGTCTCAAAATCGACGGCAAATACAGTTCCCACGATTGCGCTGATCCGGAGGCGCTGAATCGCTATCTTTCCTCCCTGCAATTCCAGGAGATTGCAGGAAACTTTACCTTCTCCACCGAGAAACAGGAGCTGGCCCTCACCTACCGCACACCAAGCGGTACCCGCTGGGTCAATCTCAGTGAGCACGCACTGTCGGTCGCCAACTCCGGCGCGGGGAAAACCACATGTCTCACTGCCTCCCCGGTGGATTGGGACTATATCGCCTCCATCTTCACCGCTGAGCCCATGGAAGTACCGCAGCTGATGGTATTCCTGCAAAGCAGCGACACTGAGAATTTCGGCTGGTGGGATTATGCCGTCACCCGGGTCCTCTCCTGCACCTCGGACGGAGTCCCCCTGGGGGCACCCAAAGTCATGCACGGAGGCTCCGGCAGTCTGGGCGGTTATGATCTCACCGGCGTGCGGCTATACTTCCTGCCCCCAGGGTACTACCCGGAGGATCCTATGGAGATAGGCGGAGCCCTGACCCCCTCTGCCTGCACCATTCAGATCTCCGACTGGGAGCGTACGCAGTTTGATACCCTCTCCGCGGAGGCTGCGGAGGATGCCCTGGTACTGCCTCCGCCCCCGTACGGCGCCCATTACACCGTGGATGCCACCCTGGAAGTGGGAAACACCATCTACGAGATGCGCTACTTCTTCGATATCGAACCGTCGGAAACATAGAAAAAGCCGGATGGAATGATTCCATCCGGCTTTTTTGATTTGCCTTACGCAAACTTGGGCAGGGTGTTGGCGCCGTGGGGCATCAGCGTAGCCCGCAGATCCTTGCCGCCGTTGAGCTCCCGGGACAGTGCCAGAGCCTCGTCCAGGGTCTTGACCACGTGGATCTTGGAGGTGCCGAAGTCGGCCTGATCCATACCGGTGACGGCAATCATATGATACTTCTCGGCGCTCTCGGCAAAGAGGTAGCCGATAAAAGCACCGATGGAGAAGTTCTCCCGCAGAGCCTTCTCCCGATCCAGCATGGTGGGATAACCGGCAATCTGCTGCTGCGTATCAGCATTACCGAAGCCTTCCTCGGAGCGGGTCACCAGAATGATGGTTCCGCCGTCTTCCACCACCTCCAAAGCGTTGCAGAGGGTCTTGATGGTCTGGTAGAAGTTCAGATCCTTGGGGAAGCCGCCTGCGCTGGCGATGACCAGAGGGGTCTTCTCCTTGGCCGGCACGCCGTACATCCGATCCACCAGGTCGCAGGCCGCCCGGTGTGCGGTGACCCAGTTGCCGGCAAAGGCAGCAATGATCTGCTGATCGTCGTTGACCACCACGTTCACCAGGAAGGTGGGGTTGGCCATGGAACAGGCCTCCATCATGTCGGCGTGAACCGGGTTGGTCTCATTCATGTTGGCACTGCGGACATTGGGATTGGAGCCGCTGCCAATACCGGGGTTCAGGGCCAGGTTGTGGTTTTTCATAATGGTCTCCCGGCCGGCGATCCCTGGCAGGACGCTCTTGCGGCCACCGCCGAAGCCGGCCATGAAGTGGTACACCACACCGCCGGTGAGGATGATCTTGTCGCACGCCAGGGCACGCTTGTCCAGCCATACCGGGGTGCCCCGGGTGGTGGTTCCTACATAGGTGAGGTTGTCCTGGTCGGTGCACACGTGATCCACCAGCTCGATCCGGTCATAAACCTCACGGGTCACCAAGCCCATGTGCTCCTCCGGCGTCTGGCGGCGGTGCGTGCCGGTGGCGGAGATAATCAGCATGTCCTCATCCCGGATGCCGGCGGACTCCAGCTCCGCGATCAGAATGGGAATATAGGTCTCCGGAGACTGCCAGCGGCGGGTGACGTCGGAGATGACGATGCACACCTTGTCCCCGGCCTTCACCAGCTCCTTCAGCGGCGCGGAGTCGATGGGATGATCCAGGGCATAGCGGATGTGCTCCGCCGGCGTCCGCTGGGGCAGATCCAGCCGATTGGGCTCCAGCTCCGCCGCAATCAGCTCCGGGGGCAGATGAACCTCAAATTCCTCCGTTCCGCATTTCATAGGTTCTGCCATATGGAAGATCACGTTCCTTTCCAAATACCACGCTTTGCGCGGCAGAATTTTCTCCCCATAGTATAGCGCTCTCACGTCAAAAAGTCGAGCATGTTTTCTGCAAATCCACAAAAGACCCCGGACAGACAGAGGTCTGTCCGGGGTGCGCTTTTCCAATCGAAATCAATATCCGTTGACCATGATATCCAGCACTTTTCCGGCCACGGTGCCAGCCACAGAGGAGCCGCCGCCGCCGTTTTCCACCAGCACCACAAAGGCGTAGGGAGTGTCTTCGTTGCGCAGGAACCCGGCGAACCAGGCATGGGGCGTCTCGCCCTCCCCCACCTCCGCGGTACCGGACTTGGCACAGATGTCCATATTGGGGAAGCGGCCGGTTCCGTAGGTGCGTTCCACGTTCTCCGCCATCATATCCGCCATCTGGGCAGCAGTGTCGGAGGCGATCAACGTCCCGGTGTGACGGGTCAAATGGGGCAGGGACGGCAGGCCCAGAGAGCTCACGGTCTTTTCAATGAGATAGGGCTTGGCGGCCTTTCCGCCATTTGCAATCGCCCCCATGTACACCATCAGGGCACAGGGATTCACCTGATCCTTGCCCTGGCCCACACCGGCCCAGCCCAACTGTCCGGCGGAGGCATCGTCAAAGGAGAATGTCCCCCGGGCGGTGGGCAGGCCATTGACGGAATAGCTGTCCGTCAAGCCGGCCTTCTCCGTGTACTTCTCCATCACATTGGCTCCCAGCTCCTCCGCCAGCTGAGCGAAGACCACATTGCAGGAATTAGCAAAAGCATCGTGGATGTCTTCCTGGCCGTGGGTACCGGAGCAGATGATGGTCTCATCGCCAATCTGTACCGAGCCCTCGCAGGTCCAGGTGCGGGAGAAAAGGTCCGGGATCTCCTCCATGGCCGCCGCCAGCGTCACCGTCTTGTAGACGGAGCCGGGGGTAAAGGAGGAGGACAGGAAACGGTTGAGATAAGCGCCCTCATAGCGCTCGTTGGTCTCGATGTCCTCCGGCACGTTCAGCGGATCGTAGCTGGGGGCAGAGACCATACACAAAATCTCGCCGGTTTTATAATTGTATACCGCCACAGTTCCCGCATGGCCGTTCAGCGCCTGATAGGCCTCATAATTGTACCGGGCATCGATGGTAAGATAGAGGTCGTTGCCCCGCTCCGCCCCGAACGCACCATTGAGAAGATCGTAGCCTGTGAGCTTGTCGGCAAAGGCATTCAGGGCACCGGTGCCGATGTTGCCCTGCAGGTCTCCCACCGCGTGGAGGGTGGCCTTGCGGACGGTGGCGTCGCTGTAATAGGTGCGCTCCCCGTTCTCCACCGTGGAGAGAATGTCTCCGTCCCGATCCAGAACGGTGCCGCTGGCCAGGACGCCGTTGGTATAGAGGTGGCTGTTGAATGCCGAGGAGGCCCAGCTGCCCCCCTGGGTGAAATACTTCCACAAAAAGATGCCCATTCCCAGCGCCAGGGCCAGGGCCAGAGCCAGACAGACCACGGCACGCCGCTCAATCTTCCGCATGATCCGCCTCCTCTCTTTCCTCCATGCCGAAGGGATCCTCCACCGGGGCCGCCCGGCGGTGGGCCTCCTCCGTCAGCTGCCGCTGGGGCGCCCGCCGGATCGCGAAACTGGCATTCTCACGGGTATCCGTGGCCTTCAAAAATGCCAGCAGTCCCCAGGCAGACATCATGGCGGAGCCGCCGTTGGAGACAAAGGGGAAGGTCACGCCCGTCAGGGGCAGCAGATCCACGGAACCGAACACGTTTAGGCAGGTCTGGAACACCAGCAGCGAACCTGCAGCACAGGCGGCAATCGTATAGAAGCTGGATCTGCCCACCCGGATGGTTCGCACGGCAAAAAAGGCCAGCACAATGATGGAGGCCACCGCCAGTACGGCGATGATCAGCCCCCACTCCTCGCAGAGCATGCCGAAAACCAGATCCGTATCCGCTGCGGCCACCCGGTGGAGCCAGCCCTCCCCGGCTCCCATGCCCAAAAGGCCGCCGGAGGCGGCAGCGGACATGGTGCGGGTCTGCTGATAGCCGGTGGTGGAGGCTGCCTCCCAAGCATGGCCCCAGGTGGCAAAGCGGTCCAGAATGTAAGGCTTAAAGGTTACGATCAGCCCTGCGCCGAACACGGCCCCGCCGCAGATGAGAGACAGTGTCGCCCAGTCCCCGGACCGGAGGTAGGCGATCACCAAAAACGTGATGAAGAAGATGGCCGCCGTGCCGAAATCGCTCATAATGCCCAGCAGCCCGATGCAAACGCCGGTGAGGACGATGAACAGCGTCAGATTCCGGCGGCGGAAGAGCCGCTCCAGGGTGGCGGATCCGGCAAAGATATAGCAGATTTTGGCGATCTCTGAGGGCTGGAAGGACATCCCCCCCAGAGAGATCCAGTTGACGGCGCCGTACTTGCGGTTGCCCACCACCAGGGTGATGCCCAGAAGCCCGATGGCCGCCGCCGCCATCAGCCAGCGGTAGCGCTGGACCCGGGAAAGATCCCGCAGGAAAATGCCCAGCACCAAAAACAGCCCCAATCCCAGCAAAATCGCCAAAAACTGCTTGAAAAGGCTCTCCTGGGCACTGGAAGCCGTCACCGACAGGGACAATGTGCACAGGAAAAAGGCGATGGTCTCCAACTCAAAGCCCACGCAGCGGGTTGCCCGCAGGGCCACAAAATACAGCCACATTAAAATGGTCAGTCCCAAAAAGGCCAGCGGGATGCCGACCGTTGCCTCGGAGCCCTCGGAGACAATCAGCTGCAGGCACGCCAAGACCTGGAACACCGTCAGCCACAAAAAGGAGGGCCAGATGGCAGCGGGACGCTCTGCCCGCCGGCGGGCCTCCAGCTCCTCCCGCTCCGCCACGGTCTGGGGCAGGAAGATCAGCGGTACGCCGCCCAGGGTAATGGTGTCTCCCAGCTTCACGGGGGCGGAGCCATTCACCGGCTCTCCGTTGACCTGCGTGCCGCCTTTGGAGTCCAGGTCATAGACCGTCCACTCCCCGCTCTCCCCCCGGCACAGTGCGGCGTGCTGACGGGAAATGCTGGGGTAATTCAAATAAATATCGGCGGACTTTCCCCGTCCGATGATATTCTCCCAATGGGTCAGCAGCAGAGGCGTCCCGTTGGGCAGGCTCAGCTGCCCCCAGGTCTCCGGCGTATGGGGGATCCGCAGCAGTGAGCGCACCGCCCGCCACAGGATCATGACTGCCAAAACCGGAAACAAAAACCGCACGAAAGCGGTGTACCACTCCCCTGCCACGGGGTATGCCGCCAGCAGCGCCGTCACCTGATTCAAAAGCGCCTGCAGCGGCATTGTGGTTCCATCCACGCGCTCCGCCTCCTTTCATTTTTTCAAAAAGTACATGTAGTATAGCATTTTTTGTGGGACGTGTACAGCCCCGCATTGCTTTTCCGCACATTTTCCAGCGGGAATTTCACATTAACTCTTGACCTTCCGTGTAAAATCCATTAAAATATTTGAGCGTGCATGAAAACTTCTAAAAAAGTCTATGCCGACTTTTACCAGTTTTGCCGATATATCATCACGAAAGGCCGATCAACATGAATCATCCCTACAAGACGCGGGAGGGCGGCGCCACGGTGACAATCTTCGTCCCCTATGATTGTAAGAACCATTGCCCTTTCTGCATCAATAAAGGAGAGTATGCGGATCTGACGGGTTTCTCTGCGGAGAAGATCTGCCAGAGCATCCGCCGGATGGACGCCATCACGCCGTATTGTGATTTTGTCTTCACCGGCGGCGAGCCCCTGGCGGATTTGGACACTCTCCAGATGATGCTGGACGAGATCCCCACCACCCACAAGGTCTATATCAATACCACCCTCCCTGTTTCCGAGCACACCACGGAGGAGGATATCCTGGCCTTTGCCCAGCGCAACAAGGACAAAATCACCTGCATCAATGTCTCCCGGCATATGCAGAAGTACGTGGTGGAATCCAACGACTCCCTGCTGGCCCGGCTGCCCGTTCCCTTCCGGATCAACTGTGTGCTTTACAAGAACTATCCCGCTGAAAACCTGGTGCCCTATATGGAGCGCTTCCGCAAGATCCCCGGCGCCTCCATCCAGTTCCGCTTCGACTACACCGCCACCACCCCCGAAAACCTCTATGAGGAGGAGGGTGACAAGATCCTCCATGATCTCAAGCAGGTGGCCCGGTACACCGGACTGGACGGCTGCCGGATGCGCTGCGGCTTCCATTTCGATTACAAGGGCATGGAACTGACCTATCACAAGACCCTGCCCTATTCTACCATCGTGGAGACCGATCCCACCGATGGCGTCACCTATGATATCCTCTATGATATCCTCATCAAGCAAAACGGCGACATCCACTCCGACTGGGACGGCACCATGATGGACGTGGACGCCTATGAGAAAGTGGTCTTCGAGCCCTATGACCTGAAGTGGCTGGCTCGGATCGCCTAATCACATTCCACAAATTACGGAGCGGCGGAACATTCCGCCGCTCTTTCTTTCAGGAGGTCATCCATGAAAAAGATTGAGACGGTAGGCATCATCGGGTTGGGCGCTCTGGGGACCCTATACGCCCACTTGTTCACAGAGGCGCTGGGCCCCGAGCACGTCCTCATTCTGGCGGACAAGGCCCGCACGGAGCGTTACCGCAGCCAGGAGCTGTGCTATAACGGCCACCCCTGCTCCTTCCATTACGAGGATGCCGCCCAGCGGAAGGAGCCCGTGGATGTGCTGCTTTTCGCCGTGAAGTTCGGTGGTCTTCCCGCCGCCATAGAGTCTTGCCGTCATCTGGTAGGGCCGGAGACCACCCTCCTCTCGGTCCTCAACGGCATTGCCAGCGAGCCCATGCTGGGGCAGGCTTTCGGTCCGGAGAAAGTGGTCTGGTGCGTGGCCCAGAAGATGTCTGCCAAGAAAGAGGGCAATCAGGTAACGGTGGATCCGGTGGGCGAGCCGGCCCTGGGGGTTCCTGCCGGGCAGGCGGACGATCACCTGCAGCGTCTGAGTGCCTTTTTTGACGTCATCCGCTTCCCCTACGTCCTTCACCCGGACATCCGCACCCACATGTGGAGTAAGCTCCTGTGCAACACCGGCTGCAACCAGGCCACCATGGTCTTCCAGTGCGGCTACGGCGGCGTACAGGTCCCCGGCAAAGCCCGGGATGCCATGCTGGGTGCCATGCGGGAGGTGGTGGCCGTGGCCAATGCCGAGGGGGTAGCCCTGTCGGAGGCGGATATCGACGGGTGGCTTTCCATCATTGACCACTTCCCTGCTGACGGGGAACCCTCCATGCGCCAGGACGGCAAGGCCCACCGCAAAAGCGAGGTGGAGCTCTTCTCCGGTACCATCCGCCGTCTGGCCCAGCAGCACAATATCCCTGTTCCGGTAAATGAATGGTTTTATCAAACCATTCAGAATATGGAATCCCAATACTGAGAAAAGGACGCTCCCAAAAGGAGCGTCCTTTTTTGATTTCCTTACCGCAGGAAGATCCGCTTCCCGCCCCGGTACTCCCGCACCACACCGATGCGCTGGGCACTGGGGACGCAGCCTTGAAGCTCTTTGTACAGTGCCTCCGCGTCCGCCGGATCCACTGCCATCAGAAGACCGCCCGCAGTCTGGGGATCGTAGAGCACATCCTGCCGGCAAAGCTCCGTCTCTCCGGCGTCCACCCAGGGCTCTGCAAAGGAGCGGTTACGGTACATGCCGGCAGCCAGAATCCCCATCCGGGCCAGCTCCACCGCCTCGGGAATCAGGTCGATATCCGCCACATGGAGTTCGATCTCCACGTCGCTGCCCTGAGCCATCTCACAGGAGTGGCCCAGCAGGCCGAAGCCCGTCACATCCGTGCAGGCGTGGACACGGTACTTCACCATGGCGTCCCGGGCGGCCTTGTTGAGGGTGGTCATCAGCTTCTGGGTCAAGGCAACGCCCTTCTCCGATGCCATCTCCGCTTTGGCGGCGGTAGTGATGACGCCGATGCCCAGCGGTTTGGTGAACAGCAGTACATCCCCCGGCTTCGCCCCGGAGTTGGTGAGCACATGGTCCGGATGGACAAAGCCCGTCACCGCCAGGCCGTACTTGGGTTCATCATCCAGGATGCTGTGGCCGCCGGTAATCAGGGCCCCTGCCTCGTAGACCTTGTCGTAGCCGCCCCGGAGCAGCTGATGAACCGTCTCCTTGGACATGGACTCGGGAACCGCCATGATATTCAGGCACAGCTTGGGCTCGCCGCCCATGGCGTACACATCGCTCAATGCGTTGGTGGCGGCAATCTGTCCGAAGAGGTAGGGATCGTCGGCAATGGGCGGAAAAAAGTCCACCGTCTGCACCAGCGCCAGATCGTCGCTGACCTTATATACTGACGCGTCGTCGCTCTTGTCAAATCCCACCAACAGATTGGGGTCCTCATGGACCCGGATGCCGTCCAGCAGCTGGGCCAGGACTCCCGCTCCCACCTTGGCGCCGCAGCCGGCGCACTTGGCAAGCTTTGTCAGCTTTACTTCATTTTCTGCCATACATTGTCCTTTCCGCCGCTCTTGCGGTCACGGTTTCTCTTCCAGTGCGCCTGTGAGATTCAAAATGGCCTCCAGCACGCCGCCGCCCACCGCCAGGGCCTTGTCGCTGGCGCAGTAGCAATGCTTGATCTCGCATCGGGGATCGATGTCTCCGGACTTCATCCCCTTGTGGACAGGCGTGCCGTCCGCCAGAATGCCCCGCAGGACGCCGTCCAGGGTGCAGACCATGGGCTCGCCGTTCACCGTGGCGGCTACGTCACCCATCTTCACCTGGGCGCCGATGTCCAGCAGCTGATGGAAGATCCCATCCGCCGGGGCCCGAAGCACCCGCTCTCCGGCAAAGCCGCCGATGAGCCCCGGGATGCCGGTGTTGGGGATGGCGCTCCCCTCATGGATCACCCGGCCCAGATAGTGGCCCCGCATGGTCTCCACCACCGCGTGGCAATCCACTCCGGCGGTGAAGCCGGGGCCCACGCCGATAACCACCGGCGCGTCGGTGATCTTCGTGCCCAGGTTCCGCTTGGCCAGGATGGCATCCACCACCGCGTCAGGCCGCAGCACCGGGATGCACTTCCCCTCCGGATCCGCCAGAACCGGGATCACGCCCTCCTTCAGCAAAGCCAGAGCCTGCTTGGGGTTCTCTGCCTGCCGGGCCGTCACATCCTCCACCGTGGCCTCCCCGTGGACGATGGCTTGGGAAAAGCACACCGTCCGCCGGATGGCAGTGGGAGCCGGGATCTCCGTCATCACCACCCGGATATGGGCCCGCCACAGCCGCAATGCCACGCCGGTGGCCAGATCTCCGGCGCCGCGAATCACTACCAGCATAAGAAATACTCCTCTCTTTGCAGGCTGCCCGCCAGGACGGGCCGTTCCAACAGTCTTGCCAGCACCCGGGCGTTCTCCCGGGCCTGGGGCGTTTCCGCCTGATTCACATAGATCAGGCCTCCCAGCTTCTCCGCCCGGAGAACCGCCGCTTCCGTCCGGGGTGTTGCCTCTGCCGTCTCCGGAACTCCCGCCAGGGCCGCGTAGCGTTCCGGCCGGTGGGCAGCCCTGGCGATGGGCTGCCCAAACCCCGACGCCCCCACCACACAGATCACCTGATTGGCTTCCGGCGGGATCACCGGCTCATGAGGGGCATGGGCTTTCAGAGGACGGCGGGCGGCACCGTCGGCCTCCGCCAGCACATAGTCAAACATGGCGGCAAGCTGTGCCATGGGAAGCTCCGGTGCGGTGAGCTTCTCCGTTCCCGGCACCGGGGTCCCGGCACACACCAGCCGATGTTTCTCTCTCAGCATCTCCAGTTCCGCCGACGTTCGGGCACAGGGCAGATCCGGAAATGGCAGGATCTTCGTAGTGGTGCACACCAGCACGTGTTTCCCGTCTGCCGCCAATTCTCCACCCAAAGTCCGCAGCAGCGTGGTCTTGCCCCCACCGCCGATGACGGCGGTAACGCCGGGCCGGATATCCAACAGGCTCGCCAGTTCCATGCCGCCGCCTCCCCTTTCGTTCTTCTTTCCATAGAATAGCACTTCCCCCTGCAAGCGTCAAGAACGCGGGTGTACCACCCCGTATTTCAAAAATCCTTCCGGGGTGCAACTGACGGTTGCTAAAATTTCAAGCCCGCTTGGTGGACATTTCTGTGGTTCTTTGGTACTCTGTGACCAGGAAAAGGAGGAGCAAGCATGAGCCTTGGAAGCAACATCAGCCGTCTGCGGGCGGAAAAACACCTCTCACAAGGAGATCTGGCGGAAGCCTTGGACGTCTCCCGCCAGTCTGTCAGCAAGTGGGAGACAGACGGAAGCGTGCCGGATCTGGACAAGCTAGTAAAGCTGAGCCGGATATTCGGGGTGACGCTGGATGAGTTGGTCACCGGAACGCCACCGGAAAATTCGTCAGATGACACCACCGCTCCAGCAGCCGCAACCATCCAGCCACCGGCAACAGGCAATCTTCCGGGGCGGAAAGTCGCAGGCATCGTTCTGTTGTGTATGGCGTTTGTGACGGTGCTGGTGTGTACCGTGGCCGGCGGACTGCTGGAGGGGCTGATCCTCTGTACCCCTTTTCTATCCTGCGGTGTCATCTGTTTTCTGGCCAAAAAACGTCCGGGTCTCTGGTGCGCCTGGGCCGTGTATCTCCTTGTGGAGGTCTATCTCCGCTGGGCCACCGGCATCACCTGGCAGCTGACTTTGTTCACCCTGTCCTTCACACCGGAACAAAACTATATCCGCCTTCTGATCGCCTGGATTCAACTGATGGTGATGCTGGTGATGTTCCTGGTGACCATCCGTGCGTTCCGCCGTGTCCGCGTGGAACCCAGAGGCCGGAATGTCGTGTATCTCATCTGCGGGTGGGCGGCCCTGATTCTGCTGAACGCTCTGAAAAACCGGCTCTATACCCATCTGTATCAAATTCCGGAGTTCAGTTTCAGCCTGGGTCTGCGTCTGCTGCCACAGGCCGTGGATGTGCTGTTTCTGGTATTTTTCACCGCTTTGCTGACAGTTACCATATGCACCATCCGCACACGAATCGCCGATACCAAGGGGACGCCGTAAGGCGTCCCCTTTTTCTTGACTTTTCCCAGGAAACCTCTATAATAATAGCAGCACCGTTTACCTAACTTGAGTATCACGATAGGAGGACGCCATGCTGGATGGGTGCGGACGGACAATCGATTACCTGCGGCTGAGCGTCACCGACCTTTGCAACTACCGCTGCCGCTACTGCATGCCTCTAGAGGGCGTTGCAAAGCGGGATCACCGGGACATGCTCTCTCTGGAGGAGCTTGCCGAAATTGCAGAAGCTTGTGTGCGCTGCGGTGTAAAGAAAATTCGCTTAACGGGTGGAGAGCCTCTGGTACGCCGGGGAATCGTGGAACTATGCCGCCAGCTGCGTGCCATCCCTGGACTGGAGGAACTGTGCCTCACCACCAACGGCTCCCTTTTGCCCCATCTGGCAGCCCCGCTGCGGGAAGCCGGACTGGATCGATTGAACATCAGCCTGGACACCCTGCGGCCGGATCGCTTCTCAGAGATGACCCGGCTAGGGAGCCTTTCGGAAGTTCTCTCCGGTATCCGGGCAGCGGAGAACGCCGGGTTCCGGGATCTGAAATTCGACACCGTTCTCATCGGCGGCTTCAACGACGATGAGATCGGGGATTTTGTAAACCTCACCCGGGAGCGCCCCTGGGAGGTGCGGTTCATTGAGCTGATGCCCATGGGCCCCTGTGCCGCATGGGACAAGTCCTGTTTTCTCCCCGGAGATACTGTTCTGAAAAGGATACCCGCTTTACAGCAGATTGCATCCAGAGGCGTGGCCCGGCGGTATCAGCTACCGGGAGCCGTGGGTACCGTGGGACTGATCTCCCCGGTGAATCACGACTTCTGTGCCCAGTGCCGCCGCATTCGGGTAACGGCGGACGGCAAGCTGAAAGGATGTCTCCACAGCCGTGAAGAAATCAATTTGCGGGGAATCCACGGCCCGGCACTGGAGGACGCCATCCGCCAGGGGATCCTCCACAAGCCGGAGCGCCATCATCTGGCGGAGCGCCGGAGCGATACCCCCCGCAACATGAATCAAATTGGAGGCTGAACCGTGAGCGAGCTGACCCATTTCAATGAACAGGGCCGGGCAAAGATGGTGGACGTGACGGACAAGGCCGTCACCCACCGCACCGCTGTGGCCGCCGGGGAGATCCATATGGCTTCCGAGACCCTGCAAAAAATCAAGGACGGCACCATGAAAAAGGGCGATGTTCTCTCTGTCGCCCAGGTGGCGGGCATCCAGGCCGCCAAGCACAACTGGGAGCTGATCCCCATGTGCCACCCTCTCCCCCTTACCGGCATTGACATCACCTTCGCCCTGTCGGATGATCCCTGCATGGTGGAGATCCGTGCTACCGTCACCTGCACCGGCGTCACCGGCGTGGAGATGGAGGCCCTCACCGCAGTGTCAGTGGCGGCTCTGACCATCTATGACATGTGCAAGGCCGTCCAGAAGGACATGCGCATCACCAATATCCGCCTGCTGGAAAAATGCGGCGGCAAAAGCGGAGACTACAAAATAAAGGAGTGAGCCACTTGGCCACTGTCGTATCCGTCAATATCAGCGAAAAAAAGGGGATTATCAAGCATCCCGTTCCGGAAATCCAGCTGAAACTGCGTCACGGCATCGTGGGAGACGCCCACGCCGGAGACTGGCACCGGCAGATCTCCCTCCTGGCAGAGGAGAGCGTGGACACCATGCGTGCCGCCTGCCCTATCCCTCTGGACGTGGGGATCTTTGCCGAAAACATCAATACCCGGGGTATCGACCTGAAATCTCTGCCCATCGGCACCCATCTGCGTATTGGGGAGACGGAGGTGGAGGTGACCCAGATCGGTAAGGAGTGCCACAGCGACTGCGCCATCAAGAAGGCGGTGGGCAAGTGCGTCATGCCCACAGAGGGCATCTTTGCCGTGGTGGTGAAAGAAGGCACCGTCCGGGCCGGAGACGAAATTGAAATCCTGGAGGCGGAGAAATGAAACTCATCAAAACCGAGGATGCCGTGGGCCATGTGCTCTGCCACGACCTCACCCAAATTATCAAAGATCAGTACAAGGACGCCCGGTTCCGCAAGGGCCATGTGGTGACACAGGAGGATATCCCGGTGCTGCTCTCCATGGGCAAGGAGCACCTGTACGTCTGGGAGATGACGCCGGGAATGCTCCACGAAAATGACGCTGCCGAGCGGCTGTATGCCCTGTGCGTGGGCGACCACATGGACCGCAGCGAGGTGAAAGAGGGCAAGATCGAGCTGAAAGCCGCCTGTGACGGCTTGTTTCGGGTAAATTCCGAAAAGCTGATGGCCGTCAATTCCATTGAGGACATCATGATCGCCACCCGGAAGGGCGGAACCGCCGTCCGCAAGGGCGACAAGCTGGCAGGCATGCGGGTGATCCCCCTCATCATCCCGGAGGAGAAGCTGCAAGCGGCGGAGCAGGCCGCCGGGTACACGCCCCTGCTGGAGCTCAAGCCCTGGGTACGGCGCACTGCTGCCATCGTGGCTACCGGCAGTGAGGTGAAAAAGGGTCTCATTCAGGATACCTTCACCCCGGTGGTGAAGGACAAGCTTGCATTTTACGGCATCGAGACCCTCTCTGTCTCCTACTCCGGCGACGGGGTGGAAAACGTGGCAAATGCCATTGCGGAAGCCCGGGCCACCGGCGCCGATGTGATCCTCTGCACCGGGGGCATGAGCGTGGATCCCGATGACAACACTCCCGGTGGTATCAAGGAAAGCGGGGCAAAGATCATCACCTACGGCGCTCCGGTACTGCCCGGCGCTATGTTCCTGCTGGGCTACTACGACGACGGTACCCCTGTCATGGGCCTCCCCGGCTGCGTCATGTACGCCGGCGCCACCATCTTCGATCTGGTGCTGCCCTTTGTAGCAGCGGATGTGCCGGTGACCCGGCAACAGATCGTGGCTCTGGGCGAGGGCGGGCTGTGCCTGGGATGCAAGCCCTGCCACTGGCCGGAGTGCCCCTTCGGAAAATAAAGTGCGTTTGATATGCGCCGTATCTGCGGCGCATATCGTTCCCGCATCGTTATTCTCAAGTGAATATCACGTTAGTTCAACACCGCCCTTGCATTGGCGGACAGAACATATTATCATCAGAAAGGAAGATCCCCCATGAAAAAAGCGCTGTCTTTACTGCTGGCCCTGTCCATGGTACTGGCCCTCACCGCCTGCGGATCCTCTGCACAGGAGGAAACCACGGAGCCTGCCGAAAAAGAGACCCAGGAGACCGCAGAGCCTGTGGAGCTGTATGTCTTCGCCGCCGCCTCCCTGGAAGAATCCCTGAACCAGGCCATTGCTGCCTATGAAGCGGCCAATGAGGGCGTTACCATTGTGCCCACCTATGACTCCTCCGGCACCCTGAAGACCCAGATCCAGGAGGGAGCCGACTGCGATGTTTTCATCTCCGCCGCTCCCAAGCAGATGAACCAGCTGGATGCCCAGGGCGGTGAGGAGAATACCGAGGGGTTGGACTTCGTAGACAGCGCCACACGGCTGGATCTGCTGGAAAACAAAGTAACGCTGGCAGTTCCCGAGGGGAATCCCAAGGGGATCGAAACCTTTGACCAACTTGCGGAACTGCTCCAAAGCGGTGATGTGATGCTGGCCATGGGCAACAGCGACGTCCCCGTAGGCCAGTACACCCAGAAGATCTTTGCCTACTACGGGATCGATGAAGCCGCCATTGCTGGCTGCATTACATACGGCTCCAACGTCAAGGAGGTCACCACTCAGGTAAGCGAAGGGGCAGTGGACTGCGGCATCATCTACGCCACCGACGCATTCTCCGCCGGCCTGACCGTGGTGGACGAAGCCACCGCCGACATGTGCGGCCAAGTGATCTATCCTGCCGCCGTCATGAAGAACAGCGCCAATCCCGAGGCCGCCAAGGCGTTCCTGGACTTCCTCTCCACGGATGAGGCCCTTGCCTGTTTTGAGGCCGTGGGCTTCTCTCCCCTGGTCTGAGCCGCGGAATCCTAAACCTGCGTAATGACCGGGGAGCGGACACATCCTGTCCGCTCCCCGGTTCTCCGCATTGCTTTGCTAGGCAATCTTTCCCATTCCCTCTCAGGAGGTTCTGCGTATGGACTGGTATCCCCTTTACAATTCGCTGCGTATCGCCGCCATCTCTACGGTGGCTGTGTTCTTCCTGGGCATTTTTACGGCCTACTATATTGCCAAGCTTCCCCGTCTGGTAAAAGGCGTACTGGATGTGGTGCTGACGCTTCCGCTGGTACTGCCCCCCACAGTGGTAGGCTGGCTGCTGCTGATCCTGTTGGGGCCCAAGCGCCCCCTTGGTGCCTGGGTGCTGGAAACCTTCGACATCAAACTGGTGATGACCTGGTGGTCTGCTATCTTTGCCACCGTGGTGGTGGCCTTTCCCCTGATGTACCGCACTGCCCGGGGCGCCTTTGAGAGTTTTGACCATACATTGGCGGAGGCCGGGCAAACCCTTGGCCTCTCCAATACCTATATCTTCTGGCGTATCCGGATGCCGGTGTGCCGCCAGGGCATCCTGGCAGGGACGGTGCTGGCCTTTGCCCGGGCCCTGGGCGAGTATGGAGCCACCTCCATGATCGCCGGATACACCCCCGGACGTACCGCCACCATCTCCACTACCGTCTACCAACTCTGGCGCACCAACGACGACGCCGGCGCTCTGCGCTGGGTGCTGGTGAACATCGCCATCTCCGCCGTCTTTTTGCTGACGGTCAATCTGTTGGAAAGCCGACAAAAGCGGAATGGAAAGGAGGTACGGGCCTGATGCTCCATGTGGATATCCGAAAAACACTGGGCGCGTTCCATCTGGAAGCCCGGTTTGACGCGGAAAACGAGGTCCTGGCCCTGCTGGGCGCTTCCGGCTGCGGGAAATCCGTGACCCTCAAGTGCATTGCCGGGATTCTGACCCCGGATGAGGGCCAGATCACTCTGGATGGCATTCCCCTCTTCGACAGCGCCGCCAAAATCGATCTTCCGCCCCAGCGGCGGCAAGTGGGCTATCTCTTTCAGCAGTATGCCCTTTTCCCCAACATGACGGTCCGGCAGAACATCGCGGTGGCAGTCCGGGAGAAATCCCGCCGCACAGCTGCCGTGACGGAACTGCTTCGCCGCATGGAGCTGGAGGCAGTGGCGGAGCTGCGGCCCCATCAGCTCTCCGGCGGCCAACAGCAGCGCTGCGCCCTGGCCCGGATCCTGGCATCAGAGCCTCGTACCATTTTGCTGGACGAGCCCTTCTCTGCCCTGGACAGCTACCTCAGACAGCAGCTGGAGTTGGAATTGGCGGACACCCTCTCCGCTTTTCCCGGCACCGTGGTGTGGGTCTCCCACGACCGGGGCGAGGTCTATCGCAACTGTAACCGGGTGTGTGTCATGGATCATGGCCGCACTCAGCTGCCGGCAGATACCGCCGATCTATTTGCCCATCCGTCCACGGAAGCTGCCGCCCGTCTCTCCGGATGTGAGAACTTTCTGGATGTTTTGCCGGGAAACGGCACCCTGGTCATTCCCCAGTGGGGTGTTACCCTCTCCTGCCCTGACGTTCCTCCCTCCGTGCGTCGTGCCGGTATCCGTGCCCGCCGGGTGATCCCATCGGAAGCAGGGGCTTTCAACGCCATTCCCTGCACCGTAGAGCGGGTAGTGGAGGATCTGACCGCCGCTGCCATACTGCTGCGGCCGGAAAATTCCGCCTCGGGTGCCCCCCTTCTGCGGATGGAACTGGACAGGACAGCATGGAGGACCATAGGGGCCCCATCCCGGCTTACCGTATCTGTTGCACCGGAAGATATTCTTTTATTTCAATAACTGTAAAGGAGAATTACCTTATGTTCACAGCCGCCGTCATCACCGTCAGTGACCGCAGCTTTCGGGGAGAACGCCCCGACGCAGGCGGCCCTCTTGTCGCCGAAATACTCCAGTCCGCCGGGTATAAAATCCAGACCGCCCTGGTGGTACCGGATGAACAGATCCGTATCGAAGCCGCCCTGCGGGCACTGTGTGATGAGCATCCGGTGAATCTGATCGTCACCACCGGCGGCACCGGCTTCTCTCCCCGGGACGTAACACCGGAAGCCACCCTGGCTGTGTGCCAGCGGCTGACACCGGGGATCCCGGAGGCCATGCGCCATGCCTCCATGCAGATCACACCCCGGGGAATGCTCTCCAGGGCTCAGGCAGGTATCCGGGGCGGAACCCTGATCGTGAACCTTCCAGGATCCCCCAAAGCTGCCAAGGAGAATCTGGAGGCAGTCCTCCCCTCCTTGGCTCATGGCCTGGAGATGCTCTCCGGTGCCCCCGCTGACTGCGCCGCTCTCAAGGACTGACCTGCTGCGAAGATGTCCCTCTCCTTTCCCGGTAGGTTTTGATGAAACATACAAAAAGGACGCCTCAAATTGAGACGTCCTTTTTTCGTCAGGTTCCGCTGTTCCAGAATCCGCTCCACCAGTCATCCCCGGCATTGCCGGTATTTCCACCACCGGAGTTTCCGCCGCTGGAATTTCCACCGGTATTGCTTTCGGAGTTTCCGTTGTTGGAATCATCCATATTCTCGTCTCCGAATCCGCCGGAGGGATCATAGTTGGGATCATTGGGATCAATGGCGGGATTCTCTCCGTCCTCTGGATTCTCCGGTACCACAGTTTCCGAGGAGTGAACCGTGCAGCCAGTCTCCGCAAAGGCCTCCTCCACGGTGCTCAGCAGATACGCATCGTCATCCGCTTTGATATTGGGCCCGTAGTCCTCCCGGACGTGATCCAGAAATGCCCTCTGCACCACAGAGCTCTCCGGGCAGTACTCGCCGGCCAGGCAGTTGCCCTCCGTGCAGTAATCCCGCACCACGTGCATGGTACAGGTCTCGGTGGGCGCTGTTCCCGCCGCCACCGTCACCGTTTGGATCCGATCCTGCCGGGGATCCAGGGCGCAGGCTTCACCAGCCAGCATGCCGCTGTCCTTGCAGACTTGAACAGTAACCAGCCCGCTGGAAGGCGTTTCAAAATCCTTGTAGGGCAGGTCTTCATGGACTTGCTGCATGATTTTTTTCCAGAGGGTGATAGCGGGGTTGCCGTTATAGCTGACCCGGGCATTGTACTGATAGCCCGTCCACACTGCCGCCACATAGTAAGGCGTGTAGCCCACGAAATAGCGGGTGTAGTTATCGTTGGTGGTACCGGTCTTACCGGCAATGGTCATGCCGCTGAAGTTTGCGCTGGAGCCGGTGCCGTTGGCCACAGCTCCCTTGAGCAACTTGTTCATGAAGTAGGCGGTGGTCTCCTTCATGGCCTCCTCACTCTGGGTCTCGTTCTCCAGAACCACATTGCCGTCCCGGTCCTCCACCCGGACATAGGTTCGGGGAGAGTTGTAGATTCCGCCGTTGGCAAAAGTGGAGTAGGCCGCTGCCATCTCCACGGTGGACAGGCCGTAGGTGAGGCCGCCCAGACCCAGAGGGCTCTCATTCATATCCTGGGCCACCAGCCCCAGATGCAGGTTCTCTGTGGCAAAGGCATAGGCCTCCGTTACGCCTACCCGCTCCAGAGCCTGGATGGCCACCGTGTTGATGGACTTGGCCACACCGGTAGCCAAGGTGGTCATGCCCGTATAGGTGTTGGGGGAGTTTTTGGGCCACGGCGTGCCGTTGAGCAGCCGGACAGGATAGTTATCAAAGGTGGAAGCCATGGTGATGGCCCCCGCGTCCAGTGCCGGGGCATATACCGTCACCGGCTTGATGGAGGAGCCCGGCTGGCGCTTTTGCGTGGCATAGTTGGTAATGAGGTTGCCGGTCTTCTCCCCCATGTCGCCTACCAAGGCCACGATGTCACCGGTATAGGGATCCATGATGGTGATGCCGGATCGGATGGGCTGACCATCCGAGGAGGTGAGGTTATTGAGGTTGCCCCGATCTTCATAGACAGACTCCGCGATCTCCTGGATCTCCGGGTCCAGGGTGGTGTAGATCTTATAGCCGCCGCTGTAGAGCAGCGTCCGGGCCTCGCCCTCGGAAATCCCTTTCACTTCCGCCAGATCCTTGGAGACATCCAGAATCACCTGGTCCACGAACCAGGAGTTGATGCCGCTGGCACCGGAGACCTCCGTTGTCAGACTTTCGGTGGAGGTGGTGCCGTCGGTAAACTGCAGGACCTCGTCCTTGGCCGCCTGGGCCTCCTCCTCCGTGAGGAAGGGTCCCCAGGTGCTGGAGTCCATATAGTCCCCCTCCAGGGTGGCGGGACCCACCACTTCTTTGCTGCACATTTTGTCCAAGATCCGCTCCTGGCGCTCCTTGTTCAACTCCCGTGGGGTCTTGTACCGGATGGTGCCGTCATCCTGCTCCACTGGGACCTCAATGTCGGACATGGGTCCATACATGGAGGGGTTGTTGGTGATGGCGATGAGGCAGGCGCACTCCGCCGTGGTCAACTCACTGACATCCTTTCCAAAGTAGAACTGGGCGGCCGTCTGCACGCCGTAGCAGTTCTTGCCCAGGTAAATATAGTTGAGATACAGCTCCAGAATGTCCTTCTTGCTGTAATTCTTCTCAAACTCCAATGCCCGGAAGATCTCCCGGACCTTGCGATTGACGGTACCGGCATTGTCCAAGGTCATGTTCTTGAGCAGCTGCTGGGTGATGGTGGAACCGCCGAAGGTATCCCGCATGCCGATGAACATGTTCAGTGTGGCGCCGGCAGTCCGCTTCCAGTCTACGCCGTTATGCTCAAAGAACCGCTCATCCTCGATGGCCACCACCGCCTGCCACAGGGCATCCGGCACATCCTCGATATCCACCCAGACGCGGTTCACTTCCCCGTAGAGGGTCTGATACTCCTTCCACTCCTGGGTCTCCTTGTCCTGATAGTAGACAAAGGAGCTGTAGCTCATGTTGTAGTCGTCCGCGTTGACATACAGGGTGGGCGCCAGGGTGGTATTGACGTACTTCATAAAGATACCGGCGATGATGGCAGACGTGCACACCCCGATCAGCACCAATGTCCCCAAAACAAACAGCACCCGATGGCCTGCGCTGCTCCCCTGCCGCTTCTTTTTGGTCCCCTGCCGGTGGGGGGGCCGCTCAGGAATGGATTCCCGCTTTCCGTGCTCCAACTCAGGGCACCTCCTTTGCTCAGATTTTTGTAGGGGATTCTCCCCCGTTGCTGTGCCGTGCCGCCGCATGGCGCGTGGCCGCACGAATCCATAATATCTACTATTCTAACATCCCGTGTCAATATTGAAAAAGTCGTAATTCGTCAAGAAAAAGTTCCCTGTTCGCATGGGTTTCTTTGTTTTGGGCAGGATAATCCCGTCAGTTCCTTTGAGCTTTTCCGTATTTTCAAAACTTCCGGCCCTTGCAATCTTTCCGGAAGTCAGTTACAATAATGCCAGCATACACGAAAGGAGCATGCGCACATGAGTGAGGAGTTCGGCCCCACTTTCCTGACAGTCACCGATGAGGACGGTCAGGAGATCGTTTTGGAATTCGTCTCCGCTCTGGAGTATAACGGGCAGCAGTATCAGGCGTTTTTCCCCGCTGAGACCGAGGGCGAAGAAGAAGATCCGGACAGCGGTCTTGTGATTTTGAAGGTCATCCATGAAGACGGTGAGGATCTGCTTTCCACCCTGGACTCCGATGAGGAACTGGATGCAGTCTATGAGCGCTTTATGGAAGAACTGTTCGACGAGGAAGACGATGGCTGAGAGCGCGGTTTCGATTGCATTCCGCCGCTTTTTGTGATACGTTGTAAAGGATCCCTGCGGGGTTCGTGATAGGTCTTTTTTTAACCCACATTTCGTTATAAGGGATGCCGGATCAGTCCGTGGTTCGCAGGCCTCCCGACTGCCGTCTGCGGTTGGAAGTTGGAAGCGATAAAGCGGGCTGGAGGCGACCCACCTGGCCTTGAAGGTGCAGGTTATAACGAGTCCTACACGGCCGCTGCGGGGATCTTCCTGTATTGTCGGCACCGGCGGAGCAGAAAAACACTGCTCCGCTTTTTTACTGGCGTAATTTGCCCCAATCTCCGCCCCAGAACCGGAATTCCAGAGAATTTCCCCTTGCACATGCGGCGCTTTTCCATTATAATAAGCGAGTGCGTAATTACGGTTTCTTGCGAACCTTGCACCAATACTTGAGAGGACTGAAACACAAATGAGCGCATCAAGAGAAAAGAAAAACCGGCAGGATCTCTCCGGTTCCGACTGGAGCAATCCCAAGACCGCCCGTGAGGCACAGCAGCGCAAGGAGGAAAAGCGTACCAACATCCTCTATGGCACCATTGGCGTGGTATTTTTGATCGTGGCGATCATCGCAGTGATCTGGAAATCCAACATCATTCCCAAGATGGCTACTGCCGCTACCATCAACGGTGAAAAATACACCGCCGCTGAGGTCAATTATTACTTCCAGAACTATTACACCAACTGGGTGAACCAGAACTATTACTATCTCAGCTATATCGGTCTGGACACCACCGCCGATCTGCGGGATCAGACCTACAGCGACGACCAGTCCTGGTTCGACTTCTTCATGGAGCAGACCCTGGACTACATGACCAGCGTCCAGGCCCTCAATGACGCCGCCGCTGAGGAAGGCTTCACCTGGGACGATGAGATGCAGGCCGACTATGACAGCTCTCTGGAGGCTCTCAAGAGCACTGCTTCCAGCTATGGTTACACGGAAAAGCAGTACCTGGGCATGATCTACGGCAGCACCATGACCGAAAAGGTGTATCAGGAACAGCTCAAGCGTTCCCTCCTGGCCCAGTATTATTCTCAGGATCATCAGGACAACCTGACCTATACGGAAGACGAGCTCACCGCCGCTTATAACGAGGATCCCAACGCTTACGATCAGGTATCTTACCAGTATGTCCGCATCAGCGGCGCTGCCGCCACTACGGACGAAGACGGCAACGAGATTGAGGTCACCGATGAGATGACCGCCCAGGCCATGGCTGATGCCAAGGCTACCGCCGATCAGCTCTATGCCGACTGGCAGGCTGGCGGCGATCTGGAGCAGCTGGCGGATGACGCAGGACTTTCTGTCACCTCTGCCGAAGCCGGCACTTACAGTGACAGCGTTGTCATGAACTGGCTCTTTGACTCTGCCCGCCAGGCCGGCGATACCGCCGTGCTGGAGGACACCGACGGCTCCGCCTACTATGTGGTGGGCTTCAACGAGCGGCTCCACGATTATCACCCCATCAATGTCCGCCACATTCTCATCCAGCCGGAGGATTCTGAGCTGAGCTCCGATGACGAGGGTTACGAGGCCGATGTGGAGGCCAAGGACGCCGAGGCCAAGCAGAAGGCCGAGGATCTGCTGGCTCAGTGGAAGGCCGGCGAGGCCACTGAGGACTCCTTTGCCGAACTGGCCAAGGAGAACTCTACGGACTCCAATGCCGCCCAGGGCGGTCTCTACGAGGATGTCACGCTCGGCACCATGGTCTCCGAGTTTGAGGACTGGTGTTTCGATCCCGCCCGTCAGAGCGGCGACACCGGCATCGTGAAGACCACCTACGGCTACCACATCATGTACTTCGTGGGTACCGCTCCCGAGACCTACTGGGAGCTGCAGGTCACCAATGCTCTCAAGTCCGATGACATGGCCACTTGGAGCGAGGAGAAAGTTGAAGGCTATACCGCTGAGCAGAGCTCCTTCGGTATGCGGTTCGTTGGCTGATTGATTCAGGCAAAAGATGCCGGCTTTTTAAAGCCGGCATCTTTTTTCCGGGGAAAACTCCCCCAAACAGGAAAAGGAGACAAGCACGCTATGGAAAATCAATTCCTCCGCAGTGAAATGCTCTGGGGGCCGGAGGCTCAGGCCCGCCTGGCGGCAAGCCACGTGATTCTCTTCGGTCTGGGGGGTGTGGGCAGCTATACGGCGGAGTGTCTGGCCCGGGCGGGTGTCGGTGAACTGACGCTGGTAGATCAGGATACCGTAAGCCTCACCAACCTGAACCGCCAGCTGGAAGCCCTCCACTCCACCTTGGAGCAGCCCAAGGTGCAGGCAGTGGCCCGGCGGCTGCTGGATATCAATCCCGCTCTGGTGCTCCATCCCATCCACGCCACCTACGACGCCGCCCATCGGGAGCAGTTTTTCCCGGAGGGCTGCCGGTATGACTACATTGCAGATGCCATCGACCTGGTCTCCTGCAAGCTGGATCTGGCCCAGACCGCCCGTCGCCTGGGAATCCCCCTGGTGATGGCCCTGGGTACCGGCAACAAGCTGGATCCCTCCCTCCTGCGTCTGACAGACCTGTCCAAGACTTACGGATGCCCCCTGGCAAGGGTCATGCGCCGTGAACTTCGGCGGCTGGGGATGGAACATGTAAAAGTAGTATTCAGTCCTGAGGAAGCTGTGGAGGCGCAACAGCTGGAGGCCCCACCGCCGGGGCGCCGCAGTGTACCAGGCAGCACCCCCTGGGTTCCCGCCGCCGCCGGGCTGCTGCTGGGCAGTGCCATTGTGCGGGATCTCATTGTAGGAAAAGGAGGCGTCGTCCCATGCTGACCGGCACCATTGTCAATGTACTGGCTATTTTAGTCGGTTCCGCCGTCGGGCTGCTTATCAAGTGGCTGGGTACCCGCTTCTCCACGCTCTTTGCCGGGGCTACCAATACAGGACTGCGCCTACAAACCATCATCACCCAGGGTGCCGCCTTGTGCGTGATGTATCTGGGCATCAGCGGCTGTCTGGAAGGGGAACACTCCCTGATCTCGATCTTATCCATGGTGATGGGCTGTCTGATTGGAGAACTGCTGGATCTGAACGGACGGATGCAGACACTGGGCAACTGGGTACAGGAGCGTACAAAGCGGGTCTTTCACGAAGGCGGCACAGCTACCATTGCAGAGGGCTTTCTCACAGCCAGCCTTCTCTTCTGCGTGGGAGCCATGGCCATTGTGGGCGCTCTCAACGACGGCCTTACCGGCAATCACGACATGCTTTTTGCCAAAGCCATGCTGGACGGGATCATCTCCATCGTCTTCGCCTCCTCTCTGGGGATCGGCGTGGCATTCTCCGCCGTGGCGGTGTTTCTCTATCAGGGCAGCATCTCCCTGCTGGCCGCCTTCCTGGCGCCGCTGCTGCAAAACGACACCGTCATCGGTGAGATGACCTGTGTGGGCTCCCTGCTGATCATCGCCCTGTCCTTGAACATGCTGAATATCACCAAGATCAAGGTGATGAATATGGTTCCGGCGATTTTCTTCCCCATCCTCCTCTGCCAGTTCCTGTGAAGTCGTACATAGCAAAAGAGACGGCATAAGCCGTCTCTTTTTGATTGGGGTCAGATGCCGCTCAGGAGCCTGATCACCTCCTCTGTCGCCTGCTGCTCGTATTCCTCCGGGCAGACGGCATCCGCTATATAGAATCCCTGTCCCCGAGCCATGAAGGCCATCACTGCTCCGAAGCCATTACTGGCGAACACTGGAACCAGCTGAGCGGTGTCCCCATTGGAGAGTGTGAGTTCCTCTGCCTGAATCTCTTCAAAATCTCCGTGGAACAGCACAAATTCTCCCGGCTCTCCGGAGTAATACTCCGTGTACAGATATGCTGTCACACCGATTCCAGCGTGCCATTCCCCCTCATATGTGTTGTGCACGCTGAGCCTGATCTCCGAGATCTGCCCCTCCTCCAGCTTGAAAGAAAGGTCAGTGGGGCCCTCCGGACCCGGCAGGTCGACACCCAGATACTCTGTTGCCTCGTCCCAACTGTCAAATTTATGGCTTCTCCTGCCTGCCGCAGCATCCTCCCGAATCTGCTGCGACAAGGATGCCAGAGGCGTGATCTCCACTTCAGCCGCCGCCTGGTACGCCTGGTCCGCCGATCCGTTCTGGATGGATTTCAAGGTAGGATCCGCATCCCGGTAATCCTCCAGGTGCTCCACATCCAGAATCCGGATCTCCACACTGTGCAGCACTGCCGCCGCTGTCCCCGCCAGCAGCAGGCACAGGCAGGCCGCCACCGGCAGATACCGCCGCCACTTGGGCCGTTTCACCGGCTCCATGGCCTCCTCCAGCAAAGTCGGATCCACATACCGCAGCCCCTCATATAGATCCTGTCCGTTCATTGCCAAAGTCCCTCCTTCTGCAAAAATTCCCTCAGCTTTTTCCTCGTCCGGTGCAGCGACATCTTGACCTTGCTCTCGCTGACGCCGCAGTTTTGGGCTACCTCCTTTACGCTCTCGGCGTACCAGTAGCGCCGCAGGAAGAACCGGCGGTTCTCCCCTCCCAGGCCCGCCAGGAAGCGGCCGAGGGCCTCCCCGATCTCCCGGGCATCCTGCTCCATCTCTCGCCGCTCATCGGGGATACACAGCTCCAGTTCCGCCGTCAGCGCCACCAGCTCCCCACGGCGCTTTTGCGCTTTCTCCCGGCCCAGCATACTCAGGGCCTTGTTGCGGCAGATGGCAGTCAGATACGCGAAGAGATATACAGGCTCCTCCGGCGGGATGGCGTTCCATGCGGCGAGATATGTATCGCTGATGCACTCCTCAGCGTCCTCGGGACTCCCCAGCAGCCGCATGGCCAGTGCACGCAGCCGCCCGCCGTACTGTGCATCCAAAGCCGGTATTGCTTCCTGATCCCGCCGCTGAAACAGCGCCAGGATCTCCCGGTCTTCCATAGCCTCGCCTCCCCTCTCACCCTCATAGACAGGATTTTTTCCCGTTTGGTCACAGGATACCACAAAAAATCTCCCGGCGCTGTACACGCCGGGAGATTTCCTGTTTTTCAGTTCAGCGGGATCTCCACGTCACCAAAGCGGAGGGCCGTGACTTTGCTCAGGTCCACGGGCACCCGCCAGTAATAAACGCTGCTCCACTGGGTACTGGCCTCGTCCCGGAAGCGGCTGGAGCCGCTGGACCAGTTCACCTGACTGCCGTCTTCCAGCACCAGGGCGCATTTCAGGGGGCTCCATTCCTGATCTTCCGCAAGCTGAACATAAGTGATGTCCGTAGCAGAGATCTCCACATCCCGCAAGGTGACGGTTCGGATGTCTTGGGTCGACAAATCCATGGCGGGAGCCTGAAGTTCCTCCATGGTCAGCATGGTCCCCGCCTCCCCGGGCTCCAGGGAGAAGGGCAAGGTCCAGTGGCCCTCCGCCAGGACCACATCCTCGTCGCCGCTCGCGGTCATATCATTGCATACCAAGTCGTCCAGCAGCAGCGTGACCTGCCGGGGCTCATCCAGCAAGGAACTCTGCCCCGCAAGATCGATGGTATATTGAACCAGCATGGTCAGCGAGCCATCCTGGGATACACCGGCATAGGGGAATTCAAAACCGTATCCGCCGGGTGTGCCCACTTCATCCGGGTCCGGGTCCAGAGTCATGTCTATGCTGTCAAAGTGGTATCGAAAATTGGTGTTCTCCGTGTATTCCCCGTTGACCTTCACCAGCAGCCACACGGTGCTGTTTCCAATGGTGGCGGAATCCACCGTCACCGTCACACCGTTTTGCGTATCGCTGACGCCTACCGGCTGGGTCAGCCGGTCAATGAGGGCCAGCTGTTCTTCGTCCATAGTGGATCCGGTGGTCTCCTCCCACTCCTGGGCAAACCAGCCCCGCAGGGTTCCCGGTGCCCCCACGGCCGCCACCGCCGTTCCGGCCAGCACTGCCAGTACCGCGGCGGCCATGAGAATTTTCCTGGGAAATCTTTTTCCTGCGGGCTTGCGTTCCATCTCGCTCATCTTTCGTACCTCCTCCTGTAAACGGCTGGAGGAGCGCACCTCATCAAACATCTCCCGATACTGCTGTTCCATGGTTCATTCCTCCAATTCCTGTTTCAACTTTGCCCGGGCGCGGGCCAGACGGGTCTGGACGGTAGATGGGTTCAGACGCAGCAGTTCCCCTACTTCCGTCACCGAATAGCCCTCGTAATAATAGAGATACAGCGGCAGGCGGTACTTGGCAGGCAGCCCCATCACCGCCTGATAGAGCCCTGACCGCTCCGGCGTGGAAAAGGACGGCTCCGGACAGGACACCAGGGGGATCGTGCGCCTGTGCCAGGCGCTGCGGGCGTGATCCCGGCAGAGATTCAGCGTCACCCTCACCAGCCAGTAGCGCAGGTGGGCATCGCTGCCAAATGCCCCCTCCTCCCGCCATAGCCGGAGCATCACCTCCTGGGCGATATCCTCCGCGTCTTGGGGATGGCGGAAGTAGTTGAGGGCAATCCGGTACACCATATCCAGATACTGTTCCGCAGCGCGGTCAAATTCCTGCTTTGTCAGCATGGGCCTCTCTCCTTGAAAAGCTTTTCACCTGTAATACGGAGGACATGGGCGGAATATCTCATAAGCAGTGTGTGCAGGCAAAAAAAATTCCCTGCCCAAAGGACAGGGAATTTTTCTATGTGGCTTTGAGAGCAAAATTACTTCAGCTCGACCTTGCCGCCGGCCTCTTCGATCTGCTTCTTCAGAGCCTCGGCGTCGTCCTTGGACACGCCCTCCTTCAGGGTCTTGGGAGCGCCCTCGACAGTGGCCTTGGCCTCGGCCAGGCCCTGGCCGGTGATCTCGCGGACAACCTTGATGACCTTGATCTTGGCAGCGGCGTCGAAGCCGGTCAGGACCACGTCGAAATCAGTCTTCTCCTCAGCAGCGGGAGCAGCAGCGCCGGCAGCGGGAGCAGCCATAGCGGCGGCGGACACGCCGAACTCTTCCTCCAGAGCGTGAACCAGCTCGCTGAGCTCCAGAACGGTCAGGCCCTTGATCTCTTCGATCATAGCAGTAACTTTCTCAGACATTGTAGTAGCCTCCTAATTGTAAAATAAAATGTGTGGCCGCAAATTATTCAGCGGCGGGAGCAGCCTCGGCTGCGGGAGCCTCCTCGGCGGGAGCGGCATCCTCGGCGGGAGCGCCGTTCTTCTCGGCGATCTGCTTGAGGACGACAGCCAGGCCGGTAATGGGGGCCAGCATGGTACCCAGGAACTGGGCCTGCAGGACGGGCAGTGCGGGGATGGAAGCCAGGGACTGGATGGTCTCCAGGGAGACGGGCTTACCGTCCATGAAGCCGCCCTTGATCTCGAACTTGCCGTCCAGCTTCTTGGCGTAATTGGCCATGACACGGGCGGGAGCCACGGGATCCTCGCACAGAGCCAGGGACGTGGTACCGTTGAGCAGACCGTCCAGCTCGCTGAGGCCGGTGTTGTTGAAAGCAAAGCGGAGCAGGGTGTTCTTCACCACAGCGTAATCCACATTGCTCTCCCGGCACTCCTTACGCAGCGCGGTGTCTTCTGCAACGGTGATGCCCTTGTAGTCGACAATCACGCCCGCGGTAGCCTTCTGGATCTTCTCGGTCAGCTCGGCCACGATGGCCTGCTTCTCGGCTAAGACCTTTGCGTTAGGCATTCTTGTGTTCACCTCCAGAGAAATTGTAGGTGCGTTCAAAAAAAGGAACCGTCCTTGTGCGTAAAGACACACAAGGACGGATAGCAAATCATCATTTGCCGCCCTCGGCAGGACTTACGGGGAAACCCACCTGCTGTCTTTGGAACGCATCTGGTATTATATTCAAGTATTGCACAAATGTCAATACCCAAATATCGATTTTTCGCGGATTATCCGCTATCAGCGGAACTCCGCAGGCGGGGAAATCCCTCGCCGGAGATCACACCAACTTGGCGGTGTTCATCTTGACGCCGGGGCCCATGGTGGAAGCGGCCACGCAGCTTCTGATATACTGGCCCTTGGCAGCGGCGGGCTTGGCCTTGACGATGGCGCCCATGAGAGCGTTGTAGTTCTCGGTGAGCTTCTCGGGGCCAAAGGAGACCTTGCCGATGGGGCAGTGGATGATGTTGGTCTTGTCCAGACGATACTCGATCTTACCGGCCTTGACTTCCTTGACGGCCTTGGCCACGTCGGGGGTCACGGTACCGGCCTTGGGAGAGGGCATCAAGCCCTTGGGGCCCAGAACCTTACCGAGACGGCCAACCACACCCATCATATCGGGGCTGGCAACCACCACGTCAAAGTCAAACCAGTTTTCCTTCTGGATCTTCTCCATCATATCGGTATCGCCCACGTAGTCGGCACCAGCCTCACGGGCAGCGTCGGCCTTGTCGCCCTTGGCGAACACCAGCACGCGGACAGTCTTGCCGGTGCCGTGGGGCAGCACGATGGCACCGCGGACCTGCTGGTCAGCGTGCCGGGAGTCAACGCCCAGCTTCACATGCAGCTCGACGGTCTCGTCGAACTTGGCGCTGGCGGTCTTGCAGATGAGAGCCATGCCGTCGGCAGCCTCGTACAAGGTGTTCTTGTCGATCTGCTTGGCACTTTCCTGATATTTCTTGCCTCTAAACAATGTTACTTCCTCCTCATAGTGGTTCTTCGGAATCGATCCTCCCACTGTATGGAGCGGCGGTCAACGCCGCTCGGCTGTTGTAAACGGTCAGTCGCCCACGACGACGCCCATGGAACGGGCGGTGCCGGCGATCATGCTCATAGCGGATTCCAGGCTGGCAGCGTTGAGGTCCTTCATCTTGATCTCAGCGATCTTCTGGATGGAGGCCTTGGAAATGGTAGCCACCTTGGTCTTGTTGGGGACACCGGAGCCGGACTCGATGTTGCACTCCTTCTTGATCAGGACGGCCGCGGGGGGCGTCTTGGTGATGAAGGAGAAGGAACGGTCGGCATACACGGTGATGACAACAGGGATGATCATGCCCATGTCGTTCTTGGTGCGCTCGTTGAACTCCTTGGTGAAGGCGGCGATGTTGACGCCGTGCTGGCCCAGGGCGGGACCAACGGGGGGTGCGGGAGTTGCCTTGCCTGCGGGGATCTGCAGCTTCACATAACCAGTAATCTTCTGTGCCACTTCAGTAGCACCTCCTAAATCTATAAATGTGGTGGCGGCCAGCGGCCGTCTTTGGCGGGACTTCGTCCCTCCCACTTGCGCCGGAAACGCCCGGTGCGGCGGCGCCCCAAGGGGCGCGGGTTTCTCTTACTCCTGGACCTCTACCTGATCCAGCTCCAGGTCTACCGGAGTCTCCCGTCCGAACATGGAGACCATGACGCTCACCCGGTTCTTCTCGGGCTCGATCTCCTCCACGACGCCGGTAAAGCTGGCCAGCGGGCCGTCCACGATCTTCACATGGTCGCCCACCTGGTACTGCACCACGATCTCGTGCTTCTCCATGCCCATGGCAAGCACTTCCTCCTCCGTAAGGGGGATGGGCTTGTTGGCGGAGCCCACGAATCCCGTGACGCCCCGGACGTTGCGGACCAGGTGCCAGGTATCGTCGGTCATGACCATCTTGATGAGCACATAGCCCGGGAAGACCTTCCGCTCCACCTCTTTTGAGGCGCCGGAATCGGTGACCTCGGTAACGGTTTCCATGGGGATTTCCATGCGCAGGATCATATCCTCCATGCCGCGGCCGGCCACAAACTTCTCGATGCTGCTCTTGACGGCATTTTCATAACCGGAATAGGTATGGATCACATACCACTTGGCGCTGTCTGACATGTCAATTACTCCTTAAGCACCAAACGCACTGAGGATCATCTGCACGGCGGAAACCGCCACGAAATCGAAGATCCAGATGCAAGCGCCGATCAGAAGGGAGCACAGCAAAACGGTACCGGTGTTGGCCAGCACGGTCTTGCGGGTGGGCCATACGACCTTCTTGAGTTCGCTTTTCATCTCGCGGAACCAAAGGCCGCGATCCTTTTTCTTCTTCGCTTCTTCTGCCATTAACGTTTACACGCCCTTTCTCAACAATTCCGCGGAATTACTTGGTCTCGCTGTGGAGCGTGTGCTTCCTGCAGAAGGGACAATACTTGTTGAGCTCCAGCTTGTCCGGAGTGTTCTTCTTGTTCTTCATGGTATTGTAGTTTCTCTGCTTGCACTCGTTGCATCTCAGGGTCACTTTTACGCGCATCTAACGGCACCTCCTTATAATTGGTATCGTCCCGGTTCAGCCGGGGATACCGACTGCCTCCCTGCCATTGGAAGGGTCCTTTTTCTCCGGCGCTGAAAAGCGAAAAAGCGCGCGAAAAAAAAGCCCTTTTCACAGGTAAGAGTGATTATACTACAAGGATTACCGAAGGTCAACTGTTTTTTGCAAAAATCTGTCAGGATTTTTTACTTCCTTGCGTCCCGTTTTTCCTTATGCTATCATAAACCCACGATCCGGGCAATTCTCCCCCATCAGAGCCATGCTGCGTCCCGGGGGGAACGCCCTGCATCCGGAAAGAGAGGAACGCATATGCGCATTATGGCCATCGACTACGGTGACGCCCACACCGGCATCGCCATTTCCGACCCCACTGGTTTTCTTGCGGGCTTCACCACCACCATCAACGCCTACCGCCCCGAGGCAGTGGCGGAGCAGATCGCCCAGCTGGCCGCCCAGCACGGCGCGGAAGAGCTGGTACTGGGGCACCCAAAGAACATGGACGGAACCCGGGGTCCCCGGGCGGAAAAGGCGGAGGCCATGGCGGATATGCTGCGCCAGGTCACGGGGCTGCCTGTGGTACTCTGGGATGAGCGCCGCACCACCATCGACGCCCACCAGATCCTCATGAGCAGCGGCAAGAATGCCAAAAAGCGGAAGAAAACCGTGGATGCTGTGGCGGCGTCGTTAATCCTGGAGGGCTATCTCACCTATAAAAAAAGCCATCCCAACGGATAACTCACCACTGTCACCGAACCGGCAGAGGAAAGCGAATGTAGCTCTCCCCTGCCGGTTTTTCACATCCTTACATCCGATTTTCAAAGTAAATCTTACTTACCAGCCGGGACACCAAGGCCGCCAGATACAGCACCAGGCAAGCTGAGAACAGGCCCAGGTATACATTCTCTTTCGTTACGCCGTAGCCCACTCCGCAGGCTAACAAGCCTGCCACCACCAACCACCACAGTACCCGGTAGCACACTGCCTGGCTGCGCAGCTCGATCCATCGGTTCCGCTCGTCCCGCTCCTCTCTCCGGTCCTCCTGGGACTTCTCCCGATCCAGGCTCCGCAGGACCATACCGATGCCCGTCAGCACCAGCAGCACCGTCAGCACACCGTCCTTAACGGAGAAGCGCTCCCAGCCCCGGATCAGACAGGTCACCGGCAGGGCCACGCCCAGGACCAGCAGGCACAGACCGCCGCAAAAGTTCTTCTTATGATAGATCTTCCAGTTCATACTCCTGATCCTCCAGTCTCTTATTCTCTTCCAGACAATACAGCTCCTCCACGGAGGTCCCAAACACCTGGGCGATCCGATACGCCAGCAGCAGCGAGGGATTGTACTGCTCCTTTTCCAGGGAAATGATGGTCCGGGAGGACACACGCACCTGCTCCGCCAGCTGCTGCTGGGTCAGTCCCAACTTCTGGCGCAGCTCCCGCACCCGGTTTTTCATCGTCCTCCCCTCCTTATGAACATGAAGTATGCTTCACATGAAGTATACTTCATATTATATAAGCCTCTTTTCGTTTGTCAAGAGGAGCGTCTAAAATAAAGAAGCCGCACCCCTTTCGGCGTGCGGCTCAGCTTCCCTGTTTCACTTCTGATCCTGCAGGACGGTCTCCGGAGGACGATCCAGCTGCCAGGGATCCGACAGCAGCTCATGGAGAGAGCGCATGGCGGCAGCAAAGTAGAAGCCATCCACGATGCGTTCGTCAGTCACAAAGCAGCAATCCACATATTTCTTTCGGGCCACGGTGCCGTCCCGCTGCACTTCGTAGACCCGGCGCTTACGGCCGAAAGAGCAGAACACCGGCACATTGCCGAAGTCATAGAGATGATGATAAATAGGCGGAATTCCCAGCGAGGCCATGGAGGTGATGTACAGTGACCCATGAAAGGGGGACAGCCGGGTCAGCCACCGGGGCAGCCAACCAAAGTAATCCGCCGTCTGCAGCACAAAAACCAATCCCTTGAGGGCCAATCCCGGCACGGCATTGAACGCTCCGGCCAGGGCGTCGAAGGAGGTATCCGTGGGAGAATCCTTCACCTGGCGGATCCGGGCGTGGAAGCGCTCGTAGACCTCCTGCGCCGTATCTGTCGGATCGAATGTCACCTTGATGACGGTGTCCGGCGAATCCGTAGACATCTCCTTCTTCACCGTCATGTTGATCTCAATCTCCCGGTCCCGGGTGTAGATCTTCTGCCCGGCGATAAAGCGATTGAGCCCCGGGTACCGGGCACAGGTGCGAACATAGGCCGCCAGCAGCACATGGAGGATGCCGAAATTCTTCAAGCCCTCCCGGCGCTTTTCCAGAATGTAGCGCTCCGTGTTGCTGACTTCGATCTGATCGGTGATGTAATTCTGGGAGGTGTTCCGGGTCTTCATGATGTACGGAGACACCGCGAAGATGGGAGAAAGCGTCCGTACCCGCCGTCCGTCATTGCGATCGCCGAAGCGGCGGACATACTCCTCCGGCGCCGGAAGGTGCCGCCGCATAGCCAGGGACACACACAAAAGCCCGCCCATGCAGCAAAGCACCGATACCTCCGGCAGCCAGTCATGGAGCGGCCAGCCCAGCTTCTGGGGATCCTCCACCAGCAGATGGTACAAAAGGGGCAAGCCAAACAAAAACCACAGCGGTACCTGGGTAGGAATACGCCCCGTCACCGTAGCGGTGTAGAGCACCGCCACCAGCGTATAGAGCAGCAGGCACAGCACCATATGTACGGCACTTGGAAACCCAAAAGCCTTTACAGCAAAGAAGATGCAGCCCATCCATACCGGAACCGCCGTTCGATAGAGACGGTCCTTCCGGTCCGCCAGCACCATCAGGATGAACAGCACACAGGCCGCCACAGGCAGTACGATCTGTATCCAGAAAAAGGCGGAAGACATCCCCTGCTCCCCCGCTGCCCAGACAATCCGGATGACAGCGGACCCCAGCATCAGCAGCACGGAAAGAGCCGCCAGCATCGTCAGCCCACCGCCGGGGACGGCGTAGACCACACGTTTTTTCATGTTCTCTCCCCCTGTTCAAAAAACCGGGGATACCGTCCGCAGACGGTATGCCCCGGTTCGCGACTGCGGTGCTTTATGCTTTGACAGTTCCGTCGGAATTGAACAGCGGCAGCGGTGCCAGGAACCGGATATCCGGCCGCTTCTGGGCATCTCCCTCCGCCAGAACGGACACACGCCCTGCCACGGTACCGCCGGCCTTCTCCACCAGGCTCTCCATGGCATGGAGGGAGCCGCCGGTGGAGATGACATCATCCATCAGCAAAATCCGTTTTCCCCGGATCAGATCCGCGTCATCCCGGCCCAGGTAGAGCTTCTGTACCCCGGCGGTGGTGATGGAGTGATCCTCCACGTGGATGGGGTCGGGCATATAGGCCTTGGGGCCCTTGCGGGCAATGAAATACTTGGCGGCCCCGGACTGCCGGGCCATCTCATGGATCAGCGGGATGCTCTTGGCCTCCGCTGTAAGCATGTAATCATACTCTTCTGCCGGAACCAGCTTCAAAAGCTCCCGGGCACAGGCCACCGTCAGTTCCGCATCGCCAAAGACGATAAATGCGCCGATGTAAAGATCATCCGTCACCTTGCAGATCGGCAGCTCCCGGTGGATCCCTGTCACATCAATCGGATATGTCATCATGTGGGTATTCCTCCCTCCAAAACTCAGCGCGCCCGCAGACGCATAATATACCGCCGACATTATATAATTTCCTGGATTTGAAAGTCAAGCGCAACAGCCGGTAAAACCAGTCTGCGCCATGAATTTCCCCCGTTCCTTAGCACTATTCACAAAAATATGACAAATTTTTTTCTATCTAAAGGAAAAATATCATTCAAAATGCCGAATAGCCGCTTGTTTCACGGTGGAATACATGGTACACTGTATACAAGAGGCCACAGGATTCCCCCAGGGGGAAATGCAAATCGAAATGAGGAGGCTGATTGACATGAATGCATATCTGGCAAGTGTCATCGAAAACGTGAGGAAAAAGCACGCCAACGAGCCGGAATTCGTCCAGACGGTGGAGGAAGTGTTCTCCTCTC
>CAJKKQ010000015.1 GCA_905200545.1 uncultured Oscillibacter sp.
CGTAGATGGCGGCGCCTACGAACAGGATCACAAGGCCCAGTACGAATGTTGCCATTAACACACACTCCTTTTATTTCACTGTCGTGATGTTCCGAAATTCACGGAGGCCCTGCCGGATTCGGTTTGCCTCCGCAGGCCGGTTCCCCGGTCTATGCTTGCAAATGGATTCCTGCACACTTTGTATACGCGGTATACATTCCCTCCTTATCTCCGCTGCGGGTTTGATGGCCTGGGACCGGAACGTCAGTGCTCCCCCCGTTCTTGGGGGAAAGGATACAGCAGAAAGTGCTTTTCCGCCGGAGCGGGGGTGCCCGGGCGCTTCCGCTAAAAAAATACGGAAGAACGCAAAGACACCGTTAAAAAATACCCTCTTGCTGTTGCCAGCTATTATACACGACCGTTTAGATTTTGTTAATAGGTAGAAGGAAAATTTGTGTACAATTTGTGAATAAGCACTGCCGGATTGGGCAAAACGCCGGAAAAATCCCAAGAAAACAGATAAAAAGGTAGAGAAAAAACAGGAAATCTCTAAAATGAGCCTCTGACGGTCTCAAAAAGTACCGGTAGAATCAACAAAGATCGGATCTTAACAAAGGGAAATCACCCTGTATCATTGCAAAAAAGGGGATCGTGCCTTGGCACGATCCCCTTTTGGATGCGGTACGGAGATGCTTACGCCTCATGGAGAGTGTTGATGAGGTGCTTGATATGGATGCTCATGGCATGGCGGGCCCCCACCTCGTCCCGCCGCAGCAGAAACTCCAGGATCAGCTGGTTGTCCCGGACGGCGATGTCCTGCATCTGCTGGCGGTTTTCCGTGATCTGAAGGATCTCGTTGACGGCACTGTTGATGATGGGGTACAGGCGGCGCATATACTCGTTGTGGGACGCCCGGATCAGCGCCATGTGGAATTCCTGATCCGCCAGGGGCCAGTCCCCCCCGGCGGCGGCAATGCGCTCCATCCGGTCCGCTTTCTTCTGGATCTGACGCAGCTCCTCGTCCGTGGCCCGCTGGCAGGCCATGGCCACGGTGGCGGGCTCGAAAATCAGCCGCATCTCGAAAAGATCCTTGGCCCGCACCCGGGAGCGCAGGCTGGAGAGGGCCGTGAGATCCATGGCCTGGGTGGGCAGCGTCTGGGCCACAAAGGTGCCCTTGCCCCGGCGGATCTCCAGCACGCCCTGGGCCACCAGAAAGGAGATGGCCTCCCGCAACGTGGTGCGGCTGACCTGCAGCGCGTCACTGAGTTCATTTTCATTGGGCAGCTTGCTGCCCGGGGCATAGCGGCCCTCGTCCACGATCATGTCGTACAGCCGCTCCGCTGTCTGTTCCGACAGCTTGATCTTCTTCGTTCCGGCACTCATGGCCGATCAACCTCCCTTCCCGCGGCCGCTGCCGCGGTTATTTTTCCCACAGCCCCCCCCAAAAGGGCCGGATGCACTTGACATCATATCTTAATTGGGGTACAATGACATCATACAACAGAAAAAGAAATAATACAACTTCCAATTTTCAACAAATCGAAAAAATTTTGAGAGGTGACCGACCCTTGAATGCCTTGGACATTTGCCGGCACCGGGTCTCCATCATCACCGGCCACTACGGCACCGGAAAGACCGAGTTCGCCGTGAATCTGGCCCTGAAGATGGCGGAGGAAGGCGCCGGCGTGATGCTGGCGGATCTGGACATCGTCAATCCCTATTTCCGCTCCCGGGAGCGCAAGAAGATGCTGGAAGCGGCCGGCGTGCGGGTGATCTCCTCCTCCCAGGAGTGTTCCGACGCCGACGTGCCGGCCCTGCCGGCGGAGCTTTTGACCATCCTGGAAAACCGGGAGATCCGGGGCGTGCTGGACATCGGCGGCGACCCGGTAGGAGCCCGGGTGCTGGCCCGGTTCCAGCCCAAGATCGTCCGGGAGGACTACCAGCTCATCTATGTGCTCAACGCCAACCGCCCGGAGGTCCGGGAGCCGGAGAGCGCCGTGGCGTACCTGCGGGGCATTGAGGCGGTGACAGGCCTCACCTGCGGCGGCATCATCAACAACACCCACCTGTGCGGCGAGACCACGCCGGAGGAGATCCGCAAGGGCGCCCGCCTGGCAGGGACCGTCTCAGAGCAGACCGGGATTCCGGTTTTGTGCCATGTGGCGGAGAACCGCTTCGCCGGAGAATTGTCAGACCTTTCGGGACCTGTATTCCCGATCACCATTAAAATGAAAAAGCCGTGGGAATGACCCCGGCCAAAGGGGAAAGGAGGACCACACCATCATGACTGCCAAGGTAACCTTTGATTCCGACCACTGCAAGGGCTGTGAGCTCTGCACCACCGTGTGCCCCAAACACATTGTCGCCATCGATCAGAGCGTCATCAACCGCAAGGGCTATCATCCCGCCCACGTAACGGACATTACGGCGTGCATTGCCTGCGCCAGCTGCGCCAAGATCTGCCCCGACTCCATCATCACCGTGGAAAAATTCTGAAAAAGGAGGTCGTCAACCGTGGAAAAAGAACTTTGGAAAGGCAACGAAGCCATTGCCGAGGCTGCCATCCGTGCCGGATGTGACTGTTTCTTCGGCTATCCCATCACCCCCCAGAGCGAAGTGCCTGAGTATATGTCCGCCCACCTGCCCAAGGCCGGCGGCGTGTTCGTCCAGTCCGAGTCTGAGGTAGCCGCCATCAACATGGTGTACGGCGCCGCCGGCTCCGGTATGCGGGCCATGACCTCCTCCTCCTCCCCGGGCATCAGCCTCAAGCAGGAGGGCATCACCTACATCGCCGGCGCCGAGCTGCCCTGCGTCATCGTCAACTGCATGCGCGGTGGCCCGGGCCTGGGCACCATCCAGCCCGGCCAGGGCGACTACTACCAGGCCACCCGCGGCGGCGGCAACGGCGACTACCGCACCCTGGTCCTCTCTCCCTCCAATGTGCAGGAGGCCGTGGACTTCGTCCAGGAGGCCTTCGACATCGCCGACCAGTACCGCAACCCCGTCATGGTGGTGATGGACGGCCTCATCGGCCAGATGATGGAGCCCATCGAGTGGCACCCCATCCCCAAGCGGGACCTGCCTCCCAAGGACTGGGCCACCACCGGCCGCAAGGACCGGGACCACAACAACATCATCAACTCCCTGTACATGGATCCCGAGGAGTGCGAACGTCACAACGACCATCTGGCCCAGAAGTACGCTGAGATGGAGAAGAACGAGGTCCGCTGGGACACCAAGGAGTGCGACGACGCCGAAGTGGTCATCACCGCTTACGGCACCCCCGCCCGCATCGCCCTCACCGCCATCGAGAACCTGCGCACCCAGGGCGTCAAGGCCGGCCTCTTCCGCCCCATCACCCTGTGGCCCTATCCCGAAGCTGCCCTGCGGGAGCTGTCCAAGGCAGATCACGTGAAAGCCTTCCTGGACGTGGAGATGAGCTCCACCGGCCAGATGATCGACGATGTGCGCCTTTCCGTGGAGGGCCGCAAGCCCATCCACTACCTGGGTCACGCCGGCGGCGTGATGCCCACCGTGGAGGAAATCGAGGAAGCGGCCAAAAAGGCCTTGAAGGAGGCAGAGTAACATGGCAATCGTATATCAGAAGTCCAAAGGCTTGACGGACGCCGAACTGCACTACTGCCCCGGCTGCAACCACGGCATCGTCCATAAGCTGGTAGCCGAGTCCCTGGTGGAGCTGGGCCTGCTGGACGACGCCATCGGCGTGTGCCCCGTAGGCTGCTCCGTGTTCGCCTATAAATATTTTAACTGCGATATGCAGGAGGCCGCTCACGGCCGCGCGCCCGCTGTGGCCACCGGCATCAAGCGCACCCATCCCCATCAGGCGGTGTTCACCTATCAGGGCGACGGCGACCTGGCCTCCATCGGCACGGCGGAGATCGTCCACGCCGCCATGCGGGGTGAGAAGTTCACCACCATCTTTATCAACAACGCCATTTACGGTATGACCGGCGGCCAGATGGCCCCCACCACCCTCATCGGCCAGCGGGCCACCACCTGCCAGGAGGGCCGCACCAAGGAGCAGGCCGGCATGCCCATCCGCATGGCGGAGCTGCTGTCCACCCTGGACGGCTGCGTCTACGCCGAGCGGGTATGCGTCACCGACATCGCCAACCTCAACAAGGCCAAGCGGGCCATCAAGAAGGCCTTTGAAAAGCAGATGGCCGGCGAGGGCTTCACCTTTGTGGAAGTGCTCTCCACCTGCCCCACCAACTGGGGCATGACGCCGCTGAAGGCCATCGACTGGCTCAAGGAGAACATGATCCCCTACTATCCTCTGGGAGTCATCAAGGATACCGGCGCGGAGGTGAAATAAGATGAAAAAAGAAATCATCATTTCCGGCTTCGGCGGCCAGGGCGGTCTGGCCATCGGCAAGAACCTGGCGGAGGCCGGCATGGCCGAGGGCCTCAACGTCACCTGGGCCCCCTCCTACGGCCCCGAGATGCGCGGCGGTACCGCCAACTGCTCCGTGGTCCTCTCCGACAAGGCCATCGGTTCTCCCGTGTTTGCCCGCTCCACGGAGCTCATCGCCCTCAACGAGCCCTCTCTGGTGAAGTTTGAGGCGGGCGTGCTCCCCGGCGGCACGGTCTTTGTCAACAGCGACGTGGTCACCGACAAGGTCTCCCGCCCCGACCTGACGGCCTATTACATCCCCTGCTCCAAGATCGCCGAGGAGGTGGGCAACCCCAAGGTGGCCAACATGGTGATGCTGGGCGCCTATGTGGCTGCCACCAAGATCCTCAAGCCCGAGACCATCGAGACCATGATCCAGGAGATGTTCACCGGCCCCAAGGCCAAGTTCGTGCCCCTGAACATCGAGGCGTTCCGCCGCGGCATGGCCTGCGTCCAGTAATCCCTCTTATTGTCTGCCAAAACACACGGCGGCCGGAGAAGCATCCATTCCCCGGCCGCCGCCTCCTAACCGGCGGAAAGCACCGCGCATTTCCCCTTGACTTTCCCGCCATATCAGCGTATAAAATAAAAGAAGATAGTGTTTGCGTGATGAACGGGACATACCGGGGAAACGAACCCTTCAGAGAGCTGCCGGCTGGTGCGAGGCGGCGGGAATGGTTTCACCGGCCTCACCCGGGAGCTGCAGGCGGAACGGGCTTTGCCCTAAGTATGCCTTGCCGGTTTGCCCTCCGATACCGGGGCGTCGAGTGGCCGTGTCTTTATGCGGCAATGAGAGTGGTACCACGGAAGTTTGGCTTTCGCCTCTCCTGCCGCAGGCAGGCGTGCGCGGAAGCCTTTTGTTATTCTGCCGACAAACTTCAAAAACTAAATGATAAAGGAGAGTATCAAAATGCTGGATATCAAAATCACCAAGACCACCAGTCCCAAGGCCAAGCCCACGGACGAGAGCAAGCTGGGCTTCGGTAAAATTTTCACGGACCACATGTTCGTGATGGACTACAGCCCCGACAAGGGCTGGCATGATGCCCGCATCGTTCCCTATCAGCCCTTCCCCCTGGAGCCTGCCTGCGTGATCTTCCATTACGCTCAGGAGATCTTTGAGGGCCTGAAGGCCTATCGGACTGCGGACAACAAGATTCAGCTGTTCCGCCCTGAATGCAACGCCCAGCGCATGCAGGACTCCGCCGACCGTATGTGCATCCCCCAGATCCCGGTGGATGACTTCGTCCAGGCTGTGAAGACCCTGGTGGAAGTGGACAAGGACTGGGTGCCCCACTCTGACGGCGCCTCCCTGTACATCCGCCCCTTCACCTTTGCCACCGATGTGGGCATGGGCGTCCACGCCAGCAAGAACTATACCTTCTGCATCATCTGCTCTCCCTCCGGCGCCTACTATGCCGAGGGCATCGATCCCGTCCGCATCTACGTGGAAGACGAGTATATCCGCGCGGCACCCGGCCTGACCGGCTTCACCAAGTGCGGCGGCAACTACGCTGCCTCCATCAAGGCCGGCGAGATGGCCGAGCAGCAGGGCTTTGCCCAGGTTCTGTGGCTGGACGGCGTGGAGAAGAAGTACGTGGAAGAGGTCGGCTCCATGAACATCATGTTCAAGATCGACGGCAAGATCTACACCGCTCCCTGCACCGGCACGGTGCTGCCCGGCGTCACCCGCCGCTCCATCATCGAGCTGCTCAAGGACTGGGGCTACGAGGTCAAGGAGGAGCACGTGGCCATCGCCGATATCATGAAGGCCGGCCATGAGGGCAAGCTGGAAGAGGTCTTCGGCACCGGCACCGCCGCCGTCGTCTCCCCGGTCAAGGAGCTGGACTGGAAGGGCGACAAGGTCGCCATCAGCGGCGGCAAGATCGGCGAGCTGACCCAGAAGCTCTACGATACCCTCACCGGCATCCAGTGGGGCAAGATCCCCGACACCAAGGGCTGGATCGTCCCCGTCTGCAAGGGCTGAGTCCGAGCGACTCCTGTCAAATCAAAGAGGAGAAGCCGAAAGGCTTCTCCTCTTTTTTGCGTGCTGCGCTTCCGGTTCCACCCGGGACGGGGGTTCCTCACGCCCGCTCCAGAATGGCCGCAACCTGATCCTGCGGTACCTGGGGGAAGGGCCGCAGGGGCGCCGGGTCCGGATCGTAGGAGGCAATGGCCTTTTCAAACCAGGCTACATCCCGCCAGGCGCCGTCCTTGTAGCCGGTGCTGCGCTGAACCCCCATCAGACGGAACCCCAGGCTCCGGTGGAGCCCCTCGCTTTTTTCGTTGGGCAGCGTCACCAGGGCGTATACCGTCCGGATCCCCTGAAGCCGCAGGAGCTCCATCAGGGCGGTGTAGAGATGCCGGCCCCGGCCGGCGCCGGTGTGGTCCCGGTCCAGATAGACGGACAGCTCTGCGTTCCACTGATAGGCTGCCCGCTCTGCCTGCCGGTGGGCATAGGCATACCCCAGGATCTGGCCCTTCTCCTCCCAGACCAGATAGGGATACGCCTCCCCGAAGGTCCGGATCCGGCGGGCAAACTCCTCCCGGCTGGGAAGCTGGTATTCAAAGGTGATGCCCGTTTCGATATACTGGGCGTAAATGGCCAGCAGGGCCGGCGCATCCGCCGGAACGGCCAATCGGATATGCATGTGATCGCTCCTTTTCCGCAAAAAAGCAGGGACGCTCCGGCGTCCCTGCCCGATTAGGTCTTGGCCTTGATCTGGGCGCCGCACTTGGGGCAGGTGATGATGATGTTCCCCTTCCCCACCGGCACCCGGCAGATGGTCTTGCAGTTCTTGCAGGTAAAATACTTGTGGTCTTTGTCGGCGTGGCGGGCTCTGGCGCCGTCCTGGGCGCTTTTGAGCTTCCACATCCAGCCGGCGAATTTGGCGTTTTCCGCCCGGCGCTTGTAGAGGTTTTTGGAGAACATCCGGAAAATCACCAGCAGCCACAAAAGCAGCGCGATCCAGTACAGGATGATGGCCAGCAGATCCTGCCGCCCCGCCAACAGGCCGGACACCAGGTACAAGACCAATACGCATACCACCAGCAGTAAATTCAGCTGATCCATGCCGTTTCGTCCGTACATGAACCGCGCCACCGCATTGGCAAATCTGCGGAACAAACCCATAAACAGTCTTCCTTTCGCGCCCTTTGAGATGATAGTTATTTTACTCGGAAACAGCAGGAGAAACAACCGGTTTTCCCTGAAATTTACAAATTGGTCATTTATTTATGGGTCGCGGCGTGCTATATTACTAAGTTGTGAAAAAATACACGAAGAAGGAAGTGTGGCTTCTATGGCCAAGAAACAATTCAAAGCGGAGTCCAAGCGGCTGCTGGACCTGATGATCAACTCCATCTACACCCATAAGGAGATCTTCCTGCGGGAGATCATCTCCAACGCCAGCGACGCCTGCGACAAGCTGTGCTACCAGGCGTTGACGGACGAGAGCGTGGGCATGTCCCGCAAGGACTTCGCCATCCACATCACCGTGGACAAGGACGCGAGGACCCTCACCGTCTCCGACAACGGCATCGGTATGGACCAGGCGGACCTGGAGAACAACCTGGGCATCATCGCCTCCTCCGGTTCCTACCGCTTCAAGCAGGAGGTGGGGGACGACGCCAAGGACACCGACGTCATCGGCCAGTTCGGCGTGGGCTTCTACTCCGCCTTCATGGTGGCAGACAAGATCACCGTGGTGACGAAGAAGTACGGCGCTGAGAGCGGCTATACCTGGGTCTCCTCCGGCGCGGACGGCTACACCATCACCCCCTGCGACAAGGAGAGTGTGGGCACCGACATCATCATGCACATCAAGGAGGACACCGAGGACGAGAAGTACAGCGAGTTCCTGGAGTCCTGGCGCCTCCAGGAGCTGGTGCGCAAGTACTCCGACTATATCCGCTTCCCCATCCGGATGGAGGTCTCCAAGACCCGCCGCAAGGAGGGCTCTCCCGACGATAAGCCCGAGTACGAGACCTATACGGAGGAGGAGACCCTCAACTCCATGGTGCCCATCTGGCAGCGGCGCAAGTCCAGCGTCAAGCCCGAGGAGTACAACAAGTTCTACCGGGACAAGTTCCACGACTACGCCGATCCCCAGCGGGTCATCACCGTCTCCGCCGAGGGCGCCGTCACCTACAAGGCGCTGCTGTTCATCCCCGGCGCCACCCCCTTCGACTACTACACCAAGGAGTATGAAAAGGGCCTCCAGCTCTATTCCAACGGCGTTCTCATCATGGACAAGTGCGCCGACCTCCTGCCGGAGCATTTCCGCTTCGTCCGGGGCGTGGTGGACTCTCCGGACCTGTCTCTCAACATCTCCCGGGAGCTGCTGCAGCATGACCGCCAGCTGAAGGTCATCGCCGCCAACCTGGAAAAGAAGATCAAGAGCGAGCTGGAGAAGATGTGCAAGGAGGACCGGGAGGCCTACGAGACCTTCTGGAAGAACTTCGGCCGCCAGATCAAGTACGGCGTGGTGGGCGAGTACGGCGCCCACAAGGAGCTGCTGCAGGACCTGCTGCTCTTCTACTCCTCCACGGAGAAAAAGCCCGTGACATTGGCGGAGTATGTCTCCCGCATGAAGGAGGATCAGAAGTATATCTACTACGCCGCCGGCGACTCCCTGGACAAGATCGACAAGCTCCCCCAGACTGAGGGCCTGCGGGAGTCCGGCACGGAGATCCTCTACTTCACCGAGGAGGTGGACGAGTTCTGCGCCCAGATCCTCCACACCTACCAGGACAAGGAGTTCCGGTCCGTGCTGGACCAGGAGATCGCCGAGGGCGACCGGGAGAAGGCCCAGGAGACCCAGGACGCCCACAAGGCTGCCTTTGATTTTATCAAGGAGACCCTGGGAGACAAGGTCAAGGAGGTTCGGGCCTCTACCCGCCTGAAGTCCCACCCCGTCTGCCTCACCGCCGGAGAGGGCCTCTCCTTCGAGATGGAGAAGTATTTCCAGGCGGTCCAGCCGGACAGCGCCATCCACGCCGACCGGATCCTGGAGCTCAATGTGGAGCACCCGGCTTTCGCTGCCCTGGAAGCCGCCGTCACGGCGGACCCGGAGAAGGCCAAGAAGTACGCCGCTTTGTTCTACGACCAGGCGCTGCTGATCGCGGGCCTTCCCCTGGAAGATCCCGCCGGGTACACGGACCTGGTGTGTGAGCTGATGAAATAAGATCCCAAAGCACCCCGTCCCCGCCGTCCAAAATCAGGACGGCGGGGACGTTTTGACAGCGGCGGCGTTGTATTGTATAGTAAGGAAGAATGAAACCGTGGCCCCGGCCACGCTGTAAGGAGGAACTTCCCGATGAATCTTGGTATTCTGGGTGCCGGCTACATTGCCGGGGTGATGGCGGAGACCATCCGCAAGATGAACGAGAGCGGAGACCATACTGTCCGGCTGTACGCCGTGGCCGCCCGGGACGCAGACCGGGCCCGGGACTTTGCCGCCCGGTACGGGGCGGAGAAGGCCTACGGCTCTTATGAGGAGATGCTGCGGGATCCGGATCTGGATTTCGCCTACATCGCCACCCCCCACTCCCACCACTACCATCTCATCAAGCTGTGCGCCGACCACGGCAAGCACGTGCTGTGCGAGAAGTCCTTCACCGTCAACGCCCGGCAGGCGGAGGACGCCATCCGCTATGCCAGAGACAAGGGCGTACTGGTGACGGAGGCCATCTGGACCCGCTACCAGCCCATGCGGAAGATCATCGATGAGACCATCGCCTCCGGCATCATCGGAGAGCCGAAAATGCTCACGGCGAATCTGTGCTACGCCATCACCCAGAACCACCGGATCGTGGTGCCGGAACTGGCGGGGGGCGCGCTGCTGGACGTGGGGGTGTACACCCTGAACTTTGCGGAGATGGTATTCGGCCGGGCCGACGGCGTCCGGTGCGCCTGCACGAAAAACGAAAACGGCGTGGACCTCACAGACTCCATCACCCTCACCTGGCGGGACGGCCGGGTGGCCAACCTCACCGCCGGGGTCCACTGCGTGTCCGACCAGCTGGGGGTCATCTACGGCACCGACGGCTATGTGATGGTGGAGGACATCAACAATCCCACGGGACTCAAGGTCTTTGACCGGGACCGCCGCCTGGTGCGTGAGGTATCCTGCCCGCCCAAGCTCACCGGCTATGAGTACGAGGTGCTGGAGACTGCCCGCTGCATCCGGGAGGGGCTGCGGGAGTGCCCCTCCATGCCCCATAAGGAGACCATCCACATGCTGGAGCTGATGGATCACGTCCGGGCCCAGATGGGCATTCACTATCCCTGCGAGGATGTGGACGCCCTGTGAGGGATCGAAGGGGAAAGGAGAAAACCACCATGAAATGGATGATCGCGTCGGACCTCCACGGCTCCGCGTATTACTGTGAAAAGCTGCTGGCGGCCTTTAATGCCGAGCAGGCGGACCGGATGCTGCTGCTGGGGGACCTCCTCTACCACGGTCCCCGCAACGACCTGCCCCGGGACTACGATCCCCGCGCCGTGACGGCCCTGCTCAACGGCTGTAAGGAGCGGCTGCTGTGCGTTCGGGGCAACTGCGACGCCGAAGTGGACCAGATGGTGCTGGAGTTCCCCATCCTGGCGGAATACGCCCTGCTGGAGGTGGAGGGCCGGGTGCTCTTTGCCACCCATGGCCACAAGTACGGCCCCGACTGCCTGCCGCCATTGTGCCCCGGGGACATCCTCCTCAGCGGCCACACCCATGTGCCGGTGTGCCGGGAGGCGGAGGGCATCCTTTTGATGAACCCCGGTTCTGCCTCCATGCCCAAGGAGGGAAGCGCCGCCGGGTATATGACCCTGGAGAGGGGCGTCTTTACCTGGAAGGACTTTGACGGCGCTGTGGTGCGGGAGTACCGGCTCCCTCCCCGCTGAGAATCAAAAGCAGGCCACATAAAAAGCACGCGGGACGAACCGTCCCGCGTGCTTTTTATCCTTCGCTGTGATCTTCTCCCAGCAGGCGCTGGATGTATTTGTACAACGCGGAGAACCGGCCCCGGTAGCTCTTGCGCCAGGGCTTGTTCTTGCCGCAGAAATGGAGAATGGCGGTATGGGTCACCACCCAGTCCATGTCCTTCTCCCCCTGGCTCATGAGGCGGTAGGCGTCAAAGCGCCGGGCGTCGTAGTTCCAGAGAGTCTCGTCCACCGGGAAGAGCTCCGTGCCGTACAGCCCGTTGAGAATGTCCTGGTCCGGCAGGATCAGCACGTCCGCGTGCTCCCGGGCGTAGGTGAAGATCTCCTCAGGAGCCATGCGGTGCCGCATGGCATCAAGGTCCATCACCAGCACGCCGGAGTTGAAATATCCCTCTGCCTCCGGGGTGTCCAGCCGCAGGCGGTTGACCCGGCTGGAGATGTCCGTGAGCCCCCGGTGGATGGAGGCTGCCATCAGCGCGCCCTGGAGATCTGTGTCGTACAGGGGGCGCACCGGGCCGATGACCAGGATGTCCGGATCCAGGTACAGCACCCGGTCCAACGTGGGAGGCAGCAGCTGGGCGGAGAGCAGCCGGTAGTACATGGCCCGGGAGTAGTAGCGCACCACCGGCGCCCCGGCAAAGAGATCCTCCGGTACCTCCACGGGGTGCAGTGCCCCGTGGGGAGCGCACAGGGCCTCCAGAGAGGCCAGATCCTCCGCCGTCAGCCCGTCGCCTACCAGATAGACGTCAAAGGCCTCGCCGGGATTGTTCAGGTACAGCGAGCCCAGCATCACCCGCAGAGGGTGAAGATAGTTGCGGTCCAAAGTCACGAGAATGTTCATGGAGTTCCTCCTGCTGAGTGTGATTGCGGCAGGTACCAGGTGACCAGAAGATCCACCACCGTGCCGTAGGACTGTACGCCGTCGGTGTCCCCGTAGCTTTTCAAAAAGCCGTCGTATACCCCCTGGGTGATGGTGGCGGTGGCCTTGTCTTCAAACTGATCCCAGTAGGCGTTGTTGTCCGCCAGATCTGCCCGCACCGTCTCCGGCAGAGAGTCCCGGATGGCCTGCCAGGCCTCCGGATCCGCCCGATAGAGGGCGTTGCCCAGATGAATATACCCAAAAAGCCACCCGGAATATGTATAATCCGCCAGGCCCGAGGTGGTGCAGGCGAGGATGGAGAGGAAGTTGCACTCCTCCTCCGCCGCCACGCCCCGCTGATGGGCCAGCTCATGGGCCACCGTGGAGGGCAGCAGACACGCCGGAGAGTCCACATTCACGTTGGATTCCCCGGTAAAGGGGCAGTAGATGCCGGTAAAGTTCATGGCGCTCATCACCCGGGAGAAGTGGACGGCTTTCACCCCCCGGTCCTGGAAGGCCAGGAAGGGAAAGAGCTCCTCCACCTCCCCGTAGACCTGGGTGCTCTCCGAGAGGATCTGCTCCTTGGGCACGGCAAAGAGGCCCGCTTCCGTCCGGGGCACGGTATCTGCCGTCTCCTGGAGCATTTGGGCAAAGTACGCCGTCACGGCGGTGAGATCCTCCGTGGCCACCGGCTGGGCATAGACGCCGGAGCGGTCCTGAAAGCTGTCGGCGTAATACCCCACGCCCCACAGGGCGCAGAAGCCCCCGTAGACCGTCAGCACGGCGCACACTGCTCCCAGCACCGCGCTGTAGGCGCGGCCACCCCGGCGGCCCTTGGCCCGGATCACCGCGATGATGCTCCAGATGAGGTATGCCGCCGCCCCCAAGGCGATGAGGATGCACAGCACCTCCATCACGGAGAAGTCCACCCGGTAGCAAAGGCTCCCCAAAAAGCGGCGGAAGGGGGCGATGACCTGATTTTTCAGGGCGTTCATCCACGCCCGGTTTCCCCGGACCAGGCAGAAAAGGCCCAGAAAGGCCAGCTCTGCCGCAAGCCAGAGGTGTAATTTCCAGTGTCGTTTGAAAAATGCCTTCATGATTTTGCTCGATGTCGCAGTGGGATGGGTGGGGTCAGTCGGCGGCGGCCAGGAGTTCCCGGGTGTAGTCCGCCTGGGGGTGGTCGAAAATGTCGTCCACGGCGCCTTGTTCCACGATGCGGCCCGCTTTCATCACCAGCACCCGGTCGCAGAGCTGGTAGACCACATTGAGGTCGTGGGAGATGAAGAGATAGCTGAGATCCAGCTGATCCCGCAGGGACTTGAGGAGCTTCAAAATCTGGGCCTGGATGGTGACGTCCAGGGCGGAGACGGGCTCGTCGGCAATGAGGAATTTGGGCCGCTGGATCAGGGCTGTGGCGATGGATACCCGCTGGCGCTGTCCGCCGGAGAGCTCCGAGGGCCGGGCCTCCAGGCACTCCTCCGGCAGCTCCACCCGCTCCAGCATGTCCCGCACCCGGCGTTTGCGCTCCGCGGCGTCGTATTTCCCGTAGATGCGCAGGGGCTCCTCCAGGATCCAGGAGACCGTGTAGGCGGGGTTCAGGGAGCTGTATGGGTCCTGAAAGATCATCTGGGGCCGCTTGGTGTAGTGGATCACCTGCCCGGCGTCGGGCCTGACGATGCCCAGGATGGTCTTGGCCAGGGTGGATTTGCCGGTGCCGGACTCTCCCACCAGCCCCAGGATTTCCCCGTGGCGGACATCAAAGGTCACGTCGTGGAGGACCTCCTGATAAGGGCCCCGCCGGAAGAGACCGCCATCCCGGTAGCCGCTGGTGACATGCTGCACCGAAAGAACCAGTTCGTTATCCATGTTGGTCCTCCTTTCGCTGCCGGGTGGGGATGGCGGCAATGAGGCGGCGGGTATACTCCGCCTGGGGATGGAAGAACACCGTGTCGGTGTCCCCCTCTTCCACCAGCACGCCCCGCTGCATGACAGCTACCCGACGGCACAGCTTGCGCACCACCTTCAAATTGTGGGAGATAAAGAGCATGGAGATGCCGGACTCGGCATTCAGACGCTTCAAAAGGGTCAGAATCTGGGCCTGGATGGTGACATCCAGGGCCGTGGTGGGCTCGTCCAGCAGCAAGAGCTTGGGACGGGCGACGATGGCGGCGGCAATCATGGCCCGCTGCAGCATGCCGCCGGAGAGCTCGTGGGGGTATTTTTCCGCCAGCACCTCCACGTCGGGGAGCTCTACGGCGCCCATGGCCTCCAGAGCCAGGCGGCGGCGCTCCTCCTTGGGAAGGTCCGTGTGGATGCGCAATGTTTCGGACACCTGGGGCCCGATCTTCATCAGGGGGTCCATGCAGCTCATGGGCTCCTGGAACACCACGCCGATATCCTTGCCCTGGATCTTACGAAGCTGGGAGCGGTGGGCGTAGAGCAGATCCTGCCCGTCCAGGGTGATGGTGCCGGAGTAGTCGCACTGTTTGCGGGGCAGCAGGCCCGCCACGCTCATGGCGGTGACGGATTTGCCGGAGCCGGACTCTCCCACCAGGCCCAAAATCTCGCCGTCGTGGATGGTGAGGGACACCCCGGAGACGGCCTCCCGGGTGCGGGTGTGGAATTTTACGTGCAGATCACGGATCTCCAGCATCAGACCACCTCCTTGTCCCGGCGCTGCAATCCCTCGCCGATGAGGCCCACACTGAACACCAGCAGCACGATGGTGCCGCCGGTAAACAGGGCGTACCAGGGGGCCACGCCCATCATGCTCTGGGCCTCCGAGAGCATATAGCCCAGGGAGGCGTCCGGCGGGGTGACGCCGATGCCCAGATAGCTCATGGAGGCCTCTGCCAGAACCGCGTTGTTGAAGCCGATGGTGAGAGCGGGCAGCAGGACCGAGAGGGTATTGGGCAGCAGGTGTACTGTCAGGATCCGGGCCGGGGAGGCGCCCATGAGCCGGGCGCTTTTCACGTAGTTCACATCCCGCAGCGCGGCAAAGGCCGTGCGGGTCACCCGGGCAAAGCTGGGAATGAACACCAGGCCCAGGGCCAGCACCACATTATACTTGTTGCCGGGACCCAGGAGGCTGATGACCACCAGGGCCAGCAAAATGCTGGGAAAGGCCGTCAGCACATCCCCCAGGCGCATGAGCACCGCGTCGGCAAGGCCCCCGAAGTACCCGGTAAGAGCGCCGATGGCGGTGCCCAGCACGGCACCGATGACCACGGTGAAGAAGGCGATGAGGAAGGTGGTGCCCGCCCCCTGGAGCACCCGGCTGAAAATGTCCCGGCCGAAGCTGTCGGTGCCCATGAGATGGGCCAGGGAGGGCGGGTCGAATTTGGGCCCCACGGAGATGGCGTTGGGGTCATAGGGCGTCCAGAAAAAGCCCAGAAGGATCAGCGCCGTGAGAAGGCCCGCCAGGATCAGTCCGGCGGTGAGGAATCCGTTGCGGGATGTTTTCTTCATACGCCGCCTCCTAACCGCAGGCGGGGGTCGATCCGCTGGTTGATGAGGTCCGCCACGGTGCCCGAGAGCACCACCCAGAAGGCCAGGATCACCACGATGGCCTGCACCACCGGATAGTCCCGGTTGGAGATGGAGGCCACCAGCATCCGTCCCAGGCCCGGCACTGCAAAGACCTGCTCGGCCACGATGCTGCCTGCCACGATCTCCGCCATGGTCTGGGCCAGGAAGGTCACCACCGGCACCAGGGCGTTTTTCAGCACATGATGCCGCAGAACCGCCCGGCGGTCATTGCCCCGGGAGATGGCGGTGCGGACATAGGCTTTGCCCAGCTCCTCCCGGATGGTGCTGCGCAGCATCCGCACCGTCATGGCGATGCGGGGAATGGCAATGGACACGGCGGGAAACACCAGATACCCCAGGGCCCCGGCAAAGTCCTCCCCCAGATCCGGGAAGCTGCCGTGGGTAAAGACGTGGAGCACGGTGCTGAAGAGCCACGTCAGGAGGATACCTGTAAAGAAGGGGGGAACCGCCATGCACAGCTGGTTGAAGGCAGTGCGGCCGGCCTCTACCGCTCCGCTGCCCGTGCGGGCAGACCACACCCCCAGGGGGATGGACACCGCCACGATCATCACAAAGCTCAAAAGGCTCAGCACCAGCGTCACCGCCACTTTGGGGCCGATAATGTCCCAGACGGGCTGGTTATAGTTATAGGAGATCCCCAGGTTCCCGGTGAAAAAGCCTGCCAGCCATTCCCCGTAGCGCACCAGCAGGGGACGGTCCAGCCCCAGCTCCGCTTTCAGGGCGGCCACCCGCTCCGGGGTGGCCTGGGTGCCCAGCATGGCGGTGGCGGCGTCGCCGGAAATGAGATCAAAGGCCACGAATGCCAGAAGGGAGACGATGACCATGGTGATCAGCAGCATGGCGACTCGCCGTACCGCGTACTTCATCGTCTTCGTCCCCCTTTCGGGCAGGCGGCGCATAAACAGCCGCCCATTATATTACTCCGCGAATCGGACCGTGGAGAGGTCCAGCACGTAGATGGGATAGAACTGCAGGCCCTCCAGCCCCGTCCGCATGGCCACCAGATCCGCCAGGTCCTGAATATAGACGTTGGCGGCGTGCTCCGTCAGGTTTTTCTCCATGGCCTTGTACAGCTCCGTCTGCTCCGCATCGTCGTAGCAGGTGACGGCCTGCTGGAACAGCGCGTCGTAATCGGCGTTGGAGTAGTTGATAAAGTTGTCGTCCGCCGTGGAGGTGAACCGCTCCAGCAAAGCCCGGGCGGTCATGTTGGCGGCGTCCACGCCCACCACGGTGGACTGGAACTGCCGGCCCACATAGGTGTCGTTGACCCAGCTTTCCCACTCCACAGGCTGGATGGTGGCGTTGATGCCCACAGCTTTGAGCTGCTCCACCAGCACCGTGGCGGTGTCCATGTGGGGCTGGTAGTTGGAGGGGACGGTGATGGTCATGTCGAACCCGTCGGGATACCCGGCCTGGGTCAGCAGCTCCTGGGCCTTGGCGGGATCGTAGGTGTAGTAGTCGGTGAGGCTCTCGTCAAAGTACTTGCCGAAGGCCGGGTACATGCTGGAGCCGATGGGGGCGCCGTAGCCGTCGAAGGCCAGGTCAATGATCCCCTGCTTGTCCACAGCATAGCACAGGGCCTGGCGCACAAGCTCATTGTCGAAGGGTGCCACGTCGTTGTTGAGGTACAGGGCCTGCACCAGGTTCATCGTGCCCTCCAGGATCTGGAAATCGTCTCCCAGCTGGGCCACCTGGGTGCTGGTGAGGTGGCTGCAAAGGTCGATGGCGCCGCTCTGGAGGCTCATGAGCAGGCTGTCGGCGTTTTCGATGATCTTGAAGGTCACCTGATCCAGGTAGGCGGGGGTGCCCCAGTATTCGTCAAACTTCTCCAGGACGATGGAGTCCTGGGCGGTGCGGGAGGTGAACTTGAACGGACCGGTGCCCACAGGGGCGGTGTCCTGCTGGTCGTAATCCGCCGGCAGGATGGCGGTGGTCAGATAGGAGATAAACTCATTGCTGGGCTCTGCCAGGGTGATGACCACGGTGGCCTCATCGGGAGCCTCGATGGAGGCGATGGAGGAGAAGGCCTCCACCGGCACGATGCTGGCGTCCTGGGGATCCTTGCACCGCTCCAGGGAGTACACCACATCGTCGGCGGTGACCGTCTCGCCGTTGTGGAACTTCACACCCTGGCGCAGGGTGAAGGTGTAGACGGTCCCGTCGTCGGAAACTTCATATTTCTCCGCCACGGCAGGCGTGAGATCGCCCTCCGGGGTGGGTTTCATCAGTCCTTCAAACACATTGAACATGATTTCCCGGGTTCCTGCCTTCACGGTCTTGTGAGGGTCAAGACTCTCATCCAGGTCCTGTGCGATGCCAACGGTGATGGCGTTGGCCTGCGTTGCGTCCTCCGGCGTCTCGGCTGTGCTGCTGTCTCCGCATCCGCTGAGTACAGTGCACAGGAGGCCTGCCAGAAGAAGGAACGCCAAGAGCTTCTTCTTCATGATTCAGTTCTCCTTTTCATCACTGCCCGCTTCCGGGTCAGTGTCGGACGGGAATGTCCGCCCGTGACAAAATAAGCGGCCCTGTATAAAAAGAGCCTTGCAGGAGCTTGTTATTTTTCTAACTTACTGCCTGCAAGGCTGTATTGTACACGATGGCGCCCGTGATTGCAAGGGCTTTGACACAAATTAGAGGGGCTTTTGGGGCGTGTCGGGGGATTTTTCCTCCTCCTGGGCGGATACCACGGCGCCGGGGCGGTCATAAGAGACATCGTCAGTGGGCAGATCCTTCCGGCGCAGCCGGGCGCGCAGGAAGAAATCCACGGCGTTGTAGAGGCAGGCGCACACCGGCACGCCGAAAAACATCCCCGGTACGCCGAAGAAGCTGCCGCCCACCAGAATGGCGATGATGACCCACAGGCTGGAAAGGCCCGTCTTGTCCCCCAGGATCTTGGGGCCGATGACGTTGCCGTCCAGCTGCTGGAGGGCCAGGACAAAGAGCATGAAGTACACCGCCTGGAGGGGGTTGACCAGCAGAATGAGGAAGATGCTGGGGATGGCCCCCAGAAAGGGACCGAAGAAGGGGATCACGTTGGTGACGCCCACAATGACGGACACCAGGGGCGTGTAGGGGAATTTCAAAATGGAGCAGCCCACAAAACAGATGATGCCGATGATCAGGGAGTCCAGCAGCTTTCCCCGGACGAAGCCGGCGAAGATCTCGTCGGTCTTCCGGGCGCCCCGCAGCACCCAGTCCACGTACCGGGTGGGAACCAGGGCATAGGTCATCTTCCGGGCGTAGGCGGCGCAGTGCTCCTTGGTGGCCAGCAGGTACACTGAGGCGATGATGCCCACCAGCAGGTCCTTGAAGAACACCAGCACCGTCATCACGCCGCCGGAGACGGCGGTCATCAGCGTGGTGGCCTGGGGCAGGGCCTCCTTGGTCAGCCACGTCTGGATATCCTCATAATAGGTGTTCATCTGCTGGGTGACCCAGTGCTCCACATCGGGATTGGATTCCAGCAGGTGCTGGATCCAGCCGCTGATGGTGTTGTAGTAGGATTCCGCGCTGCCGAAGAGCTGCAGCACGCTGCGGTAGAGTTCCGGCAGCAGGATGGAGGCCAGCAGATGGAACAGAACATAGATCACCAGCCAGGTAAGGATCAGGCTCACCGCCCGGGCACCCCGGGAGATCCTGCCCGCGCTGCGGGCCTTGGCCACGGCGGAGGCAAACAGGTGTCCCTCGAAAAAGTCCACCATGGGGGAGAGCAGATAGGCGATAAAGGCACCGTAGAGGATGGGCTGCACCGCCTGCAGCAGCTGCCTGCCGATATTCACCACCACCCGCTGCCCGAAGAGCGAGTCGTAAAAGAGCAAAATGGCTGCCACGGTGACAAACACCGTCACTGCCAGGGCCACGGGCCGGCTTTCATGTTTCATGTAAGGCCGCCTCCTTCTCAGAGATATCCACATTCCATTTCATTGTACATGCTGCGCTGACAAAATGCAATCGTCGGCCCCAGGCCGCCCCCTGATTTTTGATGCCTTCTTTACGTTGCCGCCGGCCTTGCATTCCGCAGGGGGCCGTGTTATACTGCCTTTGTTTTTAGCAGTACCGCCCTGGGCAAGGAGGTTTCAAATGGAAAAGAAGCTGTTGTTTTTGGTCAATCCCAAGGCCGGACGCAATAAGTCCCGGGGGCCGCTGTTTGACGCGGTGTCCGTGTTGTGTCAGGCAGGATATCTGGTGAACGTCCACGAGACCACTGCCGCCGGAGACGCGGCAGCCACTGCCGCCGCCCAGGGGGCGGACTACGACCTGGTGGTGGCCGTGGGCGGGGACGGTACCCTCAATGAGACGGTGTCCGGCCTCATGCGGCTGGAGCAGCCGCCCCTGCTGGGATATCTCCCCCAGGGCAGCACCAATGATTTCGCCGCCAGCCTCCACATTTCCGGCGACCCGGCGGAGGCCGCCCGGGCCATTGTCCGCCATCAGGTGCGCACCCTGGACATTGGGGAGTGGAACCAGCGGAACTTCGTGTATGTGGCCTCTTTTGGGGCCTTCACCCGCTCCTCCTACGCGGCGCCCCAGGCCGCCAAAAACGCCCTGGGCCATTTCGCCTATATCCTGGAGGGCATGAAGGATCTGAGTACCCTGCGGCCCTATCCCCTGCGCATCGACGCCGACGGGGAGAATCTGGACGGGGACTATCTCTTCGGCGCCGTGTCCAACTCCACCTCCATCGGCGGACTCATGAAGCTGGATCCTGCCCGGGTGGTGCTGGATGACGGCCGCTTTGAGCTGTTGCTGATCCCCAACCCCAAGACGGCGGTGGGACTGCAGAATCTCATCTTCGCCCTGCTGAACCAGGATTACACCAGCGGCGGTGTCGTGTTCCGCCACGTCTCCCATCTCCATCTGGAAACGGATACGGAGCTGCCCTGGTCCCTGGATGGAGAGTATGCCCCCAGTGTGCCGGAGGTAGACATCGTCAACCGCCAGGCGGCATTGAGGATGCTGCTGTGAGGGAGCTGGAGCGCCTGGAGCGGCGCTTTGCAGGCCATGTGCCGGGGCTGCTGGGGGCCCGGCACAGCTATGCCGTGCTCTGCCCCCTGGTGGAGACGGCGGAGGGCCTCTCCCTGCTCTTTGAGGTGCGCTCGGCCTCCCTGCGCCGCCAGCCGGGAGAGGTGTGCTTTCCCGGCGGAGCGGCGGAGCCCGGGGAGGATGCAGCTGCCTGCGCCCTGCGGGAGACGGAGGAGGAGCTTGCTATCCCCCGCCGGGAGATCCGGGTGCTGGGCACGCCGGACTTTATCTGCAACCAGCGGGGCTTTTTGCTCCAGCCGGTGCTGGGACTGGTATCGGCGGCGGGATTCGGGGCCCTGCGCCCTTCCCCGGCGGAGGTGGCGGAGGTGTTCACCGCGCCCCTCTCCTTTTTCCGGCAGACGCCTCCCCAGGTGTACGCCTATGATCTGGTCCCCACGGAGCCGGAGAACTTCCCCTATGATGACATAGGGGTGGGGCAGGATTACCGCTGGAGCCGGGGGCGGGTGGAGGTGCCGGTGTGGTACTGGCACCGCCACGCCATCTGGGGCATGACCGCCCGCCTGGTGCGGGATCTGACGGATACCCTGGAGGAGACCTTATAACAAAACAGGGGACCGGAAGCCGTCTGGCTCCGGTCCCGTGTTTTTTATGCTTCCGTGTTCCCCAGAAATTCCGGGCGGTAGCCGATATCCTTTTCCAGGATCTCCCGGCCCTCCGGCGTTTTTCCCACGGAGGTGAAGCCGTACCGGATGAAAAACGCCCGGCCCGTCTCGTCCGAGGACTCCAGCACCGTGCGCAGGCACTGCCGTCCCAGAGGGCGGTAGTGGGCCACCGCCTGGCCCAGCAGCTGTACGCCGAAGCCCCGCTGCCGAACCGCCTGGGGCAGGCACAGCAGGGAGATATAGCCGATCCCCGCTTCCGCGTCCCGGGCTGTGTCCAGCTGCACCACGCCCACCGGCCCCTCCGGCAGGCATCCCACCAGGATGGTATGTCCCGCGGCACCGGAGAGCAGGCGCCGGGCGTCAAAGGGCTCCTGGCGGCCGCTCTCCTGCCACACGCTTTGCACGCAGCCGGTAAAAAATGCCTCGTCTTCCGGCAGGGCCAGAGGCCGGAACCACAGCCCCGGCTCCAGGGCGTTGGGGTGCTTTTTCAGCACGGCACCCCCAGTAAAGCGGGGATCCTCCAGATGGCTGGCGTCATCCCGGTATACCACGTGCAGTTTACCGTCCTCCCACTCCAGCAGGGAGACGGCGGTGTTGGAGCCGGTGGGCGTCTGGCCCAGCTGTTCCAGGGAATAGCCCTGTACCGTGGCCAGCAGGATGCGGATGGCGCAGCCGTGAGAGAAGACCGCCACGGTGCGGCCGTCGTTTTCCGCCGCGATCTTCTCTACGGCGTGGAGCACCCGGTCCCGGACCTGGGCGGGAGTCTCCGCCCCCTCCGCGTGCCACAGGTGCAGCCGGTGGGAGAAATTTTCCATCTGCTCCGGATCTGTCCGGGCGATCTCCCCCCAGGTCTTCTGCTCCCATACGCCCACGCAGATCTCCCGCAGGTCGCGGCACCGGTGGAGAGGCAGCTTTTTGGGGATGTAAATGGCGGCAGCGGTAGCGCAGGTGCGGTAGAGGTCGCTGGCGTATACGGCATCGATGTGGATGTCTGCGAACCGCCGCTCCAGAGCCCGGACCTGCTGTTGGCCCAGGTCGGTGAGGATGCTGTTGTATTGGCCCTGGGCAATGCGGTAGAGGTTGCCCTCAGCCTCCGCATGCCGGATGAGATAGAGTTTGGTCATGAGTGCCTCCCGGGATGAATTGCAAAGGATGGATGCCCCGTCCGCTTATTTGCAGCGGCCTGCCGCATTGAAAATGATGGCGATGGGCAGCAGAAGCAAAAACAGCAGCGGTATGCGGCACATCTCTTTCCACAAAATTTTGAAAAAACGGCCCCGCCGGGAAATGTGTCCTCCGCAAAGGGGCGTTCGCCGTTCGTTCACATTATATAAGAATTGCCCCCCGGTGTAAATCCACAGAGGTTAAGAAAGTTTTGCTCCCCGCCGGATGGCTGTTATGTATTTTTTTCCGGGGTGTTTTTTGTTTTCCGGGGGCATACTACCTCCGTGCCGAAAAGGAGTGACTTGATTATGAAGCTTAGTACCGGATTTTGGGTCGGTATGAGCGCCGGTCTCATGGCCGGCGCAGCCATGGGGATGATGGCGCCCTGCGGCAGGCAGTCCATGAAAACGCAGGTGGGTAAGAGTATCCACAAGCTGGGTGTCGCCGTGGACCATGCCGTGGACAACATCGTCTCCGATCTGCGCTGAAGCGCTGCGGCGGGGCGGGAGGCTGCTGTCTCCTGCCCCGCTGCCTGTCCCAGCAAAAATTTGAAAAAACCGTGATTCGGGGCTTGACTTTCCAAAAACCTCTGCTATAATAATAACGCTGTCGCTTTTGAGCGGCATCAAAGTGCATATGTTTTTTGCTACTGGAACAGCTATGGAGAAGTCGCCTAGTTGGTCGAGGGCGCATGATTGGAAATCATGTAGGCCCCTAAAGGGTCTCGAGGGTTCGAATCCCTCCTTCTCCGCCACATCGGAGCAAGCGTTGATCGCTTGCTCCGATTTTTTTTATCCGCAGACAGTTTTGATATTTTCAAGGATATCTTCCCCGCCCGGTGCAGAGAAAAAAAGACGGCCCACAGGGGCCGTCTTTCTTGTTTGTTCGGTTTTTACAGGCGGGTCACCACGGGGATCACCATGGGGGAGCGCTTGGTGGTCTTGAAGAGGTAGCTGCTGACGGCGGACTTCACCGCGCCCTTGAGCTCTCCGTCGTCCCGGCTGCGCTTGCGGGTGACGGACTCCGCCGCCTCCAGCGCCACGTTCTGGAGCTCCTTCATCAGGTCGCCGGACTCCTTGACATAGATAAAGCCGCGGGTGACGATGTCCGGCGGGCTCAGCAGGGCGCCGTCGTGGCTGGAGATGGGCATTACCACCACCACCATGCCGTCCTCGGCCAGGCGCTTGCGGTCCCGCATCACCACGGCGCCCACGTCGCCCACGCCGGAGCCGTCCACGTACACCTCGCCGGCGGGCACGGAGCCGCCGATCTTCAGGGTCTTCACCGTCAGCTCGATGACGGAGCCGTTGTCGGCAATGGCAATGTGGTTGCGGTCCATGCCCATTTCCTGGGCCAGCTGGGAGTGGATCTGCAGCATCCGCTGCTCGCCGTGGAGGGGAATAAAGAAACGGGGCTTGGTGAGGGCGTGAATGATCTTCAGCTCTTCCTGGCAGGCATGGCCGGAGACGTGCAGCATGTCGGCCCGGTCATAGACCACCTTGACGCCCTTGCGGAAGAGCTCGTTGATGACCCGGGAGATGGTGACCTCGTTGCCGGGGATGGCGGAGGCGGAGATGATGACCTTGTCCCCCGCGCCGATCTCCACCTGCTTGTGGGTGGAGAAGGCCATACGGTACAGGGCGCTCATCTCCTCGCCCTGGGAGCCGGTGGTGACGATGACCTGCTTGTTCTTGGGCAGGCCTTTGATCTTGTTGATGTCCACCAGGGTGTTCTTGGGCACCTTCATATAGCCCAGCTCCGTGGAGACCTTCATCATGTTCTCCATGGAGCGGCCGGTGACGGCCACTTTCCGGCCGCAGGCAGCGGCGGCATCCAGCACCTGCTGGATGCGGTGGACGTTGGAGGCAAAGGTGGTGACGATGATGCGGTCCTCGCAGTTTTGGAACTGGCGCTTGAAGGTGGCGCCCACGGTCTTCTCCGACGGGGTGAAGCCCGGCCGCTCCACGTTGGTGGAGTCGGCGCACAGGGCCAGCACGCCCTCCTTGCCCAGCTCGCCCAGGCGGGCCAGATCGATGACTTCCCCGTCAATGGGGGTGGAGTCGATCTTGAAGTCGCCGGTGTGCACCACAGTGCCCATCCGGGTGTGGATGGCGAAGGCCACGGAGTCGGCGATGGAGTGGTTGACATGGATGAACTCCACGGAGAACTTACCGGCCCGGACGGTTTTGCCGGGCTCCACGGTGATGAGCTTGGTGCTCTTGAGGAGGCCGTGCTCCTCCAGCTTCAGCTTGATGAGGCCCGCGGTGAAGCGGGTGCAGTAGATGGGCATATTTACCTGCTTGAGCACGTAGGGGATGGCGCCCACGTGATCCTCGTGTCCGTGGGTGATAAACAGGCCCCGGATCCGGGCGCGGTTCTTGATGAGGTAGCTGACGTCCGGGATAATGGAGTCGATGCCGTACATGTCGTCCCCGGGGAACGCCATGCCGCAGTCCACCACAATGATCTCGCCGCCGTATTCGTAGACGGTCATGTTCTTGCCAATCTCGTTGAGACCGCCAAGGGGAATGATTTTCAATTTTTCTGCCATAGTTTGATCAGGTACTCCTTTTTTTGAAATTCGTGTTTCCCATGACCGGCAGTGTGGCGTGCGGAGGGGAAAGAGGGCTGTTTCCTAAGGAAAGAGCCCCAAAAAGCGGGAAAATTCCGGCATTCCCCCTAAAAAAGGGCACGCAAAGTAAAGACGCCCGGATACCTGTACGGCCCCGTTCCGCCGCCAGGAGTTCGGTCGCGTCATGCGCTCGGTCATATGGAAAATAATCTATTTGACCGGAATGGCACCACAGGCCAACCGGTGAAATACAACAAAGAAAGGCTGCGGGACATTTCCCCGCGCAGCTTAAGTCGATACTCTAGTATACCACACAGGGCACGGTTTGTATACTGTTTTTTCACGTAAACTTTGGAAAAAATCCGCCGGGACTTGACAACCAACCCAAACATGTTATGATTTTCCCATTGGAGAGTGTTTATTTTATATAAAAAAGAGGAGGCGCGGCGGATGCGGGCAACCATCAAAATGATCGCGGAGCGGGCCGGGGTTTCCATCGGTACGGTGGACCGGGTGCTTCACGATCGTCCGTACGTGAAAGCGGAGGTACGGGAGCGGATCTTGCAGGTGATGGAGGAGCTGGACTACCGGCCCAACCGCATGGCCAGCGCCCTTGCCACCAGCGGCACCCCCCGGCGCTTCGTGGTGGTACAGCCCGCCTGGAAGGAGTACCTGGGAGAGGCTATGGCGGAGGGCGTGGCCCAGTTCCGCAAAGCCCGCCGGGACTATAACCTGACGGTGGACGTCCTGGAATATCCCCGCAACGACATGGCTGCCTGCCTGCGCCTTCTGGAGCAGGTGGAGCGGGAGGGAGCCCAGGGCATCGCCCTGAGCGGCTTCGACTGCGAGAGCGTCCGCCGCAAGCTGGAGGAGCTCTCCCAGCGGCGGATCCCGGTGGTGACCTTCAACTCCGACATCGCCAACGCCCCGCGGCTGTGCTACGTGGGCGAGAATGCCCGCCGGGCCGGCCGTACCGCCGGAGAGATCGCCTCCAAGTTCTACCGCCCCGGGGACCGGATGCTGCTGGTATACGGCGGCCCGGAGTTCGCCGGCCACAAGGCCCGGGCGGAGGGGTTCCTGGAGCGGCTGGAAGAGGTGGGCATCCCCCGGGAGGTGTGCCGCCTGGCCGCCACCCACAATGAGTACGCCGAGACCCTGGAGGCAGTGTCCCAGGCCCTGGAACAGGAGCCTGCCCTGCACTATATCTATATGGCCAACGTCAGCGTTCCCGCCTGTGTGGAGGCAGTGCGCAAAGCGGGAAAGACCGGGCAGGTGCGCATCCTGGCCCACGATATCAGCCCCGAGATCCGCGCCTTTTTGAAAGAGGGCGTGGTGGACTTCGCCATCGACCAGAACCTCACCTATCAGATCCGCCACGCGCTGGAGCTGCTCTTTTGCGCGGTGGTGGAAAACCGGATGCCCAAGCAGGAGTGCTACTATCCGGAAAATCCCATTCTCAACGCCGAAAACAGCTGACAAGGGCCGCCCGTCCGCCGGATGGGCGGTTTTTGCTGTTGCACGGATTTTGGAAAGATGGTATACTGATATACCTAGTAATTCGCAGATTTTTTCACAGGTACTGCCGTCCAAAAGGAGACTGCCGGTATGAACAATAAAAAGCTATCCCGTCTGCTGGAGCCCAATTTGAAGCTCTATTTTCTGGTGATGGTGGCCTTTTCCGTGGTCACCGCCACAGTGAGCTTGAGAGTGGGTCTGGTGGAGGTTGCCGTGACCGTGGGGCTGTATGTCTACTTTACCCGGGCCAATCAGTCCCGCCGCCAGGGCATTTTGCAGTATATCGACAATCTCACCGGCAGCGTGGATACCGCCAGCAAGTCCACCCTCATCAACTCCCCCCTGCCCATTATGGTCTTCCGGCCGGACACCGGGGAGGTCATCTGGAGCAATGAGAACTTTCTCCAGCTGGCGGGGGTGCGGGAGCACCTCTTTGAGATGAAGGTGGAGGATGCGGTGCCCCACCTGCCGGTGGAGTGGCTGCTGGAGGGCAAGACGGAATGCCCGGAGCGGGTGGTGATGAACAGCCGGCGCTTCCGGGTGTACGGCAGCCTGGTGCGCAGCCGCGGAAAGGGTACGGAGCAGAACCTGGTGGCCACCACCTACTGGGTGGATACCACCGATGCCGATGACCTCCGGGAGCATTACACCGCCTCCCGGCCGGTGATGGCCATTTTGCTCATCGACAACTACGAGGATCTCATGAAGGCCTGCGCCGATACCCAGCGCAGCGCCGTCCAGGCCCAGATCGACGAAAAGCTCAATGCCTGGGCTGCCCAGGGCCAGGGGATTTTGCTGAAAACCGACCGGGACCACTACCTCTTCATCTTTGAAGAGCAGTATTACCAGCCCTTTGTCCAGGAGCGTTTCGCCGTGCTGGACGCCATGCGGGAGATCAAGGTGGGCGAGGGCGTCCACCCCACCCTCTCCATCGGCGTGGGCAAGGATGCGGACAGCCTCCGGGAGCTCTACAAGAATGCCAACCTCTCTGTGGAGATGGCCCTCAGCCGGGGCGGCGACCAGGCGGTGGTGCGGGGCCGCATGGACTTCGAGTTCTACGGCGGCCGCTCCAAGACCACGGAAAAGCGTACCAAGGTCAAGTCCCGGGTCATGGCCAATGCCTTGAGCGAGCTGATTGCCGACGCCACGGAGATCTATATCATGGGCCACAGCTTTGCGGATATGGATGCTGTGGGCGCGGCGGCAGGCCTTTGCTGCGCCGCCCGCAAGCGGGGCAAAAAAGCCCGCATTGTCATCAATCTGGAGCACAACGCCGCCGGGCTGGTGCTGGATCGGCTGCGGGCCCTGCCGGAGTATGAGGGGGTGTTCACCTCCCCGTCGGAGGCCTTCATCAACATCCGCCCCGGCGCGCTGCTGGTGGTGGTGGATACCAACCGGCCGGATATGGTGGAGAGCCAGCAGCTGCTGGAGTCCTGCAACCGGGTGGCGGTCATCGACCACCACCGCCGGGCGGCCTCCTACATTGAAAACGCCGCCTTCAGCTTCCACGAGCCCTACGCCTCCTCCACTTCGGAGCTGGTGACGGAGCTTCTGCAGTACCTGGTGGATTCCGCCGACCTCCTGCGGGAGGAGGCGGAGGCCCTGCTGGCGGGCATCGTGCTGGATACCAAGCACTTCACCCTCCGCACCGGCGGCCGTACCTTCGAGGCTGCGGCGTTTTTGCGCCGGGCAGGAGCCGACACCACCGATGTCCAGCGGCTGTTCCAGAACGATCTGCAGGACATGGTCTCCCGCTACGACATCATCCGCCGGGCCCAGCTCTACCGGGAGAATATCGCCGTGGCGGTGATCCCCCAGGACGGGGTGGACCGGGTGGCGGCGGCCCAGGCGGCGGACGAGCTGCTGACCCTCAAGGGGGTCAAGGCCTCCTTTGTGGTCTATCGCAGCGGGGAGGATGTGCTCATGTCCGCCCGCTCCCTGGGTGAGATCAACGTCCAGGTGATCCTGGAGGCTCTGGGCGGCGGCGGCAACTCCGCCACGGCCGGCGGCCGTGTGGAAAACGGCGACATCGACACCGTGCAGCAGGATCTGCTGGCGGCCATCGATCACTATTTTGAAAAATGACCCGCGGCCCCAGGGGCTCCAAGGGTCAATCTTGAAGAAACGAGGAACGAATCCATGAAAGTCATTTTACAGCAGGACGTCAAGGGCCAGGGCAAGAAGGGCCAGATGGTGGAGGTCTCTGAGGGCTACGCCCGCAACTACCTCCTGCCCCGGAAGCTGGCCATCGCCGCCACGGCGGACGCCATCAATACCATGAACCTCAAGGAGAAGGCCCGCAAGGCCGAGGAGGCCCGCTTGAAGGCTGAGGCCGAGGCCACCGCCGAAAAGCTCAAGGAGTGCCAGGTGAAGCTCACCGCCAAGGCCGGAAACGGCGGCCGCCTCTTCGGCGCCGTTACTGCCAAGGAGATCTCCGAGGGGCTCAAGGCCCAGTTCGGCCTGGACATCCCCAAGCAGAAGCTGGTGCTGGAGGAGCCCATCAAGGCATTCGGCACCTATCAGATCAAGGCCAAGCTGGGCTTTGAGGTCACCGGCACGGTTTACGTGTCTGTGTACGAGGAAAAATAAGGATACCCGCGGGGGAGCTGCCCCGTTTCCATTTTGATTGCTGATCCCGGAGGTGATGATCCATGGCAAATGAAGACCTGCTGCTGCGGCAGATGCCCCACTCCCTGGAGGGGGAGCAGGCGGTGCTGGGTTCCATGCTCATTGACCCGGACTGCGTCAAGGACGTCATGGACAAGCTGCGGCCGTCGGATTTCTACCTGCGCCAGAACCGGGAGATCTTCGAGACCATTTACACCATGTTCACCTACGCCAAGCCCATCGACGGCATCACCGTCTGTGAGGAGATGCAAAAGGCGGGCACCTACGACGACCAGACCACCCGCTCCTACCTTGCCCAGCTGATGGAGATCACCCCCACCAGTGCCAACGTCATGGAGTACGTGGCCATCGTCCATGACAAGGCCATGCTGCGGGGCGTGGCCCAGGCCGCCGCCGAGATCACCGCCATGGTGCAGGAGGGCGTGGGTGAGGCCTCCGCCATTTTGGAGAACGCGGAGCAGAAGATCTACGCCGTGCGCCGGGGCCAGGGTGCCCAGAGCATGGTGCCGCTGCGGCAGGTGCTGCCGGAGGTGCTGGACCGCCTGAGCGAAATGAGCGAGAGCGATTCCCGCCTGCCGGGCCTTTCCACGGGCCTTTCCGCTGTGGACCAGAAGATCACGGGCCTCAATAAATCGGACCTCATTTTGCTGGCGGCCCGTCCCGGCATGGGCAAGACCTCCTTTGCCATGAACGTGGCGCTGAACGTGGCCAAGTCCACCCAGAAGACGGTGGCCATCTTCTCTCTGGAGATGTCCCGGGAGCAGCTGGCCATGCGCCTTTTATCCTCGGAGGCCTGCGTGGAGAACTACCGCCTCAAGACCGGCTCCCTGCGGGAGACGGACTGGGAGAAGATTGCCGGCGCCGCCACGGTTTTGAACCGGGTGGATGTGCGCATCGACGACAACCCCATGCTCTCCGTGGCGGATATGAATGCCAAGTGCCGCCGCCTGGACAACCTGGGCCTGGTGGTCATCGACTACCTGCAGCTGATGACCTCTGCCGGGGGCAAGGGCCACAGCGGCGAAAACCGCCAGCAGGTGGTCTCCGATATCTCCCGGATGCTCAAGATCATGGCCAAGGAGCTGAACATCCCCGTCATCTGCCTGAGCCAGCTCTCCCGTGCCAACGAAAAGCGGGACGATAAGCGGCCCATGCTCTCCGACCTGCGGGAATCCGGCGCCATCGAGCAGGACGCGGATATCGTTCTCTTTTTGTACCGGGACGACTATTATAATGAGGACTCCGAAAAGCACAACATCGCCGAGTGCATCGTGGCCAAGAACCGCCACGGCGAGACCGGCAAGGTGGAGCTGCGGTGGATGCCGGAGTACACCACCTTCTCTACCTTGGATACCCGCTATGACGACGAGGACGAGTGAGCTCGCTGCCGCCGGGGCCTTTCTGGCAGAGCGCTTTCCCCAGGGGGGACGGGTGCTGTGCGCCGTCTCCGGCGGACTGGACTCCATGTGTCTGCTGCATTTTTTGGATACCTGGGGCCGGCTGCACGGCTTTTCCCCTGCTGCCGCCCATTTTCACCACCAGCTCCGGGACGCGGCGGATGCCGATCAGCGGTTTGTGGAAGGCTGGTGCGCCGCCCGGAGCATCCCGTGCTTCACCGGCTCCGGGGACACCCGGGCCCTGGCGGAGGCGGAGGGGCTCTCGGCGGAAGAGGCCGCTCGGAAGCTACGCTATGGTTTTTTGCAGGAGACGGCCCGGCGGGAGGGCTTTGACGCCATTCTTACCGCCCATCACGCTGACGACAACGCCGAGACGGTGCTGCTCAATCTCGTCCGGGGCACGGGACTTCGGGGCCTTGGGGGGATCCCCCGGCAGCGGGACGGCATCCTGCGGCCGTTTTTGGAGGTTTCCCGGGCGGAACTGGCGGCTTACGCCGCCGCCCATCACATCCCCCATGTGGAGGACGAGACCAACGCCGACCCGGATGCCGCCGCCCGGAATTTCCTGCGGCTGCAGGTGATGCCGCTGCTGCGGAAGGTGAATCCCAGGGCCGCGGAGCACATTGCGGGCACCGCCGTCCGGCTGGGGGAGATGGACGCAGGCCTTTCCGATTTGACGGAGCGGTATCTGTGCCGGGCATCGGTCCAGCCGGGCTGTGTGACCATTTCCCTGGCAAACCTGGCGGAGGTGCCGGACTTTCTCCGGCCCCAGGTGCTGCTGGGATTGTTCGATTTGCTGGAGGTGGGCCGCAAGGACATCGGTGCCGTCCATCTGGAGGCACTGGAGCGGCTGTGTGCCAGCCACGGCAACGATGCCCGCATCAGCCTGCCCCACGGCGTCACCGCCCGCCTGTCAGACTCCCGGCTGGTGCTGGAGACTTCGCCTGCGCCGCTTTCCCGGACGGAGCTGGTGAAAAACCGCCCCCTTTTCTGGGGAGATTACACCCTGACCCTGCTGGACCGCCGGGAAGGCCCGGGCCTGGCCCTGGGGCCGGGAGCGGAGTGGGAGCACGTGAGCGTGGCGCCCTGTGATCCGGCAGCGCGGCTGACACTGCCGGGGGCCCGGGGAGGGCGCACTGTCAAGCGGCTGTGCCTGGACCGGCACATTCCCCTTGCGGAGCGGGACGGCCTGCCCGCCATTTACCTGGGGGACCGCCTGGCCGCCGTGTGGGGCCTGGGTGTGGATCAGGAGTTTGCGCCGGAGGGGGAGCCCTGCCGGTTCATCCAGATTATGAAAAATACAGAGGAGAATCACCATGAAAAGTGAGATGGAACAGGACATCCTGAAGGTACTGGTTACGGAAGAGGAGCTCAAGGCCCGCATCGCGGAGCTGGGCGCGGAGCTCTATGACCGCTTCCAGGGCAAGCAGCCGTTGTTTTTGGGGGTGCTGAAGGGCTCCTTCGTCTTTATGGCGGACCTGGTACGCGCCTGCCAGCTGCAAAGCGACGTGGAGTTCATCGCCGTGAGCTCTTATCAGAACGCCACCGTGTCCTCCGGGCGGGTGCAGATCACCCATGACCTCCAGCAGGACATCACCGGCCGCCACCTCATCATTGTGGAGGACATTCTGGACTCCGGCAATACCCTGGCCTTCCTGAAGGAGTATTTCCTCACCAAGGGGGCCGCGTCCATCACCATCGTGACGCTGCTGGATAAGCCCTCCCGCCGGGTGAAGGCCATTACCGCGGATCTGGCGGGCTTTGTGGTGCCGGACGAATTCGTGGTGGGCTACGGCCTGGACTATTGCCAGCGCTACCGCAATGTGCCCTATATCGGCGTTTTGAAGCCGGAGGTCTACAGCAAGTAAGATCCCGGCCACGTCTGCCGGGAGCATCCGGCGGAAAAGGAGGAACCCGTCCCGTGAACAAGCAAAACCGCACATCCAACCTCAGCTTTATCCTGCTGCTGGTAGTCATCCTGGGATGCCTGGGCTGGCTGTGGCAGGCGGATGATCACGCCCCACAGGTGTCCTATGCCCAGGTTCGGCAGCTTTTCCTGCAGGAAAAGGTGAAGACCTTCGACATCGACACCGACCACACTCTGACCTTGACGCTGCGGGAGCCGGTGGACGGCAACAGCGAGGTCCGCTACAAGCTCTATGATTTCCAGCTCTTTTACGATGACCTCAACGACCTGGTGCAGCAGCAGTACGCCGATGGGATCATCACCGACTACGATTACCCGGATCCGGAGACCACCAACTGGCTGGAAGTGCTGCTGCCCTGGGTGCTGACGGCGCTGCTGCTGGGCGGCCTGTGGTACTTCATGGTACTGCGGGGCCAGGCCGGAGGCGTGGGACCCGACAAGATGGCCAAATTCGGCTCCGCCCGCACCCGGATGCTCTCCGACAAGGATAAGAAGATCACCTTCGACGATGTGGCCGGCGCTGACGAGGAGAAGGAGGAACTCCAGGAGATCGTGGAATTCCTGCGGGATCCCAAGCAGTTTATGGCCCTGGGCGCCCGGATTCCCAAAGGCGTGCTGCTGGTAGGCCCTCCGGGCACCGGCAAGACCCTCCTGGCCAAGGCTGTGGCCGGAGAGGCCGGGGTGGGCTTCCTCTCCATCTCCGGCTCCGACTTTGTGGAGCTGTACGTGGGCGTAGGCGCCAGCCGCGTCCGGGACCTCTTTGACCAGGCCAAGAAGAACTCCCCCGCCATCGTCTTTATCGATGAGATCGATGCTGTGGGCCGCCAGAGAGGCACAGGCCTGGGCGGCGGACACGACGAGCGGGAACAAACCCTCAATCAGCTGCTGGTGGAGATGGACGGCTTCGCCGCCAACGAGGGCGTGGTGGTTCTGGCCGCCACCAACCGGGCCGACGTGCTGGATCCCGCCCTGCTGCGCCCCGGCCGGTTCGACCGGCAGATCTACGTGGGCCTGCCGGATATCAAGGGCCGGGAGGAGATCCTCCGGGTCCACGCCAAGGGCAAGCCCCTGGCGGAAGATGTGGACCTCAAGCGCCTGGCCCAGGGGACTCCGGGCTTCACCGGCGCCGACCTGGAGAACCTCATCAACGAGGGCGCCCTGCTGGCCGCCCGCCGCAAGCGCAAGTTCATCACCATGGCCGATCTCAAGGAGGCGGAGATCAAGGTCATCGCCGGCCCTGAGAAGAAAAGCCGCATCATCCCCCAGCATGAGCGGGAACTCACCGCCTATCACGAGGCGGGCCACGCGGTGGTGATGCATGTCCTGCCGGATCACGACCCCGTTACCCAGATCACCATTGTGCCCCGGGGCAAGGCCGGCGGCATGACCATCTCGTTGCCGGAGGAGGACCGTTCCTACCTCTCCAAGCGGTATATGGAAGATCAGATCGTGGCCCTGCTGGGCGGCCGGGTGGCGGAGAAGCTGTGCCTGGGAGACATCTCCACCGGCGCCAGCAACGACATCCAGCGTGCCACGGAGATCGCCCGGAAGATGGTGGCCTCCTACGGCATGAGCGACAAGATCGGCACCGTCTCCTTCGAGTCCGGCCACGACGAGGTGTTCATCGGCCGCACCATGACTCAGGGCCGCAGCTATTCCGAGGCTGTGGCCGCCCAGATCGACGAGGAGGTCAAGGCCCTGGTGCAGCGCTCCTACGACCGCTGCGAGTCCATCCTCCGGGACAACCGGCGCAAGCTGGACACCGTGGCCCAGTATCTGCTGGAGCACGAGACCATGGATCAGGAGGCCTTTTTGGCGGTCTTTGACGAAAAGCCCGCCCCTCCGGCGGAGGACGCCGCCGATTCCCAGTAATCCTGATTTCTGACAAAAACCGCCGCGGTTTTCCGCGGCGGTTTTTTTGAACCAAGAAAAAGTTAAAAATGCCTGAAAAATTTCTCCCAAGATGGGCAAAATCACGAAAAAGACTGTCTCCCAGCCACGGACAAAATTCCATAGTTTTAAAATTGATTTTCACGACTGTCCACGTACAGAGGACAAATGACCGGATAATAGAGAGGACAGGCGGCCTGGAGGCAGAAAAAACGGCGTTTCTTTCTGTGAATTATGAATCTTGAAAACCGGGGCAAAATCTCTTAGAATGCCATTATTACATTGGGGGCCGTGGAAGAGGCTCCCAAGAGGATCAGGAGGAAAAGAAGCTATGAAGAAGATTCTGGCATTGGTTCTGGCCATGGCCATGACGCTGTCTCTGGCGGCCTGCGGCTCCAGCGGCACCAGCGGCGAGACTGCCGACACCACCGGCGATAGCGGCTCCGGCGACAAGGTCGTCAAGATCGGCGTGTTTGAGCCCGCCTCCGGCGACTCCGCCTCCGGCGGCAAGAAGGAAATGCTGGGCATGCAGTTCGCCAACTCCGAGACGCCCACCGTGGAGATCGGCGGCGAGACCTACAATGTGGAGCTGGTCTATGCCGACAACGGCTCCGATACGTCCAAGGCACCCTCTGCCGCTTCCACGCTGGTCAGCGAGGGCGTGAGCATCGTGCTGGGCTCCTACGGCTCCGGCGTGTCCATCGCCGCCGGCAACACCTTCCGTGACGCGGGCATCCCTGCCATCGGCGTCACCTGCACCAACCCCAACGTCACCGCCGGCAACGACTACTATTTCCGCATCTGCTTCCTGGATCCCTTCCAGGGCACCGTTCTGGCCAACTTCGCCGGTGAGAAGTTCGGCGCCAAGAAGGCGTACCTGCTGGGCGAGCAGGGCAACGAGTATGACCAGGGCCTCATCGCCTTCTTCGAGCAGGCCTTCACCGCCGCCGGCGGCACCGTGGTCAAGGACTCCTTCCCCAAGAACAACTCCGACTTCACCTCTTACCTGAACAAGGCCAAGAGCGAGGGCGCCGAGGTCATCTTCACCCCCGTCTCCATCGCCTATGCCACCCAGATCGTCTCCCAGGCTGCCAAGCTGGGCATCGACATCCCCTTCCTGGGGTCTGATACCCTGGACGACAACAAGGTCCTGGAGGCTGCCAAGGGCACCAACATCCAGCTCTACGTCTCCACCTTCTATCAGGAAGGCGGCAACCCCGACTTCGACGCGGGTATCAAGGACTATATCAACAACAACGCCGACGCCAAGACCGCCAACGGCGGCGACGACACCATCGCGGCTGTGACTGCCATGGGCTATGACGCCTACTATGTGGCCCTGGAGGCCCTCAAGGCCGCCGGTTCCACGGATTCCGCCGCCGTCCAGCAGGCTCTGTGGGACGTCACCTATGACGGTGTCTCCGGCCACATTGCCTTCGACGACACCAACGGCGACGCCGTCCGCGACACTGCCTATATCAAGGTGTGCGACACGGCTGCCGGCGCCTGGACGCTGGAGAAGTCCCAGACCGCCTGAGAACACACATGCTGTCAGCTTGGCGGGGGGCCCCCCCCCCGCCAAGCCCATGTCTCCCGGTTCCGGGAGTCCGGTTCTGGGCGGTCCTGAAAGGGACGGCGGGAGGGTCCTTTTCAAGACCGCCCAAATCTGCAAACAAGGGAGGAACCTTTTGTGGAATACGCCATTTCCGTGCTGCTCTCCGGTATCTCCGTGGGAGGACAGTACGCCCTCATCGCCATTGGGTATACCATGGTGTACGGCATTTTGCGCCTCATCAACTTCGCCCACGGCGACGTGTTCATGGTGGCGGGCCTCATCGCCATCTATCTTACCACCATGGGGCTGCCCCTGCCTGTGACGCTGCTGCTGGTGATCGTGCTGACGGTTGCCCTGGGCTTCATCATTGAGCGGGTGGCCTATAAGCCCCTGCGCTCGGCGCCCCGGATGAGCGTCATGATCTCCGCCATCGGCGTCAGCTACCTGCTGCAAAACACCGCCACCTTCGTCACCGGCGGCCAGCCCATGAACTACCCCACCATCCCCGCCCTCTCCAAGATGGTCACCATCGGTGGGGCCTCCACCACGCTGGTGACGGTGGTCACCCCCATTCTGGTGGTGGTGCTGGTGATCGCCCTGGTGCAGCTCATCAACCACACCAAGATCGGCATGGCCATGCGGGCCGTGGCCAAGGACTTTGAGACCAGCCAGCTCATGGGCATCAAGATCAACTCCGTCATCTCCATGACCTTCATCATCGGCTCCGCCCTGGCGGCCCTGGGCTCCATTTTGTACTTTACCAACTATCCCTATATCACCCCCACCGCCGGCGCCATGCCGGGGCTGAAGGCCTTCGTGGCGGCGGTATTCGGCGGCATCGGCTCCATTCCCGGGGCTGTCATCGGTGCATTCCTCATCGGCATCTGCGAAAATATCATCAAGGCCCTGCCCTTTGAAGGGGCTACCACCTTCGTGGACGCCTTCACCTTCGCCCTGCTCATCGTGATCCTGGTGGTCAAGCCCACCGGCCTCTTCGGTGAGAAGGCCACCGACAAAGTGTAAAGGGGGCGCAGGAAATGATTCGGAAAAAGACAGTCAACAAGGGCGCCCTGGCGGGCTTCATCGGCGCTGTGGCCGTGCTGGCCCTGGTGATCATCCTGGAAAATACCATGGGGCCCAACGGCCAGCTCTTCACCGTGCTGAAAAAGGGCGCGGTGTATACCCTGGTGGCCGTGTCCATGAACCTGCTCAACGGCTTTACGGGCCTCTTTTCCCTGGGCCAGGCGGGCTTCATGCTGCTGGGTGCTTACACCTATGCCATTTTGACGGTCCCCGTGGCCGCCAAAGATACGGTCTACTACCTCTACGGCGGCTCCGCCGTGAAGTTCTCCCTGCCGGACATCTTCTACGGCATCTTCGGCTCTGAGGGTGCCGGCGGCATGGTGGCCCTGACGCTGGGCGTGCTGCTGGCCATCATCCTGGGCGGATTGGTGGCGGCCATCTTCGCCTACCTGATCGGCCTCCCCGTCCTGCGGCTCAAGAGCGACTATCTGGCCATCGCCACGCTGGGCTTCGCGGAGATCATCCGGGCCATCTTCCAGTGGCAGGCCCTGGGCCCCGTCACCAACGGCGCAAACATGATCACCCAGATCCCCATTTTCTCCAGCTTCAACATCAAGCTGGCAAACGGCGGCACACTGTATCTCTCCACCGCCTTCCCCATCCTCATCATGATGATCTGCCTGGCGATTATCGTCATGCTCATCAACTCCTCCTACGGCCGGGCCTTCAAGGCCATCCGGGAGGATGAGATCGCCGCGGAGGCCATGGGCATCAACCTGGCCCACCACAAGATGCTCTCCTTCTGCATCAGCTCCTTCTTCGCCGGTGTGGGCGGCGCCCTCTTCGCCATGTACGCCAGCAACGCTCAGGCCATGGTGTATACCTCTACCATGACCTATGAGATTTTGCTGATCGTGGTCATCGGCGGCATCGGCTCCATCACCGGCAGCGTCCTGGCCACCTTCCTGTATGTGGCCTGCTCGGAGTGGTGGCTCCGGGGCCTGGATATGGGCTCCTTCCTGGGGATCCAGTCGGGCCTGTTCCGCAACGGCTTCCGCATGGTGGTCTTCTCCGTGGTCATCATGATCGTGGTGCTGTTCTTCCGCCGGGGCATCATGGGTGACAAGGAGCTCACCGATCTCTTCCGGCGCCGCAAAAAACCGCAAGCAAAGGAGGCGGCGAAATGAGTGAGAACGTCCTTCGCCTGGAACATGTGACCATGCAGTTCGGCGGCGTGGTGGCCGTCAACGATCTGAACCTGGAGGTCAACAAGGGGGAGATCGTGGCCCTCATCGGCCCCAACGGCGCCGGCAAGACCACGGCCTTCAACTGCATCACCGGCGTCTACCAGCCCACCAACGGCCGGGTTTCCTTCCTGGGGGAGACCATGGTGGAAAACCATCCCCAGGGCAAGATGCAAAAGCTCTACGCCGGGGAGCAAAAGGGCATGTATACCCAGGCCATCGCCCCCACCCCGGATAAGATCACGGCCCTGGGCATCGCACGGACCTTCCAGAATATCCGTCTGTTCTCCAAGCTCTCCGTACTGGAAAACGTCCTCATTGCCAAGCACATGCGGGCCAAGCAGAATGTCTTCTCCGCCACCTTCCGCCTCAACCGCAAGGAAGAGGAGCGGATGCAGCAGGAGTCCATGGCGCTTCTGGAGGAGCAGAATCTCGCCCACCTGAAAGATGAGGTGGCGGGCTCCCTGCCCTACGGCCTCCAGCGCCGTCTGGAGATTGCCCGGGCCCTGGCCACGCAGCCAAAGCTCTTGCTGCTGGATGAGCCCGCCGCGGGCATGAACCCCCAGGAGACCCAGGAGCTGGCGGACTTCATCCGCAAGATCCGCAGCGAGTACGATCTAACGGTGCTCATCATCGAGCACCACATGGACCTGGTCATGCAGATCTCCGACCGCATCTACGTCCTGGACTTCGGCAGGCTCATCGCCCAGGGCACTCCGCAGGAGATCCAGAACAATCCTCGGGTCATCGAGGCGTATTTGGGGGTGGCAGACGATGCTGAAAATTGATGAACTGAAAGTCAGCTACGGCGGCATCGAGGCCGTCAAGGGCATCACCTTCGAGGTGCCCGAGCGGAAGATCGTCACCCTCATCGGCGCCAACGGCGCCGGCAAGTCCACCACCCTGCGGACCATCGCGGGATTGGTGCGGCCCGCCGCAGGACGCATCCACCTTCAGGGAGAGGACATCACCGGCCTCTCTCCCGACCGCATCGTGCCCAAGGGCATCACCCTGGTGCCGGAGGGACGGCGGGTGTTCCCGGATCTGACGGTGCTGGAGAACCTGCGCATCGGCGCCTACCTGCGCACCGACAAGGACAGTGTGGAAGAGGATATCCAGTGGGTCTACGAGCTCTTCCCCCGGCTCCAGGAGCGTTCCTGGCAGGCGGCGGGCACCCTTTCCGGCGGCGAACAGCAGATGCTGGCCGTGGGCCGGGCCCTGATGTCCCGCCCCAAGCTGATGATGCTGGATGAGCCCTCCCTGGGCCTTGCCCCGCTGGTGGTGCAGGACATCTTCTCCATCATCCGGGAGATCAACCACCAGGGCGTCACCATCCTCCTCATTGAGCAGAACGCCAACATGGCCTTGAAGATCGCGGATCTCGCCTACGTGCTGGAAACCGGCAAGATCACCATGTCCGGTACCGGTGCGGAGCTGCTGGCCAACGAAAAGGTCAAGGAAGCCTACCTGGGCAAGCACAAGAACTGAAAAAGCGCAAAAGAAAGATCCCGTTCCGAAAGGAACGGGATCTTTTTTCACGCCAGCAGCGCAACTGCTGCCAGAAACACAAGCGTCAGCGCCAGGAAATACAGCGCCAGCTTCCACACGAATTTGATCCAGCGGTCGTAGGGTACATGGCCCAGGGCCAACGCGCCCATTACCACCGCCGCAGTGGGCGTTACGATGTTCACCAGGCCGCAGGCAGACTGGAAGGCCGTAACCACCAGGTCGCCCCCTACCCCGGCAAAGCGCCCCAGAGGGGCGATGATGGGGATGGAGAGGGTGGCAAGGCCCGAGGAGGAGGGAATCAGCACCGTCAGGGGCAGGTAGAGCAAAAAGACCAGCAGCACGAAGCTGACGCTGCCCGCTCCGGAAAGAGCCTCCTCCCCCCAGTGGAGGATGGTGTCGGTAATGCGGCCGTCGGCCATGAGGACGGTGATGCCCCGGCTGATGCCGATGATGAAGGCCACGCCCAAGAGATCCGCGCAGCCTGCCACAAAGGTCTCCACCAGCTCCTCCTCCCCCATGTGGTCCATGAGTCCCACGATGACGCCGCCCACCAGGAACAGCGCCGAGAGCTCCGGGAACCACCAGCCCAGGGTGGGCAGGGCCAGGCCCATCTCGTCAAAGGGGATAACGGCGTAGGTCATCACCAGAAACGTCAGGGCAAAGACCGCCAGAATGGCTTTGCGCCGGGATGTCAGAGGCACGGAGTCGCTGGTGCTGCTCACCTGGAGCTTTCCGGCGCCCACGCCCACCACGGACCGGGCGGGATCGTGCTTGACACGCCGGGCGTAGGCCATCACAAACCAGATGGCCGCCCCTTCAAAGACGATCCACTGCAAAAGCCGCAGCAAAATGCCGTCTCCCAGGGAGACTCCGGCAAAGCCCGCCGCAATGCCGGTGGCAAAGGGGTTCACGGTAGAGGCAATGACGCCGGCGCCGGCCCCCAGCAAAATGACGCTGATGCCTACCACGGCGTCGTATCCAGCCGCCAGGAACACCGGGATCAGCAGGGGGTAAAAGGCCATGGTCTCCTCCCACATGCCGTAGGTGGTGCCGCCCAGGCCGAAAAACAGCATCAAAATGGGAATCAGCCACATCTCCCGGCCTCCCAGCCGGGCGATGACGGCCCCCACCCCGGCGTCAATGGCGCCGGTTTTCATGACGATGCTTAAAAAGCCGCCCACCATCAAAATGAACAGGCACACGTCCACCGCATCGTAGAAGCCGGAGAAGGCGGCCTTGAGCACATCTCCCACCCCTTGGGGGGCGGCCTCCACGGCGTGGTACGTCCCTGCCACCGGCACGCCGTCCACGTAGTCGTAGGATCCGGCGGGAATGATCCAGGTGGCGGCGGCCACCGCCACGATCAGCAGAAAGAGGATGGTGTAGGCGGTGGGCATCCGGAATTTTCGTTTTTCCAAAAGCTCCCCTCCCTCAGCGGCCATCAGGCGCCGATGGTGGCCACCAGCACGGCCTTAATGGAGTGCATCCGGTTTTCCGCCTCGTCAAAGACCACGGAGTGCTTGCCCCGGAAGACTTCGTCGGTGACCTCCCGGATATCCACGCCCTTGTCCTTCCACTCCTTGGCCAGCTTCGTCTCAAAGTCGTGGAAGGAGGGCAGGCAGTGCAGGTACAGCACGTCGGGATTGCCGGTGGCCTGGAGCACCTCCTCCGTCACCCGGTAGGGGGAGAGAAGTTTGGTGCGCTCGGGGATCAGGGCTTCCTCACCCATAGAGGCCCAGATGTCGCCGTAGATGACGTCGGCGTCCTTGACAGCGGACATGTCGCTGGTGATCTCGATACGGGCGCCGGTTTCCTTGGCGGTGGCGGCGGTGGAGCGGACGATCTCCTGGTCCATCTCCTTGGCCAGGGAATCCGGGCCGATGCCCACGAAGTGCATGCCCATCTTGGCGGCGCCGATCATCCAGGCGTAGCACATGTTGTTGCGCACATCACCGGGGAAGACCACCTTCACTTGGTTCAAGGGCTTGTGGCAGTGCTCTTCAATGGTCATCATGTCCGCCAGGATCTGGGTGGGGTGGTCGGCGTCGGTGAGGCCGTTCCACACGGGAACGCCGGAGTACTTGGCCAGATCCTCCACGTTTTTCTGGTCAAAGCCCCGGTACTCGATGCCGTCGAAGAAGCGGCCCAGCACCTTGGCAGAGTCCTCCAGGGACTCCTTCTTGCCCATCTGGGAGCTGCCGGCGTCCAGATAGGTGACGTGGGCACCCTCCTGGGTGGCGGCCACCTCGAAGGAGCACCGGGTGCGGGTGGAGGTCTTTTCAAAGAGCAGCACGATGTGCTTGCCCTCCAGGGTCTTGCCGGGGATGCCGGCGCGGCGCTTGGCCTTGAGGTCGTGGCCCAGGTCCAGCAGGTACCGGATCTCGCAGGGGGTAAAGTCGTTGAGGGTCAGAAAGCTCCGGCCTTTCAGATTCACAGCCATAATGTCAGTCTCCTTTGAAGTTGATGTTGAAAAATGTTGGGGATTTCAGGGATCGTCCCGCCACAACGGCATGGACATGCACCGGGGACCACCCCGGCCACGGGAGAGCTCCGCGCTGGGGATCTCGTGGATCCGGACTCCCGCCTCCTCCAAAGAGCGGTTGGTAACATAGTTGCGGGAGTACACCACCACCTCTCCGGGGGCGATGGCCAACGTGTTGGACCCGTCGCTCCACTGCTCCCGGGCGGCATCGATCTCGCTGCCCTGTCCGCAGGGGATCAATTTCACGGCGTCCAGCTCCAGGTGCTCCTTGAGGATATCCTCCAGGCGGCCGTCCTCCTGCCGGATGGACATTTTGCCTCCCTCATCCAGCTCCATGACAAACACGGTGATCTCCTTGAGAATGTTGGGGTGGACGGTGAACTTGTCGTAGTCCACCATGGTGAACACCGTGTCTAGGTGCATGAAGGAGCGGGTTTTGGGGATGTTGAAGGCCAGCACCTTTTTGAAGGTCTTGCTGCGGGAGAGTACCGTCTCCGCCAGAGCATCGATGGAGTCCTCCTGGGTGCGCTGGGAGATGCCCACCGCCAGCACCTGGGGGGAGAGCACCAGGATATCGCCGCCCTCCAAAGAGGAGGTCTCCCCCCGGTCATACCACTGGGGGGCGTTTTTGTAGACGGGATGGTGCTGGAAGATAAACTTGCCGAAGAGGGTCTCCCGGTTGCGGGTGGGGGTGTGCATCTTGTGGATGGACACGCCGGTGCCGATGGTGGCGAAGGGGTCCCGGGTGAAGTAGAGGTTGGGCAGGGGATCCACGGCGAAGGGGTAGTCGTCCCCGGCGTCCGAGAGGTAGTCTCCCAGCCGCACGCCCTCCCGGCGCAGCTGGCTTTTGCGGACGCCCGCCATCATGGCGGCGATCATCTCCCGGTCCGGCAGGGCGCCCAGGTAGTCCTCCAGGCTCTCCCGCAGGCGGGGAGAACGGAGATCCGCCTCGTCCAGGAACTGGCGCAGCAGATCCCGGCGCACCTCTCCGTCGGTGATGGACTCTGCCACCAGGTCGGAAAGGTACACCACCTCCACCCCCTGTCCCCGCAGACAGTCGGCAAAGGCGTCGTGCTCCCGCTGGGCCTCCCGCAGATAGGGGATGTCGTCAAACAGCAGCCGTTCCAGGTATTCGGGCATGAGATTTTCCAGCTCTCCGCCGGGGCGGTGCAGCATCACGCGGCGCAGCCGCCCGATTTCGGAGGTGTTGTGAATTCCGGTTTCCAATGAGGTCACTCCTTTTTGGGGATCGTTACAGTGGTCGTCCGTTAGGTTGCCTGCTTTTGCCCATTTCATGCGTTTTCCATGGAAGATTGTTTTGATATTTGAAAAAACGCGCAAAAAAGATGCCCGCTCAAAGAGCGGGCATCTGAAAAGGGCGGACATTCAGGCCACAGGCGCGGCCGCCTGGGTGTCTGCCACCGGGCCGGAGGTACAGTGGAGGGCACCCTGGCTGTCCACGGACATGAGGGCCAGGTCCTCCCGGGTGACTTCGGACTGAAAGGGGCTGAGGGAGTCGTTGACCAATTCCACTAGGGCATCCTGCTGGGGAATGATGTAGGAGAGGTGCTGGTGATAGGTGCGGCTCCAGGCGGAGACGCCTTCCCCGGGCAGCGTGACAAACCGGATATCCTCCGCCTGCAATCCCCCCAGGACGGCCTGCTGGGCAAACCAGAGAAGATTGGACAGGGAGAGGTCGGTGGTGACATTTTCCGCAAGCACCTGGGTAAACTGGTTGATCTTGGAGAGATTTTGAACCTGGAGCAGCTGCTCTGCCATGGCTTTGAGAAACGCCTGCTGGGTCTCAATGCGGCCTATATCACCGTTGGAGTAACCGTTTTTTCCCTCCCGGAACCGGATGACGCCCATGGCCTGTTCCCCGTTGAGAGTTTGAGGCCCTTTGCTGATATGGATGGAGAGATCCTGATAGGGGTCCTCGTAATCCATATCCATAGGCACGTCAAAATACACGCCGCCCATGGCGTCCACCATCTCCCCCACGGCGTCCCACTCCACCTGAATGGTATAGTCCGGGGCGAAGCCCACCAGCTCCGTGACGGTCTCCCGCAGACGGGCCATGCCCTCCTCTCCGCCGCCGTAATACTGGTACACGGAGCCAATTTTTTTTATATCCCAAGGGACGTTCACCATGGTGTCCCGGGGGATGTTCAAAACCGTCATTTGCTGGCCCGTGACGTCGTAGGAGGCCAGGAGGATGGCGTCGGTATTGTTGTAGGGGCCTGCCTGACCGGCGATCAGCACCGTATAGATGTCGGCGCTTTTCCGCTCTCCGGTTACTTCCGGAGCCGCGGCGTCCGCAGAAGTCTGGTCAGCGGTGCCCGCTTCTGCCGGAACCTCCTCCCGGGCGCAGGCGGAGAGCACCAGGGCAAGACACAGCACGCCGCACAGCACCGACCAGCCCCGTCCCCGCTTCCGGGGAGCGTCCAGAATCCGCCCCAGCCGATGGCGCAGGGCTCCGGCACCGCCCCGCAGGGAGGTGGACACCGCCGGATACCGTCCGCCGGAGGCGGCGGAGAGGATCACCGCTCCGTATGCCCGGCGGTCCGCCGCATCCGCATTTTGCAGAACGGATTCGTCGCAGCTTTGTTCCAGGTCCCGGTCCAGCCGGTGCCGCAGCAGCCACACCAGGGGATTGAACCAGTGGAGGGCATTGGCTGCAAGCGCCAGGACTTTCCACAAAAGGTCCCGGCGCCGCCAGTGGGTCAGCTCATGGCGCAGGACCCACTGGGCCGTCTGCGGCTTTTCCGTTCCCTGGGGCAGCAGCAGCGCCGGACGCAGCAGTCCCGTCAGCATGGGGGAGGCCAGGCCCGGCAGCACCAGCAGCCGGGGCGGACGGCGGTCCCGGGCCGTCAGGACCCGGTATTGGGCCAGCAGGGCCGGGTCCGATACAGGCCGGGCCCAGCGCCGGACTTTCCGGGAAAAGAGCAGGTGCCCGGTGATCTGATAGAGGAGAAAGAGAATCACGCCCGCCAGATACAGCCCCGCTGCCGCAGCTTTTGGTGAGATGCGGGAGGCAGGCGCTGCCGCTGTCTCCGGGACGCCGTGAGACGCTTCCCCGGCGGGAGCAGGCACCAACGGCCGCATAGGATCCGCCGGGGCCGTGTCCGGCAGCACCTGCACCGCCACGGCTTCTTCCGCTGCCGCTTGAGAACCAGCGGCCGCCGGTGCGGCGGGAATGGGCAAATGCAGCCAGGGGGCGATCAGCAGCGCGAGTACCAGCAGGCACCACACCCTCCGGCGGCCTGCTGTTTGGAGATGCCGGTCCCACAGGGGCGTCAGCAGTGTGATGGCGGCAGCCGCCGCCCCCACGGCGGCGGAGATCCGCACCAGAGGGATGCTCCAAAGCTCACTCATGGGATGCCTCCTTTTCCTCCAAAAAGCGGCGCAGCTCCGCCAGATCCCGGTCACTGATGGAGTGGCCGTCGTACAGGGCCGCCACCAGGCCGGTGACGGAGTTGCCGTAGAGCCGCTCCAGAATGGTGCGGCCCTCCCGCTGCTGATACGTCCGTTCATCGATCAGCGGGGCGTAGAGATTGTTGCGCCCCTGCTTTTCCCGGCGGAGAAAGCCTTTGTCGCAAAGGCGGCCCAGGGCAGTCATCAACGCCCCCAGGGCCCAGTCCCGGCGGCCCCGCAGGGCCTGCTGGACATAGGTGGAGCTCACCGGCTCCCCGGCGGCCCACACCGCCTGCATGATCTCCAGCTCCGCGTCCCCCAGCCGTCGAATGGTCTCTTCCATGGTCATGACACCTCCTTTGAATATTATACAGCTGTATAAGTTAACTGTATTATACGACTGTATAATTTAAAATGTCAAGAGGGGAAGAGACGTTTTTACAAAAAAAGCGCCCGCTCAAAAGAGCGGGCGCCGGGGATGCAGGAGCAATCACATGGTGAAGTCGATCTTCTTCTCCTCGATGTTGTGCTTTTTGGCATAGCCGGTGAGCATCAGGGTCAGGGCGCCGTCACCGGTGACGTTGCAGGCAGTGCCGAAGGAGTCCTGCAGGGCGAAGATGGTGAGCATCAGGGCCGTGCCGGTGTCGTCGAAGCCCACCACGGAGATGATGAGGCCCAGGGAGGCCATGACGGTGCCGCCGGGGACGCCGGGGGCGCCTACCGCGAACACACCCAGCAGCACGCAGAAGAGGATCATGGTGCCGATGGAGGGGATGGAGCCGTAGAGGATCTTGCTGACGGTCATCACGAAGAAGACCTCCGTCAAAACGGAGCCGCACAGGTGGATGTTGGCAAACAGGGGAATGCCGAAGTCCACCATGTCGGGGCGCAGGGTCTTGGCCTTCTTGGCGCAGCGCAGGGCCACGGCCAAGGTGGCGGCGGAGGACATGGTGCCCACAGCAGTGATGTAAGCGGGGCCGTAGTGCTTGAGCACTTCCATGGGGTTGGTGCCGGAGTAGGCGCCGCCCAGGCCGTACAGCAGAGCCAGCCAGATGTAATGGCCGATCATGACGATGATGACCACGATCAGGAAGATGGGCAGCTGCTTGGTGATGGTGCCCTCATAGGACAGCGTGCAGAAGGTGCAGGCGATGAAAATGGGCAGGATGGGGATGATGACCTTGGTGACGATCTTCAGCACGATCTCCTGGAACTCCTGGAGCACGTTGGCGATGACCTTGGCATTGGTCCAGGTGGCGGCCAGGCCCACCAGCACGGAGAACACCAGGGCGCTCATGACGGACATGATGGCCGGGATGTCCAGCTGGAAGATGGCCTCGGGTACTTCCTTCAGGCCGTCCACAGTGGAGACGATGTTCAGGTTGGGGATGATGGCGTAGCCGGCGGCCATGGAGAACAGGGCCGCACCCACAGAGGAGACATAGGCGATCAGCAGCGCCACGCCCAGCATCCGGGAGGCGTTGGAGCCCAGCTTGACGATGGACGGGGCAATGAAGCCGATGATGATCAGGGGCACGCAGAAGGAGATCAGCTGGTTGAGGATGTACTTGACGGTGACGATCACCTGCAAAATGCCGCCGTTGGGGATGACCAGGCCGATCAGGATGCCCAGGACTACGCCCACCAGCAGCTTGAACGGCAAGCTCTTGATGATTTTCATGGTGATACCCTCCTAAAAAGATTGTGTATGGGTCACAGACCGGTCATGATCCGGATAATCTCCTTATCCGTCTCCCGCATGCCGTCATGGCCCAGACGACCGATATTGCGGATGGTGTTTTCCACACCCTTGGTGACGATGCCGTCACCGCCGTAGAATTGCTGGCCATCCTTGTACATCTGATAGCCCAGGATACCCACATCCACAGCAGTGGCAATCTTAGCGGCGCAGGACGGCTTGGCACCGTCGCAGATCATGCCGGACACCGTAGCCAAGGAGTTCACCAGGGCGTGGGTGATGCCCTCATAGCCGCTGCCCAGCAGCCAGGCGATGGCCGCGCCGCTGGAACACCCGGCGCTGACCGCGCCGCAGTAGGCGGACAGGCGGCCGATGCCGGTCTTCAGGTGGATGGTCAGCAGGTCGGAGAGGGTCACGGCCCTTACCATTGTATCGTGATCCACGTCCAAATATTTCGCATATACGATGACGGGAACGGAAGCGGTGATGCCCTGGTTACCGCTGCCGGAGACAATGATCACCGGCAGTTCGCAGCCGCTCATGCGGGCGTCGGATCCGGCGGCGGCCATGGCCCTGGCACGGACCTTCACATCGTCGCCGTAGTTGCGCAGCAGCACGGAGCCGATATTGGCGCCCCAGTTGCCGGCGATACCGGCCTCGGCGATGGCGTAGTTATAATTGATCTGACGCTCCACCATCTCCCGCACGTCATCCACGTTCATGGTTTCCACGAACTCCAGAATATCCTGCACGGACATAAAGCTGCGGTCCGTCAGGGAGGCGGCAGCGGGAGAGTCGGCGGTGTGGCCCGCTTCCAGCAGGACCTCGCCATCCTTTTCCACATAGACGATATTGGTGTGATAATCCGAGATGCGCAGCTTGACGAAAGACGCTCCTGCCCGCAGTGTCAGGATGATGTCGAAAATGACATCCCCTTCCGCAGGAAGGACCTTGATCTCGTGGCTGTCCAGATACGCCTTGATGGCTGCCTTGTCCTCGTCGGATACTTCGGCGATGACCTCCAGGATCTTGTCGGCCTTTCCGGCAACAATACCGGCTGCCGCAGCGGCTTCAATGCCGTGAAGGCCGCCCGTATTAGGCACCACCACACTCTTGACGTTCTTGATGATGTTTCCGCTGGCTTCCACCAGCACAGTCTCCGGCAAGCATCCCAGCACCTCGCGTGCCTTCGACGCGCCATATGCAATGGCGATCGGCTCAGTACACCCCATGGCCGGGACAAGCTCTTCACGCAGAACCTGAATGTAGTTCTGGTAACGGGTGTCCGCAGGCTGCATGGCATTTCCCTCCTTTGTAAGAATCCAAAATTTCAGAATCCGGGAAGGGATTCCCGGTGATTCCAAAAAGAATTATACATGGCTTTGTCAAAATATACAAGTAATTTTTAAAAAAATGTACTTTAGCACAGCAAATAGCACAACTCACCACCCTTAAAAACGACAGAAATCCTTCAAATAATGAAAAATTTCCTTCATATTACGCCTGAAAAGTAATAGGGCGTGGAAAAAAATTTATAATTTGTCCACGATGGGGAGACAACCGGACCGGGATTCGGGGCTGCGGCGTCCAGTTTACTTTTTTCGGCGGCGATGGTATACTGAAGCGGAACGAATTCTTCTGAGAACCGTGCTCCGTATGGGGAAAAACAACTCCGGCGGCCCGAAAGACGGCGGATGGATTTTGAAAAAGGAAGTGACGAGCATGAAGACCGGACTGGTGCTGGAGGGCGGCGCCCTGCGCACCATCTTTTCCTCCGGCGTGTGCGACGCGTTTTTGGACGCGGGAGTGCCTCTGCCGGATTACACGGTGGGCGTCTCCGCCGGGATCGCCTATGGCGTCAGCTATCTCTCCCGGCAGAGCCGACGGAACCTGAAGCTGCTGACCACCTATGCCCGGGATCGGCGGTACATGAGCTGGGGCAATCTGCTCAATCCCGGCAACCGCTCCTATTTTGGGCTGAAATTTTCCTATGAGACCATTCCCAATCAGCTGGTGCTTTTTGATTACGCGGCCTTTGAGGCGTATCCCGGCACCGTGGAGGCGGTGGTCACCAATGTGGACACCGGCCGGGCGGAGTATCTGCCCGTCCCCCGGCGGGACGAGCACTTCCTGCTGCTCCAGGCTACCTGCGCCATTCCGCTGATGTTCCCCATCATCCGCATTGACGGCCAGCCCTACCTGGACGGCGGCTGCGCCGACGCCATCCCCTGGAAGCGGGCTTTTGAGGAGGGCTGCGACCGGGTGGTGGTGGTGCTGACCCGGGAGCGCAGCTACCGCAAGACGCCGGACCGGACTTTCCCGGCCCTGGCCCGGGCCTTCTCCCGGTATCCCGCCTTTGTGGAAGATCTGCGGACCCGCACGGAGCGCTATAACCGGAGCCGTGAGGAACTGTTTGCCCTGGAGCGGGAAGGACGTGTCCTGGTGATCACGCCGGAGGATACCACGGGCTTTTCCCGCACGGAGAAGGATCTGGACAAGATCCGGCGCATGTGGCAGTCCGGCTACTTCGCCGGCCGCCGGGCGTTGGAGGACGTCCGGGCATTTTGGCAGAAGGATCCTTCCTGAGACTGCTTTTGACAGCCGCCGTTTCTTCTATGAAGAAGCGGCGGTTTTTTTGCACAAAATGCGCATGGCTTATTCCATACTTCATACAATAATTTACGCAAATTTTTCATTTTCCACATGCGGCCTCTTCCCAGGCCCTGATTTTGCATATATAATGGTGGCGCATCATAAAATCAGAACCGGTGCCGCTGGACGGGGCCGGAATATGGAAGATCAAAAGGAGCGGTTCCATGGATCTCTTCTCCATTTTTACGCTTTGCGGAGGCCTGGCGTTTTTCCTATACGGCATGACCACCATGTCCAAGAGCCTGGAAAAAATGGCCGGCGGCAAGCTGGAGCGCCTGCTGAAAAACATGACGTCCAACCCCTTCAAGAGCCTGCTGCTGGGGGCGGGAATCACCATTGCCATCCAGTCCTCCTCCGCCATGACGGTGATGCTGGTGGGCCTGGTGAACTCCGGTGTCATGGAGCTGGGGCAGACCATCGGCGTCATCATGGGCTCCAATATCGGAACGACCCTCACTGCGTGGATCCTCTCTTTGACGGGGCTGGAGAGCGGAAATGTTTTTGTGAATCTCCTCAAGCCCGAGAACTTCTCTCCCCTGGTGGCCCTGGTGGGCATCATTCTCATCATGGGCTCCAAAAAGCAGAAGCGCCGGGATATCGGCCGGATCATGGTGGGCTTTTCCATTTTGATGTACGGTATGGAGCTGATGAAGGAGGCTGTGAGCCCTCTGGCCGATATGCCGGAGTTTGCCAGCATCCTCACCGCTTTCAACAATCCCCTTCTGGGCGTGCTGGTGGGCGCTGTGTTTACAGGCATCATCCAGTCCTCCGCAGCATCTGTGGGCATTCTGCAGGCCCTGGCGCTGACGGGATCCATCACCTATGGCATGGCCATCCCCATCATCATGGGCCAGAATATCGGCACCTGCGTCACGGCCCTGCTGAGCTCCATCGGCGTCAACCGCAATGCCAAGCGTGTGGCGGTGATCCATATCTCCTTTAATATCATCGGCACCGTGGTCTGCCTGATTTTGTTCTACGGCGGGAACATGATCTTCCACTTCGCCTTCATGAACCAGCCTGTGGGCGCAGTGGGCATCGCCTTCTGCCACACGGTGTTCAACGTGTTCACCACCGTGATTCTGCTGCCGTTCTCCCGCCAGCTGGAACAGCTGGCGCGGAGACTCATCAAGAGCGAGCCCAAGAAGGAGCATTTCGCCTTCCTGGATCCCCTGCTGCTGCGCACCCCCGGTGTGGCCGTCAGCGAGTGCGTGAACATGACCGTCCAAATGGGACAAACCGCCCGACGCAATGTGCTGCTGGCCATTGAGCAGCTTTCCGACTACCAGGAGTCCCGGGAGACAGAGATCCTGGAAAATGAGGACAAGCTGGATATCTACGAGGATCGCCTGGGTGGGTATCTGGTGGAGATCTCCCAGCACGGCATCTCCATTGCCGACAGCCGTACCGTTTCCCGCCTGCTGCACGCCATCGGCGATTTCGAGCGCCTGGGAGACCATGCTCTCAATCTCCAGGAATCCGCCCGGGAGCTCCACGAAAAGGAGCTGCATTTCTCCGCCGCCGCAGAGGCGGAGCTGGAAGTGCTGCTCTCCGCCCTGCGGGATATTCTGGATCAGGCGCTGAACAGCTTTTCTGCCGACGATCCCGATACCGCCAAGAAGGTGGAGCCTCTGGAGGAGACGGTGGACCGCCTGATCGAAGAGATCCGGGTGCGCCATATCCAGCGGCTGCAGACGGGAGAGTGCACCATCCGGCTGGGCTTTGTCCTCAACGATCTGCTCACCAACTTCGAGCGGGTGTCCGATCACTGCTCCAACATCGCCGTATCCATCATCGAGGAGCACAACGGCGAGGCGGACCGCCATGCCTACCTACACAGCGTCAAGGCCGGCGGAGATTTCTCCGCGGATCTGGATCGGGATCTGGAAAAATACCGGCTGCCCGGGCAGTGAATTTGGGACAAGCATGATGAATATTCATTTCAATATTCATTTTTCTTCCGGCGGGTTTTGGGGATTTTCTCCAAAACCTGCCGCTTTTTTGGCGGCTTTTGGTATCATGACGGAAAGATAGGAAACCAAAGGCAAATAATTATTCATATTTTTGTGGAAAAGCATTGACATTGCCTGGTGGAAGTGATAAGGTAGGGCATGTTCCAAAGCAGGGTGCTGCGGCGCCCACGGAGGATTGGAAAATTCGTTTGGAAGAGGATGAAACCAATATGAAGAAGTTTTTTGCATTGCTGCTGGCTCTGGCCATGACCATGAGCCTGGCCGCCTGCGGCAGCTCTGAGGAGACCACCGAGGAGACTACCGACGGCGATGCCGCTGCTGAGGAGACCACCGATTATGCCTCCATGAGCGATGAGGACCTGAAGGCCGCCATCACCACCGTCACTGCCGGCACCCTTACCGTGGCTACCAGCCCCGACTTCGCCCCCTATGAGTTCTACGCCATCGGCGAGGACGGCCAGGCCACCCTGGCGGGCTTCGAGATGAGCCTGGCTCAGTACATTGCCGACTACCTGGGCTTGACCCTGGAGGTCGTCCCCATGGACTTCGACGGCACCTTGATGGAGCTGCAGAACAAGAGTGTGGACCTGGGCATGGCTGGTTACTCCCCCAAGCCCGAGCGTGAGAACATCATGGACTTCTCCGAGATCTTCTACACCGGCGGCCAGTCCTTTGTGACCACTCAGGCCAATGCCGATAAGTTTACCTCCCTGGAGGATACCAACAAGGCTGAGTACTCCATCGGTGCCCAGACCGGCTCCATCCAGGTGGATCTGGCCATGGCCAACTCCCCCGACGCCGACATCATCCAGTTGCCCAAGGTTCCCGATATCATTACCGACCTGCTGGCCGGCAACCTGGACGGTGCCTACATCGAGACCGTCGTGGCTGAGACCTATGCCAAGAATTATCCCGACCTCAACGTGCTGCTGGATGTCCCCTATGAGCAGGAAGGCTCCGTGGTGGGCGTCTCCAAGGGCAACGCCGCTCTGCTGGAGGGCGTGAACCGTGCCATCGCTGCCGTCCTGGAGGATGGCACCATGGACCAGTTTGTCACCGAGGCCAATGAGCTGGCTTCCGGCACCACCTATGAGGGCCTGCTGGATGAGAACGGCCAGGCCGCTGAGGGCTGAGCCACCTTTGTGTGTTTTCCAATTCCTCCCCCGAACGCCGGGGGAGGAATTGGCGTGTTTTTTAAGGGTCTTGAACAAATAGAGAAAGGGGTCACCCCATGGGAACCTTTATCCAGCTGAAAAATTTCGAAGCCCTCCTGCCTTACGCCGGCATGTTTAAGGAGGGCCTGATCGTCACGGTGTTGCTGGCCTTGTTCACCGTGTTGATCGGTTTCGTGCTGGCTTTGGTGCTGGCCATTATGCGGATGTCCAACATCTGCCCGTTCCGTTTTCTGGGCCTGACCCGGGACGGCCATCTGCGGGACGGCGGCTTTTTGCTGCATCTGAGCCGCTTCAACCCGGTGAGTTTCCTGGCCACTGCCTATGTGGAAATCATTCGCTCTACGCCCGTGGTGGTCCAGGTGTTTATTATCTATTTCGGCGTGTTCAGCGCCCTGTTCGATCTGCCTTCTTTCAAGATCTTCGGGTTCATTGCCTTCAACCGCTTCTTCCCCGGCGTGGTGGCCCTGGCCATGAACTCCGGCGCCTATCTGTGTGAGATCATCCGTTCCGGCATCCAGTCCATTGACGGCGGCCAAACGGAGGCCGCCCGGTCCCTGGGCCTTACCCAGACCCAGAATCTGCGGTTTATCATTCTGCCTCAGGCCATCAAGAACATCCTGCCGGCCATCGGCAACGAATTCGTTACCATCATCAAGGAGTCTGCCATTACTTATACTATCGGCGTACAGGATATCATGGCCATGGTCAACGCCATCAAGACCTCCGCGTTCATTATCATGGAGCCGCTGCTGGTGGCCACAGCACTGTACTTCTGCCTGTGCTTCCCACTTTCCAAGCTGATTGCGTATATCGAAAGGAGAATGAGCCGTGGCGACCGGAGATAAGCTGATTCAGGTAACCGACCTGAAGAAATACTACAACAAGGGCGCCATCAAGGCCCTGGACGGCGTCACGGTCAATATCGACCGGGGCGACGTGATGGTGGTCATTGGGCCCTCCGGCTCCGGCAAGTCCACCTTTTTGCGGAGCCTGAACCTGCTGGAAGAGCCCACCGGCGGCTCCATCGTGTTTGACGGGGTGGACATCACCAAAAAGAAGGTGCGTACCCCTGAGGGCAAGCTGGTGAAGCTGGACATCGACCAGCACCGCCAGAAGATGGGCATGGTGTTCCAGCACTTCAACCTGTTCCCCCACATGACCATCATGGACAACATGACCCTGGCTCCCGTCCAGGTCAAGCACATGAACAAGGCGGAGGCCGAGGAAAAAGCCCTGGCCCTGCTGGAGCGCGTGGGCCTTCAGGACCGGGCCCAGGCATATCCCATCCAGCTCTCCGGCGGCCAGAAGCAGCGCATTGCCATCGTCCGGGCACTGATGATGGAGCCGGAAGTGATGCTCTTCGACGAGCCCACTTCCGCCCTGGACCCTGAGATGGTGGGCGAGGTGCTGGAGGTCATGAAGGAGCTGGCCCAGGAGGGCATGACTATGGTAGTGGTCACCCACGAGATGGGCTTTGCCCGGGAGGTGGGAAACCGAGTCCTCTTTATGGCCGACGGCAAGTTGCTGGAGGAGGGCACACCTGCGGAGATTTTTGAGCATCCCCAGCATCCCCGCCTTCAGGATTTCCTCAGCAAGGTTCTTTGACATTCGGACAAGCAGCAGGCCGCCCGCAGACTGCGGGCGGCCCGTTTTTCTGGAAAGGAGTTATGACTATGACCAAGGAAAAGCAGGCGGCCGTGGCCGCCGTGGAGGCCAAGCGCGACCTCGTCGCCCAGGTGGCGGACAGCATCTGGGACTACGCGGAGCTCTCTTTGCAGGAGACCCGGTCCGCCGCCCTTTATTGTGAGGTTCTGGAAAAAGAGGGCTTCACCGTGGAGAAGGGGATCTGCAACATCGCCACGGCCTTTTCCGCCAGCTACGGCTCCGGCCGTCCCGTCATCGGCATCCTGGCGGAGTACGATGCGCTCTCCGGCCTGTCCCAGGAGGGAGGCAGCGTGGAACGGAAGGAGCGGGTCTCCGGCGGCTGCGGACACGGCTGCGGACACAATCTCCTGGGTGCCGGCGCCATGGCTGCGGCCCTGGGAGTCAAGGCGTTCCTGGAATCCACCCACACGCCCGGCACTGTGATCCTCTACGGCTGCCCCGGTGAGGAGGGCGGCGCCGCCAAGGCCTTCATGGCCCGGGACGGCCTTTGGAAGCAGCTGGATGCCGCCATCACCTGGCACCCGGAGGACACCAACGAAGTCCAGACCGGCTCCTCCAACTCCTGTATCCAGACGCAGTACCACTTCACCGGCGTGCCTTCCCACGCCGCCGGCGCTCCCGACCGGGGCCGCAGTGCCCTGGACGCTGTGGAGCTGATGAACATCGGCGTGCAGTTCCTGCGGGAGCACATGAGTGATAAGGCACGGGTCCACTACGCCATCACCGACGCCGGCGGCCGCAGCCCCAACGTGGTGCAGCCCAAGGCCAGCGTGCTGTATATGGTGCGCTCCAACCATGTTGCCGAGGCGGTGGAGCTGCAGAAGCGGGTGGACGACATCGCCCGTGGTGCAGCCCTTATGACCGGCACCACTTACGAAAAGAAATTCATCGACGGCCTGGCGGACACCGTCACCAACCACACCCTGGAAAAGGTACTCTATGAGAACTTCCAGGAGCTGGGTGTTCCTACCTACACGCCGGAGGAGAACGCCTTTGCCGACGCCCTGGCAAAGACCTATCCCGGCGCCGACACGGTGCCCGGCATCGGTGCCGCCCACGACCCGGAGCTGGCAGAGCAGTCCCGGCAGCTGCGCCGGAAGGCGGGGCATGCCATGAATGACTTCCTCCTGCCCCTCTATCAGGGGGAGGTGTTCCGTCCCGGCTCCACGGACGTGGGGGATGTCAGCTGGCTGACCCCTGCCGCCCAGATCCAGGTGGCGGCCTGGCCCAACGGCTGCCCCGGCCACAGCTGGCAGAACGTCTCCTGTGACCGCACGGAGATCGGCCACAAGGCCGCCGTCCACGCAGGCAAGGTGCTCTGCGCCGCGGCAGTGGATCTCTTTACCCAGCCCCAGCTGCTGCAGGAGGCCCGGGAGGAGTTCCTGCGCCGCACGGAGAGCGGCTATGTCTGTCCCATCCCGGCGGACGCCGTTCCCACCATTCCCGACTGAAACAGACGCTCTGGCCCGCGCCGTGCACTGCACGGCGCGGGTTTTTTACAGTTGTTTCACGGATAACCAAAAATTTTTTTGATAGGCCAAATTTTTTGTTTGCTTTTCCTAAAATCTATGCTATCATAAGGGAGAACGGTACTATCCTCCTAAGGGCCCTGCCCTTTTCAATTTGAAAGGAGTCCTGCGCATGGAATCCCGCCTCCACGGCCGTGAGCTGCTCTTTCAATTTCACGGCACTCCCCCTATCGGTACCTCCATCTCCCTGGCACTGCAGCACCTGGTGGCCATGATCGTGGGCTGCGTGACGCCGCCCCTCATCATCGCCGGCGCGGTGGGCCTGAGCCAGTCGGATCAGGTTTTGCTGATTCAGGCGTCTTTGGTGATGTCCGCCGTGTGTACGCTGCTGCAGCTCTTCCCCATCAGCCGGTACTTCGGTTCCGGCCTGCCGGTGATTTTGGGCGTCAGCTTTGCCTATGTGCCCAGCATGCAGGCCATCGCCTCCTCCGGCGGAGGCGTGGGCGCCATTGCCGGCGCCATGATCGTGGGCGGCATCGTGGCCATCCTCGTGGGCGTCTTCGTCAAGAAGATCCGGCTGCTGTTCCCGCCTGTCATCACCGGCACGGTGGTATTCACCATCGGATTGTCCCTGTACCCCACTGCCATCAACTACATGGCCGGCGGTACTTCCAACACCGCTGAGGCCATTGCCGCCTCGGGAGCCTCCGAGTCCCTGATCTACGGCTCCTGGCAGAACTGGCTGGTGGCGGCACTGACATTGGCGGCTGTCATCATCCTCAACCATTTTGGAAAGGGCCTCTGCAAGCTGGCCTCCATCCTCATCGGCATGCTCTTCGGCTATGTGGTGGCGGCGGTGTTCTTCGGCATGGTGAGCTTTGCCGACGTGGGTGAGGCTGCCTGGTTCTCCCTGCCCAAGTTCATGCACTTCGGTGTCACCTTTGACCCCGCCTCCTGCATTGCCATCGGGTTGCTTTTCGCCATCAATTCCATCCAGGCCATCGGTGATTTCACCGCCACCACCGTGGGCGGCATGAACCGCGAGCCTACAGACCAGGAGCTCCAGGGCGGCATCATCGCCTACGGCGCCAGCAACATCCTCACCGCCCTGTTCGGCGGCCTGCCTACGGCTACATACTCCCAGAACGTGGGTATCGTCACTACCAACAAGGTGGTCAACCGGACGGTCTTCACCTTTGCCGGCGCCTTTTTGCTGCTGGCGGGCGTGTCCCCCAAGTTTGCCGCCCTTCTGACCACCATCCCCCAGTGTGTGCTGGGCGGCGCCACGGTGACGGTATTCTCCACCATCGCCATGACGGGCATGAAGCTCATCGCTTCCCAGGACCTGACGGCCCGGAACACCACCATTGTGGGCCTCTCCGCCGCCCTGGGCGTGGGCATCTCCCAGGCTGCCGAGGCACTGAGTCAGTTCCCGGACAGCGTCACCATGATCTTCGGCAAGTCCCCTGTGGTGGTGGCCACCATCATGGCGGTGCTGCTGAATCTGGTACTGCCCAAGGAGAATAAACGCTGAATCTGCGCGCAAAGCGCCCTGTCTTCCCGGCAGGGCGCTTTTTTGCAAAATTTGGGCCGCTCTCTGTACAATCCTTCCCGGCACGGGTATAATAAGACCATATTCGACACTTTTGGAAGGTTTGAAGGGAAGCGCCTATGAAACGCAGACACCAGGCACCGGAGGAGCCGGCCGCCCGCCGGGAGATTCCGCTGTGCCGCCCCACCGCTGACCGGGGCCTCACCGCCGCTCAGGCCCGGGAGCTGGCGGAAAACGGATGGGACAACTGTCCGGTGGAATCTCCCACCAAATCCGACAAGCAGATCATCCGGGAGAATCTGCTCACTTACTTTAACCTGATCTTCGTGGTGCTGGCAGCCTGCCTGCTGCTGGTGGGGGACTGGAAGGACACCACCTTTTTGCTGATCGTGGCGGCCAACGCCGCCATCGGCATCGTGCAGCAGCTGCGCTCCAAGCGGACCATCGACAAGCTCTCGCTGCTCTCCGCCTCCAAGGTGCGCACGGTGCGGGACGGCGCGGTGACGGAGCTGCCCACTGCCCAGCTGGTGCGGGAGGATGTGGTGGAGCTCACCGCCGGCTGCCAGATCCCCGCCGACGGCCCTGTGCTTACCGGGCAGGTACAGGTCAACGAGGCCCTCATTACCGGTGAGGCGGACGCCGTCACCAAGCAGCCGGGAGACCGGCTGCTCTCCGGCAGCTTCGTCATCTCCGGAAAGTGCCGCGCCCGGATGGATCAGGTGGGAGCGGATTCCTACGCTTCCCGGCTGACGTTGGCTGCCAAAAAGGACGCGGGCCCCGGCAAAAGTGAGATGATGCGCTCGTTGGACCGGCTGATCCGCTTTATCGGCGTGGCCCTGATCCCCATCGGCGCGGCTCTCTTCTATAACCAGTATGCGGTACAGGACTTGGGACTGCGGCAGTCCGTCAGCTCCATGGTGGCGGCCCTCATCGGCATGATCCCCGAGGGACTGTTCCTGCTGACCAGCGTGGCCCTGGCCGTGAGCGTGGTGCGCCTTGCCCAGAACCGGACGCTGATCCATGAGATGAACGCCATCGAGACCCTGGCCCGGGTGGACGTCCTCTGCGTGGACAAGACCGGTACCGTCACCAGCCCCAAGATGGAGGTGCGGGAGGTACTGCCCCTGGACCCGGAGGCCTTCCCCGAAACGGAGATCGCGGATGTGCTGGGGGCCTTCTACCGCTGCATGGAACCGGACAACGACACGGCCCGGGCCGTTGCGGAGAAGTTCTCCTACGGCCCCGCCTGGCCCCACCGGGAGACGGTGCCCTTTTCCTCTGCTACCAAGTGGAGTGCGGTAAATTTTCCAGGCCGGGGCGCCTATGTCATCGGGGCTCCGGAGTATGTGCTGGGGTCTGATGTGCAGGCCCTGCGGGAGCACATTGAAACTTACGCCCGGCAGGGCTGCCGGGTGCTGCTGCTGGCCCAGTGCGACGGCGCGGAGGAGGGAAAGCTCCACGGGCTGGTGCTGCCCATGGCCCTCATTGTGCTGGAGAACCCCATCCGCCCCGCGGCCCCCAAGGTATTTGCCTACTTCCGGGACCAGGGCGTGGAGGTGAAGGTCATCTCCGGCGACAACCCGGTGACGGTATCCGCTGTGGCCGCCCAGGCAGGCATCCAGGGGGCGGAGCGCTATGTGGACGCCCAGGAGCTGAAGACCGACCAGGACATTGCCCGGGCAGTGCGGGAGTACACGGTTTTCGGCCGGGTAGTGCCCAATCAGAAGCGCAAGATTGTCCGGGCCCTCCAAAGCCAGGGCCACACGGTGGCCATGACCGGAGACGGCGTCAACGACGTGCTGGCCCTCAAGGACGCCGACTGCGGCGTGGCCATGGCCTCCGGTGCCGATGCCGCCTGCCAGGTGGCGCAGCTGGTGCTGCTGGACAGCGACTTTGCCGCCATGCCCAAGGTGGTGGCGGAGGGCCGCCGGGTCATCAACAATATCCAGCGGGCGTCGGCGTTGTACCTGGTGAAGAATATCCTCTCCTTCTTCCTGGCCCTCATCACGCTGTTTGCGGCGTTCCCTTATCCCCTGGTGCCTATTCAGCTGACGCTGATCTCCACCCTCACCATCGGCATCCCCTCCTTCTTTCTGGCTCTGGAGCCCAACCACGACCTGGTGCGGGGGAAGTTTTTGCACAACGTGTTCCGGCGGGCCTTCCCGGGAGGGCTCACGGCCATTATCGTCATCCTCTTTGCCGAGCTCTTTGTCTATACCTTCCACCTGACCCTGGGGGAGCTCTCCACCATCTGCGTGATCCTCATGGCCATCAACGGCATTCTGGTGATCTACTACGCCGCCCGGCCTCTGGACGTCAAGCGCTGGGTGCTGCTGATCGCCATGGCAGTGGGGCTGTTGATTGCCATGATCTTCTACGGAGAGGTTTTCTCCCTGACGGCGCTGAGTTTTGCCGCCTGGCTGGTGCTCATTGTGCTGGCGCTGCTGGTTGTGCCCATTCAGATGGGCTTTGAGTGGCTCTTTGACCGGTGCAGCGAGGCCCTCTCCCGCCGCCGGGAGCGCAGACGCGCCCGGCGCAGCGGCTCCGGCAGGCATCGCCGCCGGTAATTTGAGATTTTACAAACAAAAAGCCGCAGGATCTGGATTTTCCAGATCCTGCGGTTTTTTTGTTTGCTTATTCCCACTCGCTCCTGTCAGAAGTTTTCTAAACAGATTTGCTTATGGGATTTGGCTCAGAGTATTGGTATTCTTTTCATTATTCAGATAGTAGAGGCTATCTGATTTTTTGTTGCCAGTGTGTTGCCAAACATAGATCTTTAACAAGATGGATTACATACCCATCCGTCTATATTGCATCCACATATTAGATATATCCCATCTCTTGGCAATAGACGGTTACAGCTTTTTTGAATGCTTTTAGCTTTGCCTCATAGCCTCGGTGTGTAGTAACCAAGCTGCTAACACTCATTTCGTTACAAACAAGAAGCTCGTTGGTTGAAAGCTTAAATGTTTGAATCATTTGTTCAATGATGACGTCTTTTGGATTGTCATATCCCTCGTATTCACCTTTGCAGAAACTTATCAGAACCTGCCCATACCATTTTCGTATAAGCCGAACCATGCATCTGTGGATAAAATTCATAGACGAAATGATATTGCTAACTTTTGCATCAAAACTTTCTTCATTCAAGATTTCAAATTTGCCAGAGGCGTGCGCCATGTCATTTCTTGTGTCTACCAGATCACCGACCATCGAAATCTGTGAATTATCAAGTTCGATGATCTTGAATAGCTTAGCAATATCTTTTTCAGGCATCAGGCTGTATACAAAGATGGAATTGGGATCCTCTATTTTGAAATCTTGCTCTCTTCCATTGTATGAACGTGCAAAAACAATAGCGTCTTTATACCGTTCAGGTTCGATTTGCCCAATTTTCCACGCAGTGCAATATATGTACGTCATATATAGCAGATGGACGCCAAAATATGCAAACTGGTATTGCCCATATTTATAGTTTATGGCTATGAGATTCGTAATATTTTTGATATAGTTGACAATGTCCTCCTCATCCTCTGGGTTTATTGGCAAATGGCTCAGCATTTCTTGCAAATGTGGAACCTCAGTGAAATCAACGTCATCCGGCAAAACTATTCACCCCATATCTCTTTGATTCTCGTGTCTATTTTTGCGGTGAAAACATCAATAATCTGCTTAGATGGTTTAATTAATGCTTGTTCACGATGTATTTCATCAAGGAGGATTTTTTGCTCCTCAAGCGAAGGAACGGGTATCTGATACTGTTTCACATAGTTGATATCAATTCGCTGTTGCCCAGCGGTTCCTGTCATAAATGGCTTTCCTCCATCAATGAACTCACGGGTATTGATATAATAGAAAATCCATTCCGGGTAAACAACTGATTCGTCAGCGCGAATTACTATGTATTCTGTCGAACCAAAGCCAATCCCATTCTTGAGGTTATGCGCAATCCCTGCCTTTCCATTTTCAAAACATGGGGTTATTTTCGCAAGTAAAATATCATTATTTTTAAAATAAGTAAACCCTGAAGAAACATCGCCGAGCTTTCGGGTTTCTGTAGCCTCAAACGATGCATCAAATGTGTTTAGGGATGCCATTGGAACAAACGATACATCGGTATCACTTGGCAAATTCTTGATCTCGTCTTTAGCTGGCCTAAAAGTAGCTATTTCATCTAAAGTTTTCGTGGCAACATCTGCGAGACAGGGTAAATGAGGATGGTAACCATTTACAATAGCCTGCGCACCGGCGATAACCTTTCGGTATCCAGCAATATCTAAAACAAGTTGCCGCTGTTGCTCAATTGGAAGAAGCGGAATCTGTATAGTACAAAAATTCTCTTTTGATATTTCCTTGAAAGTCGCACCGCTTGCCAAGCGCATCATAAAATCTGTCTGAGAAGTAAGTATATAGGCTACATACTCAGGAAGAATTTCATCAGGTCTTCTTACTATAATGTTCTTGAATCCCTGATTTGTAGCTAATTCTGTACGCGCAATACCAACTCTTCCTATGGTAGCACGAGTTGAAACCACTACAGTATTTTTCGGAAGTAATTTTGCGTTAGAGTTATTAAGCCCTTGCTCTGAAATAGTGCGTTGAGTTGTTCTGATCTCCGTTACAAAATCATCTGCTGGAAGATCTGCAAGAGTAATCCAATTTATATCACCATTCCAATATTCAGGAACGGTGCTGCTTGGTGTTCCTCCCGAACAAATCTGAAAATAGTTTTCGTCACTAAGGCTAATTAATGGATATTTTGTGTTTTTTTCAGTTTGTGTTCTATATCTACTTCCAACAAGAATACTTGAATTTTGGCGCACTTTACTAAGCGGAATTACTTCAAATCCCACTTTCAGCATATCATTCGCTTGATCTTCATCAAGCTTGCGATATTCCTCATATTTGCTTAAGTCGCTTGGAGAATCAAGTTTGCGCCGATGATTGTCAAGCGTGTATCCATCGCTTTTGACATCAAAATACCAAAAAGTCTTTTTCTTCTCTGAAGATTTAACTTTTTGATTTACTTTTGTTGCATAGATAATATCTGTTTTTACTCCGGTATAGGGAAGAAAGACACCTTGTGGCAGCGAAATAATGCTTTGCAACTGGCAGTGATCCAGCAGATATTCTCGCGTTTTTGTCAAATCCTTACGGAACAAAAATCCTTCAGGAACAACCAAAGCCATGCGTCCATTAGGCGCAGCGCTATTGATTGCTTTCATACAATGCTGCACGCAAATGCTGTCACCGTTTGTACTCGGCAAATCATAAAGGCTCCCATACTTCGTTTTTTGAGAATATGGCATGTTAGCAAGGACAATATCAAATCCTCTATGGTGTATTTTCCCGCTTTCATCCATGTAGGTCTCCGTACCATCAACAGGATTTGCAAGGCTATCTTTCATCTCAATATTGCTATGTCCGTCGCCTGCAAGGATCATATTCATCTTGGTAATGCGTGCTGTATTTGTTATCTCATTACCATACACTGTATTTTCACGTAACAACGCCAAGTTGGCATCGGTTCTGGCCATATTATTATAAATATAGCGAAATGACTCGATCAAAAAGCCACCTGTTCCGCAAAAGGGATCATAAATTTTTTCACCAATCTGTGGATTTACCAGCCGCACCATAGTTTTTACAATGTGGCGTGGAGTAAAATATTCACCTAAATCGTTTTTTGTAGAAGTAGAAGCTTTCAAAAAATATTCAAAAGCATCACCTTTAACATCACTGTCAACATCGGTAAGCATAAGAGGATCAAGCTTATCCATAATATCCTTGAGAATTCCGGTATCTTTAATTTGCAACGGTGTAAATATATCCGTTTCATATAAGGCATTCAGCTTATCATAAACAGTTTTATTGATATATTCAATGCGGGTAGATGCCGGAATGCCTTTAATGGCATCCCAACTGCACGCCATATCAAATTTTGTCGGTTCACCGCGCTCTTTTTTTGCTTGTTCGCTTTCGCTGATAAGTTTCAGAAAAAGAATGTTTGCAAATTCTCCGAAGCGTTCAATACCAGCACGTAAGCCCTCACCACGCAGCATATTGTTCGCTTCATCAAAGATACGGATGAGTTCCTTGCGGTCATACTGAACTTTGGGACTAACAGTATTAACTTCATAAGATGTCAAATAGCGTAGCGCCAGTGCCTCGCGAATAAATTCGTCAACCTCCTCGCCGTTCAAAATGGGAGGACGATTTGCCCCAGTATGGAAAGCTTTGCAAAATACACCATCTGTTGCAAAAACTAATGGCGCATCAATTGCCCGCGCATAACCGATTCCCTGTTCCAGAGCTTCATCTATGCGTGAGCCTTTCTTTTTCGCTTCGATTACAATGAGTGGTTTTTCGCTTTCTTTAGAGTACAAAACGTAATCCGGACGCTTGCCGCCCAGCTTCTTACGCTCCAACTCTGTCTTGGGCTGTTCAAAAAATACATTCTTATCTTTTCCCTTTAACTTCCACCCGAGATTTTCGAGGCTTCGATCAATGAGTACTCTGGTTTCTGCCTCTAAAGGCGTCGTGTTCATATTCATGCTTGTGCCCCCATTTCACTCATTGTATTTAGCTCGTCTTTCGCCTTTGATGTTAAAGAGTACTTTCCTCTTGCACTATACTGTACTATATAGCCCGCGTTCTTTAATTCTTTAATGATTGCATTGACTTTTGGCTTGGTAAAATTAAGAATATCTGCAATTTCCTGCTGTGAGAGCTTTACAATCATCTCGCCATTTACAGAAATCTGTCGCGCGGCCATACATTTGAGGACCCTATATTTGTCATTAAGAAAAAAGTCAGACATAACATCGCCCTTCCAAACCATTATGGTAAAAAAATCTTACCATAATGGTTTCGAACTGTCAATAAACGAACCTGGTGTTACGCATTAAAATTCTTCAACGGGCAGCTTAATTATCAAAAACTGTGTTCGTAGTTACGCTTTTCAAATATCCCACTAACTCCCCATTCAAAATCAGTTCGGCATAGGCCAGCGGATCATTATAGATCAGCCAGTCCAGCTCCGACCGCTGGTACATACTATTCGCCGCCTCGTTCTCCACGGCGGTGCAGTCGATAGAAAGCAGCGTCCCGTCCTTCAGACGCAACTCCACGCAAGCGGTGTCCAGGTTAAACTCACAGGATACAATCTTTCTCATAGTCGTTACCTCCCAATACTTAAATTCCGGTTGATTTTCCGCAGCGGCACAAGGGCCGTTTCGGTTGTTTTAGTTACCGGCAAGCAATGCGTGTGGATAGCCACACACAAATCCAGCAAGCAATGCGAGTGTTAATACACACTCACATTTCCTGCCCTCTGCTTGTTGGGGTCACCGCCCCCAAGCCCCTTTTGAACACAGAATTTCATTCTGTGGCTGCGCGTTCTCCGAACGCTTTTTCGTCTGTATCCGGTGCCCTGTTTCGGAGCATAGGGGTGCGTGAATCGCTCACCCCTCTTGCTAATATGGTACGCCCTAAAATAGGGCTTCCCTTGGAAGCTGGGGTGGCAAAATACCACCCCGGTTTTTCCTTTCCGCGACGGTGGCGACGGTCGCAACGGTGCTGGGAGTACCCCTCAAAACACCGTCGCGACCGTTGCGAGCGTCGCGCTTTACCCGATTACTTCAAAC
>CAJKKQ010000016.1 GCA_905200545.1 uncultured Oscillibacter sp.
AGCTCAGCTCGGAGATGTGGACCATGCCATCCACGCCGCCGATGTCCACGAACACACCGTAGGAGGTCATGGACTTGACGGTACCGGTGTAGTGCTTGCCCACCTCGATGTTGGCCCAGACGGCCTCCTGCGCGGCCTTGCGGGCCTCGTCGGTGACGGAGCGGATGGAGCCAACCACCCGGCGGCGGGCACGGTTGACCTCGGTGATGCGCAGCTGGACCTTCTGCTTGACCATAGCGGAGAGATCAGCGCCCCGGGGCTGGCCGCTCTGGGAAGCGGGAACGAACACCCGCACGCCCTTGACGGACACCACGATGCCGCCCTTGTTCTCCTCGGTGACAACGCCCTCCAGGACAGTCTTGTCCTCCACGGCCTGCTCGATGTTCTCCCAGACCTTCACGGCGTCCAGACGCTTCTTGGACAGCTCGGCATAGCCCTCGATGTCGTTGACGCGGACGATGTAAGTCTCGATGGTATCGCCCACCTTGACGATATCCTCGGGCTTGGCGTTGGGGTCGTCAGAAAGCTCGCTGAGCTTGATGTAGGCTGCCTGCTTGGCGCCCACATCCACCTGCACCTCGGTGGGGGTAATGGCCGTTACGACACCGGTGACCTTCTCTCCTGTATTTAAAGTTTTGAAAGACTGATTCAGTAATTCCTCGAAGGACTCCTCTTTGCCCTCGGCCGCTTTGATTTCTTCACTCATGGCTGCATATACCTCCTTAATGATGCCCGCAGGCGTGGAGGCACCGGCCGTAAGTCCAGCGGCCCGACACCCCCGGGCCCACCCCGTCGGAAGCTCGTCCGCGTCTTCCACCTGGAACACGCGGGAGCACCTCTTGGAGCAGATCTCCGTCAGATGTCTGGTATTGGCACTTTTACGGTCTCCCACCACGACCATCACGTCCACTTTGCCGGCGATTTCCGCCGCCTCCGTCTGACGTTTTTGCGTAGCATCACATATTGTATCAAAGATTTTCGCGTTTGTACACTCTTTTTTTACGATTTCGCAAGAAGTTTCAAAAAGTTCACGAATGCAGGTGGTCTGGGCCACCACTGTCAGAGGGATCTCCCGACGGTGCGGATCCTCTGCCAGCCAGCGCTGTACGGCCTCCGGCCCGTCGAAGACCAGCGGGTGGCTGCACCAGCTGGCAACACCCACCACCTCCGGGTGGCTGGGCTCGCCGATGATCACCGGCTGGCGTCCCTCCGCCTCCGCCTGGGCCACCAGGCGCTGGATGCGGATGACATTGGGACAGGTGGCGTTGACACAGGTAACTCCCTGCCGCTCCAGATGGTCCAGCACGCTTTTGAGCTCCCCGTGGGAGCGGATCACCACGGTGTCCCCCGCCGTCAGGGCCGCCGGATCCGCCGTCTTGCGCACGCCTTTTTTCGCCAGATCCTCCACCACGTGGGTGTTGTGGATCAGGTCTCCCAGCATCCAGCACTGCCCTGCCTCCCGGGCGGTGCGCTCCGCCAGTTCCACCGCCCGCTTGACGCCATAACAAAAGCCGGCGCTCCCGGCCAGAATCACATCATTCACAGCGGATGCTCCTCTCCCAGGGCGTAGGCCCGGCGCATCACCTCATTGGCGATCTGCTGGACCTCCTCCGCCGTTCCATGGCGCCCGGTATAGGTGGGACGGTAGGGTTCGCCGAAGATCAGACGGGTCTTGTGGAAGGGGCGCTTTTTTCCGTCCACGAACACCGGAACGAAAATGGCGCCGGTGCGGATACCGATGACGGCCACGCCGCCTTTGATCTCCACGTCTCCTTCCTTCTCCACCCGGGTCCCCTCCGGGAATACCAGCAGGTTCTCCCCGTCCCGGATAGTCTTGATGGCAGTCTTGACGGAATTGATGTCAAAATTGCCGCGATCCACCGGGAAAGCTCCCAGCTTTCCCACAATGGGACCCAGTACCGGGATATGGAACAGGGAATCCTTGGCCATGATCCGCAGCCGGTAATTCACCGGCGTGGTGATGCCGATGAGGACGGGATCCCAGTTGCTGGAGTGGTTGGCACACAGCAGTGCCCCGTGGGGAGGCAGGTGCTCCAGGCCCGACACCTCCAGCGGGTGGAGGATCCGTACCAGCGGGCCCAGAACATGCCAGACCACATTAAAAAATCGATTCAGGGGTTTCATAGCTTCTCCTTAATCAGCTTTTCCAGCGCATCCAGGCTGGCATCAAAGTCCAGCTGTGTGGTATCCACCCGCACAGCGTCCTCCGCCTGGCGCAGGGGCGCCACCGGGCGCTCCGTATCGTTTTTGTCCCGCTCCAGAATGTCGGAAAGGACCTGGTCGAAAGGCTGCGGGGTACCCCGCTGCTCCAGCTCCAGGCAGCGGCGGCGGGCCCGCTCTTCCGGCGTGGCGGTCAGGAAGATCTTCACATCCGCATTGGGAAGCACCACAGTGCCGATGTCCCGGCCGTCCATGATGACGCAGTGGCTCCGGGCCAGGGACCGCTGCATCTCCAGAAGATAGTCCCGGACGCAGGGGTGGGCGGACACCAGGGAGGCATAGCGGGACACCTCCGGCAGGCGGATGTCCTTCGTCACATCCTCCCCATCCAACATCATATGCTGCAGCCCGTCTTCTCCGTACCGGATCTCCAGGTGTACCTGATCCAGCATGGCCGCCACCGCGCCGGCATCCTTGGGATCCACACCGCTGCGCAGGGCCCGCAGGCCAATGGTCCGGTAAATGGCGCCGGTATCCACATAAACAAAACCCAGCCGCTCCGCCAGGCGCTTGGCCAGAGTGCTCTTCCCCGCGCCGGAGGGGCCGTCAATGGCGATACTGACCGCTTTCATGCTACATCCTTCTCTCATCATTCTCTCACGCACCGGCGGCGGAACGTCCTGCCGCGCGTCCGGTTGCCCAGGCGATCTGCAGGTTGAAACCGCCGGTATAGGCGTCTACATCCAGCAGTTCTCCTGCAAAGTATAAACCCTTTACAATTTTTGATTCCATTGTTGCAGGATTCACTTCCGACACCTTCACGCCTCCGGAAGTGACGATGGCATCCGTCACAGGGCAGGGCCCGGCGATCTCCACCGGGAAGTGCTTGAGCAGCACCAGCAGGCTCCGCCGCTGCTCCCGGGTGATATCGTGGACCTTCTGGTGGGGCGGGATGCCGCACTCCTCCACCACCACGGGGATCATCTTCTGGGGCAGCAGATCCCCTAATGCGTTGGCAAAGTCACTGTTGGCGTACTTCTCAAAATCCGACAGCAGCCGCTTGTCCAGGGTGGGCTCATTCAGCGCCGGCTTGAGATCAATCTCCAGCCGGTAGTGCTTTTTATCAAAGTACCGCATGTGGGCGGAGGCGGAGAGCACCAACGGCCCGCTGACGCCGAAATGGGTAAAGAGCATCTCACCGAAGTCAGTATAACACTTTTTGCCGTTTTCCAGCACCGTGAGCTGCACGTTCCGCAAACTCAGCCCCTGCATCCGTGCACAGCGGTGCCCCTGCTCCCGCAGGGGCACCAGGGACCCCCGCAGAGGCGTCACCGTGTGCCCGGCCTGGGCGGCCATCCGGTGCCCCTCCCCGGTGGAGCCGGTGGCGGGATAGCTGACGCCGCCGGTAGCCAGGATCACCGCGTCGGCGGGATAGTCCCCCCGCTCTCCCCGGACGCCCCGGACTGCCTCCTCCGCGATATCCAATGACACCGCCCGATCCCGGACCAGGTGCACTTTCAGTCGTTTCAGCCGCCGCTCCAGGGCTCCGCTGATGTCAAAGGCCCGGTCGCTGACCGGGAACACCCGGTTGCCCCGCTCCGTTTTCAGCGGGACGCCCAGAGCCTCAAAAAAAGCCATAGCATCCCGCCCATCAAAGTCAGAAAAGTCGCTGTAAAGGAATTTTCCATTACGCGGTATGTTGGCCATCAGCCCCTGTATGTCCGCGTTGTTGGTAACGTTGCACCGGCCCTTTCCAGTGATATTGAGCTTTTTGCCCAGCCGCTCGTTGGGCTCCAGCAGCGTCACCTGGGCCCCCTGCTCCGCAGCGCAGATGGCGGCCATCATGCCGGCGGCACCGCCGCCTACTACCGTAATGCGCTTACTCATCGTCCACCTTCCCGAATACGCCGTAGGCGTTCCAGATATCCTCCAGCTCTGCGAAGGTCCGGGAGACATCGGTGCCCAGTCGGTAGCCCACGGCAATCAGCAGGGCGTTCACCAGAGACAGCGGGGCCACCATGGAGTCCACGAAGGAGATCATTTCGCAGGGGGCCAGCAGCGCCGCGTCGGAGAGCTGGTACACCGGGGAGAGCATATTGTCCGTAATGGCCACGATGGTGGCACCCCGGTCCTGGGCAAACTTCACGGTGTTCATGGTGACATTGGAGTACCGGGGGAAGCTGATGGCGATCATCACATCCCCGGGGCCCACCCGAAGCAGCTGCTCGAAGATCTCTCCGGCGGCGTTGGACTGTACCAGCGTCACGTTCTCAAAGAGCAGGTGCATGTAAAAATTCAGGTATCCAGCCACATAAGAGGACGAGCGCACACCCAGAATATAAATGTGGCGGGCCTCCATGATCTTGTCCACCACCCGGTCAAACTCCTTACGGTCGGCCTCTCCCACCATCATCCGCAGCTTGTCCATGTCAGACTGTACCACGGCGGAAAGCAGGTCCTGTCCGGAGAGCAGGTCCCCCGCCGCCTGGATCCGCTGGGTGGAGGTCAGACGGCTGCGGATCATCTCCTGCAGCGCCCGCTGCATGCTGGGATAGCCGTCGTACCCCAGCTCCGAGGCAAAGCGTACCACGGTGGATTCACTGACGCCCACCTTGGTGCCCAGCTTGCTGGCAGTCATAAAGGCCGCCTTGTCGTAATTTTGCAGAATGTAATTGGCGATCCGCTTTTGCCCCTTGGAAAAGCCGGCCATGCCGCTTTCAATGGTATGCAGGATACTCTTTGCCACGTTCGTTCCCTCCGTCATCTTCGCTGGAGCGCCGCCGGTCATCCGGGCAGCCCTCTCACCGTAGGACGCCACTTCATCCGCTGCGTCCTCCGGCCGCTGATCAGGTGTGTATTATACCATACCCCGCTGCCGATTCCAATGGTTTTTGCAGGATTTTTGTCGAATCCTGCAAGTTTTCCATCGTCCTTCAAAAAGAGAACCGGCGCGGTGCCCTCCAGAGGCCCGCGCCGGTCAGTCCCGTGCCAGGGCACGGTATTCATCTTCTGTTAAGTATCTCCACTTGCCTACTCCCAGCGTTCCAAGCTCCAGGGTATGTTCCCGGATGCGCTGGAGGCGCTTCACCGTGACGCCGCAGGCACTGCACATCCGCCGTACCTGCCGGTTTTTCCCCTCGTGGATGGTGATGGTCAGCTCCGCCGTACCGCCCGTCCGGCGCAGCACCTCCACCCGGGCGGGGGCGATGGGCTCTCCCTCCAGCTCCCGCATGGCCCGCAGCCGGTCCTCCACACCGGAGACCCGGCCGTACACCCACACCCGGTAGGTCTTGTCCACCTGGTGACGGGGATGGAGCAGCCGCTCCGTCAGGGCACCGTCGTTGGTCAGCAGCAGCAGCCCCTCGGAGTCCAGATCCAGCCGGCCCACCGGATAGACCCGCACGCCGCACTCCGCCACCAGATCGGCAACCGTGGGCCGCCCCTTCTCATCGGAGAGGGTGGAGACGTAGCCACGTGGCTTGTTGAGCATCAGGCACACCGTCTCCGGCCTGGCGGAGAGGGGCTGCCCGTCCACCCGAATGTCGTCCCGATCCAGGTCCGCCCGCTGCCCCAGCTGCGCGGGGACGCCATTGACCGTCACCCGCCCGGCAGTGATATAACCCTCCGCCGTCCGGCGGGAACACACCCCCGCAGCGGACAGCAGCTTTTGGATCCGTTCTTCCATACATCCTCCCTGCCCCCCGTCATCCCGGGAGACCCGCTTTCAAAAGGCCCATGGCCGGAGCCAGGGCCGGGGCCACATCCGCCCCGCAAAGGAGCGTCACCCGCCCCACTTCCCTGCCGTTTACGGTGAAGACCGCCTCTCCCACCGCCGTTCCGGCGGTGACCGGGGCCGTCAGGGGCTCATCCACCTGCAGCTGTGTCTCCAGCGTCTCCCCCTGGGCCAGAGGCCAGGCAAAGCTCTCCGCCGCCACCAGAGGGACTTGGGCCTCCTCTCCGCCCTCTACCCGGGCGGAGCCTACGGTCTTCCCCAGCACCGCCGCCCGTTTGGCGGGATAGGCGGAAAAGCCGTAGTCGTAAAGGGCCTGGTGATCCGCCCAGTCGTTGCCGTCCTGGAGCGTCACCGCCACCAGCCGCTGCCCGTTCCGCTCCGCGCAGGACACCAGGGTCCGCCCCGCCGCCTGGGTATAGCCGGTCTTGAGGCCGATGCACCCCTCCACCCAGCTCAGAAGCTTATTGTGGTTGGTCATGGTGCGCCCCCCGATGGTAATGCTTTTGGTGGAGGCGATCCGCACCAGAGTCTCATTGTTCACCGCCGCGCAGGCAAGGCGCGCCATGTCCCGGGCGGTGGAATAGTGCTTCTCATCGTCCAGGCCGTTGGGATTGGCAAAGGAGGAACCCGTCATGCCCAGCTCCGCCGCCATGGCGTTCATCCGCTGTGCAAAGGCCTCCACGCTGCCGGATACTGCCTCGGCGATGGCCACCGCCGCGTCGTTTCCGGAGCAGAGCATCAATCCATAGAGCAGGGTTTCCAGCGTCAGCTTTTCCCCCTCCTTGAGGTACATGGAGGACCCCTCCGTATAGGCCGCCTCCCGGCTGACCGTCACCGTCTGGGAGAGGTCTCCCTCCTCAATGGCCACCAGGGCCGTCAGGATCTTGGTGGTACTGGCGATCAGCATTTTTGCGTCGGCGTTGTGCTCATAGAGTACCCGCCCGCTGTCCACATCCACCAAAATGGCGGAGGTGGCAGACGTACTCACCGCCTCCGCCCGGAGTGGGAAGGCCCAGAGAACCACCCACACCGCCAGGGCGCAGGCGGCGGTTTTCTTCAGAAGATCCGACAAATTCCATCACCTCATAACCGGGATGATGGTAGTATACCCCCCTCAGCAGGGTTCTTTTTCTTCTTTTTTGTCGAGATATTTTTCCACTTTTTCCAGCAGATCCGGCACCATGTCGATGACCCGGTCCACCGTAGTGGCCGGGGGCACCGCCACAGGCAGCACCCGGGTGTTCCCCTCCCGGATCACCAAAAACGCCACCGGATCGATGCGCACGCCGGCGGCGCTGCCGCCGCCGAAATTCTCCTTGGGGGTGGTTTTGCCGTAATCGGCTCCGCCGGAGCCAAAGCCGAAGCTGACCTTGGAAATGGGAATCAGGGTCACGCCGTCCGGCGTGGTGATGGGCTGGCCCACGATGGTATTGGTGTCCACCATCTCCCGGATGCGGTCCATAGTGGACTGCATCAGGTCGTTGAGGGGATGGCGCTTGCTGTTCTCAGCAGGATTTTCCATAGCGATTCGTCCTTTCTGTTCTCAGGCTGCGGCAGTTTTTTCCGCCGCGGGCGCCTCGCGGCGCAGGCTGTTCTGATACCAACGGATAGCCGGCACACCGGCACCCAGGGCAATGGCCACCAGGGCACCCAGCCGGACCTGCACCCCCACCGAGAGCCGCAGCTGCGGCTGTGGGGTGTCGAAATCGATCCCAATGTGGATGTGGGGATCCGGGATCTCCAGGAGCTGCTCCAGCACCGGCATCCCCGACCAGACGACCCCCTGGGCCAGTCCGTAGAGCTCCGCCCCCTCTGGCGGGTCATCCGCAGCGCCGATGGTCAGCGACACATCCAGCGGATCCACCCGCACAGATTTCCGCAGGCGGGACAGAGCCCTGCGCACGGGAGGCCACACCTCCCGGTAAGCCGAGCGCAGCAGCTCCGGCGTCACCTTGGGGAAAGCGGTGTTTTTCTCCGCTGCCCCGGAGGATTCTTTTTTCTGTTTCTTCGGCTTCTCCGCCGGCTTCTCCGCCGGCTTCTCCGCCGGCTTCTTCTCCGGTTTTTCCGCCTTTGGCGGATAGAGCTGGAACCGCAGGGGGCCTACCCGGGCCCGCACCTGCCAGTCCTCCTCCGCCCTCCGGACCTGCACCCCCAGCCACAGCCGGCTCAGCAGGATCAATACCAGGAGCACACCGCCGAACACCCAAAGGGCCGTCAAGGGCCGTCACCTCCCAACTGCGCTGCGCATCCCGTCAGGGCGTTTCCTCCCCGGACGCTTCCTCCATCTGCTCCGCCGCACCCGGATCCACGATCTCGCCCTGCTGGTTGATCCGCATCTGGCCGTCGGCGGCCAGATCCGGGATCTCCGGCAGATCATCCAGGCTGGTGAGATGGAAGGCCCGCAAAAACTGCTTGGTGGTGCGATAGAGATGGGGACGGCCGGGCACCTGAAGACGGCCGCACTCCTCAATGAGCTTGCGCTCCTGCAATAATCCCATGGTATAGGCGCTGTCCACGCCCCGGATCTGATCCACATAGGCCCGGGTGGTGGGCTGGTAGTAGGCAATGATGGTAAGGACTTCCAGGGCAGGCTGGCTGAGCTTGGCGGGCTTTCGGATCTCGAAGGCCCGGCGGATGATGTCCGCGTAATCCGGCGCGGAGCAAAGCTGCCAGCTGTCCTCGATGTGCAGCAGGCGGATACCCCGCCGCTCATAGGCGTAGTAGTCCATGAGCTTTTGCAGCACCTGCTCCACCGTAGGGCGGTCCATATCCAGCGCAACGCAGATGCGCTCCACCTGGACGGGCTCTCCGGATGCAAACAGGATGCCCTCCACAGCGGATTCTATTTCTCTCATTTCCACGGCGATATGTTCTCCTTACAGGGTCAGATTGGAAAGATCCTCCGGCAGCTCCCGCTCCTGACGGACGGTGCAGTCTGTCTCGGAGCCCGCCAGATGGATGACGCAGGCCCGGCACAGCTCCAGCACCGCCAGGAAGGTTGCCACCACCTCGCTGCGGCTGCGGTTTCCCTGGAACAGCAGCCGGAAACGGGTCATGCCGTGCTCTTTCAGACGGCGGATGATCTCCCGGGCCTTACTCTCCACGGGATAAGGCTCGTGGCTGACGATATTGCGGAATGCGCTCACCGGCGGCGGCAGCGCCCGCTCCGCCCGGCCCCGGATCTCCGCCATGGCCAGCACCAGATCACCGGGCTCGTGGGAATACTCATAGATCTTGCCCCGCTTGACGGGCTCGGGATTCCGGGTGAGGATGTTGCGGCCGAACTCCCCCATGGGGCCCAGTTCCGCTGCCAGGGCCTTCACCTGGACGTAATGCTCACTGCGGCGCCGTTCCTCCAGGGACTGGATCAGGGCGTCCATCTCGCTCTGGGCCTCGGCATCCTCAATAGAGAGAAGCATCCGGGTCTTGAGATACACCAGATGGGATGCCATGGTGACAAACTCGCTGGCCACTTCCAGATCCAGCTTCTGCCGCTTTTCCAGCCAGCTGAGATACTGGTCGCAGATCAGGGAGATGGAGATGTCCTGGATCTCCATTTTGTTTTTGCCCAGCAGAAACAAAATAAGATCCAAAGGGCCTTCAAAGTCCTGCATCTCCTCCGACTTGGAGCGGACCACCTTTTCCAATTTGAATACAGGGTTCTCCAAAGACGTTCACCTCAGAAGATCAGGTTGAGAAGACCGGAGTAGATTCCAAAGATCAGCCGGCTCATGGCGCTGCCGCCGACGCCCACAAAGGACAGTACCAGCAGCAAAATCATCCCGTAGCGCTCGTAGCGCATCAGGGTAAAATAGGCCCGATCCGGCAGCAGCGCTCCCAGCACCTTGGATCCGTCCAGCGGCGGAATGGGGATCAGGTTGAAGACACCCAGTCCGATGGACAGGGGCGCCAGCGTGTACAAAAAGAAGGAAAAAACGGCGTCAGCTGCTGAACTGTAAGGAACGTAAAGGTAAATTGCCTTACTGATAAACATGGCAAGCAGCGCCAGAACGATATTGGATACGGGGCCTGCCAGCGCCGTGACGGCCATGCCCTTCTTGGGGCTGCGGAAATACCGGGGATCCACCGGCACGGGCTTTGCCCAGCCAAAGCCCACGGTGAACATCAGAAAGAGACCCAGCCAGTCAATGTGGCGCAGAGGGTTCAGGCTCAGCCGGTGCATGGATTTGGCGGTGGGGTCTCCCAGGGCCAGCGCCGCCAGACCATGGCAGCTCTCATGGACAGTCAGGCACAAAAAGATGGCCGCCACCCGCAAAAGCGCATCCCACATGGAGGCAAAATCCAGAGCCTGAAACAAATTCTGCAAATAAGGAAGCATAGCGCTCTCCAGTCATCATAACCCAAAATGTAGATGTATTATACCAGATTCCGGCACAAAATACAAGGGAAATCCCAGGTTCTGTCGGCTTCTGGATCTGAACACAAAAAGAAGACCCGCGCAGCTGATGCTGCGCGGGTCGGGATTCACAATGCCGACAGGATCAGCCCTTCACCATGGAGGCGATCTCCTCAGCGAAGTTCTCCTGCTTCTTCTCGATGCCCTCGCCCTTCTCGAAACGGACGGCATCCTTGAAGGTGACGCTGCCGCCCAGAGCCTTGGCGGCGGAGGCGATATACTTCTCCACGCTCATGGAGTTGTCCTTGACGAACTCCTGCTGGAGCAGGCAGTTCTCAGCATAGAACTTGTTGAGCTTGCCCATGACGATCTTCTCGCGGACATTCTCGGGCTTGGAAGCCATCTTGGGATCGTTGGCCATCTGGACCATCATGATCTTCTTCTCCTCGTCCAGGACATCCTGGCTCACCTGGGACTTATCCCAGAAACGGGGATTCAGAGCAGCGATCTGCATGGCCACGTCCTTGCCAATCTCCTCCACCTTCTCGGCGGGCAGGTCGGACTCCAGGTTCACCAGCACACCGATCTTGCCGCCGGCGTGCACATAGGGCACGGAGATGCCGTCAGCAAAGCGGGCAAAGCGGCGGACCTTGATGTTCTCGCCGATGACCAGGACCATCTCCTGCTGCTGCTGGGTCACGGTCAGGTCGGTGCCGGCGTACTTGCACTCCATGAGGGCGTCCATGTCAGCAGGGTTCTCCTTGGCCACGGTAGCGGCCACGCCCTTGACGAAGTCCACGAACTTCTCGTTCTTGCCCACGAAGTCGGTCTCGGCGTTGACTTCCACCACAACACCCACACCGTCCACAACAGCGGCATAAGCCATGCCCTCGGCGGCAACGCGGCTGGCCTTCTTTGCAGAAGCGGCCATGCCCTTTTCACGCAGCCACTCGATGGCCTTGTCCATATCGCCATCGGAGGCGGTCAGGGCCTTCTTGCAATCCATCATACCCACGCCGGTCATTTCGCGCAGGTTCTTTACATCAGCAGCTGTAAAAGCCATTTTTATTTTCCTCCCAAATCAAAATCTATGGGGTATACGCTCCCAAAAACCGAGATTACTCGGCGTCGGCCTCGGCCTTCTCAGCGGCGGCCTCCTCAGTCTGCTCACCCTGCTTGCCTTCCAGCACGGCGTTGGCCATGATGGAGGAGATGAGCTTGATGGCGCGGATGGCGTCATCGTTGCCGGGGATCACGTAATCGATCTCGTCGGGATCGCAGTTGGTATCGGCGATAGCAACCACGGGGATGCCCAGCTTGTGGGCCTCAGCGATGGCGTTGCGCTCCTTGCGGGTGTCCACGATGAACAGGGCGCCGGGGAGCTTCTTCATTTCCTTCACGCCGCCCAGGTACTTCTCCAGCTTGGCGATCTCGCCCATGTGCTTCATGACTTCCTTCTTGGGCAGCATATCGAAGGTGCCGTCCTCCTGCATGGTCTTGAGCTGGTTGAGACGGTCCACGCGGGTGCGCATGGTCTTGAAGTTGGTCATCATGCCGCCCAGCCAGCGAGCGTTGACATAGAACATGCCGCAGCGGGTAGCCTCCTCGCGGATGGCCTCCTGAGCCTGCTTCTTGGTGCCCACGAACAGCAGGGTCTGGCCGTTCTCGGAGAGCTGACGGACGAAGTTATAGGCCTCCTCCAGCTTGCGGACGGTCTTCTGCAGGTCCACGATATAGATGCCGTTGCGCTCCGTGTAGATGTAGGGAGCCATCTTGGGGTTCCAGCGGCGGGTCTGGTGACCGAAGTGGACGCCCGCCTCCAGCAGGGCCTTCATGGATACGACGTTAGATGCCATAGTGTTTTGTTCCTCCAAATCAGATTTAGTTTGACCTCCGGCGGCTTCATCCCCTCTGCCAATCGGTTAAGACACAGACAGAAAGTCGACGCGCCGTGCGGAATGCTGAAATATAATACCACAACTGATCTGCCCAATGCAAGCATTATTTCCAAAAAATGAGGAAAAATCCAACATAAATTCCCCGGATGGCTACCGTTTTCGTCTTCCCCGGTGATCCGTCCCGTTTTCCCGGCGGGGAAAAGGCTTATCCACCAGGATCAGATCCTCCCCGATGCGCTGGATACACTCCCAGGGAATGTAAAACTCCTCCCGGGGACCGAAGAGCCCGAAAAAGCGGCAGGGCCCATAGACCACGATGGCGGCCACCTGCCCCTCCGGCAGGCGGATATCCACATCCGAGACGAATCCCAAGCGGCAGCCGTCGCAGACGTTGATGACTTCCTTACAGCGTAAATTCCGGATCCGGCACTGCACCACATCCGCCTCCCTTCTCTTCCTTTCATATATGCGCCTCCCGGGCCGTCCCATACACACAGGAAGCGACAAAAGCTTCCAGTATAGGAAAAATCGCCTCCGGCAATACTGGTTCGGGAAGTCTTCCCGGAACAAGGAGGCTGCATCGATGCAGGGAAAAGTGGAGATTGCGGGGGTCAACACCGCCAAGCTGCGGGTGCTGAAAAACGACGAGACCATGGCGCTTTTGAAGCGCGCCAAGGCCGGCGACCAGGAGGCCCGCCGGGAACTCATCGAGGGGAATCTCCGGCTGGTGCTCTCGGTGATCCAGCGCTTTGCCGGACGCAAGGAAAACGTGGATGATCTCTTCCAGGTGGGCTGTGTGGGCCTCATCAAGGCCATCGACAACTTCGACACCAGCCAGATGGTGCGCTTTTCCACCTACGGCGTCCCCATGATCATCGGGGAGATCCGGCGCTATCTCCGGGACAACAGCGCCATCCGGGTCTCCCGCTCCATGCGGGACACCGCCTACCGGGTCTTGCAGGTGCGGGACCGGCTGGTGGCCGAAAACCAGAAGGAACCCACCGTGGAGCAGATCGCCCAGGAGCTGGACATTCCCCGGGAGGATGTGGTCTTTGCCATGGACGCCATCGTGGACCCGGTATCCCTCTACGATCCGGTGTACTCCGACAGCGGCGACACCCTGTGCGTCATGGACCAGGTCCGGGACAACAAAAATACCGATGAGGACTGGACGGACCGCATCGCCCTGAAAGAGGCCATGAAGCGCCTGGATCCCCGGGAGCGGCGGATCCTGTCCCTGCGGTTCTGGGAGGGCAAGACCCAGATGGAGGTCTCCGCAGAGGTTGGCATCTCCCAGGCCCAGGTATCCCGGCTGGAAAAGGGCGCCATCAACACCATCCGAAAAAGTCTATAAAAATACCGTGGCCGCCTGATGGAAGTTCCGTCAGGCGGTCCGTTGACGCTCCGGCCCTTTTGCGTTAAAATGGCAAAAACAGCAAGAAAAGCGAGGTTTGGTGGATGGACTATCAAAAGATCGTGGATTACCGCAACAACAACAATCCCTACGCCAAGCGCCTGGGCATCGTGGTGCAGGAGATCGGCCCCGGCTATGCCCGGGTCACCAAGACCGTGGAGCCGGAGGACTGCAACCCCATCGGAAAGACTCACGGGGGCGTCTACTTCTCCATGGCGGACACCGCCTGCGGCTCTGCCGCCGCCTCCTACGGTTATCTGGCCGTCACCGTCTCTTCCCAGTATAATTTCCTGCGCAGCGCCGTCCCCGGGGACACCCTCACCGCCCAGGCCCGGGAAGTCAAGCGGGGTAAGACCATCTGCGTCTTTGACGTGCGGATCACCGACCAGCAGGAAAAGCTGCTGGGGACCGGGTCTTTCACCTTCTATCTGCTGGATCAGAAAACCGACGTGTGACGCCGCTTTCCGAAAAACGCCGGAATCCCTTGCAATTTCCAGGAAGATTCTATATAATAATGTCCACTTTTGATTAATGTTCGACAGGAAGGATGAGCTGCCCATGGCAGAGGAGATCAAAACAACCCAGGAAGAAGCCCCCGAGAGCCGGAACTTCATCCACGCCTTTATTGAAGAGGATATCGCCCCCGGCGGCCAGTTTGAGGGCATGACCGTCCACACCCGGTTTCCCCCGGAGCCCAACGGCTACCTGCACATCGGCCACTGCAAGGCCCTGATCATCGACTTCGGCACCGCCGAGAAATTCGGCGGACTGTGCAACCTCCGGATGGACGACACCAACCCCGCCAAGGAGGACACCGAGTACGTAGACGCCATCAAGGAGGACATCCACTGGCTGGGCTTCGACTGGGGCGACCGCTTCTTTTACGGCTCCGACTACTTTGAAAAGACGTATGAGCTGGCGGTGGGCCTCATCAAAAAGGGCCTGGCCTACGTGTGCGAGCTGAGCCCGGAGGAGTTCAAGGCCAACCGGGGCGACATCGGCATCCCCGCCACCTCTCCCTACCGGGACCGCCCCATTGAGGAGTCCCTGGACCTCTTTGAGCGGATGAAGAACGGCGAGTTCCCGGAGGGCTCCAAGACCCTGCGGGCCAAGATCGACCTGAATAGCGGCAACTTCAACATGCGGGATCCCGTCATCTACCGGATCCGCTACATCGAGCATCACCGCCAGGGCACCAAGTGGTGCATCTTCCCCATGTATGACTTTGCCCACCCCATTCAGGACGCCCTGGAGGGCATCACCCACTCCCTGTGCTCCCTGGAGTATGAGGATCACCGTCCTCTCTACAACTGGGTCATCGAGCATGTGGATGTCCCCTCCCACCCCCGCCAGATCGAGTTTGCACGTCTCGGCATCAACTACACCGTCATGTCCAAGCGCAAGCTGCGGGCCCTGGTGGAGGGCGGCAAGGTTTCCGGCTGGGACGATCCCCGGATGCCTACCCTCTGCGGCCTGCGCCGCCGTGGCTACACCCCCCAGTCCATCCGCAACTTCTGCGAGCGCATCGGCGTGGCCAAGACGCCCTCCACGGTAGACTACGGCTTCCTGGAGCACTGCCTGCGGGAGGATCTCAACGAAAAGGCCCAGCGGGTCATGGCAGTGCTGCACCCTGTAAAGCTCACCATCACCAATTACCCTGAGGGGCAGAGCGAGACCGTCACTGTGGAAAACAATCCCCTGGACGAGTCCGCCGGCACCCGGGCCGTCACCTTCTCCCGGAACCTGTGGGTGGAGGCCGACGACTTCCTGGAGACCCCGGTGCCCAAGTACAAGCGCCTCTTCCCCGGCGGCCCCGAGTGCCGCCTCAAGGGCGCCTATCTCATCACCTGCACCGGCTGCGTCAAGGATGAAAGCGGCAATGTCACGGAGATCCTGGCCACCTACGATCCCGAGAGCCGGGGCGGCAACCCCGCCGACGGCCGCAAGGTGAAAGGCGCCACCATCCACTGGGTGGACGCCGCCACCGCCGTGGACGCGGAGGTGCGTCTCTACGACTACCTCTTCTCCGACCCCAATCCCGATGCCGCCGACAAGGATTTCATGGAGTGCCTGAACCCCAACTCCCTGGAAGTCCTCACCGACTGCAAGGTGGAGGCCGGCCTGGCCAAGGCCCAGCCCTCCGACCGCTTCCAGTTCATGCGCCAGGGCTACTTCTGCGCCGACAGCAAGGATTCCGCCCCCGGCCATCTGGTGTTCAACCGCAGCGTCTCCCTGAAGGACAGCTTCAAGGTCTGATCGCGTAATTGAAAAAGCTCCCCCGCGCCTTTCGGCGCGGGGGAGCTTTTTGCAGATAGAAAGCGCCGCTGCCTGCCGCAGCGGCGCTTTGTTTTCTCAGTACAGCAGGTAGGGGGCCACCATGGACGCCAGCAGCGCAATGACCATAACCACCACCAAAATCAGCGCCACGGCGCGGGTACGTTTGTTCATTTGGGTTCCTCCTTTGTCAAGATCTTCCGGATGCTCTTTTCCGCCTTGCTGCGGGGCAGCATCAGCTCATGCCCGCAGCCCAGGCACTTGAGTTTGATGTCCATGCCCACCCGCAGGATCTCCCACTGGGTGCTGCCGCAGGGATGGGGCTTTTTCAATTCCACCTTGTCGTGCAGGTGCAGGTCCATTCCAATTCCTCCAGTCAAACCTGTGTCTTTTTGCGCATAGTATGGTTTCAACAAACCAACCGCCGCCTGTGCGGCAGATAGGATGCGATATCAATGCCGGAAAACAAGCTGTTCCCGCCGGAGGGACTCCGTCCCCCGACTCCCTGTTCCTTACCGCTGCTCCAGTCCGCCGCAGCCGACGGCTCCATTCTGGAAGGATGCGTGGACCGGTGTGACGGAGAGCTGGCCCTCCACCTCTCCCTGGACGGCATCCGGGGCTACATCCCTCCATCGGAAGTCCTCTCCCCCTGGATCAGCGGCGCCCAGCGGGAGATCTCCGTTCTCTCCCGGGTGGGGCGCCGGGTGTGCTTTACCGTGCAGTCCGTCACTGCGGACGAAAAAGGCGCGCCGCTGGCCCTCCTCTCCCGGGCCGACGCCCAGGAGCGGGCCCTTGACTGGTTCCTCACCAATCTGCGTCCGGGATCCGTCATCACGGCCCGGATCACCAGCCTGGCCCCCTTCGGCGCCTTTGCGGATATCGGCTGCGGCGTCATCGCCATGCTGCCACTGGAGCACATCTCCGTCTCCCGCATCTCCCACCCGGCGGACCGCTTCTCCCCGGGGCAGAAGATCCTGGCGGTGATCCGGGCCATGGATCCGGAGCGGCGCCGCTTCACCCTCACCCACCGGGAGCTTCTGGGCACCTGGATGGAAAACGCTAGCCGCTTTCAGGTGGGAGACACCGTCACCGGCATCGTCCGCAGCATCCGGGAGTACGGCACTTTTATCGAGCTGACTCCCAACCTCTCAGGCCTGGCGGACAACCGGGAGGGCATCTGCGAGGGAGACGCCGTCTCCGTGCGCATCCGCAGCATCCGGCCGGAGAACATGAAGGTCAAATTGCAGCTCATCGACCGCCTGCCGCCGCCGGAAAATCCCGCGCCGTTGCGCTATCAGATCACCGACGGGGTGCTGGAGCGGTGGATCTACTCCCCGCCGGGGTGCGTGAAGACACCGGTGGAGACGGATTTTACAGAGGCTCGCCCTTGATCTTTTCCCAGTAGGCCCTGGCGGCCTGCTCCGTCTTGTTGTCGCCCCAGTGGTAGTATTTGACGTCCTTGATGGCGTCCGGCAGATACTGCTGGGGCACCCACCGGTTTGGAAAGTCGTGGGGATAGAGGTAGCCCTGCTCCCGCTCCTGGCCGGAGGTATCCACGTGGACATTCTGCAGGTGGCGGGGAATGTCCCCGCTCTTCCCTTTTTTCAGATCCGCCATGGCGGCGATGATGGCGTTGTGGGCGGTGTTGGACTTGGGGGCCGTGGCCAGCAGGATGGCCGCCTCCGCCAGGGGAAGCCGGGCCTCCGGCAGTCCCACCTGCACCGCCGCGTCCACGCAGGCCTTGGTGATGGCCATGGCCATGGGATAGGCAAGGCCCACATCCTCCGCCGCAATCACCAGCAGACGCCGGCAGGGTGAGAGCAGGTCTCCCGCCTCCAGCAGCCGCCCCAGATAGTGGACCGCGGCGTCCGGGTCAGAGCCCCGGATGGACTTTTGCAGCGCCGAGAGGATGTCGTAGTGGGCGTCCCCGTCCCGGTCGTAGCGCATCGCGCTGCGCTGCGAGACCTGTAAGGCATCATCACTTGTCAGGATCAGTTTCCCGTCCACCGGCTGCGCCGCCTGGCACAAAAGCTCTACGGCGTTGATAGCTTTGCGGACATCGCCTCCGCAGGCGGCGGCGATCTGTCCCGGGACAGCTTCCTCCCAGGAAAGGGGCAATGTACTGCGCTGGCGCTCAATACGCAAAGCCCGCAGCACCGCCGGTTCCGCCTCCGCGGCGGACACCGCCTTGAACTCGAACACCGTGCTGCGGGAGAGCAGGGCGCTGTACACATAGAAGTAGGGATTCTCCGTGGTAGAGGCGATGAGGGTCAGCTGCCCGTTCTCCATGAATTCCAGGAGGCTTTGCTGCTGCTTCTTGTTGAAATACTGGATCTCATCCAGGTACAGCAAAATCCCGCCGGGGGCCATCAGGGTGCCCACGTCGGCGATGATGTCCTTGATATCCTGCAAGGAGGCGGTGGTAGCGTTGAGACGGTAGAGGGTCTTTTGGGTCTTTTGGGCGATGATGTTGGCGATGGTGGTCTTGCCGGTGCCGGAGGGCCCGTAAAAAACCATGTTTGTGTCAGTGCCGCTCTCAATGAGCCGGCGCAGTACCGCGCCGGGGGCAAGCAGGTGCCGCTGTCCCACCACCTCGTCCAGCGTTTTGGGCCGGATCTCATCTGCCAGGGGGCGTCCCATGTCCACCCCTCCTTTCATACTGACTAAATTGGAATTATACCACACGCTCCCTGTGATTTCCACGGTTTTTTCCCTGGCCTTGTGTCGAATTTTGTGGTATGCTGGGGAGCGAGGTGATGACCATGAAATCCAAGGCCGCCGTGAAGCGGATCATTGAAACGCTGAAAGGGCTCTATCCCGACGCCCTTTGTTCCCTGCAATATGAAAAGGACTACGAGCTGCTCTTTGCCGTGCGGCTGTCCGCCCAGTGTACCGACGAACGGGTCAACAAGGTCACCCCCGCTTTGTATGAGCGCTTTCCCACCCTGGAGAGCTTTGCCCAGGCAGATCCGGCGGAGGTGGGAGAGTACATCCACTCCTGCGGGTTCTATAACGGCAAGGCCCGGGACATCGTGGCCTGTGCACAGCAGCTGCTCCAAAAGCACGGCGGCAAGGTCCCCGGCACCATGGAGGAACTGACGGCCCTGCCCGGCGTGGGCCGCAAGACCGCCAACCTGATTCTGGGCGATGTCTACCACCAGCCCGCCTACGTCTGCGACACCCACTGCATCCGCATCACCGGGCGGCTGGGCATCACCGATGGGTCCAAGGATCCCGTCCAGGTGGAACGGCAGCTGCGCAAGGTACTGCCGCCGGAGGAGTCCTCCGATTTCTGCCACCGGATGGTGCTCTTCGGCCGGGATACCTGTACCGCCCGCTCCCCCAAGTGTGAGGGCTGCCCCCTGGCCGGGGACTGTGCTGCTGCCAAGGCTGCCAAGAAAAAATAATCATGTCTCTGGAAAGTGCCTGCCGCCGTGCAGGCACTTTTTTTCATTTCCCATCATATACTGGGACGGAGTACGGGAATCTTCCCCTATAAGGAGGCACACATGGACGAGAAAATGGCCCGCATGGCCCAGCAACTCAAGAACAACCCCGCCCTGCTGGGACAGCTGATGCAGTCCCAGGACGGTCAGGCCCTGATGCGGATGCTCTCCGACGGCAGCCGGGGGGCCTCTTTGCAGCAGGCGGCACAGTCCGCCGCCAACGGCGACACGGCAGCGCTGGCCGCCATGATGCAGCAGATCATGAGTTCTCCCGGCGGCGCTGCCCTGGTGGAGCGCATCCGGAAAACAGTAAAGCCCTGAAAAAGCGGGGAAAGGCGGTGGCCCTATGGCCGAACTGGACGAGAAGATCAACGCGCTGCTGTCCGACCCGGACAGCATGGCCAAAATCATGCAGCTGGCCCAGTCCCTCTCCGGAAGCTCCGGCTCTTCGGAGTCCCAGCAAGCCCCCCAGGGACCGTGGAGCGCCTCTTCCCCGCCGCCTTCTCCCCAGCAGGCCGCCCCTGCCTTTTCTCCCGCCGGTTCCGGCGGCGGGGGCGACCCACTCTCCGCCCTGACGGGTGGGCTGGATCCGCAGCTTCTCATGCGGCTCCTTCCCCTGGTGCAGGAGCTGGGCTCCGGTCAGGACACCAACGCCCGGCGGCTTGTATACGCCCTGCGCCCCTACCTGAAGCCGGAGCGCCAGGACAAGGTGGAGCGGGCGCTGCAGCTGGCACGGCTGTTCCATATCGGGAAGAAATTCTTAGAGGGCTGGGGAGGGATCCGGGATGTATAACCGCTATATCCGCAATGACCAGGGCGGGTACACCCGGGTCCCGGAGCCGGAACAGTCCGGGCGGGAAACGCCGCCCCAGGCTCCATCGGTGCCCCAGAGCGGCACCGGGCCTCCCCCCGGCGGCGAAAGACCGCCCCGGGACGGGCCATCCCCTCCCCGGCAGGAGGCTCCCCCTCACCGCCATACCTCAGAGCGGCCCGCCTATGAAAACGCCGACAATCCGGGAAACAGCGGCCTGGCTGACGGCCTCACCGGCTTTCTGCGCCACATGCTGGACCAGTTTCACCTGGACAGTGTGGATACCGGGGATCTGCTGCTGCTGGGGCTTTTGTTCTTCCTCTTCCGGGAGGATGCCGATGAGGAATTGCTGGTGGCCCTGGGATTATTGCTCATCCTGTAAAAAAGAGCGGAGGCAATCGCCTCCGCTCTTTGCTGATTCTCCTTATCCCATGACCACCGTGCCGTCCGGCAAGGTAAAATCATTGGTAAATGTGGGATCCGACACCATGGACAGCTCCCCCATGCGGTAGATGGTCTCGCCGTCCTGCTGCCGCTCCGCCGCCACCAGCAGCCCTGTATCCACATTGACCCAGAAGCGGCTTACGTAACCGTCTTCATTCTCCGCGGTCTCCACATAGATACACTTCATGTCGGAGGCCATCCGGTAATCCGCCAGGGCGATCTGCTCCGCCTCCAGAGCCAAGACATCTTCATAGGTGGGGATCATCTGCTCCTGATCGGCGGTGATGGAACCCGCCGCCAAGGTGGCAAAGTCCTTTTCGCTGTCGTACCAGATATAGGTGACTTCTCCGTCGGTAAGGCTGTGGCGCACCCGGCCGTCCGCCTGGGTGCGGTCCGTACGGGTCCAGGGACCGTTCACCGCCACACTGACCTCGTTTTCGCCGCTGCCTCCGCTCCAAAACTGCATCACCCGGAAGGTGCGCCGGTACTGGGTAGGCCGTTCCAGAGCGGCAATGGCGGATTGGACCGTGTCCGGCCGGATCTCCACCAGCGTCAGATCGCTGCCGGACAGCTCGCCGTCCTCCTGGGCGTTGTCCGTGACATCCGATTCCTGGGGAAGCGTGATATGGGCGGTGCGGCGCAAACCGTTCACCAGCATCAAAATGATCACCAGAGCCATCAGCGCCACGAATCCTACGGTGATCCGGTTGAGTTTCCGCTTGTCCATCAAACGCCTCCTTCCCCTCAGGATGGTATGGAGCTGCTCAGAACTCCTCCGGCCGGTCAGCGCGCAGGCCGAAGCGCCATTCGATGGCGTCGGCGATCCGGCGGCAGGCATGGCCGTCGCCGTAGGGATTCACCGCATGAGCCATCTGGGTATAGGCGGCACTGTCGCGGATGAGCCGTTCCGCCATGGTGACGATGTCATCCTGCACCACGCCGCACAGCTTCACGGTGCCGGCGGCCACAGCCTCCGGCCGCTCCGTCTCCCGGCGCATCACCAGCACGGGCTTTCCCAGGGCGGGCGCCTCCTCCTGGAGCCCGCCGGAATCCGTCAGCACCAGGAAGCTGCGGGCCATGAGGTTGTGCATCTCGTCGGCGGGCAGCGGGTCGATGAGATGGACCCGGGGCGCACCCCGGAGATAGGTGTCCACCGCCTCCCGCACCACCGGGCTCAGGTGCACGGGATACACCAGCTCCACATCTTCATTTTCCTCGGCGATCTGACGCAGGGCCAGCATGATGTTCTTCATGGGTTCGCCGTAGTTTTCCCGGCGGTGGCAGGTCACCAGAATGATCTTCTTCTCCCCGTAGGGCAGGTGGTTGAGCTCCTCCGTGGCAAAGCGGTAATCCTCCCGTACGGTGGTCTTCAAGGCATCGATGACGGTATTTCCGGTGACGAACAGCCCCTCGGTGATTCCCTCTTTCAGGAGGTTCTTTTTGTTGTTCTCCGTGGGGCAGAAATAGAGATCCGCAATGGCGGAGACCAGCTTGCGGTTCATCTCCTCCGGAAAGGGAGAATACTTGTCATAGGTCCGCAATCCTGCTTCCACGTGTCCAACAGGCACCTGGTGGTAGAAGGCGGACAGGGCCCCGGCGAAAGTGGTGGAGGTATCGCCGTGAACCAGGATCATATCCGGCTTTAGGCTGTCGATGGCCTCGTCCATCCCCAAAAGGCACTTGCTGGTGATGGTGGAGAGGGTCTGCCGGGGGGTCATGATGTCCAGATCCCAGTCGGGCTTGAGATCAAAGACCTCCAGTACGCTGTCCAGCATCTGGCGGTGCTGGGCGGTGACGCAGCAGAGGCTCTCAATTCCCGGGCGGGTGCCCAGTTCCTTCACCAGGGGGCACATCTTGATGGCCTCCGGCCGGGTGCCGAAGACGCTCATAATCCGTACGTTCTTCATTTAAGACTCCTTCTCCTTCCCCTTTTCCTCCTGGGAAGGCTTGTCCTCGTGGGCGTGGGCCCCCTCATGGTGGCCGTGCTCCTTGAGTTCCTCCAGCTCCTCATGGAGCTCCTCCCGGACCTCCTTGGGGAACACCACCCGAGCGGCCACCAGCGCCACAATGCACAGCGCCGCGAAAAACAGCATGGCCTTCTGTTCGCCGCCGGTGGTGAGCACCACGGCGGAGAGGCCCAGAATGGCGGAGATCACATACAGCGTGGCCACCGCCTGTTTCTGGTTGAGGCCCATGTCGATGAGCCGGTGATGGATGTGGCCGCGGTCGGCGTGCATGGGGCTCTGACCGTGGGCGATGCGCCGGATAAAGGCAAAGGTGGTGTCAAAGATGGGCAATCCCAGAATCAAAAACGGCACTGCGAAGGAGATGACCGCGTAGAACTTGAAAAGGCCCTGGATGGACATGGTGGCCAGAATGTATCCTAAGAACGTGGCGCCGGTATCTCCCATGAAGATCTTGGCGGGGTTGAGGTTATAGGGCATGAAGCCCACGCAGGCACCCACCAGGGCGGCCATCACCAACGCCACCTGGCTCTCGCTGCCAAGGAGGGCGATGATGAGCACCGTGGTGGCGGAGATGGCGGAAACACCGTTAGCCAGGCCGTCCAGCCCGTCGATGAGGTTGACGGAGTTGGTGATGGCCACGATCCAGATTACCGTCACGGGGATGGACAGCCAGCCCAGTACCCAGTAGAGGTTGTCCGAAAAAACGTTGGGGTTGGAGATGGCCTGGATCACCACACCGTTCATGGCGGGAATGGCCGCCGCCACGATCTGCACCACGAATTTGAACATGGCCGGCAGGGGCGTGATATCGTCCACCACACCCAGGATCACGATGATGACGGCGCCCAGCAGAATGGACTGCATCTGCTGGTTGCCCCGGATATTCACAAACAGGACGATGCTCACCAGGAAGCCGATGAAGATGGCCAGGCCCCCCAGCCGGGGGATGGGCACCTTGTGCATCCGGCGGGCATCCTTGGGCACATCGATGGCACCAACCTTATAGGCGAAGGTCTTCACCACCGGGGTCATGAGAAAGCTGACCACCGCCGCTACCAGCAGCGCCAGGACCACATAGACGATCAGCTGATTTTCCAGTACCATGGCATCCTCCGTCAACGAGCCAAAAAGCCGATCTTCTTATAGACCTTGGAGAGGGTGCGGTTTGCCACCCGGGAGGCCTTCTCGGCACCGGCGCGGTACACGCTCTCCAGATATGCCTTGTCCGCCAGCAGCCGCTCCGTCTCCTCCCGGATGGGGCGCAGCAGCTCCACCACGGACTCGCCCACAGCGGTCTTGAAGTCGCCGTAGCCCCGGCCCGCGAACTCCGCCTCGATCTCCTGGAAGGTCTTGCCGGTGGCAGCGGAGTAGATCTGCATGAGGTTGGACACACCGGGCTTATTCTCCTTGTCGTAGCGAACGCAGGCCTCGGAGTCCGTCACGGCCTTCTTGAACTTGCGCATGATATCCTCGGGCTTTTCCAGCATGTACACACAGCCGTTTTGATCCTTGTCGGACTTGGACATCTTCTTTTCCGGGCTGGTCAGGCTCATGACCCGGGCTCCCACCTCCGGGATGTAGGGATCAGGAAGCTTGAACGTATCGCCGTAGATACCGTTGAAGCGGGTAGCGATGTCCCGGCAGATCTCCACATGCTGCTTCTGGTCGCCGCCCACAGGCACCAGATCCGCCTGGTAGAGCAGGATATCCGCCGCCATCAGGGCGGGATAGGTGAAGAGGCCGGCGTTGATGTTGTCGGCGTTTTTGGCGGATTTATCCTTGAACTGGGTCATGCGGGAGAGCTCGCCGAACATGGTGTAGCAGTCCAGCACCCAGCCCAGCTGGGCGTGGGCCGGCACATGGGACTGGACAAAGAGGGTATTCTTCTCCGGATCCAGACCGCTGGCAATGTAGGCCGCCACCTGAGTAATGGTATGGCGGCGCAGCTCCGCAGGCACCTGGCGCACCGTGATGGTGTGCATGTCTGCCAGCATGTAGTAGCAATCATATTCATCCGCCAGAGCGGCCCAGTTGCGGATGGCCCCCAGGTAGGAGCCCAGGGTCAGATCACCGGAGGGCTGGATGCCGCTGAGAATGCGTTTTTTCTGCACTTCATTTTCCATAGTTGGAACACCTCAAATCTTTCCATTGAACGCGCCTTGCAAAACGGCGCAATTTAACTTATACAGTGTACCACAGCCTCTGAAAAAGTGCAACGGAGAAAACGCTCCGGCCCCTGGGAAAATCTCGGGGCAGCAGCTGCTTTCAACCGGGCCTTGCCCTTTTGAGTGGAGCATGGTATCATGGTCAGAAAATTCCGCGGATAAGGCAGGGTGTACTATGCAAAAAAGCACAAAACTCTCCGGATGGCTGATGGCCGTTTTCACTGTGATGGTCTGGGGCTCCACCTTCATCGCCAGCAAGAAGCTGCTGGTGTACTACACTCCCTCCCAGATCATGCTGCTGCGCTTCGTACTGGCTTACGGCGCCCTGTGGCTCCCCCGGCACCAGCGGCTGCATCTCACATGCCGGGAAGAGCTCCGGTTCGTGCTGCTGGGCATCTTCGGCTGTTCGCTGTACTTCTACACGGAGAATACCGCCCTGTCCTATACCCTGGCTGCCAACGTCAGCATCATCGTGGCGGCGGCCCCCATCTTCACCGCCGTGGCGGCCCATCTGGCAGGCGAGGAGCGCCTCTCCTCCGGGACGCTGCTGGGCTTTCTCACCGCCTTCACCGGCGTGATTTTGGTGGTGTGCAACGGTACCTTCGTGCTGCGGCTGGATCCCCGGGGCGACTTCCTGGCCCTGGCGGCAGCAGGGTGCTGGGCAGTGTACTCGGTACTGCTCAAGCGCTGTGCCTCCTCTTATGACCCCATTTTGGTGACACGGCGGACTCTGTTCTGGGGAGCCATTACGGCAGTGCCTTTTGTGGCTGCGGAAGGCGCCCCCTTCTCCCTGGAACCCCTGGCCTCCCTGCCCCTGGCCGGGTGCCTGGTGTTTCTGGGCCTCATGGGCAGCGCGTTGTGCTACGTCCTCTGGAACCACGCCATCCGGATTTTGGGGGTGGTGGCAGCCAACAATTTCATCTACCTCATTCCCTTCGTCACCATCGTCACCGCCCGAATCTTCCTGGGCGAGGCCATCTCTCCCCTGGCCATTCTGGGCGCCGTGCTCATCACCGGCGGCGTGGTGATGGCCCAGCGGACTCCCGCCGTCCGGAAACCCGCCCGGCAAACCTGACCCAAAATCCCCAAAGCCCCTCCGCTTTGGGGATTTTTCCCGCCTCAGGGCTCACATTTTCTTGACATTCGCCGCCGCAGCGGCCATAATGCTAGATGTGTAATTGTGTAAATTTCCAATGGAGGTACCATTTTATGGAAATCGATCAGGCTTTCTTTGACGAGATGGAGGCCCGCATCCCCAAGGGCGGCGTCCGCACCCGGTTCGCCCCCTCCCCCACCGGCTACATGCACGTGGGCAACCTGCGCACCGCCCTGTATACCTGGCTCATCGCCCGGCACAATCACGGCACGTTCATCCTGCGCATTGAGGATACCGACCAGGGCCGTCTGGTGGAAGGCGCCACCGATGTCATCTACCGCACCATGGCCGAGTGCGGCCTGGATCACGACGAAGGCCCCGACGTGGGCGGCCCTGTGGGCCCCTACATCCAGTCGGAGCGGCGGGGCCTGTACGGCAAATACGCCCATCTGCTGGTAGCCAAGGGCGCGGCCTATTACTGCTTCTGCGAGAAGACTGAGTCCGAGGAGGACTCCGGCGAGTTTGACCGGGGAGACGACCCCTGCCGCAATCTCAGCCCGGAGGAGATCCAGGCCAATCTGGACGCCGGCAAGCCCTATGTCATCCGCCAGCGGATCCCCCACGAGGGCACCACCACCTTCCACGATGTCTCCTTCGGCGACATCACCGTGGAGAACAAGACCTTGGATGACCAGGTGCTCTTAACGCGGGACGGCCTGCCTACCTATAACTTCGCCAATGTGGTGGACGACCACCTCATGGGCATCACCCATGTGGTCCGGGGCAGCGAATACCTCTCCTCTGCCCCCAAGTATAACCTCCTGTATGAGGCCTTCGGCTGGGACATCCCCACCTATGTCCACTGCTCCCCCGTCATGCGGGATCAGCACAACAAGATGTCCAAGCGCCACGGAGATCCCTCCTACGAGGATCTGCGGGATCAGGGCTATCTGACGGCGGCCATTTTGAACTACGTGGCCCTGCTGGGCTGGGCGCCCAAGGGCGAGCTGGGCGAGCAGGAGATCTTCTCCCTGCCGGAGCTGGTGGATGCCTTTGACATCGCCGGCATCTCCAAGTCCCCGGCTATCTTCGACATTGACAAGCTCACCTATTTCAACGCCACCTACCTGAGAGCTATGGCGCCGGAGGACTTTGCCAAGGCGGCGGAGCCCTATATCCGCCAGGGAGTGAAGAACCCCGCCATCGACACCGCTGCCGTGGCGGCGCTGCTGCAGGCCCGGTGCGAAAAGCTCACGGAGATCCCCGAGAAGGTGGACTTCTTCGACGCGCTGCCGGACTACGACGTAGCCCTCTTCACCAACAAGAAGTCCAAGACCGACAGTGAAGTCTCCGCCCGGATGCTCCAAGCGGCCATCCCCGCCCTGGAGGCTCTGCCCCAGTGGACCCAGGATTCCGTCCATGACTGCCTCATCTCCCTGGCAGAGAGCCTGGGTGTCAAGAACGCCACCCTCATGTGGCCGGTGCGCATCGCCGCCGCCGGCAAGCAGGTGACCCCCGGCGGCGCCGTGGAGATCTGCCACATTCTGGGCAAAGAGGAGACGCTGCGCCGTCTGCGCCTGGGCCTTTCCAAGCTGCAGGCATAAGCGTAGAAGCCCCCCTCCATCCACCGCCGCAGTCTTCCATTCCGTTGTAACATTCTATAAAAAGGACTGATATACTCCATGAGCAAGCTCATCATCCCCGAAGGCTACAAGATGCCTCTTACCAACAACCAGCTCCAGCGTGCCATCGAACTGATCCACACGGAGTTCCAGCACAGCCTCACCATCCGGCTGAACCTGCACCGGGTCTCCGCCCCCCTGTTTGTGGACGGAAACACCGGCCTCAACGACGACCTCAACGGCGTGGAGCGCCCGGTCTCCTTTGACATCCCCGACGTGGGGACCGACGGCCAGGTGGTGCATTCTCTGGCCAAGTGGAAGCGCCTGGCCCTCAAGCGCTATGAGTTCCCCGCCGGCAGCGGCCTCTACACGGATATGAACGCCATCCGCCGGGATGAAGTGGTGGACAACCTCCACTCCATCTACGTGGATCAGTGGGACTGGGAAAAGCATATTGAGGAGTCCGACCGGAACGTGGAGTATCTCAAGGACACCGTCCGGGACATCGTGGGCGCCCTGTGCGACACTGCCACCGCCCTGCGCAACGCCTTCCCGGTTCTGACCTTCAAGCCCGAGCGGAAAGTGTTCTTCATCACCACGCAGGAACTGGAGGATATGTACCCGGATCTGACTCCCAACGAGCGGGAGACGGAGATCTGCCGCCAGCACCACACGGTGTTCCTGATGCAGATCGGCAAGCCCCTCAAGGGCTCCGGCAAGCCCCACGACGGCCGCGCTCCCGACTATGACGACTGGGATCTCAACGGCGATATCCTCATGTGGAACCCGGTGCTCCAGAGCCGCTTTGAAGTTTCCTCCATGGGCATCCGCGTCAATGCGGAGTCTCTGGACCGCCAGCTCACTGCCGCCGGCTGCGACCACCGCCGCAAGTTCCCCTTCCACCAGATGCTGCTGAACAACCAGCTGCCCCAGTCCATCGGCGGCGGCATCGGCCAGTCCCGGGTGTGCATGCTGCTCATCGGCACCTGCCATATCGGCGAGGTTCAGGCCAGCCTCTGGGATAAGGAAACCATGGAAGCCTGTGAAAAGGCTGGTATCACGCTTCTGTAAAGCTATATTACTTTCATTCTGTTTTGGGCTGTCGCATCCTGGAACTGCCGTGTCCGGCGGTTCCAGGATGTCTTTTTTATACTCCGTCCCGCATCGTAAACCGCGCGTTTTTTCGGTTTGCGGTTGCGTGTATTAGGAGAATTTTTTGAAAAAGTTGTCACTTTTTGAAAAAATTGTAATCTTTCTGTTGTTGACCCGCTGAACCCAGCGCTTACAATAGGAGTATAATAGCCCATTTGGCGGGAGGTGAAGGAGATGCGCTTATACAGCGGCGGAGGCAAGCGGCTCTCCGGCGGCGGAGGAACTGCCCGGGGCGGCAAACGGCTGCGCCCGGCCAAGCGCTCCCGGCGGTTCCTGACGGGCACCGTGGCGGCGGCAGTGACGGTTCTTGCGATAGCGGGCGCCATACGGGCCGGCGGTTTTTTTCACGCGGCCGCGCCGGCAGCCCCAGGACCGGACAGCACTTCGGATGATGCATCCGTAGAAATCATTCCCCTCACCCAGGCCCAGCCGGTCCAGGAGGAATCTGACGCGCTGCCGGATAACCGATTTCTCCTGAGCTTTGCCGGAGACTGCACCCTGGGCGTAGAGCATACCGCCTGGGGCAAAAGCGGCAGCTTTCCGGATGTGGTGGGAGAGGACTACGCCTATCCCCTCTCCGGGGTAAAGGAGCTGTTCAGCCGGGATGATTTCACCTTTGTGAATCTGGAGTGTGCCCTGACTTCCTATACGGTTCCGGCGGAAAAGGAATACCGGTTCCGGGGTCTGCCCGCCTACGGCCAAATTCTGACGGAGGGCAGCGTGGAGGCCGTCACTCTGGCCAATAACCACAGTCTGGACTACGGAAAAACCGGCCTGACGGAGACGCGGCAGGTTTTGGAAAACCTGGGAATCTCCGCAGGCGGAGACGGTGAGACTTTTTTGTATACCACGTCCCGGGGATTGAAAATCGGCGTCTACACAGCCTACCATTTCGGCCGTCCGGAAATCAAAAAAGCCATTGAAAGCCTCCAGGCCCAGGGGGCTGAGGTCATCGTGGCCGCCTTCCACGCGGGAGTGGAGGGCTCCTATACCCCCAGCGCCCGCCAGCGGGAGCTCTTCCGGTACGCGGCGGAGTGCGGCGCCCACATCGTTTACAACAGCCATCCCCATGTGCTTCAGCCCATGGAGCAGTGGGGCGAGAGCGTAATTTTGTACAGCATGGGGAACTTCTGCTTCGGGGGAAACCGCAACCCCTCGGACAAGGACACCGCCATCATCCAGGTGGAGGTGGAACGCCAGGATGACGGAACCATCCGCGTCTGCGGAACCACGGTGCACCCCTGCTCTGTCTCCAGCCGCTCCGACCGCAACGACTACCGCCCCACCCTCTATTCCCCCGACAGCGACGGCGCCCTGCGGGTAGAGCGCAAGCTGGCAGGCACCTACCAGCCGCCCCAAAAGGCGGAAGTCCCCCAGGCCCCAGCCGTCCAGGAGATCCGCTTTGACGGGGAAACCACCGCCGCCGTATCTGCCGGATAAACCAACATCCATACCAAAGAGGCCACCCACATGCTGTATCTGGAGTCTTTTACCCTCCCCTCCGAAGGGGAGGAATCCAACTTTCTGCTCCGCGCTCCCAAGTGCCGCCGTACCTGCTACACCAGCCGCTATCCCTTTGGGATCTTCCCCCAAAAGCAGCTGACGGAGGTCACCTTCTCCCCCATCACCATTTTCCACGGAGGGAACGGCAGCGGGAAAACCACCCTGCTCAATCTCATCGGCGAAACCCTCCAGCTCCAGCGGGGGGCCGTGTTCAACCGCAGCGGCTTCTGGGATGACTATCTGCGCTTGTGCTCCTTTGAGTCTGCTCCCTCCTTCCACCGGGAGATCCGGAACAACAGCCGGGTCATCACCAGCGACGACGTCTTCGACTATCTGCTGGACCTGCGCTGCCTCAATGAGAACATTGACTCCCGGCGCACAGAGCTGCTCTCCGAATACACGGACAAGCGCTACGCCAAGATGCAGCTGCGCTCCCTGTCAGATCTGGACGAGCTGCGCAAGGTAGTGGATGCCCAGCGCAAGACTGGCTCCCGCTACGTCCGGGATCAGGTGATGAACGATATCCCGGAACAGTCCAACGGCGAGAGCGCCTTTTTATACTTCACCCGGGAGATCACACAGGATGGCCTGTATCTGCTGGATGAGCCGGAAAACAGCCTCTCGGCAAAACTGCAGCTGGAATTGGCGCAGTTTCTGGAGGACGCCGTGCGCTTCTACCGCTGCCAGCTGGTCATCGCTACCCACTCTCCCTTCCTGCTGGCTCTGAAAGACGCAGTGGTTTACGATATGGACAGCTGCCCCGTTTCCCCCTGTCCCTGGACGGAGCTGGAAAACGTCCGAATGTACCATGATTTTTTTGAATCCCACAGGAGAGAGTTTGACTGATGGTTTCCCTGCCGGGGAAACGCGAAAAAGAATCAGGCGGATGCGGCCGGGCCGCATCCGCCTGATTCCTTCTGCCTATATGGAAACGCATCCGGTGCCGTGGGGAGGATCAGCTCCTCCCCCGGGGGCTCACAGCTCGCAGAGCTTCAGGAGCTCCTCCCAGTTGCGGTCCACTTCCTTCTGGACTTCCTCGATCATCCACTCGTTGCCGGGCTTGAACATGTGGGCAAACCGACCCTGCATCTTCAGATATTCCTCCACCGGCAGCTTGTTCTTGGGCTTGTAGCTGAGGATGTACTTGCCGTCGACCACCTCATACAGCGGCCACACGCAGGTCTCCACAGCCGCCTTGGTGACCTCCATCAGCTTCTCGCTGGGATACCGCCAGCCCCGGGGGCAGGGCGCCATCACGTTCAGGAAAGCCGGGCCCGGGGTGTAGATGGCCTTGTGGGCTTTCTCCGTGATGTCCTTGAAGTTTCCGATGAAGGTGGTCTGGGCCACGTAGGGCACTCCGTGAGCCACCATGATCTTGGTGAGGTTCTTCTTCTGCTGCAGCTTTCCGGGGATCACGCTGCCCGCAGGCGTGGTGGTGGTATCGGCAAAATGAGGCGTGGAGGAGGAGCGCTGGATGCCGGTGTTCATGTAAGCCTCGTTGTCGTAGCAGACATACACCATGTCGTGGCCCCGCTCCATGGCACCGGACAGGCTCTGGAAACCGATATCATAGGTGCCGCCGTCACCGCCGAAGGCAATGAATTTCCAGGTCTCGTCGATCTTGCCCCGCTTCTTCATGGCACGGTAGGCCGTCTCCACACCGGAGATGGTGGCGCCCGCGTTTTCGAAGGCGTTGTGGATGAAGCTGTCCTTCCAGGCCGTATAGGGATACATGAAGGTGGAGACCTCCAGGCAGCTGGTAGCGGAGCACACAACCGCGTGATCCTCAGGATTCAGGGCCCGCAGCACCGTCCGCACCGCGATGGGAGAGCCGCAGCCGGCACACATCCGGTGACCGCCGGAAAGGCGGTCCTCCTTCATGACATTCTCTTTCAGATTGTAGCTCATGACTTCTCTCCCTCCTTATTCCCGGACGTCCAGGTACCGGTAGGTCTCACCGGTCTCGCCGGTGGCGGCCACCTTCTCCAGCTCCGCGAAGACATGCTGGATGCTCTCCACCCGCACGTCACGGCCGCCCAGGCCGTAGATGTAATTGATGCCCTTGGGAGCGCTGACGCCTGCGGCGTATAGCGCAGCGCACACCTCGGCGTAAATGGGGCCGCAGTGGGCGTTGAAGCTGTCGTCCTTGTCCATGGCGGCAAAGGCCTTCACATTCTTGAGGGCCTCGGCGATCTCCTCCGCCGGGAAGGGACGGAAGGCGCGGATCTTGATGAGGCCTACCTTCTTGCCCTGGGCACGCAGCTGCTTAATCGCTTCCTTGGCGGTGCCGGCGGAGGAGCCGATGATGATGATGGCCTCCTCGGCGTCGTCCATCTGATACTTTTCGATGAGGCCGTAGGGCCGTCCGGTCATCTCGCCGAACTCGGCGCCCACTTTGCGGATGACGTCCTTGGCATCCATCATGGCCTGGGCCTGCTGGCGCTTGGCCTCCATATAGTACACGGGGGTGGCGTAGGCGCCCACGGCCATGGGCTCGTCCTTGTTGAGGAGGTAATGCTGGGGATGGTACTCGCCCACGAACTTCTTGACCTTGTCGTCCTCCACCAGCTCGATGTTCTCGATGGCGTGGGAGGTGATGAAGCCGTCCTGGCAGACCATGATGGGCAGGCCCACCGCCTCGCCGATGCGCATGGCCTGGAGATAGTTGTCATAGGCCTCCTGGTTGGTCTCGGCAAAGAGCATCAGCCAGCCGGTATCCCGCACGCCCATGGCGTCGGAGTGGTCGTTGTTGATGTTGATGGGGCCGGACAGAGCACGGCAGGAGACCGCCAGGGTGATGGGCAGGCGGTCGGAAGCGGCCACATACAGCATCTCCGTCATGTAGCACAGGCCGCAGGAGGAAGTGGCACTGATGGCCCGGCAGCCCGCAGCCTCGGCACCGATGCAGGTGGACATGGCGGAGTGCTCGCTCTCCACGGCAATGAACTCCGTGTCCACTTCCCCGTTATCCACGTAGGTGGAGAAATACTGGGGGATCTCCGTGGACGGCGTGATGGGGAACGCGCCCATGACATCCGGGTTGATCTGCTTCATGGCAAAGGCAACGGCTTCGTTGCCGGAAAGTCTTTCTCTGATTCCCATATGTCCTTCCCCTCCTTATTTCTCGTCCTTGACCATGGTGATGGCTCCGAAGGGGCAGGCGTTGGCGCAGATGCCGCAGCCCTTGCAGAAGAAGTAGTTGAAATCCTCCCGCTTGCCTTCGGCGCTGACAGGGATGGACATGTCCGGGCACACCGGCACGCACAGCAGGCACTGCTTGCACTTGTCCCAGTCCACCACAGGCTTCATGGTGCGCCAGTCGCCGGTCTCCACCACGGCGGAGGTCCCGCCTTCAAAAATGTTGCACCCCGGGGTGATGTCCTTCCAGGTCACGTCGGGGGTCATATCCTTTGCCAGATGGCTCATCCTACCTGCACCTCCTCCAGAGATCTCTTCAGCGCCCGCATGTTCCCCTCGATGACCTGAGGCTTGCTGGCGAACTTATGCTTGAAGGAGCCCTCCATATCCTTGACGAACTCCTCTTCGCCGATCACACCGGACACCTTCACGATGGCTGCCAGCATGGGAGTGTTGGGGAAGTTCTTGCCCAGCTCCTCCTCGCTGATCTTGCCGGCGTCGATGGTGCAGACCTTGCCCTCATAGCCCTTGAGCAGAGGACGCAGCTCCGCGGGAGACTTGCCGGAGTTGATGACGATGGCGCCCTCTTTCTTCAGTCCCGCCGTCACATCCACGGCGGAGAGCAGCGTCTCGTCCACCACCACCACATAGTCGGGATAGTAGATGTTGGAGTGCACGGTGCTTCGCTCCGAGCTGATCCGGTTGTACGCCGTGATGGGCGCGCCCATCCGCTCCGGGCCGTACTCCGGGAAACCCTGGACATACTTGCCCGTGTTGAAAGCAGCGTCCGCCAGCAGCAGCGACGCTGTCTTGGCGCCCTGGCCGCCCCGGCCGTGCCACCGGATCTCTACGATATCGCTCATGCTTCTTCCTCCTTTTTTCTTCTCAGGCCCGCATGGAGATCTCCAGCCTGATCCTGATGGCAACCAGGCTCTCGGGCTCGTTTATTATAATACTACAAAAATATTCCAGATGAAAGGACTCAATTTGTACAAAAAGCGCGCCGCAAACCTTTCATTTTGAGGCGCGCCATGTTGCTCATGGGATCAAGCGCCCGGCAGCCCTGTCAAAATCACACCAGGGTATCCAGAACCGCCTTGAAGTCGGCAATGATATCCTCGGGATCCTCCAGGCCCACGCTGATACGCACCAGGCCCTCAGAGATGCCCGCCACCTTCAGCTCCTCGGCGGAATAGGTGGAGTGGGTCATAGTGGCAGGATGCTCTACCAACGTCTCGGCATCACCCAGGGAGACGGCAATGACGCACAGCTCCAGCTTGTTGAGGGCGGCGGCAGTGGCGGCCTTGTCGGCCTTGAGCTCAATGGAGATCATGCCGCCGGGCAGCTTCATCTGACGGGCCGCGATCTCGTGGCCGGGGAAGGTATCCAGACCGGGATAGTAGACCTTGTCCACCGCCGGGTGGCCGGCGAAGAACTCCGCCACCTTCTTGGCATTGGCACAGTGGCGCTCCATGCGGATGTCCAGGGTCTTCATGCCCCGGGCCATCAGGAAGGCGTTGAAGGGGCTCATGACGGCGCCGGTCATATCCTTCAGGCCGAACATCCGGCAGGTACCGATGAACTCCTTGCTGCCCACCACCACGCCGGCGATGACGTCACCGTGGCCGTTCAGGTACTTGGTGGCGCTGTGGACCACCACATCGGCCCCCAGCTCCAGCGGGCGCTGCAGATAGGGCGTGCAGAAGGTGTTGTCCACCATGACCTTGATGGCAGGATTGTAAGCGTGTGCCAGCTCCGAGACAGCGGCAATGTCCACGATCTTCAGCGTGGGATTGCAGGGGGTCTCCAGATACACCACCCGGGTCTTGTCGGTAAGGGCGGCTTTCAGGGCCTCCAGATTGGTCATGTCGATGAAGGTGACCTTGACGCCGAACTTGCAGATGCCGTGGTTGAGCAGCGCATAGGTGCAGCCATAGAGGGTATCGCTGGCCACGATCTCGTCGCCGGCTTCCACGCTGCTCCAGATGGCGGTGGAAATGGCGCCCATGCCGGAGGCGGTGGCCAGGGCGTCCTCGCCGCCCTCCAGCTCCGCCATCTTGGCCTCCACCACGCCTACGGTGGGGTTGCCCAGGCGGGAATAGATATATCCGGACTCCTGACCGGCGAAGCGGGCACCGCCCTGCTCCACAGTCTCAAACTCAAAGGTAGAGGTCTGATAAATGGGCGCGCACAGAGCACCGGCATCGTTGGAAGTCTTGCCCGCATGGATCTGACGGGTGGCAAAGCCCAGGTTCTTCTTGTTCATAAAAACGTACCGTCCTTTCTCGACCGTTTCACGTCAATGTTTTGTCTGATTTCCGCTGTTATTTCTTTTTCGTTGTTGAGCGTGTTTTGGCAATAAGAGGTCTGTTAGAAGAGAAGGAGAGCAAAGGGTGTTTCAAAGTCCGTTTTTTACTGGCATGATTTCACAGAAGTTTCGTTTTAAAGAATCATATTTTTGGTTCTTTCAACTATACTGTAACATGGCTGCCCGAAAAGTGTTAGTACGGTATTTCCTGAATCTGTTCACGCTTTTTTTGATAACCATTTGACAAGATCCGACTGCGGCGTTATAGTGGAAACTGGAAGCGCGGATGAACGGACGAATCATGCAGGAGGGCTGTATATGACGTTCCAGCAGCTTACATACGTGGTGGAGATCTCCAAATGCGGCTCCATCAACAAGGCCGCCCACAAGCTCTTTTTATCTCAGTCCGGCATTTCCACCGCCGTTCGGGAGCTGGAGGAAGAGCTGGGCATCCGCTTTTTCACCCGCAGCAATCGGGGGGTGGAGTTCACACCGGAGGGCAAGGAATTCCTCAGCTATGCCGTCTCCCTGCTGGAGCAGAAGCAACGCATCGAAAGCCTGTACGGCGAATCCTCCAATACTGCCGCCCCCACCCGCTTTTCCGTCTCCACCCAGCGCTATCCCTTTACGGAAGACGCCTTTTTGCGGATGCTGCAGTGTACCCAGGACAACCGCTACTGCTTCTCCATCCGGGAGGCAGGCATGGACGCCGTGATCGACGATGTTTACGACCACCGGGCGGATATCGGCGTCATCTTCTTGACGGAGCTGACGGAAAAGATCATCCGGCGGCTGCTGGACGCCCGGGAGCTGGATTTCCACGAGATCGCCTCCGTATCCCCCTGCATCTACGTTCGCAAGGGCCACCCGCTGGCAAACCGGGACGGGGTCAGTGAGGAAGATCTGGCAGGGTATCCCTATGTCTCCTTTGAGCACAGCCAGGGCGTGGGAACCGACTTTTCCGAGGAGTACCAGATCCTGTCCATCAAAAAGCCTGCCCAGCAGATCAGCGTCAATAACCGGGCCACCATGATGAACGTCCTTGCCAATACGGATGCCTATACCACCGGCAGCGGCCTTCTGGTGGAGCGGCTCACCAGCCAGGCGGTGGTGACCATTCCCCTGTCCGGAAAGACCTGCATCCGCCTGGGCTGGATCCGTCCCCGCAGCAGCAAGCTCACTCCCCAGGCAGCCCAGTTTGTGGGGCTTCTGGATCAATCCATCGCAGAATCCATCGCCTTTACCGACCGCGTCCACCAATCCCTTTGCCATGGTCCCTCTCATTGAACCAGACGCTCAGGTGAAAACAACGCCGGCCCTTGTGGGCCGGCGTTGTTCCTTTGTTACAGCTCCGCTTCCAGATTGGCGGCCTCGGCCTCCAATTCAGCGGCTTCCCGCTCCATGGCGGCTTTCTTCTCAGCCACGCCGGACTCCGCCACATCATACTCCCAGTTCCAGGGATTGCGGCGGCAGACGCCGTCGGCAAAGGGGATGAAGATGGACAGGAGGCCAACCACGGCCAAGACCCAGCAGTACCACAGGTTGGGGATGATCTCGGTGGGGTTCATGGTAATGCCGTAGGCGGTGGTCAGCGTCGCCGCGGAGAGCAGCTGCGCACCATAGGGGATGGCTCCCTGGAGCACGCAGGAGAACACGTCCAGCAAGGACGCGGTGCGGCGGGGATCCACATGATACTCCCGGCTGATATCCTTGGCCATACTGCCGCTGAGGACGATGGCCACGGTGTTGTTGGCGGTGGCGCAGTCCGCCAGGGAAACCAGGGCGGCAATGCCCACCTGGGCGGACTTGTTGCCCTTCATCATGCCCCGCAGCTTGTAAATGAGCCAGGTGACGCCGCCGTTGTGGGTCACCATCTCAGACATACCGCCGCAGAAGAGGGTCAGGAAGAACACCTCGTTCATGCCGGTAAAGCCCGTCCAGATGTTCTGGGCAAAGCCGAAGATATCCAGTGCGCCGGTGGCCATGCCGATGATACCGGCGGCAAAGATGCCGATGGTCAGCACCAGGAACACATTCATGCCCAACAGGGCCAGGATCAAAACCAGCAGATACGGCACCACCTTGACGATGCTGTACTCCAAAGCGCCCATATCAGGCACCACTTCCGGGCGGCCCACCACCAGCAGGATGATAATGGTGATGATGGCGGCAGGCAGTGCGATGAAGAAGTTCACCCGGAACTTGTCCCGCATCTCGCAGCCCTGGGAACGGGTGGCAGCGATGGTGGTATCAGAGATCATGGAGAGGTTGTCGCCGAACATGGCGCCGCCCACGCAGGCACCCACCATCATGGGAATGCTCAAGCCGCCCTTGTCCGCCAAGCCCACGGCGATGGGAACGATGGCGCTGATGGTGCCCATGGAGGTACCGGTGGCGGTGCCCATGAACGCGGAAATGATGAACACGCCGGCAGCCAGGAAATGAACGGGGATCAGGGACAAGCCCAGATTCACCGTGGCGTCCCGTCCGCCCATGGCGGCGGCCACACCGGAGAAGGCACCGGCCAGAAGATAGATCATCAGCATGGTCAGGACGTCCTCGTTGGCGGCGCCCTTTGCGAAGATGCGGAAGCGGTCATTGATGGAGCCCTTGGTCATGCAGAAGGCCACCAGCACCGCAATAAACATGGCCGTCACCGAGGGGAACTGATAGAACGCCATATCCGTTCCCTGTGCCTGGAGGATCAGACCGGCGCCCAGATAAATCACCACAAATACCAAAAACGGGATCAGTGCGGAGCCTCTGCCTTTCTTATTCAAGGTATTGTCCATAATCTTTCTCCTCTACAATTCTGTTTTTCCCGTGTGCACACCCTCGTTTCGTCTGATTGCATAAATTTTTATGGTATCTTGCTCTCTCCTCTGTGCAAAATCATATCATATTTTGCGTGAAAGCCGTTAATACCGATTTCGAATAATGGATTCCCTGTTTTTATGATAACCAGCACCGCCCCCGGCTCCCGTTCCAAAAAGTAAATATGTGTAGATATCAGGTAAAAATCCCCATAAAACTTCCGCAGGAAACGATTACCTCTTACCTTTTCCCGGCAGATTTATCGATATGCCTGCCGCCTGCCTTCCCGGTCCGGCATCTCTTTCTCTATAGTCCGCATCTATACTAAGAATGATACACGCTTTCCGGGGCAGTCCCCGCATCTGTTGCAGCCGGGATATGCGGCCCGTCGGGAAAAGGCGTCAAAAGAACCCGTTCCCCAAAGAGAACGGGTTCTTTTTTCAGCTGCTTAGGAAAGGGCGGTTTCGGCTTCCCCGGGTATCCGGCCCTGTGGGCCGTCCTCCTGACGGGGCATTTCAGAAGGCCCATGGCCGTCACCCATCTGTCCGCCGCCCCGGCCGCCGGTCATGGCGCCGGGATTTTCCTCGGAACCGTCGTTGGTGGTCACCTCGCCGCCGTTGTTGGTATAGGTACCGTCGGCATCCAACGCGGTATCCCCGTTTCCGTTGCAGGTGAGATCCAGGGTGCCGCCGTTGATGGTGAGGGCTCCGTTGGAGTCGATGCAGTCCCCCTGGGAGACAATGGTGAAGGCGCCGCCGTTGATGACGATCCAGCTGTCGGAAGAGGCAGAGAATTGATCCTGCTGGGGCCTCCCGCCGCCGAAGCCGGAGCTGTCCGCCCCTCCGGCGGCGTTGATACCGTCATCCTGAGAGGTGATCGTAAAGTCTCCGCCGTCAATGGTGACCGTCAGGCCCTCGATCCCCTCGTAGCAGTACGGGATGTCGAAGGTGCCATTCTGGATGGTGACAGCCCCATCGGAATGGAGCGCGTCATCTCCGCTGCGCAGCGTGAAGGTGCCTGCCGTGATCAGGATGTCTCCGTTGGCATGGATGGAGTCATCCGCCGTATCCGCCGTAAAGCTCCCCCCATTTACAGTAATGGAACCATCTGCCTTGAGGCCCTTTTCACTGACAGTATCCGTCTCCGCCTCCTCCGTCTGGGCAGGCTCCTCCGGAGCGGCGGGAGCCTGGCCGGGGGCTCCCCGCTGGCCGGGATCAAAGCTCTCGCCGGTGTCCATGGTCACGCTGGCACTTCCCTCCCCGGTGGTCAGGTCAAAGGTGCCTCCGTCCACCCGCAGCGCCCCGCTGGCGCTGACGGCGTCTCCCTGGGCCCGGATGGTATAGCTGCCGCCGGCAATGTACAAACAGCCCAAAGCGGCATCGTCGGCATTCTCAGCGTGGAGGCCGTCCTTGCCGGAGGTGATGGCAAAGCTGCCGTCCGCGATGGACAGGCTGTCCTTCCCTGTCAGACCGGTGCTTGCGGCCGTGATGGTATAGTTTCCCCCGGCCACCACCAGGTCGTCCTTGGACACCACGCCGTGTCCCGCCTGAGCCTGGATGGTGAGGCTGCCGGAGCCGTTGAGGGTCAGATCCGTCTTGGCAAAGATCACCGCGTCGATGTTGTTGTCATCGATGGCCTCATAGGTCCCGCCGTTGGTCAGGGTATTCTCCGTTCCCTCCGCCAGGGTCACAAATACCTTATCCGCCTCCAGGGCGTAGATGGCGGCGGAAGCGGCACTGGTGATATCCGCCCCGGCCAGCACCAGCTGGACCTTGTCCGTGTCCCCCGCGTTGACCACGATCTGTCCCTCCGTCAGGGTTCCGGAGAGGAGGAAGGTTCCCGCGTCGGTGATGGTCACCCGGCCGCCGTCAACAGTGACCGCGTCGGAGGAACAGGAAGCAGTCTCACCGCTGAGTTCAATAGAGACTGCCGTGCTCTCGTCATAGGTGCCTGCCAAATCCCGGTCGCTGAACAACCCGTCCGGATCCACCACCGCGGTACCGGCAGTATCCGTTGATTCACCCGGGCTGGCCTCATCGTCGGCGGAGGCTCCACACCCGCTCAAAAGCACCATCAGGCAAAGAGTCAGGGAAAGCACGGTTTTTCTCACGAAGATACGCATATACTCCTCCTTACAGGCTGACCGCCGTGGTATCCTGATGGCACAAAGAGAGCTCCAGGTTTCCATTGCGCAGCCGCAATTCGTCCAGGAAGCGTTTCTCCTGGGCGGGATCCTTCAGTGTCAGGTCATAGGTCAGCTTAAAAAGGCTCCCCATATTGGTGGTCTTCACCTGGGTCAGGGTATACCCGGTGGCATACTGCTCCAGAACCGGATCAAACACACCGGCATAGTCCAGATCCTCGGGGATCGTGATATGCAGGGTGCGCAGCCGGGGCATCCCCCGCCGCCCGCCCAGATCCAGGGCGGTGTACACCATGGTCACGCCTCCCAGGATCAACGTAAAGAGCACCGCATAGCCCAAATACCCCATTCCCGTAATGAGGCCCGCCCCCATGGCCACGAAAATGGCCCCAATCTCCCGGGCGGAGCCGGGAGCGGATCGAAAGCGCACCAGGCTGAACGCTCCGGCCACCGCCACGCCGGTTCCCACGTTGCCGTTGACCATCATGATGACCACGCACACCACTGCCGGCAAAATGGCCAGCGTGACGGCGAAGCTCCTGGTAAATGCGGAGCGCCACAGGGTCATGGCGCACAGGATCAGACCTATGACCAGGGAGACGCCCACGCACAAAAGGAATTCCCCCGGCGTGATGGTGGCGGTCAGCTCCGTGTCGAAGATCCCGCGAAACAGGCTCTCAGGCATACCGTCTCACCTCCTGCTGTTTTTCCAGCAGCATCTGCCGGTAGGCACTGCCATACTTGGAAAAAGACGTCTGAAAAATCTTCTGCTCCGACAGGGTCCGGGCCATCCAGAGGGGCATGGCACCGGCCACTTTCAGCTCCATAAGTACCTGATTGGGATCCAGCAGCGCACTGCCCCAGGGGTCGGAGTCCAGGGTCATCGCCTGACGGCGGTAGCGGATCTCCCGGTCAAAGGTCACCCGGAACTCCGCGTCCTCCCTTCCTCGGTAGGCATCCCGTTCATAGGAGAGGAACACCGCCGGGGCAAGATCCTGATAAAATCCCACAGCATAGGCAAGTTCTCCGCCAATCTGGGTGCCGGGCCAGGGTGCCTCACCCGCCAGGCACGCAAGAGCCTGCTCCTGAGGCAGGGCAAGGCGGCGCTTATACACCACGGAGCGGTATTTCTTCTTCAGCTCCACAAAGACCTCCTCCCCCATGGCGGCACGGCCATAGCTGCGCACCCGCAGCTTCTCCTTGTACACGGGCTTCTCCAGACTCCGGCGGATCAGCCGGAACCCGGGCGTATCCAAATAGAGATTTCGGATGGAGCTGTGGCTGTATTCATCCGCCACCATATACGGCGCCATGGCAGCGAGCACCGCTTCCTGCTGCCGCCGGGTCATAAGGTACTTATATTCATAGCGTTCAAACACCATTTTCCTGTTCAATGGCCGGTTCCCCCTTGTGTTCTGGAATGCAGGTGATTGTACGGGGTGAACCATAACTGAACTTAAAAGAGGGGCGTTTTTCCTGTTTATGGGAAAATTTTTCCCAGACTCCGGCCAGGCTTTTAGCTGCATTTAAAGTTCCTGCGCTATCCTGAAGTTATAATATCCCCTGACGGCAAAGGAGACATGGGAAGATGCGTATTTTGCTTGCGGAGGATGAGCGCTCGCTGTCCCGGGCCATCATCGCCCTGCTGGAACGAAACAACTATTCCGCCGACGCGGTCTATGACGGCCAGGAGGTCCTGGCCTATCTGGAGGCGGGAAATTACGACGCGCTGATCCTGGACTGGATGATGCCCAAGATGGATGGGCTCTGTGTTTTGCGGGCGCTGCGGCAGCGGGGAAACCGGATCCCCGTGCTGATGCTCACCGCCAAGTCCGAAGTGGACGACAAGGTTCTGGGCCTGGACAGCGGCGCCAACGACTACCTCACCAAGCCCTTTTCCACTCAGGAACTCATGGCCCGGATCCGGGCCATGACCCGCAGCCAGACCGGCCAGTTCACAAGCCGCCTCACCTTCGGAAACATCACCCTGGATCAGGCCACCTTTGAACTCTCCTCCCCCTCCGGCAGCTTCCGCCTGGCTAACAAGGAGTTTCAGATGATGGAGCTGCTGATGCGCAACCCCCGGCAGCTGATCCCCACGGAGCGGTTTTTGGAGCGGATCTGGGGCTATGACAGCGACGTGGAGCTGAATGTGGTGTGGGTTTATATCTCCTACCTGCGCAAAAAGCTTGCCGCCCTGCGGGCAGACATCCAAATCAAAGTCACCCGGAACGCCGGCTATTCCCTGGAGGGCCGCCCATGATCAAAAAGCTGCGGGCCAAGCTGATCTTGGCCTCCATGTTCTCCCTGGCATTGGTTCTGCTCATTATCTTGGGCGGCGTCAACCTCATGAGCTATCAGAACGTGGTCTCCGACGCGGATTCCGTTTTGACGGTACTGGCCTCCAACAACGGCGCATTCCCCAGGCCTCAGGGAGGGCTCCGGGGCGAGGGCAGCGCAGCCCCCGGCGCTCCGGAAGGGGGCAAGCCCTTTCTGACCGGCCCCGGCATGTCTCCGGAAACCCCCTATGAGTCCCGGTATTTCTGGGTGCTGCTGGGAGAAAACGGCCAGGTGATTCAGACTCAGACGGATCAGATCGTAGCCGTGGACGAAGCGGACGCCGATGCCTACGCCGCAACGGTATGGGCTTCCGGGCGGACAAGCGGATTTCTGGAGGATTACCGCTATTTGGTCAGTCAGGAGGCAGACGGAGCCCGGATCATCTTTCTGGACTGTCACCGAAGCCTGTCCTCCTTCCGAATCACGCTGATGGCCAGCGCCGCCTTGTCCCTGCTGGGTCTGGGCGCGGTGCTGGTTTTGCTGCTGCTTCTCTCCCGGCGTATCGTCCGGCCCATGGCGGAGAGCTATGAAAAGCAAAAACGGTTCATCACCGACGCCGGTCATGAACTCAAGACCCCTCTGACCATTATCAGCGCGGACACCGATCTTGCGGAGATGGAGTGCGGAGAAAACCAGTGGCTGGCGGACATCCGCCGCCAGGCCCAGCGCCTGACAGGCCTGACCAACGATCTGGTCTACCTCTCCCGGCTGGAGGAAGCACAACCCCGGATGCAGTGCATCGAATTTCCCATTTCCGACGTGGTGGAGGAAATGGCCCAGTCCTTTGCGGCTCCTGCCAGAAACCAGAATCAGGACTTTGCCCTCCGGATCCAGCCTATGCTGGCCTATACCGGAGATGAAAAGGCCATCCGGCAGCTGGTTTCCATTTTGATGGACAACGCCTTAAAATACACGCCCTCCGGCGGGTGGATCTCCCTGCAGCTGGAAAAGCAGGGCCGGGCCCTGGTGCTGACGGTCTCCAACTCCACAACCCAGGCTCTGAACCAGGAGAGCGTCGCCCACCTCTTTGACCGTTTTTACCGCGTAGACCCCTCCCGGAGCAGCCATACCGGAGGCTACGGCCTGGGGCTGTCCATTGCTAAGGGGATCGCAAGTGCTCACAAAGGCCGGATCCGAGCAGACAGCCCCGACGGATCGTCTCTTGTGATACAGGTCACACTTCCTCTCAATGCAGACCGCCGGGCCTCCAAACGGGAACGGATCGGTTAAAGCCCAATATCCCAGTAAAAACAAGTTCAGAAGGTGGAAAGGAAAAATCCTTTTCACCCGCCGGGCACGCTGCCCGCTTCGCAGGACCGGTGGGTGAAGTTCTCCGCAGCTCCCATATGCACCTTCACTGCCGGAAGACTGCCTGCATAACCGTCTGTGCAGGGGCATTTGGCAAAACATGACTGGGAACCGGCCGAAGGATTCCCAGTCATGCAGAAGAAACAGATCGCCTGCTGTCGGATACACGTCTCCATGAATTCGTACGCAACAATATGGATCAGACCATGGGAGATTCTATGTTCCGGGATATTCCCCAGCCCGGACAGCTCTCCTTTCACGGGATCACCTCCATACCGCCAGCTTATTTTTTGAAATATAAAACCTTGGCCAGCTCAATGTACAGCCGGTCCCGCTCCCGGATGGCCGCATCCGCCTTATCGCCGCTGTAATCATAGAATCCCTGACCGCTCTTGACGCCCAGTTTTCCAGCTTCCACCATCTCATGGAGCCGCTTGTTCCCTACCTTGGAATCATCCAGCTCCGCATTCAGATAGCTGTTAATATGGTCGAACGTATCCAATCCGCCGAAGTCTGCCACACCGAAGGGACCCAGAGCCGCATAGCGAAGCCCCATGCCGGCCTTGAGTACCGTGTCCACGTCCTCAAAGGTGGCAGCACCGATATCCACAATGTGCAGCGCCTCCCGCAGCAGGGCAAACTGGATGCGGTTGATGATGAAGCCGTTGATATCCGCTACCACCACCGGCTGCTTGCCAAGGCTCTGAACCAGAGAGCGCATCTTCTGTACGTTCTCAGGGCTGGTCTTCTCTCCGGCAATAATTTCACACAGCGGCAGCAGATGAGGCGGATTCAGCCAGTGCTGACCCATGAACCGCTCCGGGTGCTTACAGGCTTTTGCGATGTCGGTGATGTGAAGGCCGGAAGTATTGGTGGCCAGCAGGGCATCCTCCGGCGCCAGCTGGGAGATCTCCCCCCAGAATTCCTGTTTGGCGTCCAGATCCTCTACAATGTTCTCCACCACCAGCGCCGCATCCGCAAAATCCGCTTTCTCCGTGGTCATTTTGATTCGTGCCAGCAAGTCTTCGGATTCCTGGGCGGTCAGGATCTCCTCCTTGACGAACGTCTCTTGGTTCAGTCTGATCAGATTTTTGGCCCGCTCCAGCCCGGAGGCACTGCGGTTATAGAGCACCGTATCCCATCCGGCCCGGGCATACACCTGCGCCAAAGAAGCGCCCATGGTTCCTGCCCCTGCCACAACCACCTTGTTCTGCTTTTTCATCCCCTTCATGCTCCTTTCTAATGTCATTGACCCACGGCCTGACGGAAAACCGCCAGCGACCGGGCCGCATCCACAGGGAAATTCCGCGTTTCTGCCTCCACGCTGGCGCTTCCGTCATATCCAAGGGCGCGGAGTTTTGTCAGAATCCTTGTCAGGTCCTCCAGATCCGCCGGGCCGGGATATTCCCGTGCATACGCCGGAGCGCAATGACTGAAATGCGTATGGCGCACGTACGGAATATACGGTTCAATCGCCAAACGGTCCTCCCCCATGACCTCCATATGGTAAAAGTCCAGCACCATAAAGAGATTCGGAGCAGCGACCTTTTCAATCAGCCGGATGGCATCCTCCGTCCGATTGGCATAATCACACATATGGCTGTGTACGGCCTCAAACAGCACCCGGATGTTTCGTTTTGCCGCTTCCTCCGCTGTAATCTCCAAAAAGCGGCAGCACTGTTCCTCCGCCAGCTCTTCCGGATACCCAGCAGGCAGCCGGCGGGCTGTGGGTGCGCCGATTCCCACATTTTGAATCTGGAGCTGCACACCCCGGTCCAAAAGGCGCTGTGCATAGTCCCGAACCGCTTCCGGGTCAAATCCCTCGCCCACGATAGCGGGCTGCTGGTGGCAATAGTCGTTGAAGCCGATGCACGGCACGCCTGTCCGGTGAATCTCTTGGACCAGCTCCTGCCATTGTGCCTGCTCCATATAGCGCACTTCGTGTCCGGACAGCTCAATAAAGTCATAACCACATGCCGCAAGGGCCCGGTAGTTCTCTGCTTTCGTACAACAGCCGAATTTCATGATTTGCTCCTCTTCCTTTCTCCCGGACTGTCCGCAAATTTCCCTCCACCGGTTCTTTGCATCGGAAATCTTAAATAGGGTTCCCGCTAGATTCCGCGTAATCTCCACTCTGCAGGCAGTCTGATGGTCCCTCCCCTGCTCTTCCGACAGGTCAAATCTATCATACCAAAATTACCTGCATGTTCCAATCAGTCCGACAGGTTGATACTTGCAGTATATCTGATTTTTACGATTTTGCAAACAGGACGATCTATCGCTGTAAAAAGCGGGCCTTCTGCTGGGTATACCCCGCTGGATTGGAAAGGGCAGCCCGTAAAATCAGCGCCATCAGGCGGCCAACAGGAAAAATGTTTGGGCCCCGTGATCTTACGGAAATCAGGAAAAGCCCCGGAGACGTCTTTGGCGTGAGGCTTCACGACATCCCAGTTCACGATGTAGCCCCTGTACTTGCCATTCCCCGCCGCCACCTGATGTCCACCTACTGGGGTAATCACACCGTTTTCGCTGACCTTCTGTCTTCAAAAACGCCCCATCCCTGGTCAGTCAAACGGTAGAGATACCTGCGCCCCTCCGTCTGCACATCAAGCGTTCATCCTGGAATTTTCCCAGCAGAGCATACAGCGTGCCACGGTTGATAAAGGCTCGTCAGGGGCAAAAAATCGATCCCAATGGGAAACCCACTGGGATCGATCTTTTGGACCATTGATGCAAACGCTTTATCAGAAAAGCAGATGGGGCAAGAACAGCGAGATTTTGGGGAAGAAGATCAGCAGCAGCAGGCTGATGCAGACAACCCCCAAATATGCCGGCAAATAACGCAGGGTTTCCTTGATCTTCACCTTCGCAATGCCCATGGTGATAAACAGCACGCCACCCACGGGAGGAGTCACGCCCGCATACACCAGGGTAATCACCATAACCATGGCAAACTGAATGGGATCGATGCCATACTGTGCCGCAACAGGCATCAGAATGGGCGCCACAATGATGGTGGCAGAGAGGGTCTCAATGAACATTCCGACAATCAGCAGGAAGATGACCAGCAGCATCATGATGATGTACTTATTGGACGTCAGAGAGACCAGGAAATTGACGATGATGGTGGGAACCTTTGCATAAGCGACCAACCAGCTGAACACATTGGCAGCTGCCACAATCAGCAGGCACATGGCAGAAGATGCAGCGGAATCCGCGAAGATACCGGGAAGATCTTTCCAGGTAAACTCCTTGAATACAAACATACCGATGACAAGGGCGTACAAAACAGCGATTGCACCGGCCTCGGTGGCAGTAAAGATTCCGCCCACAATGCCGCCGATGATGATAAGGGGCATCACCAGAGCCAAGGCAGCCTTCTTTGTTGCCTGCCAGATCTCCGCTCCGGTGGCCCGGCGCTCTCCCTTGATTCCCAGCTTTTTCGCATAGAAATAGGTGATAACCAGGCATCCCACGCCGATTACCAGGCCCGGCAAAACACCGGCCATGAAGCATTCGCCAATGGAAAGATTCGTCAGGGAGCAATAAATGATCATGGTCAGGCTGGGAGGAATGATCGGTCCCAGGGAGCCTGCCGTTGCCTGAATGACTGCCGCCAAACCGCCGGGATAGCCACGTTCCTTCATGGGCTCGATCATGATGGAGCCCACAGCCGCGGTATCCGCGGCGGCGGAGCCCGAAATACCCGCGAAGATCACGCTGGTCAGGATATCCACCATGCCCAGGCCGCCGGTAAGATGGCCGATCAGGGCATGGGCAAAATCCACCAGGCGGCGGGAAATGCCGCCCTTAAGCATCAGTTCTCCGGAGAGCATGAAGAAAGGAATGGCCATCAAGCTGAAGGAATTGACGCCGGAAAACAATCTCTGTGCCACGACGGAAAGCGTGGTTCCGTCCACCATCAATCCGATCAGAGAACCCAGTCCCATGGCAAAAGCAATGGGTACACCCGCGAACAGGAGAATAAAGAAGATTACAAACGCAATCGTAAACATTGTCATTTTGCTTCATCCTCCTCTTCTTTTTTCTTCTTGAGCGTGCTGAAATAATATTCCACCTGTGCGATGATCATCAACACGCAGCCAATGGGAATGGCCATATTCATCAGGCCCATATTGACGCGGGTCATGGTGGACATTTGCACGCGATTGGCCCAGGCAGCCTGCGTTCCCAAAATGGCCATAGCCGCCAGGAAGATGATGCAGACAATATTCACGAATGTGAAAAGAATCGTATACGTCTTGCCCTTGGTGCTCTCCAGCAGCAGATCAAAGGTAATGTTGGCACCCTTGCGCACGGTAATGGCGCCGCCTATGTAGGTCACCCACACAAATACAAATTTGGAGATCTCATCAATCCACGTCTGAGACATATGCAGCATGCGGGTAAAAACCTGGGTCAGCACCAGCACCACCAGGGCCGCAAACAGAATTGCCACCACGGCATCTGTTGCCTTTCGAAGTATCGTCAGTATTTTCATAGCCGTTTCCTATTCCCACAAATAACCTGTGTCAGGAATCAAGCCAGGGCCTGAATCGCAGAGTACATATCCTCCAGGCCATTCTCCGCCACGAACTCCTCCAGAGCGGGAGCGCAGGCCTCGATCAGAGGAGCCTTATCAATTTCCACAAAGCTTACGCCGGCATCCACCATTGCCTGCTTGGCATCAGCCTCGATGTCTTCATAGAGATCGTAGAAATAGTCCATTGCCTCAGCCGCCGCCTCATCAATGGCGGTCTGCTGCTCGGCAGTCAGGCTCTGATACACAGCATCGCTCATGCAGAAAGCAGTAAAGGTCATGACATGCTCGGTGAGATTGAATACGTTGGCAACCTCATAGAACTTCATCTGAGCGATGTATTCCATATTGCCTTCCAGGCCATTCGTAACACCAGTCTGAACAGCGGTATAGGCTTCGCCGGAGGGAATGGCCACAGGAGTAGCACCCAGAGCGGAGAAGCAAGCCTCAATGGAGGGATTTTCAGGGATACGCACCTTAACGCCCTTGAAATCATCCAAAGTTTCAATGACCGTATCCTTCAGCAGGGTGCTGCGGAAGGCGATCGTCTGAAGGCTGATGGGCCGGATCCCGGTGGTCTCCGTCACCATATCCATAAAGTCCTTGCCGATATCGCCGCTGACGGTCTCAATGGCCTGCTCCTTGGTGGAGAACAGGTACGGCATGTCCAGAATGCCAGCCGCGGGGTTGTAGTTGGCCAGCGTACCGGTATCAATAATCGTCATATCCAGCGTACCAGCCTTCAAAGACTCGCAGTTTTCAGTCTGGCCGCCCAGCTGTCCGTCGGTATAGAACTCCACATCCAGTGAGCCGCCGGACTTTTCCACCAGCAGTTCCTTGAATTTCTGCGCCATCTGCATGGTGCTGTGATCAATCGAAAGATGGGTGCTCAGGCGCAGCACTTTGGTCTCTCCGTTGCCGCCGTCGCCGCCGCTGCCTCCTTCTTCGGTGGCCTCCCCGCCGCCGCAAGCTGCCAGAGAGAGGACCATAGCCAGTGACATAAGCAGAGCAAAGAACTTCTTCATAATTTTCTCCCTTTCATTAAAATTCTCTTTTGCTTCCTGTGGTATATTTATAGAATATTAACTTTTCAGAAAAGCTCCATACACGTTTGTGCACTTTTTCAGCACAGTTCTGCTTTTTTGTAAAAAAGCGGGAGGCCGGACTTCTCCGGCCTCCTCTTTTTTCACAGAATCATCCTGGTTTTCTCATTTCTGTGCTACTTCCAGGCTCCTGGAGTATTCCCTGGGCCCCACGCCTTTTCGCTTTTTGAACACTCTGCTGAAATAGTTGGGATCGCCATAACCCACTTTTTCTCCGATCTGAGCCAGGCTCAAATCCGTATTCTGCATCAAGTCCACCGCCAGATTAATTCTCTGCTCCGCGAGATAGTCGGTAAAACACCGCCCTGTGTGCTCCTTGAACAAATGGCTCAAATATCCCCCGTTTACATGCAGCCGATCTGCTATGGAATCAATGCTCCAGGGCTGACTGCAATCCGCCCGGACCAGGTTCAGCACCGCCTGAACCGCATTGTTCAGGCGCTCCGGCGGTGCATAGTTTTCAATCAGCCACTCAAGGTACCGGGCGGTAATCTCCGTTATCTGCTTCCGGCCACTGGCGCTGATGAGCTTGCTGACCTGATATGGCGCGTCACCTGCCGTCTGGCCAATCAGCAGCTGACGGGAGCACTGGTTCAGGGCCATCAGCAGCTGGCATTTTGTAAAATCCTCATTCTCCCGTTTCTCCAAAGACTCCAGGGCCGGCTGCAAAGCTTTCATGGCAGCGGAAAAGTTTTTCTGACGGACAGCGTTTTCCAGATCATTCTCCCGGATAAACGCTCTGGAATTGACCTTCTCCGCCTCTTCCAGCTTTGCCAGATCCAGAAAGGCCTTTGGATAATCTCCAAAAACTTTGGATGCCGTTCCCAGGCGTATCTGCACCCTGGTACAAAGATTATTTTTAAGATAATGGGTCAGGCGCGCAAACAGATCCTGAGTCGCCGCGACATCTTCCCCGCAAAACAGGAACACCGCCAATCCGCCATCATACAAATCAGCAGCATATTTGGCATTCCAACGGTCCAGAAGCTCCTCGGTCTCGTCCAGTACACAGCTGCCATCCTGCATGGTATCCGGTTCATAAGAGAGGACAGCACACTGAGCGGAATTTTCTGAAATATCCAGGACATCCAACAGTCCCCGGATCTTCTTGGCATCTCCGAAATACATCAGCTGTCTGGCCAAATCCCGTGTAAACACTTCCCGGCTCTGGATCTGCGGCGTCAGGCTCTCCTGCATGCGCTCACAGTCAGCAAGGAACTGATCCACCGACCGATAGAATTCCTCCCGAAGCGGCGGCTTGAGCAGATAGTCCCGCACACCGCAGCGCAGTGCTTCTCTGGTATACTCAAAATTGCTGTATGCTGTCAGAACGATCACATATGGCACCCGTTTGAGATTATGCAGCACCTCAATACCGGATACCCCCGGCATATTGAGATCCAAAAGCAGCAGCTGTACAGCCTGCTTGTGTAAAATCTCCAATGCCCGGGCACCATTTTCCGCCTCCAGAAACGTAAATTGTCCGGGATAACGGCGCTCCAGCAGAATCTTTACAATCCTCCGGTCCCGCACCTCATCATCTGCAATCAGTATCTGATACATGTTCTGCCTCTCCCTGTATGAGATATTTCAAATAAACCCTGGTACCCTCGTTCTTCCGGCTCTCCACCCGCAGGAGGCCGGACTGCCCATAGAAAATGGCCATGCGATTCTGGACATTTGCGATACCCAACCCCGTGGAGCTGCCATCTCCGCGGATACTCTTGCCGCTGTTGAGCGCCTCCACTTGTTCTTGGGTCATTCCACAGCCGTTATCTGCAACGCAGATCTCTACAGCCTCCCGGGTCTGCTGCATGGAAATCGCAATCTCACCCCCGGTGGTAAGCCGCTCCACACCATGTCTGACAGCATTTTCCACAATCGGCTGCAGCGTCATTCCCGGAATCCGCAGCAAAATCGGCTCCTCGGGGACGGAGAGCTGAAATTTGATCCGTTCTCCGAACCGCTTTTGCTGCAGGAAAAGATAGGCCCGCACCATCCGCAGCTCATCTTTCAGCCAGCTGTTTTCCCGCACGCTGGTGAGTCCGTAGTGGAGCATATAGGAAATATTCTCAATGATATCCACGGTCCGGTCCGCATTTTCCAGCAGGGCAGCTTCCGTTGCCACGCTCAGTACATTGAAAAGGAAATGCGGATTCACCTGAGACTGCAGCGCGCGGAATTCTGCATCTTTCAAAAGTGCCTGCAGCCTGAACAGCTCCTCCTGGTTCCGGAAGTTCTCCCGAACCCGCTTCTTCATCTCATTGAAGGCCTCTGTCAGCCGTCCGATCTCATCCTCCTGGACAACGGGAAGATCCTCCATCTGGTAATCTCCCTGCATGATCTTTCCGGCCTGTTCCGTCAGCGTCTGAACCGGCTGGTAGATGTTCTGGCCCAGATTATAGGAAAACACGCCTGTCAATACCAGCAAGCATACAACGATAGCACCGATCAGCAGCAGAGAAACGGCGTTTTCCCGAACGATATCGGAATAACGATTGGCCATGTGTTCCGTCAGATACTTCAGCATCTGATCGCACAAGAACTGCCGGTCTTCCTGCTGCGTCAAAAAGTTCTCATAGTATGCAGAGATCTGCTGGGACTCCGATTCCTGCGCCACCATATTATAAAAATCCAATGAAGTGTTCTTCTGGTATGCCTGCAGATCCAGGGCCAACAGCTCCGCGGTTCTGGAGCCCCCTGAAAAATCCAGGCTCATGATTTCGGCATTGACCTGTCTCCAGGCTTTCAGGCATTCTTCCAGATTGTTCTCATTGGACACCACGTGATCTTGTATCAGCTGCCCCACGGTACTGATTTCAGCTTTTACCTGCTGGATTTTTACCATCTGGTTCATAATCTGCTGATAACTCACCATACTGCGGAGAGCAGCCAATCCCAACAGTCCGCTCACCAGAAGAATCATCACGATCATGCTGGCACCGAAGATCTGTATACGCCGCTGCAGGCTGGGAGCCTTTGTTGTTTTAAACATGGGCAATCACTCTTTTTGTCAGCACGACCCCGTCATTGGAAAAAGAATACCGCAGAACCTCTCCGTCCTTCCGGATATTCAGTTGATTGACCGAAATATCCGCGGACTTCAATTCCAGCAGGGTTCTGCAAATTTCACCGCTGACCCTTCCGCGCGCTACCTTATACTCCGAAATGCCCCTTCCCTGCTGAATCTGCAGCTGCATGTCCGGCCAGCAAACTGAGCAAAAGCATTTGACAAAGGTCACTTCTTCCCCAATCATCTGCCAGGTTTTTTCTGAAGCTGCCAAGGCGCGGGTCAAATAGACCAGGCACTCCGTACAGTTCAGGGCCCACTCCTCACCCAGCAGGATACTCCCATAGAGATTTTCCAGTCCTTTGGTATAGATGGCCTCTTCCAAATCATTCATGCCGCATTCTCCCCATTCAGTGCGCCCTGTAGGAAATCAATTCCGGAATCCATGGTTTCCGGCACCCAGAAGCCACGGCAGATATCCCGCAGATAACGGATCCCAATATAGAAAGATACCTCCGGCCTGGAGGTCACCAAGCCGTTCAGGCAGCCGCTGCGCAGATCATCTTCATGGTGTGACAGCTTTCCATAGCAAAGCAGCATCACCCCGCACTCTTCTGAGCCTGATGTAGTCTTCTTTGCGGAAATGGCCGTTGTGGTCAGGGAATCATCCAGGCTGAAAAACAGTCCGGGCGCATCTTCTCCGTTAAAGAGTTTCACCAATTCATATTTAAGCATCAGAGATCGAGCGCTTTCCCCTTCCAGGCGTATGTAATCCACCGCCTGATACCCCCCAGGCGCCGCCTGCGCAATCTGCTGAAGCTTTTTATCCTGAAGCTGGCCAATCTCATCGGTGATGAATCCACCCTTCTGAAAGAGCAGCAGCTCCACCATCTGATTGGACCCGGTCCCGGACTGGTTTCCCACCATGAACGTCAGCCCCGGTTCCAGTTCCCGGATACTCTGATCTAACACCAGCAAATCGGAGGTCGTGCCGCTTCCCACAAAACTGGCACGCACTCCCTGCGCCACATCTCTGTCCACCACCACTACCGGTATCCCCGCTTCTTTCAGATCGGAAATTTCCGTGAAATAGTCGTCGTCATTGGCTGAGATCGGCCACAGCAGCACTCCATCTACCTCTGTCAATGCCAGCAGGCGCAGCATCTGCTTCTGCTCTGCCACTGTGGAGAGCGCGTGCAGTTCTATGTCCAGCGCGTACTCCTCGGACATCTGGTCGGAGAGCTCCGTCATATTGTACTCACTGCTGTCTGCTCCCGGCATAATGACGGAGAAATGCAGTCTTTCCCCGGAGATCACGGTTTTTCCTCCCAGAGGATACAGGCTTTGCGACAACAGCACAAAGGCACATATTGCGATAGCGCCATATAGTGCAAAGAATTTCAGACGTCTCTTTTTCATTTTTCTGCTTTTTTCGTATCCTTTACCCAATCCACCAGAGGGTTGATATAGGCGCGAGCCGTGAAATCTGCCTTTCCGCCGAAAGAATCCAAAATATATTTTTCAAACTGACTGCGCTGTCCGGCGCTTTTCTTCTCAATCGACTTTTTCAGCACCCGCATCATGATCCGTTCCACGCCGTTCATGGTCTCATAATCCAGGGCCCCCGGAAAATGGAAAAAACAAATGCCCTGCCGCTCTTCCCTGGTAAAATTGCGCACCAGCACCTCCTCAAAGGCGGCTTCATCTCCCGGCTGCGTCAATCCCACCGTGTATACCGCCAGATCCGCGTTTTTCAAAAGGTCTCTGTTTTGTTTGAGCAGCTGGATTCCCATGATTCTGCCCGCATATACAGCCCCGCCATAGATAATTTTCTCATAAACCGCCAGATCATCTACAACAGCTTGTTCCACCGGTATCAGATCCGCGCCGCACGCTTCGGCGATCCACTGGGCATACCGTTGCGTTGTCCCATGCTTACCGGAATAGATCACTGCGCACTTTTTATTGCTCACGTTTCATCTCTCCTTACTTCTTATAAAAGGGGCGCTGCCTGGGGCCAAAAGCTCTTCGGTTCCGGCAGATTCTCGATAGAAGATACTTGATTATAGATAATTTATATGTTAGCATACTTCTTAACAAAAAAACAGCCCTGTTTTCCTTCTGAATGATCCGGCTCTCAAGGCCTCCAACAACAGAAAGGGGATTCTGTCTCTATGAAAGGACTCGTCAAATACGCACCTGGTTCCCAGTGTGTAGAACTCCGGGATCTTCCGGAACCCTCCCCGCGGGAAGGAGAATTGAAGGTACGAGTATTGGCAGTGAGCATCTGCGGCAGTGATCTTCACGCCGTGGATGACAGACGCACCATCACCATGCCGCTTACCCTGGGACATGAGTATGTAGGACAAGTGGTGGAAACCTGCGGAGATGTGGGGGATTTCAGACCGGGTGATTGGGTAATCAGCATTCCCGCCTGTTACAACTGTGGAGTCTGTCCGCTGTGCAAAAAGGGACTTGTGACCTTGTGCAAGCAGCATCGTTCCATTGGCGTGATGGCACCCGGGGCCATGGCTGAGTATGTGGTGGTCTCCGCGGCGTTTTCCTACCACGTCCCTGCCACGACTTCCATAGAGGACAAAATTCCTTATGCATTGACAGAACCTCTGGCCTGTACCGTCAGAGGCATCTACGAGAGAATCGCCGTTAAATCGGAGGATACCGCCGTGGTCAGCGGCCCCGGCGTCATGGGACTCATGGCACTGCAGGTTCTTAAGAGTAAAGGAGCCCATGTGATTTTGTCCGGACTGCCTCAGGATCAGGAACGTCTGGCTCTGGGGAAGCAGCTGGGCGCAGATGAGACGGTCTCCTCCCTCCCGGAGCTTCGCACTGCCGTTTACCGCCGCAATTCTCTGGGGGCAGACATTACCTGCGACACCACCGGTGTCCCGGCATCCTTAAAGACCTGTCTGGAAGTCACGCGTCCTCTGGGCGTGCATCTGCAAATCGGCATGTTCGGAACCCCCGTCACTCTTTCCCTGGATTCTCTCATGGAACAGGAAATTACATATGTGCCCTCCTACTCCACAGCCACTTCCACCTGGCCGATTACGCTCAAGCTCCTGGCAGAGGGCAAAGTTTCCCTGGCCCCCCTAGTCTCCAGAACGTATCCGTTGACACAATGGCAGACGGCTTTTGAGGCCGTTAGGCACAAGGAGGTGTATAAAGCAGTTCTCCTGCCGAATCCCCTGTGGGCTTTTACCAATTAGTGTCAGTTTCCCTGATTTATAATATCCAAAGCGGGAAAGGCCGGTTCAGTATAAAACTGAACCGGCCTTTCCCGCTTATTATGCTGTACGTTTTACCGTGCAAACCTACCCTCTCCGTCTTTTCTGATAGGAAACAGGCCTGACAATCCTAAAAGACTGTCAGGCCTGTTTTTCTCGAATCCAAACAGCAGGACTTTCCGCCGGGATCAGGAATGTGAGAAATGCCGCCGGCAAACAGCCGAAAATTCTCACGGCCGAACAGCGTGCGGCAAAATCGCCCGGGACACAGTCAATCCCCTACCTTCACTCCTCGAATAAAACCATCCATCAGACTGGTAAGATGATCTTCCAGAGTCGTAGTGGCTTCCTTCAAATTCCGGCGGCAGATGGCATTGGTCAGTTTTTGATGGCCCACCTGCAGTTTTTTGAGACTCTTTGCGTCAGTCAGCGCAGAGACCGTGTACCAATTTCGCATGTTGCACTGCTCCCACAGCCGCAGCAAAACTTGGTTCTCAGTAGCGTTAATGATAGCCCGGTGAAAAGCGGCGTCCTGCTCCGTAAAGGCTCGCAGATCCCCCTGGCCAGCTGATTCATCCATTTCCTCAAGGATGCTCTGAAGATTGCTGCCCAAAGCCTCCAGTGCATCATCATCCAAATTCTGGATGGCATCCCGAATGCTTTTGGACTCCAGACAAATACGGACACTGTAGTTGTCCCGGATATCCTTTTCCGTCAGGGAACGGACTCTGGATCCTTTAAATGGCACCGTCTCCACCAGTCCCATGGCCTCCAGATCCCGAATTGCCTCCCGAACCGGTCCCTGAGACACCCCAAGCTCTTTCGCCCAATAGGTTTCAATAATGCGGTCTCCGGGCTTCAGTTCTCTGGAAAAAATCGCCTCACGAATGGCATTTCGAATCTCCTCCCGAAATACCTTTCGGTGCTGGAGCTCCACAGTACTGTTCTCTCGCGCCAACGCAAACGCCTCCATTTCCATCGGTATACCTTCCGGAAAATCTTACCTTTTTTTTATTATTATAAGTTTTTTCCTTCCTTTAGTCAACTTCTGAATGGGATTTCACGTTTCATACAGGAGTTTTGCATCATTTTTATGCAAAATTAAAAATTATATATTATTGATAATTTATAATTTTGTGCTAAAATACTTCCAGAGGCATTGGGGCGGCTGCGCTCCATTTATCAAACAAACTGGAGGTGCTGATCTGTATGATGGATCGTGAAACGGGCCTGTGGATCTATCGGAAGATGAATGAGATCCGCGACTTTGAGGAAACAGCCTGGACGCTCTTTACGGAAAACAAGCTTCGGGGCTCCGTCCACCTTTACACCGGCGAGGAGGCCGTAGCCACCGGCGTATGCGCGCAACTGACAGACGAGGACTACATCGCTTCCACCCATCGCGGCCATGGACACTGCATTGCCAAGGGTGCCGAACTGGATCGCGCCCTGGCGGAGCTGATGGGCAAGGCCACCGGCTACTGTAAGGGCCGCAGCGGATCCATGCATATTGCAGACTTCTCCAAGGGCAATCTGGGAGCAAACGCCATTGTGGGCGGCGGTATCCCCATTGCAACCGGCGGCGGTCTGGCCCTGAAAATGCAGAAAAAGCCCCACGTCTCTGTGGCGTTCTTCGGCGATGGAGCCTCCAACCAGGGCACGTTCCATGAATCCATCAATATGGCGGCGGTTTGGAAGCTGCCGGTCATCTATGTTTGTGAAAATAACCAGTTCGGTATGACGGTTCCCACCTGGCAGTCCACCTCTGTTGTAAACATCGCGGACCGTGCCGTGGGCTACGGGATTCCCGGCGAAGTCGTGGACGGCAACGACGTGGTTGCGGTCTATGACGCCTTTGCCCGCGCAAAGGATCGTGCTCTGAAGGGAGAGGGCCCCACGCTGCTGGAATGCAAGACCTACCGCTGGAGAGGCCACTGGACCGGAGATCCCGAGCCCTACCGCACCCGTGAAGAAGTGGAGGAGTGGAAAGAAAAGCGGGACCCCATCAAGCTGTTCCAGGCCTATCTCCTCAAAAACAAGCTGGCCACCGAAAAGGAACTGGACGACATTTCGGCCCAGGCGGCAGAAAAAATGTCCAAAGCTGTGGACTTTGCCATGAACAGCCCAGAGCCTGATCCGTCCCATGTTCTGGACGATGTGTTCTATGAAGGTTAAGGGGGTACGAAAAGATGGCTAAATTATCTTATTCTCAGGCGATCCGCGAAACCATTGCCCAGGAAATGCGCCGGGATGAGCGCGTCTTCGTAATGGGTGAAGATGTGGAAAAGCTGGGCGGTGTCTATGGCTGCACCAGAGATCTCTATAAGGAGTTTGGAACCGAACGCATCCGCAACACACCCATATCCGAATCCGCCATTATCGGTTCCGCCCTGGGCGCCGCCTGCGGCGGAATGCGGCCCATTGCGGAGCTGATGTATTGGGACTTTGCCTTTGTGGCAGCAGATCAGATCTTCAACCAGGTGGCCAAGACCCGCTACGTCTTCGGCGGCAATGCCAAGATCCCCCTGGTAATCCGCGGCCAGCAGGGTACCGGCCGCGGCAACGCTGCCACCCACTCCCAATCTCTGGAGAGCATGTTCATGCATATTCCCGGACTGAAAGTCGTCTGCCCCTCCACTCCCGCTGACGCCGCGGGACTGCTGCGGACCGCGATCCGGGATGACAACCCTGTCTGCTTCTTTGAGCATAAGGTGCTCTATGCCACCAAGGGCGAGGTGCCTGACGATCCTGACTTCTGCATTCCCTTTGGCAAGGCAGACATCAAGCGGGAGGGCACTGATGTAACCATCGTGGCAAACCTGCTGTATGTAAAGCGCGCTCTGGAAGCCGCCGACGAACTGGCCAAGGAAGGGATCTCCGCAGAGGTCATTGATCCCCGGACCCTGGTGCCCTTTGACTATGACACAGTGGCGGAGAGCGTGAAGAAGACCGGCCGCCTGGTGGTGGTGCACGAGGCTCATCAGAACAACGGATGGGGCGCACAGGTGGTATCCCAGGTGGGTCAGATGGTATTCCCGTATCTGGACGCTGCTCCGGTCCACATCGGCGCCAAGGCCTGCCCCCTTCCCTTCAATCTGGGGCTGGAGCAGGCAGTGCTGCCCAGTGTAAAGGATATCGTGGATGCCTGCAAGGCATCTTTGTACCGCTGAGAAAGGAGCTGAAACCATGGCTTCTGTCATTATTATGCCCAAGCAGGGTCTTCTGATGGAAGAGGGCACCATCACCAAGTGGCTGGTGAAAGAAGGTCAGCAGACCACCGAGGGCACTCCCCTCTTTGAGATGGAAACCGACAAGCTGACCATCACCATGGATTCCACCGCCACCGGTACGGTTTTGAAGATCCTGCATCCGGAAGGAGACACCGTTCCCATTACGCAGCCCATTGCGATTGTAGGCCAACCCGGTGAGGATATCTCGGCCCTTCTGGGCAACGCCCCGATGGACGCGTCCCAGACGGAGGAGGCTTCTGCCCCCGCATCCGCGGCGGCTCCTGCTGCAGCTCCGTCGCCCGCCGTGGAGCGGACTCCGGGCGAGCGGGTGTTTTCCTCTCCCCGGGCCCGGCTGCGTGCCGAGGAAAACGGGGTGGATATCGCCGCAGTCCCCGGCTCAGGCCCAGACGGTCTGGTGATTGAGCGGGATGTACAGAGCTATCTTGCCAGTCAGCCCGCTGTGACACCGTTGGCCGCCAGCCAGGCAAAGGCGCAGGGCATTGATCTTTCCGGTGTCGCCGGCACCGGTCCCAACGGAAAGATCACCACCGCCGACCTGCCCGGCGCTGCCGCCCCTGCTGAACCGGCTTCTGTGGAAAAGTCTGTCGCTCCCACCGGTCAGCTGACCCGCGGCACACACACAGAAAAGATGTCCGGCATGCGCAGGGCCGTCATGAAGAACATGCTGAACAGCAAAGCGGTCAATGCCCAGACCAACCACCGCATGATGGTGGATATGACAGCGGTTGTGGCCCTGCGGAACCAATACAAAGCCCTGGGCATCAAGGTCTCCTACAACGACATCATTGTCCGGGCCTGCGCCAAGGCCCTGCAGGAGTATCCTGTGATCAATGCCAGTGTGGATGGCAATCAAATCGTTTATCACGACTATGTGAATGTGGGAATCGCAGTCTCCGTCCCCGGCGGACTGATCGTACCGGTTATAAAAGATGCCGATATCATCGGTCTCACCGGCATTGCCGCAAAATCTGCGGAGCTGATTGAAAAGGCCCGTGACGGGAAACTGACGGATATGGATTACCACGGCGGCACTTTCACCGTTTCCTCTCTGGGCATGTTCGATTTGGATGACTTCGTGGCCATTATCAATCCCCCGGAGTCTGCCATCCTGGCTGTTGGCAAAATCGCCAAGACCCCCGTCGTGGTTACCGACGAAGAAGGTGAAGATCAGGTGGTCATCCGCTCTATGTGCGCTCTGTGCCTGAGTTATGACCACCGGATCATCGATGGCGCTGAAGCAGCCCAATTCTTCCAGAAGGTAAAGAACTATCTGCAAAATCCCGTATTGCTGATTTAAGGAGGATCGTATGCAGAAATTCGACGCGGTCGTCGTGGGCGGCGGCCCCGGCGGCTATGAGTGCGCCATCCGTCTTAGTCAGAACGGTTTGAAAACCGCGCTGGTAGAGGAGGCGGAGCTGGGAGGCACCTGTCTGAACCGCGGCTGTATCCCCACCAAGACCCTGCTGCACTCGGCCGATGTGTACCACGACGCCAAAAACGGCGCTTCCTTCGGCGTCAACGCAGGAGAGCTATCCTTTGATTATGCAAAGATCATCCAGCGGAAAAATGCCGTGGCCAAGCAGCTGAGCAATGGTGTGGCTTTCCTGGAGAAAAATCACGGCGTCACGGTCTTTGCCAGCCATGCCACGCTGTCAGACCGGAACACGGTGGATCTGGCGGACGGTGAAACGCTGAAGTGCGACCATCTGATTGTTTCCACCGGCTCCTCCCCCGCCCGCATCCCGATTCCCGGCGTGGATCTGCCCGGGGTGGTGGATTCCACCGGCCTTCTGAACATGACGGAATGTCCCAAACACATTATCATCGTGGGCGGCGGCGTCATCGGAGTGGAGTTTGCCACCTTCTTCTACCGCCTGGGCGTGCCGGTTACCATCGTGGAAATGTTGGATCGGGTGTTAGGCCCCCTGGACAAGGACGTCACGGACTTCGTGGAGTCAGAGCTCAAGCGCTGCGGCGTGGAGCTGGTGCTGGGTGTCCGTGTGGAGTCTATTGAAACAGGCCTCAAAGTCAACTACGCCACCGTCAAGGACGGTACCAAGGGCTCCGTGGAGGGCGATGTGGTGTTGATGGCTGGCGGACGGTCCCCCAACACCAAGGGCATCGGCCTGGAAAAACTGGGTGTTCGCATGGATCGCAAGGGCTTTGTGGAGATCGACGGCCTGTGCCGCACCAATGTACCCGGCGTCTATGCCATCGGCGACATCAATGGCAAGATGCAGCTGGCCCACGTGGCCTCCGCCCAGGGCTTGCTGGTGGCAGATCATATTGCAGGAAAGCCCTGCAAGCAGCTCAACTACAACCGAATCCCCTCCTGCGTGTACTGCAATCCGGAGACCGCTATGGTGGGCCTCACGGAGGAACAGGCCCGGGCTACCGGCCGGGATGTAGGCACCGGGACATTCAATCTCTCCGGCAACGGCAAAGCTCTGACTATGGGTGAGAACAAGGGATTTGCTAAGTTCATCTACGACAAGGCTACCGATGAGATCCTGGGCTTCCATGTAATCGGCCCCAGAGCCACCGATCTGGCGGCGGAAGTAGCGGCTGTCATGGAGTGCGAGGGCACAGTGGCAGAGATCGGACGAACCGTTCATCCCCATCCCACCATAAGTGAAGCCGTCATGGAGGCTGCCCATGTGTGTCATGGTGCCTGTGTCAATGCGCCCAAACCCCGAAAATAAAGACATCTGCCGCCGCTCCCTTTTGATCGGATACTTACCCTTTGCCGCGGCAGCCCTAATGGCTGCCGCGGCACCTCCCAAATCTATAAAAAGGAGAACCTGATATGGATGCTTTTTCCGCTTCCCTGATGGCTGACAAGAGAGAGATCATTTTCGCACCTACCGTCTACAAGTTCCAGA
>CAJKKQ010000017.1 GCA_905200545.1 uncultured Oscillibacter sp.
CGGGAGATATCGCCGCCGTAGCACTTGGCCAGCACGTCCTTGCGCATGGCCTTGACGGTCTCCCGGGCGATGACCCGGCCGCCGATGGCCGCCTGGACAGGGACCTCGAAGAGCTGGCGGGGAATGTTCTCCTTGAGCTTTTCGCAAAGCCGCCGGGCCCGGGGGTACGCCTTGTCCTTGTGGGCGATAAAGCTCAGGGCGTCCACCCCCTCGCCGTTGAGCTTGAGGTCCACCTTCACCAGCTCACTGGGCCGGTAGCCGGAGAGCTCATAGTCCAGGGAGGCGTAACCCTTGGTGTTGGCCTTGAGGGTGTCGAAGAAATCATAGATGATCTCGTTCAAGGGCATCTGGTAATGGAGCTCCACCAGGTTGGTGTCCAGGTACTGCATGTCCTTGAACTCCCCCCGGCGGTCCTGGCACATGGGCATGATATTGCCCACGTACTCGTTGGGGGCGATGATATTCACCTTGACGTAGGGCTCCTCCGCGTGCTCGATGGTGGCGGGGTCCGGGTAGTTGTGGGGGTTGTCCACCGCCACCATGGTGCCGTCGGTCTTGTAGACGTGGTAGATGACGGAGGGCAGGGTGGTAACGAGATCCAGGTCGAACTCCCGCTCCAGCCGCTCCTGGATGACCTCCATGTGGAGCATGCCCAAAAAGCCGCACCGGAAGCCGAAGCCCAGGGCCACGGAGGATTCCGGCTCAAAGGAGAGGGAGGCGTCGTTGAGCTGGAGCTTTTCCAGGGCGTCCCGCAGATCCGGGTACTTGGACCCGTCCTCGGTGTAGATGCCGCAGTACACCATGGGCTGCACAGGGCGGTAGCCCGGCAGGGCCTGGGCCGTGGGATTGGCGGCGTCGGTGACGGTGTCGCCCACCCGGGTGTCCTGGACGTTCTTGATGCTGGCGGTGAAATAGCCCACCTCGCCGGCCTCCAGGCTCTGGCAGGGCTCCATACCCAAAGGCAGCAGGTGGCCGCACTCCACCACCTGATAGGTGGCGCCGGAGGCCATCATCTTCACCTGCTGACCGGTGCGCAAGGTGCCCTCCATGATCCGGAAGTACACGATGACGCCCCGGTAGCTGTCGTACTGGCTGTCGAAGATCAGGGCCTTCAGGGGGGCCGTCACATCCCCGGTGGGGGCCGGGACGTTCTGCACGATGTCCTCCAGGACGGCCTCGATGTTGATGCCCATTTTGGCGGAGATCTCCGGGGCGTCCATGGCGGGCAGACCGATGATGTCCTCCACCTCGTGCTTGGCCTTCTGTGGATCCGCGGCAGGCAGGTCGATCTTGTTGAACACCGGCAAAATCTCCAGGTCGTGCTCCATGGCAAGGTACGTGTTGGCCAGGGTCTGGGCCTCCACCCCCTGGGTGGAATCCACCACCAGCACCGCGCCCTCACAGGCCGCCAGGGAGCGGGAGACCTCGTAGTTGAAGTCTACATGGCCCGGGGTATCGATGAGGTTGAGCTCATAGGTCTGCCCATCCTGGGCCTTGTAGTTGAGCTTCACCGCCCGGGCCTTGATGGTGATGCCCCGCTCCCGCTCCAGATCCATGTTGTCCAGCAGCTGGGCCTCCATCTCCCGGGCGGAGACGGCACCGCACACCTCCAGCAGCCGGTCCGCCAGGGTGGACTTGCCATGGTCAATGTGAGCGATGATGGAAAAATTGCGAATATTGGATTGTTTTGTCATATGGTAAAACCTCCTTGGGCAAGTCCACGCTGTTTCGCGCGGACGCGGGTCCAAGCGTTTTGGCGCAGCCAAAACCTTGCCGCAGGGCGAATTCACTTCGCCCGAGGATTTCAATCAACAGGGTTCCCACAAAATCCATGGATTTTGTGGGATGCGGACTTGCCGTGGTCAATGTGGGCAATGATGGAAAAATTGCGGATATTGGATTGTTTTGTCATACAGGCGAAACCTCCGTAAAACGTCCGCTGACGCGGACAGCTCGAATCGATCAGGGCTGCTGGGCCTTCTGGGCGTTCCAGACGATCCAGAAGGACTCATCCCAGTATTTCTCGTAGTCATAGTCTACCACAAAATCCCGCCACTGCGCCAGGGTATCCCGGTAGTTTTCTTCCGTCATGCGGCACTCCCCCGCCGCCATCTTGGCAAGCACCTGGGTGCAGACGGCACCGGAGTGGTGGACATAGTCGCAGTAGTTGTCCAGATCCAGCACGATATCCGGATCCATCAGGAAATTGTAAAGGCGGACATTGTCGTATTGCAGCAGCCGTTCACAGGCCAGATCCAGAGCGGCGAACACCGCCTCCGTCTCCCCCAGCCGGGCAGTCTTGTCCCAGAAGAGGATGCTGTAGGGCGGGAAGAAAATGTCGAATTCCGTCTCCGGATGGGCGGTGATCCAGCCCTCCACCACGTCCAGGTTGTCACTGGCGTGGCGAAGATAGGCATCCGCCGGCAGCGTCTCCCCGGTGATCTCCGGCCGGGTGTAGTTGGCCAGGGCGGTGGCGTGGTTCCACCACACGTCCCCGTCCCAGGTGAAGCCCTCGTCCAGGGTGTCCGCCTCGTCCCAGCGGTTGGCCATGAGCACGTAGGCGCTGTAATAGAGGGTGTCCTTGTTGATGAGGTATTTCACATCGTCAAAGGGATTTCCGTTGTAGAGATAGTCCGGCATGGCGGAGGTCAGGCCGCTCTCATCCCGCACCAGGATGTTGGCATCCAGGCCGAAGATCACCCGCTGGGGATCCTGGCTGCGGAAAAGGACGTCCATGGTCTTGTCAAACTCGCTGAGGTAGCCGTCGGGAATGGTAATGCGCACCGCTGTGGTGCCGAAGGTCCCGGCGATCTCACTGCGGCGGTAATTGGCGGCCAGAGACGTGCCCATAAGCACCGTGTCCGCCGGTACGTTTTTGGCAAGGCCCGCCGCCTGGTAGCGCTCGCTGAAGAGCACCGGATCCCAGTCCTCCGGAATGCGGTAATAGAGGCAGGGATCCACGAAGTACACCACGGCGGCGCATGCTGCCAGCAGCACGGCGCACGCCGCCAGAAGGCCGCAGACCCAGCGCTTGTATGCTTGTTTCATAACGGCCTCCTCAGAAATTGGAATAGATAAAAGTGGTGATGCCCGTAAAGGACAGGATAGACCACACCATCACCACCGTCAGCCCCGCGGCCCGCCAGAAGGTGGGGCGGAAGCTGTCCATGCGGGAGATGGTGTTCCGGGGCCAGAGGACCATGATGAGGCCCACGCCGTAGAGGCCCACCACCCGGAAAATATTCATCCAGGGAGTCAGGGCCGGCAGGATCATCTCCAGCGCCCCCGTCTCCTTGGAGAACAGGGCATCCAGCAGCCAGGGCTCCGGCTTGGCAAGGCCCCCGGTAAGGGCCGTGCGCAGCAGCTCCACGGCGCCGGTGAGATCCGGCGCCCGGAAGAAGACCCAGGCGATGTTGACGAACAAAAAGGTCAGCCCCCAGCGCACCAGACGGGGCAGCCGGTCCCGGGAGGGCCCCCAGGCTCGCTCGATGACCTGGGCCAGACCGTGGAGGGCGCCCCAGATCAAAAAGGTCCACCCGGCCCCGTGCCAGAAGCCGCTGACCAGGAAGATCACCATGATGTTGAGGCATGTCCGCCCCTTCCCCCGGCGGCTGCCGCCCAGGGGGAAGTACACGCACTCCCGGAGGAAGCTGGTGAGGGTGATGTGCCAGCGCTTCCAGAACTCCCCGATGGAGAGGCTGCGGTAAGGGGAATTGAAGTTCACCGGCAGCCGGATCCCCAGGATCCGGGCAACGCCGGCGGCAATGTCGCAGTAGCCGGAAAAGTCAAAGTACAGCTGGAAGGTATAGCCCAGAATCACCAGCCAGGCCGCCGGAGCGGAGAGCTCCGCCAGGCGGTCCCAGCCGTTGTTCACCACGGCACCGAAGGAGTCCGCCAGCAGCACCTTTTTGGCGGTGCCGCACGAGATGGCGTAGAGCCCGGCGGCGGCCCCCTCCCACCCCGGGCGCAGGAAGTCCTCACCGGTCAGCTGGGGGAAGAAGTCCCCGGGCTTCAGGATGGGGCCGGAGGTGACGGTGGGGAAAAAGAAGGCAAAGAGGAACGGCCGCTCGTCCTGGGCGGGGACATAGGCTCCGGTATAGACCTCTTTCAAAAGCCACAGCTGCTGGAAGGTAAAAAAGCTCAATCCCAGAGGCACCCAGCCGATGGAGAGGGCGCCGCCGGTGAAAAAGCCCGTGTACTTGAAGGCCAGCAGCACCGCCACATGCCAGATGCACGCCAAAGCCAGCACCCGGCGGCGGTCACGGCACGCCGGATCCGTCAAGCGCAGCAGGGCCGCCCGGGTCACCACCACGCCCACCGCCAGCACCAAAAAGCTCTGCCAGCCGCCGCCCGCCAGGTAGAACACCAGGCACGCCACCTCCAGCGCCGCCAGGGCGGAGGAGGTGCTCTTCCGGCACAGGATCAGGCAAACCGCCGCCGTCACCGCCAGGAAGAGGAGGAAAGAAAGGGACTGGAAGCTCATGTGTCACGCTCCGTCAGGCCGCTGAGCCGGGCGTCCGCCCCGCTGAGCACCTGGGTGAGGCTCTGATTGCGTCCGGGGTAGGCGGCAGCAAGGGCCTCGGCGGAGAGGTCCGGGAAGTCCGCCTTCCGGGCGGCCTGGCCCCGCAGGGCCCGGGCATAGGTCAGCTCCGAGAGCTTCATGTCCGCGGAGGCCGCGTCCATGGTGCACCCGGCGGGATCCAGGGAGAAGTAGGCCTCATTGGCCCCGGCGACGCGGTAAAAGTGGCGGTAGAGCTGATAGACCGCCGTGCCCAGGTAGGCGGCGGCGGCGTTGATGGCCTGCTTGTCCCCCAGCTTGCCCAGAAGGCCGAAGAGCACCCCCACCGCGCCGGAGAGGAGCTTGCTCTGGAGGGTGGCCAGAACGCTGCCCTGGAGGACGTTGCCGGGCTCGGAGGCGCTGAGGATCTCCTCGGTGGTGAGCATGCTGCCGTCCCGGGACAGGGTGCGGCCCAAAATGAAATCCGCGGAGACGTGGTAATAGTCGCAGGCCCGCACCACGAAGGCCAGACCCGGCTCCCGGATACCGTTTTCATAGTGGCTCAGCAGCGCCTGGGAAATGCCCAGATCCCCGGCGGCGGTACGCTGGGACACGCCCCGCTCCTGCCGCAGCAGGGACAGCGTGCGGGAAAATTCGGATGCCATAGATTCTCTCTCCTTTGGGAAGTCTTCCATCCTCCGGCACAAAAAAGCAGACATTTTGCAATGTCTGCCGCTGCCGCAGGGTCTTTATCAAATACGCAGGGTATATTCTAGCAAAAAGGATACGAAATGTAAAGAAGGAACCCCTGTTTTTTCCCGTTTTTTCGCCCCGGCGGGCAAAAAAACGCCCCGGCGCCCGCCCGGGGCGCCGGGAACGCGGTCTTTTTCAGAACAGCCCCACCTGATCCGGCAGCACGTCGCCGCCGATGGAGCGCATCTGCCGGGCATTCTGCTCCCCCAGCCGGTCGGTGATGGCGATTTTGCGGATGATGTCCTTGACGGTGGTATCCAGGACGGTACCCTCCGAGTAGTCCGCCGGGAAGATGAAATCCACCCGTCCCTTGGAGAGCAGATCCTCCACCCCCTGGCGGTTGGCGGACTGGTACACGGCAATGGCCTGGCCGCCGTAGGCCCGCATCATCTTCATGCAGGGCACATCGGAGAGGCCGTCCCCCACATAGACCATGTTGTGGAAGGGGACCCGCTTGGAGTCGTCCGGCATGGAGTCGTTGAGGGTCTTGTCGTCGGAGACATCCAGCACGCCCTTGTTGATCCGGTAGACGAACTGGGTTTTGGCGGTGAAGTTCACCGCCAGCTTGGGCCACACGGGGACGCCCCCCTGGTCGTAGTAGAACTCGCTGGCGTAGATCTCCTTGAACTCCCCGCTGATACTGGATCCCTCGATGATCTCCCGGAGGCCGGAGGAGATGATGTAATGCTCCACCTGGACCCCCTGCCGGGCTCCGAATTCATTGATGCGCCGGAACCAGGTGTCCACCCCGGGAAAGAGGACGATGCTCCGGCCCTTTTCCACCAGGTCCTCCCGGGTAAAGGGATGCCCCCGGCGCTCCGCCTCCCGGATCATGGTGAACATATACGCCAGAATCCCGTCCATGCGGCAGGCCCGGCCAAAGCCGTTGGCCTCCGCCCAGAACTCCCCGGGGGTCATGCCCAGGCTGGGGATAAAGGCGTAATTCTGCATGTCGGTGGTGCAAAGGGTCTTGTCAAAGTCATACAAAAAGGCCACGATGGGCTGCTGGTCCATGGCGGGCTCCTCCCTTCCGGATGGCAAAAAGGCGGCCCTCACGAGCCGCCTTTTTCATACTCAGTCGCCGCTGTAATTGCGGCCGAATTTCAGATCGTCCAGATTGATGCGGCGGGTGGCATCCAGATCCCCGTCATCCCGGGCGAAGGGATCCCCCTCGGGATAGTCCAGGGCGGAGGTCTCCTCCGCCGGCTCGCCGGACTCGGCGCCCTCCTCAGCGGGCACCTCCCCCTGATCCTGCTCGGCAAAGGCCGCCATCACCCGCTCCTCGATCTCCTGGACGGGAGGCTCCTCCTTGGCGGGTGCGGCGCTTACGGATACCGGCGCCTTGGGCAGCTGATCCAAAAACTGCATCTGTTTGGCGCACAGGTCCCGGCTTTGGGTGATGAACCGGGAGAGCTCCTCCTGGCCCTGGCGCAGGCGGTCTTCCGCCTCCTGCAGCTCCCGGCGCAGCTCCTCCAGGCGGGCGTGGGCCTCGGCCTCCGCCTTGGCCACCAGCTCGTCCCGCTTGGCCTCCGCCTCGTGGACGATGGAGTCCGCCATCTTCTGGGCGGTGAGCAGGGTGGCCCGCATGGAATCCTCGGTGGCGCGGTAATCCTCCACCTTCTCCACCAGGACCTTCATTTTGGATTTGAGCGCCGCGTTCTCCTTGTAGAGCGCGGTATAGTCATCGGTCAGTTCATCCAGGAACTCGTCCACCATGGCCATGTTATATCCGCCCATGACCGCCTTGGAGAACGCATGGGTGGAAACTTCCTGCGGTGTCAGCATATTGACTCGTTACCCCCTATTCCGGCGCGCGATTGCCGTCAAAAATACAGTCCGTTGCTTTCCAGCTCGTCGATGAGATCGCCCTCGATATCCACATGGTAGGGCGTGATGATGTACGTGTTGGCGGCCACCTTCTTGATCTTGCCCTCGCCAGCGTAGGCCACGCCGGACAAAAAGTCGATGAGGCGGCGGGCGATGTCCTTGTTGGTGGACTCCAGGTTCAGCACCACCGTGCGCTTGTCCTTGAGATGGTCGGCGATCTCGGAGGCGTTTTCAAACCGCTCCGGCTTCACCAGCACCACCTTCAGCTGGGTGGTGGCGTGGATGTTCACCACCTTGTTCCGGCGGTCCTCCGCCTTGGGACGGCGGTCTTCAAAGACGGTGTCCCGGCGGGACGTGTCGTCAAAATCGTCGTACTCCTCGTCCTCGTCCTCATAGGGATGGGTCCATTTCTTCAGTTCATCTAAAATGCTCATGGCAACCTCCAAACGCCCCGGGCGTCAGGCGTAGTGGCGCGCGCCGAAGATGGCGGTGCCCACCCGCACCATGGTGGCGCCGGCCCGGATGGCATCCGGATAGTCGGCGCTCATGCCCATGGACAAACAGTCTAATTCATTATGGAACAATTTTGCATTTATGTCAACATAAAGTCCCCGGACTTCCTGAAAATACCTGATATTTTCCTCCCGGGAATCATCTGCGGGGGGAATCGTCATCAATCCCCGCACCCGCACGTGGGGGCAGTCCAGGGCTGCCCGGGCCGCGTCCATGACCTCCTCCGGGGCGAAGCCGCTCTTGGCCTCCTCCCGGCCGATGTTCACCTCCAGCAGAATATCCTGTACCAAGCCCTTGGCGGCGGCCACCTTTTCGATCTCCTGGAGCAGCGGCACCGAGCCCACCGACTGGATCAGGGCCACATGGCCCACCACCTGCTTGACCTTGTTGCGCTGGAGGTGGCCGATGAAGTGCAGCGGCGCGCCGTCATAGGCGTTTTGCGAGAGCTTCTCCGTCATCTCCTGGACCCGGTTCTCCCCCAGGGCGTCAATGCCGGCGGCGATGGCCTCCCGGCAGGCGTCGGCGCCGTTCATCTTGCTGGCGCCCACCAGGGTGATCTCCCCCACGTCCCGGCCGGTCTCCCGGCACACGTCGGCGATGGTGCTGCGCACCTTGGCAATGTTTTCCGCGATTGACATGATGAAAGCCTTCCTTCCCAAATTTGCCTGTTTTTATGGGCTGCCGCCGGGCAGGCCCAGCGGTTTTTTCTGATGTTCCGGCGGCCGTCAGGTGATGACCTTGCCGTCATAGAGGTCGTAGGCGGAGATGATGACCTCGTCCCCCGCCCGCAGCCGGGTGCTCTCCACGCTGGCGGTGGTGCTGGTGGACACAGGCACCGTGGACTCCACCAGCACGAAGTCCTCCCCGGTATAGAGCACCCGCACCGGCTTGAACCGGGCCTCTGCGCCCATGACGCAGTACACGCCGGTGATATCCTCCGTGGTGCGGTTTCCCTCGCTGTCCACCGTCACCTTCTGGGCCCGGAGGGCCTCCTTGGGGATCCGGATGCCGGAGGCGGTGCTGTGGATCACTTCCGCCCGCTGCTGGCGCAGCAGCGTCAGCTCCGAGAGGTAGCGCCTTCCCTCAAAGGCCACCACCACCCGGCCGTTCTCCTCCGGCCCGATGGAGGAGATGGTGACGGAAAGGGCCTGGGTGACGCCCTTGGAAAAGCGCAGGGACAGCCCGCCCTCCTCCTGGAGTGCCTGGGCATCCTCCGCGTCCATGGCGGCCACATAGTACCAGCTGTCCCCCAGCACCAGCTTCCCCACGGAGGAGGCAACCGACTCATCCGCCTTCACGGCGGAGAGGGCGGAGGGGGTCAAACTGGAGAGCATGTCCGGTGTCAGCACCGTCTCGTAGCCGTCCACCACCGCCGAGTAAAGCCCCGCCCTGGGAGCCGTGATCCGCCGGACGGAGGAGGCCGCCTGGGCCCGCAGGGTCTTGAGCTGGGTCTGCACCTCCTGGATCCTGGCGTCCAGATCCGTGGTGTCGGAATATGTATAGTCCCGGCGCAGCACCAGGGACTTGAGATCTGCCGTCTGCTCCTCCACCTGGTCCAACCGCCCTGCTGTCAGGGCACTGCGGGTAGAAAAGATCCGCTGCATGATCTGGGCGTCCAGCCGCAGCGCGGCCTCGGATCCCAGGGCAGCCTCCTGGGCGTACTGGAGCTGCTGGAGCTGTACCTCCAGGGCCTCGATCTCATCCTGGCGATCCAGGGAGGCCTGGTCGGCGTACACCAGGGCCACGGTGCCCCCGGTGCTCACCCGTTCGCCCTCCGCCCGCTGGAGCTGCAAAAGGCCGCTAGTATCGTCCGGCAGCACCTGCTCGCTGCGCACCACGTAGCCGGAAAGGGAGGTTCCCTCCTCCACCTGGTACGTATAGGCCAGAGTGGTGGACAGGGGGTCGGTGAAATAGTTGGCCGCCTGGATGCCGAAGTAGGCCAACACCGCCACCGTCACCAGCGCCATTAAAATTTTGGTTCCAAGGGTCTTTTGTTTCATGGGGTTACCTCTATCGTTTCGCCGCGGAGAGAGGGCGCCTCCCGGCTCTGCGCCCGGTTCTACGCCTCCTCGCTCAGATCCACCGTCCGGGCCGGGACGATGGTGGAGATGGCGTGCTTGTAGACCACCTGCTGGCGGCCCTCTCCCTCCAGCACCACCACAAAGGCGTCATAGCCGGTGATGGTGCCCCGCATCTGAAAGCCGTTCATCAAAAACATGGTGACGGGCACCTTGTCCCGCCGGGCCCGGAGAAGAAACAGCTCCTGTAAATTTGCTTTTCCGCTTTGCATAGTCGTCCGCTCCTTTTTTTCTGTTGAGTCGGACGATTTTCCATTTTTTCCCGTCCGCCCAGCCACTAGGATACGCCTGCGGCGGTCAGGATTTCCGTCGAAACCTGCACGGCGCGGGAAAAATCCCGCTCTTTTTGCCACTCGATCCAGTGGATGTCCGGGTTGCGACGCAGCCAGGTCAGCTGCCGCTTGGCGTACTGGCGGGAGCGGAGCTTCACCTCTTCGATGGCCTCCGCCTCCGTGGCGGTGCCATCCGCCACCGCCAGAAATTCCTTGTAGCCGATGGCCTGGAGGGCGGTGGATTCCCGGGAGAGGCCGCTTTCCAGCAGGCCCCGCACCTCCTGCAAAAGGCCCGCCTCCACCATCTTGTCCACCCGGCGGTCGATGAGGTCCTTCATGTCCTGGCGGTGGGCAAAGCGCAGCCCGATCCACACGGCGTCATACCGGGGAGGCTGGGATGCCGTCCGGGCGTTGTGGGCGGAAATGGTCTCCCCCGTCTCCCGGTAGACCTCCAGGGCCCGGAGGATCCGCTTTTCATCCGAGGGGTGCAGCCGCGCCGCAGACTCCGGATCCACCTGCCGCAGCTCAGAGAGCAGCGCTTCGATGCCCTCCTCTGCCAGCCGGGCCTGCAATTCCTTGCGCACGGTGCCGCCAGCGTGTCCTCCGGCAAAATCCCGCCCCCGGACCAGGGCATCCAGCCACAGTCCGGTGCCTCCCACCAGGATGGGGAGTTTTCCCCGGGAGAGGATATCGTCCACAATGGGCACCGCCGAGCGGACATACCGGGCAACGGACCAGTTCTCCCCCGGGTCCGCCACGGCGATCATGTGGTGGGGGACGCCGTCCATCTCCTCCGCCGTGGGGGCGGCGGTGCCGATGGTCATGCCGCGGTAAATCTGCATGGAGTCCACGGACACCACTTCCCCGCCGTACCGCTTGGCCAGCAGGACGCCCAGGGTGGTCTTGCCGCAGGCGGTGGGGCCCACCACGCACACCACCTTGTCCATCACGGCTCCTCCGCCAGCCGGGCGGCCAGGGCACAGGCGGACTCCACCAGGCTCTCCGTCTGCTCCGGGTCCAGATCCAGCCCGCCGCCGAAGACGTAGTCGAATTTGGGTATGCCGAACATGGCGCAAAGCTGCCGCCAGTACACCACGCCCACGGAGTCCTCCCGCTCCACGTCGCCGCCGGTGGTGAGATACACCAGCTGCTGTGCCCGGCAGTCCCCGTGGCAGCCGTCATCTTCGTAGTGGTAGGTGAGGCCGTTGGCGGAGATATACTCGATATAGGTCCGCAGAGCCGCCGGGAAGCTCAAATCCCAGAAGGGCGCCGCCACCACGATGGCGTCCGCGGCGCGGAACTGCCGGGCCAGGTCATACACCGGAGCGTCCCAGGCCTGCACGGACATCAGCGCGTCCCGCTCGTCCAGCATCTCCACGTCAAAGGGCTTGAGAGAGAGCAGTTCCTCCGGCGTCACCGTCTCTGTCTCGGCATCCGGGTGGCAGCGGCAGAAGGCCTCCCCATAGGCCCGCAGCAGCCGCCGGGTGCGGGAATCCTCCCCCCGCTGGCTGATGCAGCAATCTACCATCAACAGTTTCATCGTGTCACTCCTCATCCAATACCGTGGTCACTACGGGCGTTCCGTCCCGGTTCAGCAGGGGCGTCAGCCCTCCGGCGTTGCCGGAGGCGCGAAAGATATAATTGACGCCGGTCTCCCGGTCCACAAAGATCTCCGTCACATCAAGGGTTCCCTGGCTGTATATTTTCACAAACCGCTTCTGTGCCATAAACATCCTCCTTCCCGTTTGCGCCGGTCTTATGCTCTCTTGAACATCTTCCGGAATGCCGGACCGGCATTCCGGCCTGCGTTTCAAATCCAAGGATTTGAAACGTATTATGATTGCACGTGCAGGACACCCCTCCTGGGTTTCCTGCACACATCCTTCCCGTCGCCGGAGCTGTTACGCCCGCTTGAACATCTTCTCCAGTTCGTACTTGGTGAGCTTCACCGCCACGGGGCGGCCGTGGGGGCAGAAGCGGACGGCTCCGCTCTGCACCTTCTCCACCAGCACCTGCAGCTCCCTGGCATCGCTCTTCCAGCCGCCCTTGATGGCCGCCTTGCAGGCCATGGTGTGCAGCAGTGCCTCCCGCCGCTCCTCCGGGGAGCGTCCGGCACGAAGCGTTTCGGCGATCTCCTCCAGGGTGGCGGCGGTGTCGGCGGCGTCCAGGTCCGCGGGAACTTCCCGCACCAGCACCGCCCCGTCGCCGAAGTCCTCGCACCCGAAGCCCAGCTGCTCCAAAAGGGGCAGATTCTCCAGCAGCAGCGCCGCGTCCTCCCTTCCGGGCTCCACCGCCACGGGGGCAAGCAGCGTTTGGCGCATGGGGGGCTCCTTGGCGGCCATCAGCCGGTCGAAGTTGATGCGCTCGTGGGCGGCGTGCTTGTCGATGAGCCAGACATTGCCCTGGGCGTCCTCGCAGATGATGTAGGTGTTGAGCACCTCCCCGGCGATGCGCCAGGGGATCTCCGGCTGGGGGATGGATTGCTGCTCCGGCTCCTCCCGCTGGGGAATGGCGGGGACAAAGGGCCGCTTCTCCGGTGCCGGCGCCGGGGGCTCCTGAACCGGCCGGGAAACCGGTACGCTTTGCCGGTTCTCCTGTGCCGGGCGAACTGCCTGGGACACTGCCCTCTCCACCGCAGGCGCCTCCTGTTGGACGGGCCGCTTCTCCGGTTTGCTCCGGACGGGAGCCGTCACGGAGGCGGGGGCCCGGCCCAAAGCGGCGGGCTTTTGGGGCTGGGCGCTCTGGTAAAGGGGCCGGGCGCTGTCCGCCACCCGGGCGTGGGCGGATCGCTCCGTGTTCCAGGCGGGCCGGGCCTGGGAGGCCGGGGCGGCAGGCTTTTCCGCCGCCTTCTCCCGGTAGGCTTTGGCGTCCATGACCTGGAAGAAATCCCCCCGGGGATTCACCGCCCCGGAGGCCTGGGGCGCCGCGGGGATGGGGGATCCCCCCTGAGCCAGGCCGTCCAGCACCGTGTGGAACACGGCGTCGAACACCTCGTGTTCCCGGGCGAACTTCACCTGGGTCTTGGCCGGGTGGACGTTGACGTCCACCGCCGTCACCGGCACCGTCACCGAGAGGACGCAGCCGGGGAACTTGCCCTTCATGATCTGGTTGCGGTATCCCTCCTCCAGCGCCGCCGTGAGAAGCTGGGACTTGATGAACCGGCCGTTGACGAAGAACACCTGCATGGACCGGGAGCCCCGGCCCATGAGAGGCTTGGTGACGAAGCCGGAGACGGTGATCTCGCCGCCCCGGCCCTCCACCGCCGTCAGGGAACGGGCAAAATCCCGGCCCATGGCGGAGTAAACGGCGGAGAGGAGCTTGCCGTCCCCGGGGGTGTGGAGGCTCTCCGTCCCGTCCTTGATGAATTTGAAGGAGATATCCGGGTGGGACAAGGCCAGATGCTGCATGAGTCCCGCCACCGCCGCCGTCTCGGCGGAATCCTTGCGCATGAACTTCAGCCGGGCGGGGGTATTGTAAAAGAGGTCCGCCACGGAAATGGTGGTGCCCACCGGGGCGCCGGTCTCCGTCACCGTGCCGGGGATCCCTCCCTCCAGCTCCAGGACGGCAGCGGCCGTATCCTCCCGGCGGCGGGTGACCATCCGCACCCGGCTGACGGCGCTGATGGCCGCCAGGGCCTCCCCCCGGAAGCCCAAGGTGCCGATCTTGCCCAGGTCGTCGGCGGTGCGCAGCTTGGAGGTGGCGTGGCGCAAAAAGGCCGTGGGCAGCTCCTCCGGCGCGATGCCGCAGCCGTCGTCCGTCACCCGGATGAGGCCCATGCCCCCCCGGCGGATCTCCACCACCACGGCGCCGGCACCGGCGTCGATGGCGTTTTCCACCAGCTCCTTCACCACGCTGGCAGGCCGCTCCACCACCTCACCGGCGGCGATGAGGTCTGCCACATGGGAATCCAGTTGTGCGATATGGGGCATGTTGCTTCTCCTTTCCCCGTTTACTCTGCGGAATCGTTGAACGGACGTACCTCAGCTCCGGGCGGCATCCCAGGCGTCGCCGTAGCCCAGGGCCCGCACCAGCTGCTCCAGCGAGGCGGCACTCTCCTCCGCCCGGGCACCGGAGAGGGTACGCAGCACCCGGTTTTTCCCGGTGGTCTCAATATTCACCACCATGTTGCCGGTGGACTGGCCCAGGGCGTTGCGGCCGGGCCAGCAGTGTACCTTACGGATGCTCTGGCGGGGAATGGAGCGGGGGCCGATGGTCAGGCTCTCCTCGGTCAGCGTCCAGGGGATGGTCTGCTCCTCTCCCCGGCCCATCCAGCCGGCCACCACCGGATAGATGAATCGAAAGAGGATATAGGCCGTCACCACGGCGGCCACCTGGAAGGCGATGCCATCCAGGTCCACCTGCGTTTCCAAAGCACTGTAGCTCACCACCACCAGCAAAAAGCTTGCGAGCACACTGATGATGGCTGCGGGGACGGAGCGTCCCCACTGGGCATCAGGCTCCAACAGCAGTTTTCCGGACATGTCGTTCCTCCTTATTTCGTGGTCCCCCGGTCACAGCAGCACCGCCGCCAGTACCGGGATGGTGACGATGGCCCCCAGGGTGGTCAAAAAGGTCACCTGGGCCATGGCCTCTGTGTCGCCGCCGTACTCCATGCTCAAAAGCGTGCCGTTCACCGCCACCGGCATGCCCATCTGGCTGACGGCGATGCCCAGCACCATGGCCTCGATGTGCATGCCCCGCAGCACCAGGCACAGAAGGGCGGGCATCACCAGCAGACGCAGCACCGACAGCACCCACAGCTTGGGAGAGCGCAGCACCTTCCCCGGGGACATATGGGCAAGCAGCGAGCCCACCACCAGCAGGGAAAGGGGCACCGTGATACTTCCCACGAAGTCCAGCATCTCCCCCACCATGGCCGGGGGACGCAGCCGGGTCAATGCCAGCACCAGCCCCAGTACAGAGGCCACGATGCACGGGGAGAGCAGCTGCCGCCAGCGGAAGCGCCCGGCTCCCGCCAGCATCAGCGGGCCCAGGGAGTAGGAGAGCAGGTTGAAGGGCAGGGCCAGAATGGCGGCGTAAAAGAGAGCGCCTTCCCCGTAGAGGGCCACCGCCACCGGGTAGCCGATGAAGCCCACGTTGGGGAAGGCCAGGGTGTAGCGGTAGACGCCCTTCTGCCCCGCCGTTCCCGGCAGCAGCTTGGGCACCGTCAGCACGAAAGCGAATTCCAGCACGTAGAAGACCACGCCCACCTCCAAAATGGAGAGGATCACGGAGATCTCCGGCAGTTCCTCGCCGGTGATGACCGCCGCCACGATCATGGCGGGCATGGTGATGTTCAAAATCAGCTTGGAGAGCTTTTGATCCGTCTCGCCTCCCAGATAGCCCAGGCGGTTGGCCCCGTATCCAGCGGCAATGGCAAAGAGGATCACCAGCATCTCGGCCAGTACGTCAAAAAAATTCATGGGTTGTTTTCTCTCCTCCCGGTCCCGTTACACAAGGGACGAACAGATACTCAGGGCGTTGGCCGCGGCGTGGACGCCGATGGCCGTCCACAGTGTCCCGGAGCGGTCATAGACCCAGCAGAGCACCAGTCCCGGCACCAGATACTGCACCATCAGCAAAAAATAGGTGATATCGTGATTCACCACGGCGAACTGCCACACATGCAGCAGCGCAAAGAGGGCGCAGGAGACGGCATAGCCCAGCCAGGGGCTCTTGCCCCGGAGGTTGCCGAACACCAGGCCCCGGAAGAGCACCTCTTCCACAAAGGGGGCCAGGAACACCACGATCAAAATGGTGGTGCGGGGGGCGTCGGCCATCTGGGCGGAGATGGTGGTATCGTTGAGATTGGTGCGGCTGGCCACCGCCAGCGCTGAAAGGCGGTACACCAGCTCGTTGAGACCGTACAATGCCACCAGGCCCACCGCCGCCAGCTTCACGGCGCCGCCGGGATTGTCCAGAAAATGCCGGGTGATCCGGGCCAGGAAGCCGTGGAAGATGATGAGCGTCACGGCAAAGAGGATGTAGTAGTACAGGGCATTGCGCAGCCCCGGGGAGATGGCGGTGCCCAGCAGGCGCTCCGCCAGATCAAAAAGGGGCGTGGTGGCGAAGGGCAGCACCAGCAGGTAGATGACGAAGAACACCGTCCCGGCGATCTGCTCGCCCGCCGTCATGTAGGCGGCAGATTTTCGTTTTGCCAAGGGAATCCCTCCCGGTGGAATGAGTTTGGGGAAACGCGGTTTGCCGGCGGGGCGTCAGCGCAGCTTCTGCTTGAGCTCGTACAAAAGGCTCATGGCCTCGATGGGCGTGAGGGTGTCCGGCTGGCAGCGGCGCAGGGCGTCCAGGACTTCCCCCTCCGCCATGGCGTCCAGGGAGACCTGCTCCTTGTCCTGCCGGGCGGGGACGTACTGCACGCCGTTTTCCGTCTCCAGCTCCGTGAGAATCTCCCGGGCCCGGGCAAGCACCCGGTCGGGAAGCCCCGCCAGCTTCGCCACCTCGATGCCGTAGCTGCGGTCGGCGCCGCCGGGGAGGATCTTGCGCAAAAATACGATGTCCTCCCCCCGGGTCTTGACGGCGATGTTGTAGTTCACCACCCCGGGGAGGGTCCCCTCCAGCTCCGTGAGCTCGTGGTAGTGGGTGGCGAAGAGGGTCTTGGCTCCCAGGGTCTTCCGGTCGGCGCAGTACTCCAGCACCGCCCGGGCGATGGACATGCCGTCAAAGGTGGAGGTGCCCCGGCCGATCTCGTCCAGAATCAGCAGGGAGCGGCGGGTGGCCTGGCGGAGGATGTCCGCCACTTCCGTCATCTCCACCATGAAGGTGGACTGTCCGGCGGAGAGGTCGTCGCTGGCGCCGATGCGGGTGAAGATCCGGTCCACCACGCCGATATGGGCGGATTTGGCGGGGACAAAGGAGCCCACCTGGGCCATGAGGACGATGAGGGCCACCTGGCGCATATAGGTGGATTTGCCCGCCATGTTGGGACCGGTGATGATGGCCACCCGGTCCTCCTTGGCCCCCATAAAGGTGTCGTTGGGGACGAAGAGGCTGTCCTTGAGCATCTGCTCCACCACCGGGTGGCGGCCGTCGTGGATCTCGATGACGTCGCTCTCGTCCAGGTCCGGGCGGCAGTAGTTGTTCTTCTCCGCCACCTGGGCAAAGGAGGTGAGGACGTCCAGCTCCGCCACCGCGGCAGCGGCGGACTGCACCCGGCGCACCTGGGCGGAGACCTTCTCACGCAAGTCGCAGAAGATCTGATACTCCAGGGCCGCCAGGCGGTCATTGGCAGTGAGGACGGTGTGCTCCAGGTCCTTAAGCTCCTGGGTGATGTAGCGCTCGCAGTTGGCCAGGGTCTGCTTGCGGATGTACGTCTCCGGCACCTGGTCGTAGTAGCTCTTGCTGACTTCGATGTAATATCCGAAGACCTTGTTGTAGCCCACTTTCAGGCTCTTGATGCCGGTTTTCTCCTTCTCCCGGGCCTCGATGTCGGCGATGAAGCCCTTGCCGCCGTGGAGGATGCCCCGCAGGCGGTCCACTTCTTCGTCATACCCGTCCCGGATGAAGCCCGCCTCCCGGATGGTGAAGGGGGGCTCGTCGCAGATGGCGGCGGCAATGGTCTCCCGCAGCTCCGGAAGGTCGTCCAGTCCCGCCGTCAGGGCGGAAAGCTGGCGGCCCGGCAGGTTTTTGACCTGCTCCCGCAGCTCCGGCAGGACGCCCAGGCCCTCCCCCAGGGCTTTCAAATCCCGGGCGTTGGCGCTGCCGTAGACCACCCGGCCGATGAGCCGCTCCAGGTCCGGCACGGAGCGCAGGGACAACGAGATCTCCTCCCGGGCCACAGTATCGTCTACCAGGGCGGCCACAGCCTCCTGCCGGGCGGCAATGGCCACCGGGGACTTCAAAGGCTGCTCCAGCCAGGCGCGGATGAGGCGGTGGCCCATGGCGGTGCGGGTCTTGTCCAGCACCCACAAAAGGGATCCCTTCTTCTCCTTGCCCCGGAGGGTCTCGGTGAGTTCCAGGTTCCGCCGGGCAGTGAGGTCCAGCTCCATGTACTCGCCGCCGCCCTCCCGGTCCATCACCAGGGGGCCCAGGTGGGTGAGGTCGGTTTTCTGGGTCTTTTGCAGGTAGGCCGTGAGAGCCCCCGCCGCCCGGTAGCACAACAGGGTTTCCCGGGAAAGGTCCGGGGCAAAGGTCTCCTGGTCATAGAGGCCGCAGGCGTGGAGGGCGGCCGCCGCCGCCTCTGGGGCAAAGTCCGCCTCGCTGCCCCGCTCGCAGCGGCACTCCAGCTTGTCTTTGAGAAAATCCGTCAGGGCCTGCTCTCCCCAGGCGCGCTCCGAAAGGAGGGCCTCCCTGGGGCCGAAGGCGCTCAGGCGGTTCAAAAGATGGGTGAGGTAACCCTTGCCGGAAAAGGGCACGGTGACGAACTCTCCCGTGGAGATGTCGCACCGGGCCAGAGCGGCACCGCTGCCATCCATGCAGACGGCGCAGATGAAATTGTTCCGGCTCTCGTCCAGCATGGAGCTGTCGATGACGGTGCCGGGGGTCACCACCCGGATGATGTCCCGCTTCACCAGCCCCTTGGCGGTGGCGGGATCCTCCATCTGCTCGCAGATGGCCACCTTGTAGCCCTTGGCGATGAGCCGGGCGATGTAGGATTCGCTGGCGTGGTAGGGCACGCCGCACATGGGGACCCGCTCCTCCTCGGGCTTGGCGTGCTTGCCGTGGTCCCGGGAGGTGAGGGTCAGGTCCAGTTCCTTGGAGGCAAGCTTTGCGTCGTCCGCGAACATCTCGTAGAAGTCGCCCAGCCGGAAAAACAAAATGGAGTCCGGATTCTCCCGCTTGATCTCCAGGTACTGCTTCATCATGGGGGTCAGTTCCGCCAAAGGGGTTCACCTCGTTGTCTTTCTAAGTTCGTCGTATCAGATCTCCGCCGCACTGCCGCCGGTGAGGGGCCGCAGCCGCTCACCCAGAATGGCGGAAAGGCGCTCATAGGCGTAGGCGCCGGTGCAGTGGCCGGTGTAGTATACGGTCTTGCCGGGAAGCAGGGCTTTGCCCGTGGCGTCGATAAGGGCGTCCGCCGTCGGGTCGCCCTGCCGCAGCTCGAAGAGGTGGAACCCGCCAAAGAGGGCGTCCGGCTCCTCCCCCAAATACGCCTTAGCGGCGGCGAGGATGTTCACCACGCCCCGGTGGGCGCAGCCCGCCACCACTGCCGTCTTTCCCCCCGCCCGGATCAAAAGGTCCTGCTCATGGCGGAAGGTGTCCAGGGGGTACTCCTCCCCTACCTGCTCCCGCAGCCCCGCGCTGGCGGACATGGCGTCAAACACCGCAGGCGGCTCGGAGAAAAGGGTCAGCTCGTCGTCGATGACCGTCTCCCCCTCCGTGAGGACAAAGCGGTCCCGGAAGTCCTCCAGTCCCCGGGGCAGGCCGATGTACCGGGGGGCCCGGCCCTCCTCCAGGGCGTAATAGGTCCGGAAGGCGTCTTTGTGGATGTACACGGGAGCGTGGGCATTCACACGGCAAAAGGCCGCCAGGCCGCCCCCGTGGTCATAGTGTCCGTGGGAGAGGATGGCCAAGTCCACCGCCGCGAGATCCACGCCCAGGGCTTTGGCATTGGCAATAAAATCCTCATTGGGGCCCATGTCGAAGAGGATCTTATGGCGGGGCGTCTCGATATACAGACTCAGCCCATGGGCGGCGCAGAGCCCGGCCCGGCAGGCGGTATTTTCCAAAAGCGTGGTAACGCGAACGCTATGCGTTGTTTCCATGGGTTCTCTCCTCTCTCAGGGGATCCACCCCCATGTTCTTTTTAAAACATCAAAAAGAACATCGCCGTGGACGGTGAAAAGAAAACATGTTTTCCGCCGCAAGGCTCCGCCCTGCGGCGCATACGGGGGTCTCCTCAGACACTGCGGAGGAATACCGTCCACGGCCCGTTTGTCTCCGCCTAAGAGCCGCCGCTTTGCGGCGGTTGGCTCCGACACGGGCCTGCGGGCCCAGTCTTTTGAGCAGGGCCAAAAGAAAATGGGGGGTGGAACCTTCCGGGGCCCGGAACTTCTCAGATCGCCTCGCCGTACAGCGCCCAGGTGTTGCTGCCGGTGATCTTCACGTCCACGAACTTGCCCATGAGGGACTTGTCCCCCTTCAGGCGCACCAGGCGGTTGCCCTCCGTGCGGGAGGAGAGGGGGAATTCGGGGTCGTCGCTCTCCCCGTCCACCAGCACCCGGACGGTCTCCCCCACATAGGCGGCGTGGAGCTTGGCGGACATGGCGTTCTGGACCTCCAGGAGCTTGTCGAACCACTTCTGCTTTTCCTCCCGGGTGGCGGGATCCGGCATGGCGGCCGCCTTGGTGCCCGGACGGGGGGAGTAGATGAAGGTAAAGAGGGCGTCGAAGCCCACCTCCTCCACCAGGGAAACGGTATCCATAGCCTCCGCCTCCGTCTCCCCCGGGAAGCCGATGATGATGTCGGAGGTCAGCACCAGCCCGGGCATGACGCGCTTGGCGTAGCGCACCAAATCCAGGTACTGTTCCCGGGTATAGCGGCGGTTCATCTCATGGAGCACCCGGTCGTTGCCGGACTGCACGGGAAGGTGCAGCTGCTTGGCAACGTGAGAGCTTTTCGCCATCACGTCAAAGAGGCGGTAGGTGGCGTCCTTTGGATGGCTGGACATAAAGCGGATGAGATACTCCCCGGGGATCTTGTCGATATCCTCCAGCAAGTCCGGGAAGTGGTAGCCAATCCCTAAGTCGTTGCCGTAGGAGTTGACGTTCTGCCCCAGGAGGGTGATGTCCTTGTATCCGGCCTCCACCAGCTCCCGCACTTCAGAGAGGACCGCCTGGGGATCCCGTGACCGCTCCCGGCCCCGGACGTAGGGCACGATGCAGTAGGAGCAGAAGTTGTTGCACCCGTACATGATGGAGACCCAGGCCTTGACGCCCTTCTCCCGCACCACAGGGATGCCCTCGGCAATGGTGCCGTGCTCGTCCTGGACGGAGAAGACCCGCTTGTGAGTCTCATACACCTGCCAGAGGAGCTCCGGGAACTTCCACAGCGCCTGGGGGCCGAACACCAGATCCACATGGCGGTAGGATTCCTTAATGCGCTTACTGACCCGCTCCTCCTGGGCCATGCAGCCGCAAAGGCAGATGACCTGCTCGGGATTCTCCTTTTTGGTGTGGGTCAGGATGCCCAGGTTGCCGAAGACCCGCTGCTCGGCGTGCTCCCGGATGGCGCAGGTGTTGAGGATGACGAGATCCGCCTCCTTGGGCTCGTCGGTGAGGGTGAAGCCGCACTCTTGCAGCATGCCCATGAGCTTTTGCCCGTCGGCCACGTTCTGCTGGCAGCCGAAGGTGTCCACGCAGGCCCGGGGATGGGCCTGGCGGCTTTCAAACATGCTGCGGATCTTCTCCTGAAAGTCCCGCTGGCGGGCGAGATCCTCCGCCGGGATCAGTACGTCTTTGCGTTCCAAAATCGTTCCTCCAAGTTCAGATACTTTAACTAAAGTATCATAGCACACAAGAAAACAAAGGGCAAGCGACAAAAAAGCGGAAAGGAGGCCTCCTTTCCGCTTGATTTTATGCCTTTGCCGCCAGCTTCCGCAGTACCTCCCGGAACTCCTCCGGCAGCGGGCAGGAACACTCCACCACTTCCCCCGTCCGGGGATGGATGAAGCGCAGCCCCACCGCGTGGAGGCACTGGCCCTGGAGGCCCGGCACCGGCTTTTTGGCTCCGTACACCGTGTCCCCCAGGATGGGGTGGCCGATATGGGCCATGTGGACCCGGATCTGATGGGTGCGCCCGGTTTCCAGCTTGCAGCGCACATGGGTAAAGCCCGGGTAGCGGGCGATGACCTCCCAATGGGTAATGGCCGGGCGGCCGTTTGATACCACCGCCATCTTCTTGCGGTCCACGGGATGGCGGCCGATGGGGGCGTCCACGGTGCCGCTGTCGGCTTTCAGGTTCCCCACCACCACGCACTCGTAGGTCCGGGCCAGGGAGTGGTCCTGAAGCTGGGCGGAGAGACGCTGGTGGGCATAGTCGTTTTTGGCCGCGATAATGAGGCCGGAGGTATCCCGGTCGATGCGGTGGACGATGCCCGGCCGCAGGGCCCCGCCGATGCCGGAGAGGGAGTCTCCGCAGTGGTGGAGGAGGGCGTTGACCAGCGTCCCGTCCGGGTGGCCGGGTGCCGGGTGCACCACCAGGCCCTTGGGCTTGTTCACCACGATGACGTCCGCGTCCTCATACACCACATCCAACGGGATGTCCTGGGCCACGGCGTCCATGGGCTCCGGGTCCGGCAGCGCCACGGCGATGGTCTCCCCGCCGGTGAGGCGGTAGTTCTTGGCCAGAGGCTTTCCCTCCCGGGTGACGCTGCCCCCGGCGCACAGCTTGGCGGCGGCGGAGCGGGTCACGTCCTCCAACTGCTCCGCCAGGAAGGCGTCCAGCCGTTCCCCGGCGTTTTCAGGATTGACTTGCAGCGTCCGGATTTCCATGGGAGATCCCCTTTTTGTCGTATTTTTCGTAGAACCACAGGTAGTACACGGCACCCAGCACCGCTCCGCCCACGATGCAGATATCCGCCACGTTGAACACGGGATAGGAGGGCCAGAAGGTCAGGTGGAACATGTCCACCACATACCCCAGCCGCACCCGGTCGAGGATGTTGCCCAGTCCCCCGGAGATGATGAGGCATCCGGCGGCCACGCCCAGGGGATGCCGGACTACCCGGCGGAGCAAGGCCCAGGCCACCGCCAGCACGATGAGGGACGTGACGGCGATCAGCAGCCAGCGCATCCCGGAAAAGCTGGACCAGGCGGCCCCGTAGTTGTGGACTCTCGTCAGCTCCACCACCCCGGGGATCAGGGCCTTTGCCGGGTCGGCGGTGGCATAGAGCACGTCGGGGGCGGGGGCGGCGAAATGGCTCACTGTCCACCCCTTCACCCACTGGTCCAGTCCCAGGGTTCCCAGCCCCAGCAGGGCACAGAGGAAATATTTCATGTATGTTCTCCTTATTATTCGTCAGATCAGCCAGCGGTTCACCACGGGAATGCGCCGCAGGATGAGCCACACCCCGAAGGACACCGCGAAGACCGCCGCCGTCAGGGCCGGCACCGCCCACACCGGAGAATACGCTCCGGCGGAAAAGCCCCGGCTCACCAGCTCCTCCAAAAAGAACAGGTGCACCAGGTACACGCAGAAGGACGCCTGGGAGATGGTCCTGGTCCAGGCAGAGCCCTCCCGGCGCTCGCAGCGGCTGACACACCAGCCGTACAATCCCGCCGCCTCCAGGCACACGCCGGGAGCGTTGCCCTGGAGGAAGCCCAGATACAGCTGCCCCCGCAGGAGGGACAGTCCCCATGTGCCGCCAAAGGTCACCGCCAGGCCTGCAAGGTACATCCAGGCAAAGATCCGGGGACGGAAGCGGGGCGCCTCCTCCGTCAGCGCACGGCCCAGCAGGCTGTATCCCACGGCGCCCCAGGTGACATTGATGGGATACTGGGCGGGGATTCCCCCCACCTGGGACAGGGGCCAGAAGGCCCAAAGCACCGGCAGGACACACCCCAGTACGAACCACACGCCCAGGGCATAGTTTCTCAGCTTCCGGTCCGCCCGGGCGGCAAAGAGCCGGGTGATGGGCAGCAGGGCGTACACCAGCAGGATGATGTGCAGGTAATAGAGATGGGTCTTGTGACGCCAGAAGAGCAGATTCTCCCCCCACATCCGCAGGCCCTCCGCCTCCACCACCCCGGTGCGCAGCCAGGTGAGGAACACCGGCCAGGCGCCGTAGGCCGCCGCCCAGAAAAAGAGGGCCGCAGCGATGCGGGGAATGTAATGCGTCCAGACCCGGCGGACGGTGACGTTCTTTTCCGGATCCAGCAGCAGCGCGCCGGAGCACAGGAAAAACACCGGCACGGCGCACCGCAGTACGCTGCCCCAGAACAGGGCCCACACCCAGTTGGCGCTCCCGGTCTCCCAGGCAAAGCCCCCCATGGCGGAGGCGTGAATCAAAATGGTGCCGAAAATCGCCGCGGTCTTGGCGGCATCCACCGGGGCGCTGCGGTTCCCCACAGCCGGGGCCGTCGGTACAATCATATGTGTTCCTTTCTCTCCCGGCGGGTTTCTCCGGAACCGCTTTGCTCCGGAGAAACACCGCTTTCGTCACAGTGTACACGCCTTTGCCCCAAAATGCAACCGCAGGAAAAGAACGTCCGCCTCCGGCATGGCGCCGGAGGCGGACGGGGAAAACGCGCTTAGAACTGGGGGAGATTGCGCACCACGGCGGCGCAGCGGGCGCACAGGGTTGGGTGGTCGGCATCGTCGCCCACGGTGGCGGACTGCATCCAGCAGCGCTCGCACTTGGCGCCGGTGGCCTCCCGCACCTCCACGGTCAGGCCCGGGAAGGCGGTGCCCTGACCCACCACGGAGTCCGCGGCGGGATCGGCATTGGAGATGGAGCACTCGGAGACGATGAACAGCTCCGCCAGGTTCAGCCCCGCCACGCGCATGAGCACCTTGGCGGTCTCGTCGTCGGCGGCGTGGAGGGCAACATGGGCCTCCAGGGCCTTGCCGATCTTCTTCTGGGCCCGGGCGGTCTCCAGCACGGCGTTGACGTCGTCCCGGAGCTTCTCCACCAGCGCCCACTTCTCCATGGCGTCCTCCGGGAGGGCGTAGTCGGTGAAGGGCTGGTTCATGTCGTTGAATACCACGTTGCGGCTATCGTCGCTGCTGCGGTGGACCATGGACTGCCAGATCTCATCGCAGGTGTAGGCCAGGATGGGGGCCATGATCTTGGTCATGGTGTCCAGGATCAGGAACAGGGCCGTCTGGGCGCTGCGGCGCTTGCGGCCGTCGGGCTCCTCGCAGTAGAGGCGGTCCTTGATGATATCCAGGTAGAAGTTGGACATATCCACCACGCAGAAGTCGTTGACAGCGTGGGTCACCACCAGGAACTCATAGTCGTCATAGGCCTTGAAGCAGCGGGTGATGAGGGCGTTCAGGCGGGTGATGGCCCAGCGGTCCAGCTCCTCCATGTCCTCCGGGGAGACCATCTGGTCGGGGTCGAAGCCGTCCAGGTTGCCCAGGCAGTAGCGGGCGGTGTTGCGGAACTTCAGGTAGTTCTGGGAGAGCTGCTTGAAGATGGCGTCGGAGCAGCGGACGTCGGCGTGGTAGTCGGCGCTGGCGGCCCAAAGGCGCAGCAGGTCCGCGCCGTACTTGTCCATGATCTCATAGGGATCCATGCCGTTGCCCAGGGACTTGTGCATGGCCTTGCCCTCGCCGTCCACGGTCCAGCCGTGGGTGACGCACTCCTTGAAGGGCGCACCCTTGCCGAAGGCGCCCACAGCAGTGAGCAGCGCGGACTGGAACCAGCCGCGGTACTGATCCAGGCCCTCCAGGTACATGGTGGCGGGCCAGAAGCCCTGGTCCTTCTTCATGGCGGCGAAGTGGGTGGAGCCGGAGTCGAACCAGCCGTCCAGGGTGTCCTCCTCCTTGGTGAAGCCGGACTTGGAGCCGCAGTGGGGGCAGGTGAAGCCCTCCGGCAGGATCTCCTCCGCCTCCTTGGCGAACCAGGCGTTGGAGCCCTCCTTGGCAAAGAGGGCGGAGATGGCGGCGATGGTCTCGTCGGTGCAGATGGGCTTGCCGCAGTCCTTGCAGTAGACCACGGGAATGGGCAGGCCCCACCGGCGCTGACGGGAGATGCACCAGTCGGAGCGCTCCCGGACCATGGCCTTCATGCGGTCCTTGCCCCACTCGGGCACCCAGCGCACATCGTCGCAGGCGGCGCAGGCCTCATCCTTGAAGGCCTCCACGGAGCAGAACCACTGGGGGGTGGCACGGAAGATGATGGGGCCCTTGCAGCGCCAGCAGTGGGGATAGGAGTGGACGATGTCCTCGCTGGCGAAGAGCATGCCGCTCTCCTTCATATCGCCCAGGATCACGGGGTTACTTTCGTCGGTCTTCATGCCGGCGTACTTGCCGGCGTAGTCGGTGTGGCGGCCCTGGTCGTCCACGGGCACCACCATGTCCATGCCGTAGCGCTTGCAGGTCTCATAGTCGTCTGCGCCGAAGCCGGGGGCGGTGTGGACGCAGCCGGTACCGGAGTCCATGGTGACGTACTCCGCCAGCAGCAGGCGGCTGGTCTTGGGCAGGAAGGGATGGTCCGCCAGCATGTTCTCGAAGAAGTCGCCGGTGTGGGTCTCGGCGATCTCCCAAGTGTCGAAGCCGCCCAGAGGCATGACCTTGTCCACCAGGGCCTCGGCCATGATATAGACTTCGCCGTTGGGGGCCTTTACCAGGGCGTAGTTCTCCCGGGGATGCAGGGAGATGCCCAGGTTGCCGGGCAGGGTCCAGATGGTGGTGGTCCAGATCACGAAGAAGAGCTTGCTCTTGTCATAGCCGGGGAGCTTGCCCAGGTCGTCGTGCATGGGGAACTTCACATACACGGTGGTGCAGGGATCGTCCTGATACTCGATCTCCGCCTCCGCCAGGGCGGTCTCGTCCTTGGGGCACCAGTACACGGGCTTGAGGCCCTTGTAGATATAGCCCTTCTTGTACATCTCGCCGAATACCTTGACCTCCTCGGCCTCGAAGCCGGGGTTCATGGTGCAGTAGGGATGCTCCCAGTCGCCCAGAACGCCCATGCGCTGGAAGCCCTCGCTCTGGACATCCATATAGTGCTGGGCGAAGTCGTGGCAGGCGGAGCGGAAATCGGGGATGCTCATGGCCTTGTGGTTGAGCTTGTTCTGCTTGATGATGGCGGACTCGATGGGCATGCCGTGGTTATCCCAGCCGGGGATATAGGGGGTGTAGTAGCCCCGCATGGCGTAGGACCGGGTGATGAAGTCCTTGATGGCCTTGTTGAGGGCATGGCCCATGTGCAGCGCGCCGTTGGAGAACGGAGGGCCGTCGTGGAGGTTGAAGAGGGGCTTGCCCTCGTTCTTCTTCAAAAGCTCTCCGTACACGTCCTGCTCCTGCCAGCGGCGGAGCATCTCCGGCTCCCGCTTGGGCAGACCCGCCCGCATGGGGAAGTCGGTTTTGGGCAGATTGATGGTCTTGTTGTAGTCCATATCCGCGATCTCCTTTATCTGTCAAAATTGGAATAGCAAATATAAAAAACGCCTTGCCTCTTTACAAGAGACAAAGCGTTTGCAAACACTCTGCGGTACCACTCTCGGTTGCCGTCCCCTTGCGGGACACGGCCGCTCATTGCCCGCCGTCACGGGCCGACGGAATAACGCCCGTCACACGTCCACGCTTACTCGCGCGCTGTCGTTCTGAAAATGTTCCATTTTCAGAACGTGCCGCCGTGCCAAGCACGTCGGCTCGCCTGATGGAGAATTCTACGCGCCTTCGGCGCTATCAAAATGGATCAATTCCATTTTGAAAGAATTCTTCGATCGCGTCGTCTTTCAGCAGGAGGCTCCAAGGTGATTTTCTCCCCGCGTCCCCCTCCGCCTTGCACCAAACGGCGGCTCTCTTTGCGGTTTCGGGAGGATACTCGTCCTTTTCCACGCCAACTATTCGATTACCTGCCCATCCTATCACATTTTTCGGATTTGTCAACAGGATTTCCCGCCAAAGGCAGGAAAATTCCCGTGGGAAAACCGCCGTGCCTCCGCCGGCACTCCGGCAGATACCTCCCCCTCCTTCCCCCGGCAAAAAAAGGGCGCCTTTTCAGGCGTCCTTTTTGTCACTGATAGCGGAACTGCCGGCCTGTGTACTGGTCCACGCAGCTCAAAAACATCTCATGGTTCCGGAATTCCAGCAGCTGACAGTCCTCCATCTCGTGGAAGGAGACGATGCGCCGCTTGGTATCCACCCAGATGCGCCACAGGTTGCCCATGGCTGTCGTTTGTTCCATACCGGAGAACTCCCCTCTCTCAAGCTTGTGTGCCGGATTCCCGGCCGTTGAAAATTCCTCTTGTTATATAAGACGATACAGAAGTTGGTTTTGTTTCACCAAATGTGGAAAAATTTTTATTCCGCGGCCTGCTGAGCCTCCATTTCCGCCTCCACATCCTGCAAAAAGGCCTCCCAGGCCTCCGGATTTTCCACATAATACAGGGGGCACAGCTTGCCGGAGACGTCGTAGTGGCGGATGACGTCCTCCCCCGGATCCAGATGGAAGGTGGTGCACAGCCAGGCCGTGAGCTCCACCAGCCGGTCATAGGTAACGGCGGAAAACTCCCCCGTCTCGTCGGGGTGGCAGACCTCGATGGCCACCGTGTCGTCGTTGCGGGAGTTGGAGGCGTAGGCGATCTCCGTCAGGGGGATGCACTGGACCACCTCTCCCTCCAGCCCCACAATGAAGTGACTGGAGGCGTAAACGCCGTCGGTGCCTGCCGAGAGGGACTCGAAGTAATTGCGGTTGGCCTGGGCGGAGGTGCCGGGATTGCCTACGTAGTGGATCACCACACCATCGATCTTCTCCAGAGGGGTGCCGGGACGGGAGAACTCGTTGACGGTGAGGTAGTCCTTTTCCACATAGTCCGGCACGGGGATATCCTCCCCGGGAAGGCCCCGGGAGGCCAGCACCCCCACCACCGCCAGAACCAAAACGCCCAGCACCGCCAACAGCACCAGCTGTCCCCTGCCGGGGCCCCGCCGCCGGCAGCAGCGGCGGGGATGGTATGTCTGTGTGATCATTTCCGGGCCGCCCCCAGCGTCACCAGGGTGCCGGCGGGAGCGCCGGAGAAATTCAGGGTATTCAGGGAGATGGCCTGCACTCTGGGAGTGTCAGAGGACGCGCCGGTATAGATCGCGGCGTCGTAGACCTCCGCGTTCTCATAGCCGTTCTCCATCCTGTCCCACTGGGCGTTGGTGATGAGATCCCGCTCCAGCACCAGGCCCAGTTCCAGTAGGGTCTCCATGGTGTTGGTCATCTCCGGCCGGAGGGTGATATGGGCATAGTCGCCTTCATCACCGCCTCCTTGCGCGGGACGGGAGTAGTCGATCTCCAGCGTAATGTTGTAGGCGCTGCCCCAGGTGTCGGAGAACCAGTCGGCACTGCCCCAGTTCCCTGCCCGGATGTCTTCCACCAGGGCATTGAGCACCATCTCCGCCTCCCGGCTGCTGCCGTCCATGTCGTTGCTCACCGCACCGTAGAGATAGAGGCCCTGGGCACTCCAGCCATCGGTGAGGGTGCCGGACGTATCCATGTGCAGCCGCAGATACTTCATGTCCGTGTTGTTTACCAGGGCGTCGATCCGGGCATCATAGGTGTCCGGCTGGGTCAGCCGTTCCCGGTCAATGGGCACACTGTACCAGCGGGAGAGTTCGGTACCGTCGGTGAGGGTGTAGGTATAGCGCACCGTGGTGGAAACACAGTTATTGTCCACCTCCACGGAATCCGCAGCGGTCCTCCACTGCTGCTGCCAGTCCTGGATATACGCCCGGTCGGCGATCAGCGCGCGGTGCAGATCCAGCACCTGCTCCAGCAGTTCCTCCTGCCCGGCCGGGGTCATGGTATAGGTATTGGAATCCAAGCGCAGTTCCAGCGTCCGGATCTGGGAGAGCTCGGGCACCCGGCTCTCCACGCCCAGCACGTCAAACCGAAGCCCCGCGCACACGATGGCCGCGGCCGCTGCCACCACCACCGGACCCCGCCAGCTGCCCCGGAACACCCGCAGGGACTTGGCCAGCAGCATGGAGGCGATATAATAGCCGATGACGCCTGCCAGGAACATGCACGCCCCCAGCTTGGCGGCACTCCAGGCGCTCCAGTCATACCAGAAGAGGAAATAGAGCCCCTGGCCGCCCGCCAGAGCCGCCAGAGCAGCCACGCCGTAGCGGAAGAAGGGCTTCATCCACTTGACCGCCACCACGTCTCCGGCGCACTCGCTGGCGCGGCGGCGATAAAGGAGCCACGCACACAGGAGCAGCACCACGCCTGCCAGGGCATAGGCTCCGATGGCCCAGGCATTCCCCAGCTTCACGCTGGTGAGGACGCTGTCCGTCACCGTGCCGTGGGGCAGCGCTCGGGTCACCTCTTCCCAGGTGCGCTCCACATGCAGGTGTTCGTTGAGCCAGTAAGTGGGAGAGAGCCACTCCACCACCCCGGTATAGGCGCCGGACACGCCGAACAGGCACAAATTGGCCAGGTTGGAGAGCAGCATCTCCAGCGTCACCGCCAGGAAGTGGAACACGAAGTAGAAGGCGGGCATGGCAAAGGCGTTGCCTGTCAGGAAGGCGCACACCGTGGCGCTGGCAAAGTAGAACAGGGCCAGCCCCAGCGAACAGAGCACCGTCACCGCCAGGCCCACGGGGTCCAGCAGGCCGAAGGCCGCCGTCACGACGACGCACAGCGCACCGCACACCACGAAGGGGATCAGCACCATCAAAAAGCCGGAGAGGAAATTGGTGACAAAGAGCCCCTTGCGGCTGATGGGCAGGGTGTGCATCAGCCCCACGCTGCGGGAATTGAACAGGTAGCTCCAAACCGCCATGGCGCACACCACCGCGTATACCAGCAGCACCGGCGGAATCAGATAGGTAAGCACGGAGTAATAGCCCTCCGTGATGTACAGGGCATTCATGCTGGTCGTTCCCCGGTAGCGCATCAGCTCCACCGCCATCATGATGGGCGGCAGGGCCGCCAGGAAGGAGGCCATGACCCACAAGGGCCAGAACCGGGTGAGATTCTTGCGCAGCAGGGTTTTATTAAAGCACCAGGTCCTTGACCACATAGTGTTCACCTCCCAATTCGTAAATAAAGATCTCCTCCAAAGAAAGCGGCAGCGCCTCCAGCATCATGGGCTGGAGCACCGAGAGCGCCGTGGACACGGCGGCGGCATTGCCCCGGACAATGTAGGTATACACACGGCCCACATTGCTCACATGCAGCACATTCATCTCCGGCGGCAGGGCCGGGGGCTCCGGCGTGTTCCACACCACCTGGAGCTTGACGATGTTCTCCTGCAGGTCGCTGAGGCTGCGCTCCAGGAGCACCTTGCCCCGGTTCATGATGCCCACGTGGTCGCACACGTCCTCCAGTTCCCGGAGGTTGTGGGAGGAGACCAGCACCGTGGTGCCGTTTTCCGCCACGTCCCCCATCATGAGGCTCCACACCTGGCGGCGCATCACCGGATCCAGCCCGTCCACCGGCTCGTCCAGGATCAGGTACTTGGGCCGGCAGCTCATGGCCAGCCAGAAGGCCGCCTGCTTCTGCATGCCCTTGCTGAGCCGCCGCAGCATGGCCTTCTCCGGGATCTCGAAAATGTCCCGGAACTTCTCGTAACGCTCCACGTCAAAGGTGGGATAAAATCCCCGGTAAAAGCGCATCATGTCCCGGAGGCTGGCGGAGGAGAAATAGTACCAGTCGTCGGGGATCACCGCCAGCAGCGCTTTCTTGGCGGGATTTTCGTAAATGGGCTCCCCGTCCACCAGGATCTCGCCGCTGTCGGCCCGCAGGATCCCTGTCAGATGCCGGATCAGGGTGGACTTGCCCGCGCCGTTGGGGCCCACCAGCCCGTAAATGGCTCCGTCGGGGACGGTGATGGAGGCCCCGTCCAAAGCCGTAAAGCCGTCAAAGCGCTTGACGGCGTCGGTTACCTGGATCATTTCCCTTCCTCCTTTACCAGCGCCATGAGCTCCTCCTGGGTGACCCCCAGGTACCGCAGCTCCGCCACCAGCTCCGCCGCCTGGTTCATCAGCTCCTGCCGGCGGGCCTTGTCCGCCCCGGCATTGGCGGAGGCAAAGCTCCCCTTGCCGGGTACCGAGTAAATGTACCCCTCCCCCTCCAGCTCGTTGTAGGCCCGCTGGATGGTGTTGGGATTGATGGCCAGCTGAGCCGCCAACGCCCGGACGGAGGGCAGCTTTTCATCCGGCGCCATGGCCCCGGTGACGATCAGCTTGCGCAGTCCGTCCTTGATCTGCTCATAAATGGGGCGGGCGTCCCGGTAGTTCAGGCTGATCACGTCCTCACCTTCCTTCTTGCGGCAGATTCGCCGCAACTGTATTAACTGTACTAACACAGTTAGAATACCACCCCCTGACAGCACTGTCAAGGGGGATGGGCGTCCAAAATCTGGCTTTTTGGCGGGAAGAATGGATTTTTCTTGACTTCTTCCCCGGCGGCAAGCATCATAGTATGGTAAGTTCTGCCCCGGCACCGGGGCCCGCCGTCCTCCGGGGCGGAGAAAGGAGCACCATGAGCACCCGTCCCATTCTGAAAAACAAGACGTTTTTGTATATGACGGAGTTTTTCTCCGGCGTGGCGGTGATGGCGGTGGAGCTGGGTGCCAGCCGCCTGCTGGCCCCGTATTTCAGTTCCTCCCAGATCGTGTGGACCATCATCATCGGCACCATCATGATCGCCATGGCCCTGGGCAACCTCTACGGCGGCCGGGAGGCGGACAAGGACCCCAACCCCGACCGGCTCTACCGGCGGATTCTGATCTCCGCCGTGTGGATCGCCCTGATCCCGGTGGTAGGCAAGTATATTGTGCTGGGGGTTTCCGCAGCGCTGATCTTCACCGTCAGCACCAACTTTCTCATCATCGCCGCCTTTGCCGCCTGCATGGTGATCTTTGTCTTTCCGCTGTTCCTGCTGGGCACCGTCACCCCCTCCCTGGTGAAGTACGCCACGGACTCCCTGGACCACAACGGCCGCATCGTGGGAAATCTGGAGGCTTTCAACACCGTGGGCAGCATCCTGGGCACCTTCCTGCCCACCTTCGTCACGATTCCCGCGGTGGGCACCTCCGTGACCTTTTTGATTTTCTCCGGCATTTTGCTGATTTTGGGCCTTGTGTACTTCCTGAGCAGCAAGACCGGCCGCAGGCGCTACGGCGCTGCCGCCGTGGCCTTTTTGCTGTGCGCCGTCCTGGGCCACACGGACTCCTTCGCCTTCTGGGAGCCGGACCTCCTCTATGAGGGAGAGTCCGTCTACAACTATTTACAGGTGAAGGAGACGGAGGACTCCGTGATCCTCTCCACCAACGTGCTCTTCGGCGTCCAGTCCGTCAAGCAGAAGGACGGCGGCCTCACCGGCATGTACTACGACACGGCCCTGGCGGCGCCGCTGATGGCGGGCGTCACGGAAAAAGAGGACTTTTCCATGCTGATTTTGGGCATGGGCAGCGGTACCTACGCCACACAGTGCCGGGAGTATTTCGGTCCCGGCCCCGAAATCGAGGGCGTGGAGATCGACCAGGATATCACGGACCTGGCCCGGGAATACTTTGACCTGCCGGAGGACGTGACGGTGACCACCTACGACGGCCGGGCCTACCTCCAGGCCATGGACAAGCGCTACGACGTCATCATGGTGGACGCCTATCAGGACATCACCATCCCCTTCCAGATGTCCACGGTGGAGTTTTTCTCCCTGGTGGCGGACCACCTGACGGAGGACGGCGTCATGGTGGTAAACATGAACATGCACTCCGACGGGGAGGGCAGCATCAACGCCCACCTCTCCGACACCATCTCCTCCGTCTTTGAAAACGTCTATACCGCCGACGTGCCCCGCACCACCAACCGGGAGCTCTTCGCCTGGAACGGTGGGGACGCCCTGGAATCTCTGAAAAACGGTGCCGGCGCCACGCCTCACGCCGACCTGCGGGAGATGATGGAGGATGTTTCGGAGCGCCTAACCCCCTATGAGGCGGGGGATCTGCTCCTCACCGACGACAAGGCCCCCGTGGAACTCTTGGGCATGGACGTCATCGACACCCTCATTCAGGACGAGGTGGCCCTCTACCGGGAGATCTATGAGGAGGAGGGCCTCTCCGGCGTCATCGACAGCCTTCTGTGACCCTTGGCAGGGAAAAATCCCGGCGCGGCGGCAAAAAAAGCCTCAAAAGCGCAGATTTTTCCCTTTACAACCGGGAAAAACTATGATATATTCGTACAGCACGCAAATCTGCGGGCAAAACCGCCCCGACGCTTCGTTCCGCGGACTTTCACCGGCCCGGAGCGCAGTGACGCGGGTAAGAATATCAGAAAGGTGGAACCATCCATGCTTCGTAAGGAACAGAAGACCGCTATCATCGACGCCAACCGCACCCACCCCACGGACACCGGCTCTCCCGAGGTCCAGATCGCCATTCTCACTGAGCGCATCAACCAGCTCACTGAGCACATGCGCAACAATCCTCAGGACAAGCACTCCAACCGTGGCCTGCTGCAGATGGTCGGTAAGCGCCGCAGCCTCCTGGACTACCTCCAGAAGAAGGACATCGAGCGCTATCGTGCCCTGATCGCCAAGCTGGGCATCCGGAAATAAATCGGCACTGCGGGTGACGGAGAGGAATCTCCGTCACCCGTTTGTACAAAAACCACCCTTTTTTCGCCGGGAGTGCTGTCTTTTTGTGTTTGAAACTGTGCCCGAATCCCTTCTCGGACATGCTTTCAAATACGAAAAGCCGCTCCCGAGCACCTGTGCAAAGGAGATATGTTATGTCAACCATCATTACCAAGAGACAGTTCCCCAATTATCACAAGTACGAGATGGAACTGGCGGGCCGTCCCCTGACCCTGGAAGTGGGCAAGCTGGCTGAGCTGGCCAACGCCGCCGTCATGGTGGGCTACGGCGACACCCGGGTCCTGGTGTGCGCCACCGCCTCCCCCCGTCCCCGGGACGGCATCGATTTCTTCCCCCTGAGCGTGGACTTTGAGGAGAAGCTCTACTCCGTGGGCCGCATCCCCGGCTCCTTTAACCGCCGGGAAGGCCGTCCCGGTGAGAAGGGCATCCTCACCAGCCGCGTCATCGACCGGCCCATCCGTCCCCTCTTCCCCTCCGACTTCCGCAACGACGTTTCCATCATGGCCACCGTCATGAGCGTGGACCACGACTGCTCTCCCGAGATCGCGGGCCTCATCGGCACCTCCGCGGCTCTCGCCATCTCCGATATCCCCTGGAACGGCCCTGTGGGCGCGCTGAAGGTGGGTCTTGTGGACGGCAAGCTGGTCTTTAATCCCAACAGCGAGCAGCGTAAGGTCTCCGACCTGGACGTCACCGTGGTCTCCACCGCCAAGAAGGTGGTCATGATCGAGGCCGGCGCCAACGAGGTGCCCAACGATGTGATGTTCGAGGCCATCAAGTCCGCCCATGAGGAGAACCAGAAGGTCATCACCCTCATCAACCAGATGGTCGCGGAGATCGGCAAGCCCAAGTTCGACTATCCCCACGCCGACTTCAACCAGGAGCTCTTCGACGACATCGTGGCCAACTTCATGGACGAGGCCAAGGCCGCCATGGACACCGACGACAAGAACGTCCGGGAGGCCCGCTGGAACGCCATGATCGAGCACTGGCACGAGAAGTATCTGGAGCAGTACCCCGACATGGACAAGTACCTGGAGGAGTTCACCTACAAGTTCCAGAAGAAGATCGTCAAGGCCTGGCTGCTGGAGGGCCACCGTGTGGACGGCCGCGCCAAGAACGAGATCCGTCCCCTCTCCGCCGAGGTGGGGCTGCTGCCCCGGGCCCACGGCTCCGGCCTCTTCACCCGCGGCCAGACCCAGGTGCTCTCCGTGTGCACCCTGGACACCCTCTCCGCCTGCCAGAAGCTGGACACCATCTGGGAGGAGACGGAGAAGCGGTATATGCACCACTACAACTTCCCCGGCTACTCCGTGGGCGAGGCCAAGCCCGCCCGTTCCCCCGGCCGGCGTGAGATCGGCCACGGTGCGCTGGCTGAGCGTGCCCTGCTGCCGGTGATCCCCTCCGTGGAGGAGTTCCCCTACGCCATCCGCGTGGTCAGCGAGGTTGTCTCCTCCAACGGCTCCACCTCCCAGGGCTCCATCTGCGGTTCCACCCTGGCCCTCATGGACGCCGGCGTACCCATCAAGGCTCCCGTGGCCGGCATCTCCTGCGGCCTCATCCAGGACGACGACGGCTCCTTCACCACCTTCATCGACATCCAGGGCGTGGAGGACTTCCACGGCGAGATGGACTTCAAGGTGGCCGGTACCAAGAAGGGCATCACCGCCATCCAGATGGACCTGAAGAATGACGGCCTCACCATGGAGATCATCAAGAACGCCCTGGACATCACCTACGACGCCCGGTGCGAGATCCTGGACCAGATCATGCTCCCCTGCATCTCTGAGCCCCGGAAGGAAGTCTCCAAGTACGCTCCCAAGATGCTGACCATGCACATCGATCCCTCCAAGATCCGGGAGGTCATCGGCTCCGGCGGCAAGGTGATCCAGAAGATCGTGGCCGACACCGGCGCCAAGATCGACATCAACGACGACGGCTCCATCTTCATCTCCGGCGTGGACGCCGCCTCCTGCGACGCCGCCAAGAAGTGCATCGACGACATCGTGTTTGTCCCCGAGGTGGGCGCGCTGTACTACGGCCGCGTGGTCCGTCTCATGACCTTCGGTGCTTTCGTGGAGCTGGCTCCCGGCAAGGACGGCCTGGTGCACATCTCCAAGCTGGCCGACCACCGCATCGAGAAGGTGGAGGACGCCTGCAAGATCGGCGACATGATGTGGGTGAAGGTCACCGACATCGACGAGAAGGGCCGTGTGAACCTCTCCCACAAGGACGCCATGCGGGAGATCAAGGCCAAGGAGGCCGCCGGAGAGCGCATCAAGTAAGTGCCCCGGAATCCCCAATCTACAAAAAGAGACCGGATGCTGTGCATCCGGCCTTTTTTATTTGCGGGTCCCCTGTAAAAAAACAGCGGCCGCCTCATGGGGCGGCCGCTGTCGGAGCTGAAATTCTCTTACGCAGCGGGGGTGTTGGCGGCACGGTACAGGAAGGTCACGATATTGCCACGGGTGCAGGTCTCGGCGGGGGCAAAGGTGGTCTCCGTACGGCCGGTAGTGACACCCTGGGCCACAGCCCAGTTCACAGCGGCGGCATAGGAAGCATCAGCGGCCACATCCGTGAACGCAGCGGCAGCCGCGTCGGTGGGTGCACCGGCAGCCATCCACATGAAGTACACCGCCTGGGCACGGGTGCAGGCCGTGTTGGGTGCGAAGGTCTCGTCGATCATCTTTTTCTCAAAGGCCCACAGAGCAGCCTTGTAGTAGTAAGCATCGGCGCTGACGGCCTCGCCGAAGGGATTCTCCGTGACAGCAGCCGCGGGCTCACCGCTGGCGCGCCACAGGAAGGTAAGGATATTGGCCTCGGTGCAGGTCTCGTTGGGAACAAAGGTGGTCTCCGTGCGGCCGGTGGTAATGCCCTTGCCCACAGCCCACAGCACCGGATCATAGTAGTAGGCATCGGAAGCCACATCAGTGAAGGGGTTGGCAGCAGGGGTCTCTCCGGCAGGCTTCTCCTCGGTGGTTTCGGCGGGAGGCTCCTGAGAGGCAGGCAGGGCGTTGTAAGTGGCGCCCTGGGCCACCACCACGGCTTCTTTCACGCCGCAGTCCAGCTTGCCGGTCTTGGCCTGGGAGTTATCCACGATGGTCAGGGTATAATCCTTCTGCACCTCAAAGACCGCGCAGTCCTTGGCGGCAGTGAGGGTATAGCCGTTGAGATCAATGGTGACATTGTGGGCGGTGACGGTCTGGGGCGCGGAGAACAGGCCGTTGTAGTCACTGGAGCCGATCACCACGGCAGAAGTAAGCGTCACGTCACTGTCCAGCCGGACGGTGACGGCATCAGCCTTGGTCTCGGACATGATGGCCTGCAAAAGAGCCTCATAGGTCTCTTCGCCTACGGTGATCTTCTGATCCGCGGCGGCGGCGGGCACCGTCAGCCCCAGGCACAGCACCAGGGCCAGCAGCAGGGATGCAAGGTTCTTTCTCATACGCATTCTCCTTCGTCAAGATGAATTTGACCAACCGCCGGCGCAGGTGCCCGGCGGGAGTGTCCATATGTGTACAGGCTTGCAAAGGGAGGTCCATCCTCCTATAATGGGAAAATACCGGGAAATATAGAATGAGTTTAACAAAACTGTTGTCCATATACAAGGCAGGATTGTCTTTTAGTATATATATTTGTTGGCAGAAGGAGCTCCGCTATGACCATTCGACCCTGTACGCCGGCGGATCTCCCCGCCATCCTTTGGCTTTTTTACCACGCGGTACACACCGCCTGCGCTCCTTATTACACTCCCGCCCAGCTCTCCGCCTGGGCAACCGAGGAGCCGGACACCGCCCGCTGGGAGGAAAAGCTCCGGAAGGAGACGTTTCTCAAAGCGGAAGAGGACGGCGTCCTCCTGGGCTTCGGCGCCCTGGATGGGGCGTATCTGGACCTGCTCTACGTCCGGCCGGATGCCCAGGGCCGGGGCGTGGGCGGCGTGCTGTGCGATTTTCTGGAGCGCCGCTGCACCGGGGAGACCGTCACCGTCCACGCTTCCCGGGCCGCCCGGGACTTTTTCGCACACCGGGGCTACCGTCTGGTGCGCCCCCAGCAGGTGGCATTGCGGGGCCAAACCCTGGAAAACTTCGTCATGGAAAAGGAGCTGATCTGATGGACGTCATCGCCGCCATTGCCACCGGGGCCTCCCCCACCGCCATCGGCATCGTCCGGGTCTCGGGAGACGGGTGCTTTCCCCTGTGCGGCCGCGTGTTCCGCCCCGCCAACGGCCGACCCTTCCACACCCAGGAGGCCCGGAAGATGACTTTTGGAGACGTGCTGGACGCCCAGGGGCGCTGCATCGACCACGGCCTGGCCGTCCGCTTCCCCGGCCCCCACAGCTACACCGGGGAGGACTCCGCCGAATTTTACTGCCACGGCTCCCCGGTGGTGCTGCGGGAGCTGCTCTCCGCCCTCTTTGCCGCAGGTGCCCGGCAGGCGGGGCCCGGGGAGTTCACCAAGCGCGCCTTTCTGAACGGCCGCATGGACCTTACGGAGGCGGAGGCGGTGGTGGACCTCATCGACGCGGAGACTTCCGCCGCCGCCCGCAACGCCGCCGCCCAGCTCTCCGGCTCTCTGCGCCGGGACTTTCAGGCGGTGACGGATTCCCTGCTGGACATCGCCACCCGGTTTTACGCCGTGGTGGACTACCCGGACGAGGATATCCCGGACATTCACCCGGAGGAGGTGGACCGCTCCCTCACCACCGCCGAAAACACCCTGACACGGCTGCTGGCCACCTGCGGCCGGGGCAAGGTGCTCAAGCGGGGCGTGGCCACCGCCATCGTGGGCCGCCCCAACGCAGGCAAGTCCTCCCTTTTGAACGCCCTGGCGGGATATGAGCGGGCCATCGTCACGGATATCCCCGGCACCACCCGGGACACGGTGGAGGAATCCGTGGTGTGCGGCGGAGTGCGGCTGCGGCTCATGGACACCGCCGGCATCCGCCATACGGAGGACACGGTGGAACGGCTGGGGGTGGAGCGCTCCCGGCAGGCCCTGGAGGCAGCGGACCTTGCCCTGGCGGTGGTGGACGGCTCCGCCCCCCTGACGCAGGAGGACGAAGAGATCCTGCGCCTTGCCGCCCGGTGCCCCCGGTGGATTTTCGTTGTCAACAAGGAAGACCTCCTCCCCGGTGAGGCCCGGATCCCCGCCCTGCCGGAAGGACTCCCCGCCCCCGGGGCGGCGGTGTGCCTGAGCGCCCTCACCGGCGCGGGGCTGGACGCCCTGGAGCAGGCAGTGGCGGCGCTGTTTCCGGAGGGGGATGTCCCCGAGGGATCCATCCTCACCAATGAGCGCCAGGAGCACGCCGCCCGCCGGGCCACCCAGGCGGTACAGCGGGCCCGGGAGGCCCTGGAGGCGGGCTTCACCCCCGACGCCATCCTCACCGACGTGGAGGAGGCCCTGGACGCCCTGGGAGAGCTGACGGGCCGCACCGCCCGGGAGGAGATCGTCTCCGGTATTTTCTCCCGGTTCTGCGTGGGAAAATAAACGGCTCCACATGGTTCTCCGCCTTTCAAAAGGTGATTTACAAAATCACATCTCCGTGCTATACTTTCCTCTGTAAAATAAGGCCTGCCCGCTGGTACGGCGGGCAGGGAATCTGCCGCACAAGGAGGGAGACGCAGCATGCACGATCTGAGCGAACTGCAGGACCGGCTGCGCAAGGAACGGCCCGTCCCCTGGGACCAGCTGCCGGATTTTGCGCTGTACATGGATCAGGTCCTCAGCTATATGGACCGCCAGGTGATCCGGTTTGACGAGGACGACGGCCTCACCGCCGCCATGGTGAACAACTACACGAAAAGCGGCCTGGTGCCCCGGGCCAGCGGGAAAAAGTACGGCCGGGACCATCTGGCCTACCTCACCGCCATCTGCATCCTCAAGCGGGTGATGTCCACCCGGGACATGGATCTGCTGATCCGGGAGGAGCTCCAGGGGGAGCGCCCCGTCTCCGACGGGTACGCCGCCTTCTGCGCAAGCCTGGACAAGGCCCTCTCCCTCACCGCCGACGAGATCGCCCAGCGCACGGAGCCGGACGATCTGGCGGACGCCGCCATCCACTTTGCCCTCATGAGCTACGCCGCCGGCGTGGCCAGCAGCCGCTATGTGACCCTCCTGCGGGAGGCAAAGGGCTGCGGTGAAGCCGAGAAGCCCAAGCGGGAGAAAAGCAAAAAGGAAAAGGAGCTGGGATGAGACATGGGTGAATTTGTCATCATGACCGACAGCTGCTGTGATATGACCGCCGCCATGGCGGAGGAGCTGGGCCTCTGCGTGCTGCCCCTGAGCCTCCACATGGGAGACCGGGTCTATCACAACTATCTGGACGGCCGGGAGATCGGCTTCCAGGATTTCTACGCCCGGATCCGCAGCGGTGAGACCGCCACCACCTCCGCCGTCAACGTAGGGGCCTTTGAGGTGAAGATGCGGGAGATCCTGGGCCAGGGCAAGGACATTTTGTGCATCAACTTCTCCTCCGCCCTCTCCACCACCTACCAGTCCGCCACCATCGCCGCGGCGGACCTGCGGGATGAGTTTCCGGCCTCCAAGGTCTTCGTGGTGGATTCCCTGTGCGCCTCCCTGGGACAGGGCCTTTTGGTGTACCTGTGCGCCCAGGAGCAGCGCAAGGGCCGCTCCGTGGAGGAGGTCCGGGACTTTGCCGAGGCCACCAAGGGCTCCATCTGCCACTGGTTCACCGTGGATGACCTGAACCACCTGAAGCGGGGCGGACGCATCAGCGCCGCCACCGCCTTCTTCGGCACCATGCTCTCCATCAAGCCGGTGCTCCACGTGGACGACGGCGGGCACCTGGTGCCTGTCAGCAAGACCCGGGGCCGGAAGGCCTCCCTGCTGGCCCTGGTGGACCACATGGAGCAGACCGCCCTGGACGCCTCGGGCGGCACGGTGTTCATCTCCCACGGCGACTGCGAGGCGGACGCCCGGTTCGTGGCGGACGAGATCACCCGCCGGTTCGGGAACCGGGACATCTCCATCAACTTCGTGGGCCCCGTCATTGGCAACCACTCGGGCCCCGGCACGGTAGCCCTCTTCTTCGTGGGCTCCAAACGATAAATCAGCCTGCGCGTCCGGAGGGAGCTCCTTCCGGACGCCGCGTGTCTTTTCCCCCCGGCGCTTTCCGCCGGGCCATTTTCTCCGCCCCCCGGGCGGATCTGCTGCAAGGAGCTTGATTATGAACTGGCTGGAACTGCACATCGACACCACCCACGCCGGACTGGAGCCGGTGGAGACCCTCCTCTCCTCCCTGGGCATCGACGGCGTGGTCATTGACGACGAAACGGAATTCCACGACTTTTTGGAAAATAACCGCCAATACTGGGACTATGTGGACGAGGATCTGGAGGCGGCCATGCGGGGCCGCTCCCGCATTACCTTTTATCTGGAGGCCGGAGAGGCGGGCTTTTCCCAGATGGCCCTGGTGCGCCTGGCCCTGGAGGATCTCAAGGCCAAGCGGGACGACTGCGGCAGCCTTCTTCTGACCATGGACACCATCCAGAACGCCGACTGGGAAAACAACTGGAAGCAGTATTATAAGCCCATGGAGATCGGAGAGCGGCTGCTGGTAATCCCCCAGTGGCTCCAGGAGGATGAAAAGGTCAAGCGGCTCCTTGCCCAGGGCCGGGTGCCTCTGGTGCTGGACCCGGGCCTCACCTTCGGCACCGGCAGCCATGCCACCACCCGGCTGTGCCTGACGGCCCTGGAGTCCCTGATTCACGGGGGCGAGGAGGTGCTGGACCTGGGCTGCGGCAGCGGCATCCTCTCCATTGCCGCCCTGAAGCTGGGGGCCAAACACGCCTTTGCCTGCGACATCGACGACAAGTGCCAGGACGTGGCCTATGAAAACGCCGCCCTCAACGGCATCGGCGCCGACACCTACACGGTGGAGGCCGGGGACATCCTCTCCGACAAGGGCCTCCAGCAGAAGATCGGCGGGGGGTACCAGGTGGTGCTGGCCAATATCGTGGCGGACGTCATCATCGCCCTGGCCCCGGCGGTGCGGGGGCTGCTGGCGGAGGAGGGGCGCTTCGTCTGCTCCGGCATCATCGACGACCGGGCGGAGGAGGTGGCGGCGGCCCTCACCGCCGCGGGCCTTGAAATTCTGGACACCCGCAGCTCCGAAGGCTGGTTCTCCTACACCTGCCGGTAAGGCGTTTCCCAAGCTTGCATAGAAAAAGCGCACGGCGTTTGCCGTGCGCTTTTTCTGATGAAAAACGTCCCCCAGGATCGCCCCGCAGAGTTTCGCCGCCCGCAGGCGGCGAAATAAAATTAAAATCTGTTTTTTTCCGGGGACATGCGCCTCGGAAAAAACACCGCGCAGCGGACTGGATTCCCCTTCAAAAAATGCGGGCATTTTTTGATGTGCACGGCGTTTGCCGTGCGCTTTTTTCCGCCCTTCGACACGCTCCCCCATGCTTTTCATGTCTTTCGGAGTAGAATGAGGGAAATGACAGGAGGTGGTCCCATGAAACGGCGGTTTTTGCGGGAGCGGCGGGTGATGCAGCTGCGCCCGTCGGAGATCCGGCCCAATCCCGCCCAGCCCCGCCGGGAGTTTGACGAAAAGGGGCTCAAGGATCTGGCAGCCTCGGTGGCCCGCCACGGCATCCTCCAGCCTCTGACGGTGCGGCGCACCCCCACCGGTTGGGAGCTGGTGGCGGGAGAGCGGCGTCTGCGGGCGGCAGTGCTGGCGGGGCTCTCCACCGTGCCCTGCCTGGAGACGGAGGCGGACAGCGATGAGAGCGCGGTGCTGGCGTTGGTGGAGAATCTCCAGCGGCGGGACCTGCACTATCTGGAGGAGGCGGAGGCCATCGCCGCCTTTTTGCGGCGGACAGGCCTCACCCAGGAGGAAACGGCGGCCCGGCTGGGGATGTCCGCCCCGGCCCTGGCCAACAAGCTGCGGCTTTTGCGGCTGGACGACAAGTGCCGCTGCGTGCTGACCCAGGCGGGCCTCTCCGAGCGCCACGCCCGGTGCCTGCTGCGGCTGGAGGACCCGGAGGAGCGCCTGGCCGCCGCCAAACACTTTGCCCAGGCCCACCTGAGCGTTGCCCAGGCGGAGCAGTACATCGAGCGGCGGCTCCAGGCCCTCCAGTCCACGCCGCCCGCGGGACGGCGCGCCTATATCATCAAGGACGTGCGCCTCTTTCTCAACAGCGTGGACCGGGGGCTGCGGCTCATCCGGGACGCGGGGGTAGACGCCCGGACGGAGCGCCAGGACACCGAGGACGCCATTTTGCTGACCATCCGCATTCCCAAGGACCGCAAGCAGGCCTGAGGCCGGGTTGTTACGGGATTGTAATGCTTTCCAGGAAAGAGGTGTGCTAGAATAGGCAAGTGAAAGCATAGGCTGTGGAAGCGCAGCCTGATCTCGTGATCACAGGAGGGCGTCATGGAAGATCACAACGAGGCCATGGTGCAAAAAGCCGGGGGGGCCCGGCTGAAAAAGGGCGGCAAAAGGCCGCTGATGGTCATAGGAATCCTCGTAGGCGTGGTGTGTGCCGCCTATGTGGGTCTTTGCGCCTGGGCCGGTTCCCTGGATACCTTTTATCCCAACACCACCATCAACGACGTGGAAGTTGGCGGGCTCACCGTCTCCCAGGCGGCGGAGCAGCTGCGCCAGGTGCTGCCGGAGAAGAAGATCGACTTTTATCTGCCTGCGGCGGATCAGGCCGGAGACGGAGAATCCGCTCCGGAAGGAGAAATCCTGTATGAAGAGTCTCCCGCCGCCACCGTGACCTACCGGGAGCTGGGGATCACCGATGCCCTGGACTACGAGTCCCAGGCGCAGCTGGTCTTTGACCTTGCCCAGACCGAGCCGGGCTTCTTTGCCCGGGGGTGGAACTATCTTGCCTGCCTGATGGGCAGCCGGGGCGCCAAAGGGATCGCCCCGGAACCGGAGGAGGCCGTTTTTCAGGAGAAGACCGCCCAGCTGGCGGAGGAATTTTCCCGGGAGCCCGTGGACACCTCCTATGAGGTGACGGAGGATTCCCTGCAGGTGACCGTGGCCCAGAACGGCCTGACTGTGTCCGCCCAGGATCTGGAAGAGGACACGCTGCTCTCTTTGCGGGAAAATGCCGGCGGAGAGGAAAATGCCCGGGTCTATGTGGAAGACGCCAAGATCCTTCCCGCCCAGACCATGACCGCCCAGGCCATCCACGACGCCACCGCGGGCGTCATGAAGAACGCCGGGTATGACGCCGCCACCAATACCATCATCCCCGAACAGGTGGGGGCGGAGTTTGACGTCTCCGCCGCCCAGGCCGCCATAGACGCTGCGGCCCCGGGGGAGACCGTCTCCATCACCGCCCAGGTGGAGCTGCCGGCGGTCACCGCCGACGAGCTCAAGGACGTGCTGTTCCGGGACGTGCTGGGCGAGTGCCGCACCCATGTCTCCGGCACCTCCGCCCGCATCAGCAACGTGAAGCTCTCCGCCGCAGCCTGCAACGGCGTGGTGCTCAACACCGGGGACGTCTTCTCCTACAATGCCACCACCGGCCAGCGCACCACCGCCAAGGGCTACCAGGCGGCTCCCGCCTATGTGGGCGGCGAGACCGTGGACGAGGTGGGCGGCGGCGTGTGCCAGACCTCCTCCACCATCTACTACGCCTGCCTGCGGGCCAATCTGGAGATCACCGAGCGTTACGCCCACCGCTATGTCCCCGCCTACATCGACTGGGGCATGGACGCCACCGTCTCCTGGGGCGGCCCGGACTACAAGTTCACCAACAACACCAACTACCCCATCAAGATCGTGGCCACCTATTCCAAGGGCTATCTCACGGTGAAGATCCTGGGCACCAACGTGGACGGTACTTACGTGAAGATGACCAACGAGGTCCTCTCCAAGACCCCCTGGGAGACCGTCTACAAGGACGATCCCACCCTCCCCGCCGGCACGGAGAAGGTCACCACCACCCCCTACACCGGCTATAAAGTAAAGTCCTACCGCAATGTCTACAGCGCTGACGGCAAGCTGATCTCCAGCACCTACGAGGCCACCAGCGACTACAAGGTCCGCAACAAGGTCATCTCCAAGGGCCCCGCCCTGCCGGAGACCCCTGCCTCCGGTGAGGCCCAGCTGCCCGGCGATACCACCGTGAATCCCGGCACCGGCAGCGAAACCCAGACCGGCGGCCAGACGGGCACCGGCACGTCCGGCACCAATACCGGCGGCACCGGCACCGAGACCGGCGGCGCCTCCGGCACCGGCCAGGCCGAAACCGGCGGCAGCACCTCCACCACCCCCGAGGGCGAGACCCCGGTGATTGTGGTGCCTCTGGGCTGACCCGGCCGGACGGCCGCAGGCATCCACATCAGACAAAACACCCGGCGTCTAAAAGACGCCGGGTGTTTTTTTGCCTGTATACTTCCTCTCCCGGCGGCACACCCTAAGGGGAACACCATCATAAGGGGGAATGGGATCTTGCGGCGGTGGCAGCTGGCGGCGGCAGCGGGGATCATGGGGGCCGGAGCCCTGGCGGCCTGGTGCTTCCGGGAGGAGCTGACAGCCCGGGCCATTGCGGAGCGTTCCCCGGGGCAGGGGTTTGCGGCGGCGGCGTTCCTCATCGGGCTCTATGCCCTCAAGGGCCTCTCCCTGACCTTTCCCATCTCCGCCCTGACGGCGGCGGGAGGCCTCCTCTTCCCCTATCCGGAGGCTCTGGCGGTGAACCTCACCGGCGTGGCGGCAGCCCACCTTGGGCCTTTTTTGCTGGGGCGGCGCCAGGAGGGCGGGCTGGAGGCCCTGACGGCTCGGTATCCCAAAATCCGCGTCCTGCGTCCTCCCGCGGATCACCGCTGGCGGACGGTCTTTCTGCTGCGCCTGGCGGGCGCCACCCCCGGAGACCTGGTGAGCATGTACCTGGGGGCCGCCGGGGTGCCTCTTGGCACCTACCTCTCCGCAGGTCTCCTGGGAGCGGCTCCCCGGGTGGCGGCGGCCACGGCCCTGGGGTCGGCCCTGTGGAGCCCCGGCTCCCCCCGGTTCTGGACCTCCCTGGGCCTTTCCGCCGCCCTGACGGTGCTGGCGGCGGCGCTGTGGCGGGGGATGCGGGAGTGATAGACCCCTTTTATGCAAAAAAACGCCCCGGAAAGCGCCTTGCATACGCTTTCCGGGGGATATACACCATCTTTTATTTCCGCTGCCGCTTGAGGATGCGGATATCCTCCCCGAAAAAGGGCAGGACCTTGTATTCCCCCTCAATACGGGAGGCAATCTGAGGGGAATAGCGGCTGGCGATCTCGTTGTTGTTCTCCACCATGCTGAGATTGGTACTGAGGATGGTGGCCCGCTTTTCCATAAGGCGGGTGTTGACGATCTGATACAAGGCGCTCTGGACGAAAGCGGTGGTCATCTCCGTGCCCAGGTCGTCCAGGATCAGCAGATCGCAGTGGAGCACCCGCTCCACATCGGCGTCCGCCTCCTCCCCGTCCTCCCGGCGGAACTTCTGGCTCTCGAAGCGGCGGAAGATGCTGCCCGCCGTGTCGTACACCACGGAGCAGCCCTTTTCGCTGACCACCCGGGCAATGGCGGCGGAGAGGAAGGTCTTGCCCAGGCCCGTGCCGCCGGTGAGCAGCAGGTTGCCGCTGACCCCCGGCGCGAAATTCTGGGCATAGGTCCGGCAGGTGTTGTACACCCACTCCATATTCTCCCGGGGAGAGATGCCCGCGGTAAAATTGCGCTCCCGTGAATACCAGTCCAGGGAGAAGGTCTCAAAGCTCTGGGTGCCCAGGTCCAGCATCCGGGAGAGCTCCTTTTGCTGCTCCCGGGCGTAGTATTTCTTCAGGCACCGGCACACGCCGCCATTGCGGTACCCCGTGTCCCCGCAGAGGGGACACACGGGCGCCTCCTCCAGGGCGTCCTCCGGATAGCCCATCTGGGTCAGCAGCCGGCGCTTTTCTGCCTGGAGGCCCAGGTTCTCATCCCGCAGCACCTCCACCGCCGGCAGGGGATCCGTCCCCCGGCGCATGGCGGCGGCAATGATGCGGCTGGCGGTGCCGGAGAGCTCCGACTCAATCTCCCGCAGCCGGGGCTGGCGGCGGAAGATGGCCTCCCGCCGGGTCTGAAACTGCTGCTCCCGGGCGCGGCGGTCCTCCTCGAACTTCTGCACCGCCCGGCGCAGGATCCGTCCGTCGTAGGCCATGTGGTCACTCCCCCTTGTCTCGCTGCTGGATGAAGCGCTTCATCCAGCTGATGTCGTCCCGGTCCGCCGGGGCGGAGGGCTTGCGGCTGCCGGGTTTCTCCGTGCGCCGGATCTCCTCCGCCGTGTGGAGGCCCTCCTCATGCCAGCGCCTGAGGATGCCGTTTAAGTAGGGCCACCGAAGCTCGTGGCACTTGAGCACCGTCTTGTCGTAGGCGATGGCCACCGCCTCCGGGGAAAAGCCCATGTCCTGCCAGGCGGTGAGATACTTCTCCTCCGAGGGCACGGGCATCCGCTCTCCCAGCCCCAGCACCCGCATGTAGCCGGGCATGGTGGCCTGGCGGCGGGCATAATCCTTTAAGTACGCGGCGGCGGCGGCCTGGGTGTCGATACCCTTGCGGGCCCAGGCGTAGCCCTCCTTCTCGATCTGGCGCATGCCGGGGCGGCGGCCCTCCCCATACCGCTCCTGCGTCCGCTGGGCGCAGTGGCACACCAAGAGGTACACCACGTCCGCCGGAAGGCCCACGTAGTCCATGAGCCCCAGCAAAATCCCCAGGTCCGCGGTGGTGAGCCGCTTGCCCAGCTTACGCTCCACCTCGGCGGTGAGGGTGCGGAACTCAGAGCTGCTCTCCAGCCGCTGCGTCAGGTCCGAGCGGGTGTAGGCGGGACGCTCCTCCGCGGGTTCCGGGGGCGCCTCCTCCCCCGCCGGAGCCACCAGCCCCAACTCCCGCAGCACGGCCTCCGCCGCCTCGATGCGGGTGCGGTCCCACCGCAGCTCTCCCGCCAGGGACCGGGGCATCACCGTGCCCCGGTGGCGCAGCAGCGCCAGATACAAAAGCGCCGCGTCCCCGTCTCCCCGCTCCAGCAGCCGGCGGGCGGCGGCGGCCGTGACGGTGAGATTTTCCTCTCCCGTGGATATGAGACAGCTTGGCATGGGATCCCCCTCCCCTCCTGGGCCCGGTGTTCCGGGCCTTGATTTCGAACCTCTATTTTACACGAATTCCGCCGCAAGAACAACCCCCTGGAGCCCTACTTCCAAAATCCGACGGTTTTTGAACTTTTTTGAAAGGTTTCTCATTTTTACTGGCACACGCCCGCGGGGTATGCTATACTGTAGGATACGATAATAGGCGGCATATGGGCTTTTTTACCGGAGAGGGAGATCCCGCCGCCGGAAAAACTTCCAAAGAGGAGGACTTTTTATGGCAAACCGTGTGGTCATCAGCATCTGCGGCGAGGACTATACTTTTGTGGCGGAGGAGTCTGCCGCCTATATGGAAAAGGTGGGCAATTACGTCAGCGCCAAAATGAATGAGGTCCTCAGCAGCGCCAAGGTAGGCCGGATCGACGCCGCTGTCCTCACCGCCGCCAACATCACCGACGAGCTGTTCAAATCCCAGGCGGCGGCGGAGCAGCTGCGGGGCCAGATCAAGGAGTATCTGGACGAGGCGGGCAAGGCCCAGGCGGAGGCCAGCGAGCTCAAGCGGGAGGTCTTCCGCCTGCAGCAGAAGCTGGACCAGCTGAACCGGAACACAGGCCGCGGATGAAGCCGGAGCTGTTGTCCCCCGCCGGGTCTCCGGAGGCTCTCCGGGCCGCTGTGGAAAACGGCGCCGGGGCCGTGTACCTGGGCTGGGGGGAATTCAATGCCCGCCGGGGCGCCAAAAACTTTACCGATGAAGAATTTGCAGATGCCCTTATCTACTGCCATGAGCGGGGCGTCCGGGTCTTTCTGACCCTCAATACCCTTCTGACGGACCGGGAGCTTCCGGCGGCCCTGGAGACCGCCCGCACTGCCTGCCGCCTGGGGGTGGACGCCATTTTGGTGCAGGACTGGGGCCTTTTTGACCTGCTGCGCCGGGCTCTTCCGGACCTGCCCCTCCACGCCAGCACCCAGATGAGCCTCTTTACCTCCGGCGGTGCCTGCGAGGCCGCCGCCGACGGCTGTGAGCGGGTGGTCATCGCCCGGGAGTGCTCCGGGGAGGAAACGGCGGAGATCTGCCGCCGCTGCCCTGCGGAGGTGGAGATCTTCGGCCACGGGGCCCTGTGCATGTGCTACTCCGGCCAGTGCGAGATGAGCGCCCTCATCGGGGGCCGGTCCGGCAACCGGGGCACCTGCGCCCAGCCCTGCCGGATGCGCTACGACGTGGTGCCTCTGTCCAGCTGGGAGGATGACCCCGCCGCCGCCAAAGCCACCCGGGCTGAGGGCGGCAGGACCCTCTGTCCCGTGGACGACGCGCCCCCTCCCGCCGCGGGAAAGCCCGTCCCGGGCAACCAGCGCCCCCTGAGCCTTAAGGACAGCTGCCTGGCGGACCGCCTGGACGAGGCGGAGGCCATGGGCGTTTCCTGTTTGAAGCTGGAGGGCCGCATGAAGCGGCCGGAGTATGTGGCGGTGATCACCGGCATCTATGCAACACTCCTCCGGGAGGGCCGCGGCCCTACGGCGGAGGAGCAGCGAGCGCTGGAGCAGGCTTTTTCCCGCTCCGGCTTTACCGACGCCTACTGGCGGGGCCGCCACGGCGCCGCCATGCTGGGAGCCCGGCCGGAAAACGCGCCGGAACCCAAGGAACTCTTCGCGGCGGCCAAGGCCGCCTATGACCGGGGCGGCATGCGCACCGTGCCGGTGGATTTTTTCTGCGCCATTTTGGCGGGCGAGCCCTGCACCCTCACCGCCGTGGATCAGGACGGACACACCGTCACCGTCACGGGCCCGGTGCCGGAGGCTGCCCGCAGCCGTGCCCTGACGGAGGAGGATCTCCGGGACCGGCTGGGAAAGACCGGCGGCACCGCCTACCGCTGCCGGGAGGTGTCCGTAACGCTGGACGAGGGTCTCTCCCTGCCGGCCAGCGCCGTCAACGCATTGCGCCGGGACGCCCTCTCCGCCCTGATGGCAGAGCGCACCGCGCCGCCCCCGCGCCGGGAGCTTCCCCTGCCGCCGGAGGTGTCGGACACCTGCGCTGCCCCGGAGCCGCTCCTCACCGTCTCCGTCACCACCGCCGCCCAGCTGACGGGCGGCCTTCTGGACCTCTCCCCCGCCCGGGTGTATGTGCCCCTGGAGCTGCTGCGGGACTTCCCCGCCCTGCCGGAGGGGGAAACGGAGTGGTTTGCCGTGCTGCCCCGGGTGTGGCGGGACCGGGACGAGGAGCGCCTTTCCCAGTGGCTGGATCACGCCATAGCCCTGGGGGTCACCGGGGCCGCCGTGGGCAATCTGGGCCACCTCCCCCTGGTGCGGAACCGGGGACTCACCCTGGCGGGCGATTTCGGTATGAACGTGTTCAACAGCCGCTCCCTGGCCTACCTGAAAGAAAAAGGCCTCTCTTCCGCCTGCGTGTCCTTTGAGCTGCGCTTTGCCCAGATCCGGGACCTGAAAAAGCCTTTGGCCGCAGAGGCCATCGTCTACGGGCGTCTGCCGATGATGATCACGGAGAACTGTCTGCTGCAAAACACCGTGGGCTGCCGGTGCGACCGGGCCAACGTGCTGGTGGACCGCACCGGGGCCGCCTTCCCCATCCTCCCGGCTTTCGGCCACCGGACGGAGCTGCAGAACAGCCGCCCGCTGTGGCTGGCGGACCGGCCGGACTGGCGCCGCCTGGGGCTCACCTACGCCCGGCTGCGCTTTACCACCGAGTCCCCAGAGGAGTGCGTCCGGGTGTTCCGGGCCTACCAGACCGGCGGTGCGCCGGCGGGGCCCTTTACCCGGGGCCTCTACGAGCGGGGCGTGGAGTGAGGAAAAATTTCCCCGTTTTCAGGGTATTTTCAATAACGAACTGTATAATATTTATTTAACTATACGAAACATCATCAAAATTGGAGTTTCCCATGGAAGAGATCAAGGTAAAATATTTTGTAGACGGAATTGACGAGCTCACCTACGTGGCGGGCAAATCCGACTGGATCGACCTCCACGCGGCGGAGGACGTGACCCTCCACGCCGGGGAGTACCGGCTCATCCCCCTGGGGGTGGCCATGGCGTTGCCGGAGGGGTGGGAGGCCCATCTGGCCCCCCGCAGCTCTACCTTCAAGAATTTCGGCATTCTGCAGACCAACGCCGTGGGCGTGGTGGACTGCACCTACCGGGGGGACGGGGACCAGTGGTTCATGCCCGCCTACGCCACCCGGGACGTCACCATTCCCAAAAACGCCCGGATCTGCCAGTTCCGCATCATGCGCAACCAGCCCCGGCTCCACTTCACCCGGGTGGAGCACCTGGAGGGTCCCGACCGGGGCGGCTTCGGCTCCACGGGCATCTGAGGAGGGCGGAGATGGCAAAGATCGTGCTGGCCTCCGGGTCCCCCCGGCGCCAGGAGCTGCTCCACCGCATGGGCATCCACGACTTCGACGTCCGGGTGCCTCAGACGGAGGAAACCTGCCCCCCGGACCTCTCCCCCCAAAAGACGGTGGAGTACATCTCCCGGGAGAAATCCGACGCCGCCGCGGCGTTGTGCACGGCGGAGGAACTCATCATTACCGCGGACACCATGGTGTTTCTGGATAACCGGCGGCTGGGCAAGCCCGCCGATGAGGCGGAAGCCCTGGAGATGCTGACGGCCCTCCAGGGGCGTCACCACACCGTCTGCACCGGCGTCACCGTCCGCCGGGGCGATACCATCCTCACGGAGTCCGAGTCCACGGATGTCTATTTCCGTCCCGCCACCCGGGAAGAGCTTCTTGCCTACATCCGCACCGGGGAGCCCATGGACAAGGCGGGCGCCTACGGCATTCAGAGCCGGGGGGCGCTGCTGGTGGAGCGGATCGACGGAGACTTTTTCAACGTCATGGGCCTGCCGCTGCTGCGCCTTTCCCGTATGCTGGAGCGCTTCGGCCTCCGGCTGCTGGCCTGAGGCGGAGGCGGAGATAAGGAGCGTTTGCCTTGAAGCAGTTTTTGAAAAATCACGGACTGTGGATCCTGTTTGCCGCGGCGGTGATCGCCGTGGCTATGGCCTGCATGTCCTACTTCTCCAACACCTCCTCCCCCCTGTCCAACCTGGCGGGGACCCTGGCCTCCCCTTTCCGGGCGGTGTACAGCGCCGTCACCGGCTGGGTGGAAGACAAGCAGGCCTATTTTGCCGACGTGAAGGCCCTGGAGGAGGAGAACGCGGAGCTCAAGCAGCAGATCGCCCAAATGGAGGCGGATGTCCGCCAGGCAGAGAGCGACCGGGCGGAAAACGACCGTCTGCGGGAGGCCCTGAACCTGAAGACAGAGCGTCAGGACATCACCGGGGATCTGGAGCTGGCCACCGTCACGGAGCACAGCGTCTCCAACTGGACCTCCTCCCTGACCCTCAACAAGGGCACTGCCCACGGCGTGGAGGTGGGTGACTGCGTCATCACCGAGACCGGCGCCCTGGTGGGCCTGGTAGGCAAGGTGGGCTACAACTGGTGCACCGTGCTGACGCTGGTGGACACCGATACCTCCCTGGGCGCCCGGGTGTTCCGCACCAAGGACCTGGGTGTGGCTCATGGAGACTTCTCCCTGATGGAGGAAAACCGGCTGCGGCTGGATTATCTGCCTGCCGGCTGCCAGCTGATGGGCGGCGATCTGGTACTCACCTCCGGCCTTGGCGACTACTATCCCGCCGATCTGGTCATCGGCACCGTGGAAGAAGTCCAGCAGGACGACTCCGGCGCCGCCACCTACGCCATCCTGGCGCCCGAGGCGGATTTCGACCAGCTGGAGCAGGTCTTTATCATCAAGTCCTTCGTGGCGGGCTCCTGAGCCTGCCCTTCCGCCGCTTTCAGGCGGCCGCCAGTTTCCCAGGAAAGGAGCTTCGCCGTGCTGGCCCGCAACGAGACGATTTTCAAATGGGCGCTCTATGCCGCCGCCGCCCTCTTGTGCTTTTTGGTGCAGGGAGCGGTGCTCCAGCGCCTTACCATCTGGGGCGTCATCCCCTTTGTCTATCCGGTGATTGCCGCCGTGGTGGCCGCCTATGAGGGGTCCACGGCGGGGACCATCTTCGCCCTGGCCCTGGGGGTGGTGTGCGACACCCTGGTGCCGGAGTCCATCCCCTGCTTTTACACCCTGATCTTTCCGGCGGCGGGCCTGTGCGCCGCCCTGATCTCCCAGAGCCTGATCAAGGCCGGATACCTCTGTTCCCTGGTTTCTTCCGCCGTGGCCTTTTTGCTGACGGGATTTTTCCACTGCCTAGTGTTCTGGGCCCAGGGACATTCCGTCTGGGCCACCGGCGGCTATCTGATGGTGCGGGAGCTGTGCGTGTCCCTTCTCCTCTCCATCCCCGCCACGGCCCTGTTCTCCGCCGTGTACCGCAAGACCCACATGGACGACTAAGGAGGTCCCATGGATCACAAGGAACGCAAAAATTTACGATTGGGACTTCTGGGTGCCTTCGGTGTGGCCATTTTACTGGTCTACCTGGGATTGCTCTTTGATGTCCAGGTCACCAATCACGACTACTACCTCTCCCAGTCCATCCGCTCCATCGCCCGGACGGAGACGGTGGAGGCCTCCCGCGGCCTTATTACCGACCGCAACGGCAAGTCCATGGTCTCCAGCCGCCCCTCCTACAACCTCACCTTCGACGCCAGCCTCCTGAAGGCCGGCCAGGATGAGAACCAGGCCATTTTGGAGCTGCTGGAGCTGTGTGAGGCCCAGGGCGTGGAGTGGGAGGACAACCTGCCCATCTCCGACTCCGCCCCCTTCTCCTATACTCTGGACAGCGTCACCGACGTCATGCGCAGCCGCTTTTTGAAGTATCTCAAGGATCTGGAGCCGGCCTACGACGCTTTGGCGGCCTATCTCTATGAGCACCCGGAAACAGTGCTGGAGGAGGGCGAGGAAGTCCCCTCCCCCGATGCCAGCGCCATTGACGTGGCCGCCAATGTAGGGGAAAAACTTCTGGATGAGATGGAAGACGAAGACCTCACCGCCCAAGTTTTGGAGGGCGCGGGCCTCTCTGCCCACACCCTCATCGAGCTGATGCGGGGAGAGGAAGGCTTCTCCCTGCCGGTCACCTTCTCCCTCAACGAGGCCCGGATGGTGCTGGGCGTGCGCTATGAGCTGTCCATCCGGAACCTGGTGGACACCGACGCCTACACCATGGCGGAGGATGTGGACACCTCCTTTATCTCCCTTATCAACGACGGCAATTACGCCGGGGCCAAAATCACCAATTCCTCCGTCCGGCAGTATGATACCACATACGCCGCCCACATCCTGGGCTACACCACCGGCATCTGGGCGGAGGATCTGGAGAATCTGGAGGGCAAGAATTACAGCGGTACCGACAAGATCGGCCGCACCGGCGTGGAGGCCGCCTTCGAGGACTACCTCCACGGCACCAACGGCAAGCGCATCGTCTCCACCAACGCCAACGGCAAGGTCACCGGCGAGTACTACTCCGTGGAGCCCGTGCCCGGCAACACCGTGGAGCTGACCATCGACCTGGACTTGCAGCAGGTGGTGGAGGAGGCCCTGGCCAAGACCGTCAACGCCATGAATGAGGCGGACGGCAACGAGACCCGGGGTGCCGCCGCGGCGGTGCTCACCACCCACGGCAGCGAGGTGCTGGCCCTGGCTTCCTATCCCACCTATGACCCCGCCAACTATAACCGGGACTACAACACCCTCAGCAAGGACCCCGCCAACCCCCTGTGGAACCGGGCCACCAACGGCACTTACGCCCCCGGTTCCACCTTCAAGCCCCTGACGGCCATCGCAGCCTTGCAGGAGGGCATTATCACCCCCACAAAGGAGATCCGGGCCACCCACACCTGGTACTATCCCGGAGACCGCAACAGCTATGCCAACTGCTGGTACGCCGGCAGCCACGGCCTTCTGAACGTCACGGAGGCCATCACCAACTCCTGCAATTACTTTTTTGCCCAGATGGGTTATGAGCTGGGGATGGACCGGCTGCGGGAATATGCCCAGGCTTTCGGCCTGGGATCTTCCACAGGCATTGAGATCGGGGATGCCAGCGGCAAATTGCCGGAAAATCCCCAGGGCCAGGATCAGGCTCCCTGGGCCGCTTTCGGCCAGGCCACCCAGGCCTATACCCCGCTGCAGCTGGCCAACTACATCGCCACCCTGGTCAACGGCGGCGAGCTCTACGATGTGCACCTGCTCAAATCCGTCAAGACCTACGACAACTCCCAGGTGGTGGCCGTGGGCCAGGCGGAGCCCCGCAGCACTCTGGACATCAGCGCCGCCAATCTGGAGGCGGTGAAGGAGGGCATGCTGGGCTACACCCAGCCCGGCGGCATGGTCTACAACGCCTTCCGCAACTGCATCGTCACCGCCGGCGCCAAGACCGGCACCGCCCAGCTGGGCAACAACGATAAGAACAACGGCGTCTTCGTGTGCTTTGCCCCCTACGACGACCCGGAGATCGTGGTGTCCATCGTCATCGAAAAGGGCGACGCCGGCGCCAACCTGGCCTCCACCGCCGTGGAGATCCTCAACGCCTATTTCTCCGCCGATGAGATCGGCACCGCCATCATCGGCGAAAATGAGCTGCTGCAATAAGTCTTTCTAAGGAGGCCGCCGCCCCATGAGCGAGCCCTTTGTATTTGATTCCCGCTGTACCCTCTGTAAAGATCCCTTCGGCGCCGCCCGCTGCGGCGGGCACGTCGCCTTTTCCTGCCGTCCCCTGCTGAGCGAGGGATTCACCCACTGCGCGGTGGTACTGCGCCAGGAGTTCTCCGAGACGCGCCGGGAGGTGGAGCTGCTCCCCGGCCAGGCCCAGGGGGAGCGGGCCCTGTTCACCGGATCGGTGGAGATGCCGGACACCCCGGAACTCATCTGGTATCACTTCCGCTTCTGGCGGGAGGACGGCTCCGGCTGCGACCTGGATAAAACCGGCTACCGCAGCGACGGGTTTCTGGAACCCTGGCAGCTGACGGTATATCAGCAAAGCCCTTGTCCCCGCTGGTTCGGGTCGGGATTGACATACCAAATTTTTCCAGACCGGTTCCGCCGTCTCCCTGGGGATACCCCGGATCCCACCGGGCTGGTGGGCAACCGCTGGGTGCACGAGAACTGGGCCGACACCCCGGAGTGGCGGCCGGATCCCGACGGGGAGATCCGCAACCGGGATTTTTTCGGCGGCACCATCCAGGGCATCATCTCCCGGCTGCCGGACCTTTATGAGTTCGGCGTCACCACGCTGTACCTGAATCCCATCTTTGAATCTGCCTCCAATCACCGCTACAACACCGCCAACTATTTGAACATCGACCCCATGCTGGGCACGGAGGAGGACTTTTGCCGTCTGTGCCATCAGGCCCATACCCTGGGGATGCGGGTGATCCTGGACGGCGTCTTCAACCACACCGGCTCTCAGAGTCTCTACTTCAATGCCGACGGGTTCTATCCCACCCTGGGAGCCGCCCAGAGCCAGGACTCCCCCTATTTCGACTGGTACTCCTTCCACCCCTGGCCCACGGATTACGACTCCTGGTGGGGCATCAATACCCTGCCTGCCGTCCGGGAGGACACCCCCTCCTATCTCTCCTACATGGTCACCGGGGAGGACTCCGTCATCCGTCACTGGCTGCGGGCGGGAGCCGACGGCTGGCGGCTGGACGTGGCTGACGAGCTGCCGGACCGCTTCATCGAAACCATCCGCTCCGTCATGGAGGAGACAAAGCCCGGCTCCGTCCTCATCGGAGAGGTGTGGGAGGACGCCAGCAACAAGATCGCCTACTCCCAGCGCCGGAAGTACCTGCTGGGCAGTGAGCTCCACGGGGTGATGAACTACCCCTTCCGCACGGCCCTGCTGGCCTACCTTCAGGGAGGCGGCGCCCAGGACTTCCGGGAGGCCATGGAGACCCTCCGGGAGCACTATCCCCCGGCAGCCTTCTACTCCGCCATGAACTTTCTGGGCACCCACGACACCCCCCGGATCCTGACGGTGCTGGGTGCGTCCCAGGTGCCCCAAAGCAAGGACGCCCGGGCTGCCTACCGCCTCTCCCCCGCCGAGCGCCAGCGGGGCGAGGCCCTGGTGCGGCTGGCGTCGCTGATTCTCTTTACCTTCCCCGGCTCTCCCACCGTCTACTACGGGGACGAGGTGGGCCTGGAGGGGTTTGAGGATCCCTTCAACCGGGGCACTTTCCCTCTGGGTCCGGCGGGCAACCCCCTGACCCCCTGGTTTTTGCGGCTGGGAGCGCTGCGCAAGGAGATGACCTCTTTGCAGCGGGGAACCATAGACTACCTGGCGGCCCAAGGCCCCCTGCTGGCCTACACCCGCACCTGGGAAGACCAGGTAGCCCTGACGGTGGTGAATGCCGGGGACGCCCGCACCCGCATGACCCTCCCCTGGTCCGCTCCTTCCGCCCGGGACATCATGACCGGCCGGGTCTTTCCCGCCGGAAACGGCCGCCTGGAGCTGACGGTGAATCCCCTTTCCGGGATGCTGCTGGTGTGACCTCTTCCTGGGATGTTTCACGTGAAACATCCCAGGTGTTTTTTTATCTCTTTTCTCCCATGTTTCACGTGAAACCTTCCGGAAAACCGGCGGATTTTTTGGAATATGCCTTGCAAGTGCACCTTGTCATTGCTATAATGTGACTGTCGGAAAGGCAAACAGCTGCTTTTCCGGCCTTTGGCGCCAAGTTTGGCCCATTCTGACCCTTTGCCGCCCTGTCCGGTGCCCAAGGATACCTGTGGGGCGGCAGGATCGGCTTGCGCATGTGGTTCCCGGGGATGTCTCCGGGAGCTTTTCCTGCCCAATTCCGTAGTTTTTTGCTAGAAAGTAGGTGCCTTCGTGGCAAAAACCATTGCAATCGTCAACCAGAAAGGCGGTGTCGGAAAAACCACCACCTGTGTGAACCTGGCCGCCGCCCTGACGGAGGCGGGCCAGCGCGTCCTGCTGTGCGACTTTGACCCACAGGCCAACGCCACCTCCGGCATGGGCGTGGACAAGACCCTGTCCAAGGGTATTTACAACGTCCTCATCGGAGAGGTCACCGCCCAGGAAGCCCTGGTGCACACCCGGTTTGGGGACGTGCTCCCCTCCAACAAGGCCCTGGCGGGAGCGGGCATTGAGCTCATCGCCATGGACAACCGGGAGTACCTGCTGCGGGACGCCATTGACCAGGTGAAGGACCAGTACGACTTTGTGTTTGTGGACTGCCCTCCCTCCCTGGAGCTTCTGACCCTCAACGCCCTATGCGCCGCCGACGCGATTTTAGTGCCCGTTCAGGGGGAATACTTTGCTTTGGAGGGGCTCAGCGACCTGATGAACACCGTGCGGATCGTCCGCCGGTCTCTCAATCCCGCTCTGGAGCTGGACGGCGTGCTCCTCACCATGTTTGACGGGCGCACCAACCTGGCCCTTCAGGTGGCGGAGGAAGTGAAGCACTACTTCCCCGGCAAGGTGTTCGCCACGGTGATCCCCCGGAATGTCCGGCTCTCCGAGGCTCCCAGCCATGGAAAGCCCATCACCGCCTACGACCGCACCTCTCGGGGCGCGGAGGCGTACACCGCCCTGGCGGCGGAGTTTTTGAAGAAACAATCTGCCTGATGATATAAAGGAGGTATTCCATGGCATCCAAAAAGCCCTCCGGGCTTGGCCGGGGCCTGGGCGCGCTGCTGGGAGACGACGTGCTCAAGGCCGACAGCTCCGGCTCTTTGAATCTCCCCATTTCCCAGGTGGAAAGCTGCTCCTCCCAGCCCCGCAAGCACTTTGACGAGGCCTCCCTGGCGGAGCTGGCGGAATCCATCCGGGAACACGGCATCATCCAGCCCCTCACCGTCCGCAAGCTCTCCTCCGGATACTATCAGATCATCGCCGGAGAGCGCCGCTGGCGGGCCGCCCGTCTGGCGGGGCTCCAGGAAGTGCCCGCCATCGTGATAGAGGCCGACGACCGCAAGGCCGCGGAGCTGGCCATGATCGAGAACCTCCAGCGGGAGGATCTGAACCCCATGGAGGAAGCAGCCGGATTTCAATCCCTCATTGACAACTACCACATGACCCAGGAGGAGGCCGCCCGCCGGGTGGGCAAATCCCGCAGCGCCGTCACCAACGCACTGCGGCTGCTGGGGCTCACCCCCGCCGTGCGGAAGCTGGTGGAGGAGGGCACTCTCTCCGCCGGTCACGCCCGGGCCCTGCTGCCCCTGCCTGCCGCCGTACAGGAGCGGGCCGCCGAGGCGGTGGTCTCCGGCGGGCTCTCCGTCCGGCAGACGGAAGCCCTGGCCAAACGGCTGGCCAAGGAGAAGGAAACTGCCCCTCCCCCGCCTGCCGACTATGTGGACTACGCCGCCGAGGCCCAGAAGGAGCTCTCCTCCCAGCTGGGACGGGGCGTGCGCATCGTCAAGGGCCGGAAAAAAGGCCGTATTGAACTGGAATACTACGGGATGGACGATCTCAACGACCTGCTGGAGGCGCTGGCGGCCATCCGGGTCCATAAACATACCGACTGAAAGGACGCATCCAAATATGAATCTGGAAAAACGAAGCAGCGGTGCGCCGGAGGAACAGCCTCCCCAGGAGACCCCATCCGGGAAAAAGCCCGTTGTGGTCTATATTATGATCCTCTTTGTGGTGGCCTTTTTGCTGATGGCGCTGTCCTTTGTGATGCACCAGCAGAGCAATAGCAAGGTGCTGGGAGAATTGCAGGACTCCGTTTCCGCCATGCAGGAGATCCAGGACACCCAGGACCGCCTGCTGGAGATGGAGCAGGAGCTCTCCGACGCGGAGGACGCCCTGGACCAGGCCCAGACGGAGCTGGATCAGGCCAAGGAGGAAACGCTGAACGCCCAGCAGACCCAGGAGGCGCTGCTGGCCCTGTACCAGCTGCAGCAGCAGTATTCCGCCGGAGACATGGACGGCTGCCTGGAAACCCTCCAGCGCATGGATGACGAAGGCCTGGTGGATCTGCTGCCCGACGACCGGCCCGAAGGGGTCACCTCCCCTGCCGACCGCTATCAGCAGCTGAAAGAGGCCGTTTTGAACCACTGATCACCCATGTTTCACGTGAAACATCCCCAATAAAAATCCGCCCGGCTTTGCCGGGAATCGACCGACAAGGAGAATGGAACCATGCTGGATATCAAGTTTATCCGGGAAAATCCCGACGCTGTCAAAGAAAACATCAAGAAGAAATTCCAGGACGCCAAGCTGCCCCTGGTGGATGAGGTCATCGAACTGGACGCCAAGCGCCGTGCCGCCATCGCCGAGGCGGATCAGCTGCGCTCCAACCGCAATACCCTCTCCAAGCAGATCGGCATGCTGATGGGCCAGGCCAAGAAGGATCCCAGCAAGCTTCAGGAGGCAGAGGCCGTCAAGGCCCAGGTGAAGCAGCAGGCAGACCGCCTGGCGGAGCTGGAAAAGCAGGAGACGGAGCTGGAGGCTGCCCTCCACCACGACATGCTCCAGATCCCCCAGATCATCGACCCCTCCGTGCCCATCGGCCCTGACGACTCCTGCAACGTGGAGGTGGAGCGCTTCGGTGAGGCCAAGGTGCCCGACTTCCCCATCCCCTATCACACGGAGATCATGGAGTCCTTCAACGGCATCGACCTGGACGCCGCCGGCCGGGTCTCCGGCAACGGCTTCTACTATCTGCTGGGGGACATCGCCCGGCTCCATGAGGCGGTGCTGGCCTACGGCCGGGACTTCATGATCGGCAAGGGCTTCACCTACTGCATCCCCCCCTTCATGATCCACGGCAACGTGGTGGAGGGCGTCATGAGCCAGACGGATATGGATGCCATGATGTACAAGATCGAGGGCGAGGACCTCTACCTCATCGGCACCAGCGAGCACTCCATGATCGGCCGCTTCATCGACCAGATCCTCCCCGCCGAGAGCCTGCCCCAGACCCTCACCTCCTACTCCCCCTGCTTCCGCAAGGAGAAGGGCGCCCACGGCATCGAGGAGC
>CAJKKQ010000018.1 GCA_905200545.1 uncultured Oscillibacter sp.
TCCTACGGTGTGTTCGTGGACATCGGCGGCGTGGACGGCATGGTACATATCTCCGAGCTGAGCTGGAGCCGTATCAAGACCCCCGCCGAGGTGTGCAAGGTGGGCGACACCCTGGAGGTGTACGTCATTTCCTTTGACCCCGAAAAGCGCAAGATCTCCCTGGGCGTCAAGGATCGCAGCATCGATCCCTGGCAGGTCTTCATGGACAAGTACTCTGTGGGCGACGTGGCTTCCGTGCGCATCGTGAAGCTGATGAGCTTCGGCGCTTTCGCTGAGGTGGTGCCCGGCGTGGACGGCCTGATCCACATTTCCCAGATCGCCGACCACCGCATCGAGAAGCCTGAGGACGTCCTGTCCGAGGGCCAGATCGTGGACGCCAAGATCACCGCTGTGGACGAGGAGAAGAAGAAGATCTCCCTGTCTATCCGCGCTCTGCTCACCCCCGCTGCTGCGGAGGAGCCCGCTGAGGAAGAGTAATCTCTTCGCCGCGCAGACAACCAAAGAGGCAGGCCCCTGCGGTCTGCCTCTTTTTTGAAAAATTTTGTGATTTTTTTCACGTTTTCATTGCATTGCCCGGATGGGCATGCTATAATTGAGACGCTGGAAATCAGACAACGCAACTGACATCATACAAGTGATGCGACATATCCATATCTGACGGGAGGAACAAAGACATGAGCTTTCGGGAAGAGTATCAGCAGAAACTGACCACCGCTGACGAGGCAGTGAAGGCCGTCAAGTCCGGCGACTGGGTGGATTACGGCTGGAGCGTCTGCTCCGCTAATGCGTTGGACGTGGCTCTGGCCAAGCGGATGGGGGAGCTGAAGGACGTCAACATCCGGGGCGGCATCCTGACCCACCGGCCGGCGATTTTCGACGTGCCCAATGCCGCTGAGCACTTCGCATGGAACTCCTGGCACATGAGCGGCATCGAGCGCAAGGCCGTCAATGAGGGCTTTGCCTACTACATCCCCCTGCGCTACTCCGAGCTGCCCGGCTACTACCGCAACTGCATCAAGACTTTGGATGTGGCCATGTTCCAGGTGGCGCCCATGGACGAGCACGGCTGGTTCAACTTCGGCCCCGGCGGCTCCCACCTGAAGGCCGTGTGCGAGTGTGCCAAGACCGTCATCGTGGAGGTCAACAAGAACATGCCCGTGTGCCTGGGCGGCTTTGACAACTGCGTGCACATCAGCGACGTGGACATGATCGTGGAGGGCGAGAATCCTCCCATGGAGATCCTGGGCGGCTCCGGCACGCCCTCCGAGGTGGATCTGGCGGTGGCCAACCTGGTGGTTCCCGAGATCCCCAATGGTGCCTGCCTGCAGCTGGGCATCGGTTCCATGCCCAGCGCCATCGGCCAGATGATCGCTGAGAGCGACCTGAAGGATCTGGGTGTGCACACTGAGATGTACGTGGATGCCTTCGTGGACATGTCCAAGGCCGGCCGCATCACCGGCGCCTGCAAGCCCTTTGACCGGGGCCGGCAGACCTACGCCTTCGCCGCAGGCACCCAGAAGCTCTACGACTTCCTCAACAACAACCCCGAGTGCATGGCTGCCCCCGTCAGCTATGTCAACGACATCGCCCGGGTGTCCCAGATCGACAACTTTATGTCCATCAACGGCGCCGTGGACATCGACCTCTACGGCCAGGTGTCCTCCGAGTCCTCCGGTACCCACCACATCTCCGGCGCCGGCGGACAGCAGGACTTCGTCATGGGCGCTTACCTGGCCAAGGGCGGCAAGAGCTTCATCTGCTGCTCCTCCGCCTATACCGACAAGAAGACCGGCGAGCTGAAGTCCCGCATCCGTCCCACGCTGCTGGAGGGCTCCGTGGTCACCGCTACCCGCACCAACCTCCACTGGCTGGTCACGGAGTACGGCAAGTTCAACGCCAAGGGCAAGTCCACCTGGGAGCGGGCCGAGGGAATTATCTCCATCGCCCATCCCCAGTTCCGCGAGCAGCTGATTGCGGAAGCCGAGAAGATGCACATCTGGCGCCGCTCCAACAAGAAGTAAATTTGTTGCATAAAGCACCCCGGAAGGCTCCAAAGGCCCTCCGGGGCGCTTTTTTGCGGGAAATGATTCCAAAATTTTGTTAAGATTCCTTGTAAAAGGGATGGAAAGCCGGTATAATATTCTTAACTATGATATGCGAGAGGTGTCTACAGGGAGCGAACGGTCGGAGGAGAAAGGAGCGGAATATGTTCGCCATTGGGGATCTGGTGGTGCATCCCATGCATGGAGCGGGTGTGATCGCGGACATCGTACAGGAGCGGATCGCAGGCAGTACGCGGGACTACTATGTCTTCCGGATGCCTGTGGGCGGCCTGCTTTTGAAGATCCCTGTGGCGTCCAGCCAGACGGTGGGCCTGCGGGCCGTGGTGGACCGGGAGACGGCGGAGCGGCTGCTGACGGCCATCCCCTCCATCGCGGTGGACGAGTCCATCAGCTGGAACAAGCGCTACCGGGAAAATCTCCTGCGGATCAAGAGCGGCGACCTCTACCAGGTGGCGGGGGTCATCAAGGCGCTGATGCGCCGGGACCGCCGCCGGGGGCTCTCTACCGGGGAGCGGAAGATGCTCCACAGCGCCCGCCAGATCCTGCTTTCGGAGCTGGTGCTGGCGGAGGACGCCTCGCCCGCCGACATGGAGTCCCGGCTGGATGCCGCCATGCTCCAGACGGCGGAATCCCGCTGAGGAAAAGAGGGTTCTTATGCTTCCGTTTTTCAAAAAAATGCAGCAGGCCCGCCGCCCCCGGTGCACGGCGCTGGTGGCGGCCGCCGGGAGCTCTGCACGGATGGGCGGCGTCAACAAGCTGTTGGAGCTGCTGGACGGCGTGCCGGTGCTGGTGCGGACTCTGACGGCACTGCAGCGGGCGGAGCGCGTGGACGAGATTGTGGTGGCCACCCGGGAAGAAGACCTGGTGGCCATTTCCCAGCTCTGCCGTACATATGGAATCAGCAAATGCTCCAAGGTGGTCCGGGGAGGGGAGGACCGGGTACACTCCGTGCTGCTGGCGGCCCTGGAGGCGGATCCCAGGTCGGAACTGCTGGCGGTGCAGGACGGGGCCCGACCCCTGGTGACGCCGGAGCTCATTGACCGGGTGGTGGAGCTGGCGGCCCGGTGCGGCGCCGCGGCTCCCGCCGTGCCGGTGAAGGACACCATCAAGGTGGTGGACGACAGGGATACCGTGGCGTCCACACCGGAGCGGGCCCGGCTGCGGGCGGTACAGACCCCCCAGGTCTTTCAGGCGGACCTCCTGAAAGCGGCACTGCAGTCCGCCCTGGATGCCGGCGCCGCCGTGACGGACGATTGCTCCGCCGTGGAGCGGCTGGGTAAGAGCGTGACGCTGACGGAGGGCGACGAGCGGAACCTGAAGATCACCACTCCGGTGGATCTGGTGATCGCGGAGGCCCTGCTGGGGGAGGAGAACACATGACGAATCTGCGGATCGGACACGGCTACGACGTCCACCGGCTGGTGGAGGGGCGCAGGCTGATCCTGGGGGGCGTGGAGATCCCCTATGAGCGGGGATTACTGGGCCACTCCGACGCCGATGTGCTGACCCACGCGGTGATGGATGCCCTCACAGGCGCCGCCCGGCTGGGCGACATCGGCAAGCTCTTCCCGGACACGGATCCGGCCTACGCCGGGATCTCCAGCCTGCTGCTGCTGCGGGAGGTGGGGTGCCTTCTCCGGGAGAAGGGGTTCGCGGTGGTGAATATCGACGCCACCCTCCTGGCCCAGGCCCCTAAGGTAGGGCCCTACCGCCGGGAGATGGAGGAAAAGCTGGCTGAGGCTCTGGGCGTGGCGGCGGAGCAGGTGAATGTGAAGGCCACCACGGAAGAGGGCCTGGGCTTCACCGGGGACGGATCCGGCATGGCGGCCCATGCGGTGGTGCTGCTGGAAAAGGTCAAGTGAAGAAAAAGGACGTGGGCGCCACGTCCTTTTTTTGTTGGAATGGCAGGCACCTTTGCCGTCCTTTGGCATAGGATGGGCGGAGAGGAGGAGTCTATGTGGAGCAGTATCTCATCATTGCCCGCTCCGTGACCTATGCCCAGCGGATGCAGCGGGCACTGGGCCGGGCCGGCATCGCCTGCCGGATCTACCGGGCCCCCCGGGAGCTTTCCGCCCAGGGCTGCGCCTACGCGGTGCAGATCCGCGCCGGAGACCTGGCGCAGGCACTGACTGTCATTCACCGGGAGTCTCTGGATCCCGTTTCTGTTTATCTCAACCAAAGCGGACTGTACCGGGAGGTGCGGTGACCATCCCACGGGCGCCGGCCCGAAAAAACTGCGGGAGGGATTGCGTATGATCTATTTTGACAGCGCCGCCACCAGCTTCCAGAAGCCCGGGACGGTTCCTGCCGCCATGGCGGAGACCATGGCCACCATGAGTTCCCCGGGCCGCGGCGGGTATCCGGCCGCCGTCCGGGCGGCGGACACCGCCTTTGACTGCCGCTGCGCCCTGGCGGAGCTGTACCACCTGAAAAATCCCGAGAACGTGGCCTTTACCCTCAACGCCACCCACGCGCTGAACATCGCCATCAAGAGCCTGGTGCCGCCGGGAGGGCGGGCAGTGATCTCCGGATATGAGCACAACGCCGTCACCCGGCCCCTGGCGGCCCTGGGAGCCCGGACTACTGTGGCGGCGGGGGCCCTGTTTCAGCCGGAGGCGGTGCTGGAGGCCTTTGACAAGGTCGTTACGCCGGAGACCGACGCGGTGATCTGCTGCCATGTGTCCAATGTCTTCGGCTTCGTGCAGCCAGTGGAGGAGATCGCTTCGTTGTGCCGGGAGCGGGGCGTGCCCTTTATCATCGATGCCTCCCAGTCTGCGGGGGCCCTGACGCTGGACATGGACGCCCTGGGGGCGGCCTTCATCGCCATGCCGGGGCACAAGGGCCTCTATGGCCCCCAGGGTACCGGCGTACTGCTGTGCAGCGGAGAGGCTCCGGTGAAAACGCTGCTGGAGGGCGGCACCGGCAGCCAGTCCATGAGCCAGTCCATGCCGGACTTCCTGCCGGACCGCCTGGAGGCGGGAACCCACAATGTCCCGGGCATCGCAGGGCTGCTGGCAGGGGTGCGGTATGTGCAGCAACGGGGGCCGGAGAATATCCTGCTGCGGGAGCGGCGCCTTGCCCAGCTGGTGTCGGAGGGCCTGCGGCGCCTTCCGGGTGTGACGGTCTACGCCAACGGGGATTTGCACAGCCAGGCTGGGGTGGTCTCCTTCACCAGCCGGGATCTGGGGGCGGAGGAGATAGCGGCGGCCCTGGGAGAAAAAGACATCGCTGTCCGGGCGGGGCTCCACTGCGCGCCGCTGGCCCATGAGACAGTGGGCACCGTGGATACCGGCACCGTGCGGGTCAGTTTCTCCGACCACAACACGCCCCGGGAGGTGGAGGGATTCCTGGATGCCATGGAGGAGATCCTGACTCAAAAGCCTTGATTTTTCTGAACAGACCGTGAATTTTGGCATGGTTTACCTTGAAATCTACAGGCAGATTTTATATAATCTAAGTATTCATGGCCAGAAGGGGTTGATGATGCTGCCATGGAACTGGATATCATAAATCTGCCCGCCGTGATCTGGCGCTATTTGCTGACCATCCAGCTGACGGATGTGTTGGATATCGCCATCATGGCTTTCGTCCTTTATAAGCTACTGAAGCTGGTGCAGAGCACCAAGTCCGCCAGTCTCCTGAAGGGACTGTGCGTATTCATGATCGCTCTGTTTTTATCTTATGTCCTGCAGCTGCACAGCATTTACTATCTCATGAGCCGTATGGTGGACATGGGCATCCTGGCGCTGATTATTTTGTTCCAGCCGGAGATCCGGCGCATTCTGGAACAGATGGGCAGCCGCAGGATCATCGCGTTCTTCACCCATACCGAGACAGGCAACACCCTGGAGCAGACCATCGGACAGACGGTGCTGGCCTGTACCGAGATGTCCCATTCCCGCACCGGCGCCCTCATCGTCTTCGAGCGGGAGATTTTGCTGGACGACATGGTCCGCAGCGGCACCGTGCTGGACGCGGCGGTCTCCAGCGAACTTTTGAAGAACATCTTCTTCGTCAAGGCGCCCATGCATGACGGCGCCGTCATCGTGCGAAACGGCCGGGTCCTGGGCGCGGGCTGCATGCTGCCTCTGAGCAAGAATGTGAACCTGTCCCGGGACCTGGGCATGCGCCACCGGGCCGGCATCGGCATGAGTGAGAACTCCGACGCCGTGGTGGTCATCGTCTCGGAGGAGACGGGATCCATCTCCGTGGCCATCGGCGGCATGCTCAAGCGCCATCTCAAGCCGGAGACGCTGGAAAATCTTCTGCGCAACGAGCTGCTTCCCCCGGGTGAGGACGAGGGGGAGGAGCGGCCCAAGTTCAACCTGATGAGCCTCCTGCGGCCCCGGAAAAACGGAGGTGACAACGGTGGAAAATAAGGAACGCCAGCGTAAGGCGCTGTATATCGTATTGTCCATCCTGGTGGCGGCGGCCATCTGGGTGATGGTGGACGTCAGCAACGGCACCATCGTGGAAAAGACCTATACGGTCCCCATCAACTACCTGGGAACCAGTACCCTGACAGACCGGGGGCTGATGCTCCTGGAGGGGGAGGGGGACACCGCCACCGATACAGAGGTGACCTTGACGGTCCAGGGCACCCGGTGGAATATTGCCAAGCTGGACAAGGATGAGATCCTGGTTCAGGCGGACCTCTCCGACATTACGGAGGCGGGCGTGCAGCGGGTTTCGCCCAATGTCTTCTATCCCAGCGCTTTGCGGGGGAAGATCACCACCACCTCCACCTCCTCCTACATGGTGCAGGTGAACATCGGCGAGCTGGACCGCAAGACCATCGACGTCCGCTGCGAGCAGATCGGCACCGTGGCGGAGGGATACTCCGGCGGTGAGCTGCAGATCTCCCCGGCCACCCTTGAGATCCGCGGCCAGGAGGAGGACATTGCTCCCGTCAGTTATGCCAAGGTGGTGCTGGAATACGACAACGCCACGGAGACCATTACCCAGATGTTGGACTACCAGTTCTATGATGAAAACGACCAGCTGGTGGACGGCACCAACATTCAGGCCGATGCGGAGCAGATCCAGGTGACGCTGCCCATCATCGTCACCAAGGAGCTGCAGCTGCGAGTCGATTTCGAGCAGCATCCCGGCGCCAGGCTCAGCAATGTCACCTACCGCATTGAGCCCTCTACCATCACCGTCTCCGGTGACGCAGGCGTGCTGCGGGATGTGGACAGCATCACCCTGGGCAGCGAGGCCTTTGACCTATTGTCCCTGCTGGACAGCGGCACCGCCACGTACAGCTACCCCATCACCGTCCCGGAGGGGTGCACCAACCTCAGCGGCGTCACCCGGGCTACGCTGCAGATTTCCTTCAATGACATGACCTCTGCCCAGGTGACTACCCAGAACTTCACCTTGTCCAACTATCCCCAGGGAAAGACTACGGAGATCCTCACCTCGGAACTGACGGTGACGGTCTTCGGCACCTCCGCAGACGTGGCCGCCGTCACCGGCGACGACGTGGAGGTGACGGTGGATCTCTCGGAGCTCAGCTCCGCCACCGGCAGCTATACCGTACCTGCCCAAGTCAAGGTCAACGGTGTGGACGTGGGCGTTTCCGGCAATTATGTGGTGCAGGTGACCATCCGGGAAAACGGCACCCAGCCGGACAGTGACAATCCCGAGCCGGAGCCGTCGGAATGACCGGGCCGGACAATCGGAAAATTTGAAATGTGCGCAGGTGCGCACGGAGGAAGACGAAAACTATGACACAGATCGCAACAGTTGAACGGATATTGGACGCCCAGCGGGCGGAGATCTCAGTGCCCCGCAAATCCGCCTGCGGGCATGACTGCGAGGAGTGCGCCGGCTGCGGCGTCACCGGCGCGGCGGTACGGGCCAAAGCCCTGAACCCCATTGGGGCCCAGCCCGGTCAGAAGGTGGTGGTGGAGAGCAGCACCAAAAAGATGCTCCACATCGTCATGCTGGTATACCTGACCCCCATCGTGCTGTTTTTGGTGGGATACTTTGCCACCATCGCCGTCTCCAGCCTGGCGGTACGCTATGGTGTGGCGGCAGCCGGATTCGTGCTGGGCATCCTCATCGCCGTGGCTTATGACCGGCGGCTGCGCCGACAGGGAGGGTTGACCTTTACCATTGTCAGGCTGTTTTAAGCATCGGCGGGTATGTTTGGATATGTAAAGCCGCCGCTGAAGCTCCTGGGGCAGGAGGAGCAGGACCGCTTTCGCCGGATCTACTGCGGGCTCTGCCATGAGCTCTCCCGGCGATACGGCTTCCGGGCCCGGTTCTTGCTGAATTATGATTTCACGTTCCTGGCCATCCTGCTCTCGGAGGGGGAGGAGTCCTGCCGGCTGTGCGGGCGGTGCCCCGCCAGCCCCCTGCGGGAGCGGCCCTACGATGCCGGTTCCCCGGCACTGGAGCTGGCGGCGGACGAGAGTGTGATCCTGGCCTACTGGCAGCTGCGGGACGGGGCCCAGGACCATGGGGCGGCCAAGGGAATCGCTTACCGGGCCCTCTGCGGTGCCATTGCCGGATCCTACCGGAAGGCGGCGGCCCGGCGGCCGGAGTTTGATGCCCACACCCGGGAGCAGCTGACGCTGCTCTCCCGGCTGGAGGAGGAGCGCTGCCCCTCCATGGATCAGGCGGCGGATGCCTTTGCATCGCTGCTCTCCGGTGCTGCCGGGGAGGTGGACGACCCTGTCCGCCGCCGGGTTCTGGAGCAGATGCTCTATCACCTGGGCCGGTGGATCTACCTGGTGGACGCGGCAGACGATCTGAAGGAGGATGCCGCCTCCGGAAACTACAATCCCGTGGCACTGCGCTACGGATTGACGGAGGGCACGTGGACACCGGAGGCCCGCCGGGATTTCGGGTACACGCTGGATCACTCCATCCACATGATCACCACGGCTTTTGAGCTGTGGGACTTCGGCGTGTGGCGGCCGCTGCTGGAGAGCACCGTTTACACCGGCCTCTTCGCCGTGGGAAAAGCGGTGCTGGACGGAACTTACCGCCGCGTGGCCCGGGGCGGATACAGAAAGAAACACAAGAAGGACGAGGAAACCACATGAACGATCCCTATCAGATCCTGGGTGTGCCGGAGACCGCCACCGACGCGGAGGTCAAAAAGGCATATTTGAACCTGGCACGGAAATACCACCCGGACAATTACCACGATAATCCCCTGGCAGATCTGGCCCAGGAGAAAATGAAGGAGATCAATGCCGCCTACGAGCAGATCACCAAGGAGCGCAGCGGCCGGTCCTCCGGCACAGGCTCCTCTTACGGCGGCTCCTCCGGCAGCTATGGTTCCTCCGGGTACGGCGGGTATGGCGGGTACCAGCGCTACGGGCAGTCCGCCTCCGGCAGCTCCGTGCTCCAGCAGGTGCGCATCGCCATCAGCACCGGGGATTTGAGCCGGGCGGAGGCGCTGCTGGCCAACTACTCCGACCACAACGCCGAGTGGAACTTCCTCAAGGGCGCCGTGTGCTACCGCCGGGGCTGGATGGACGAGGCCAAGCGCTACTATCAAACCGCCTGCCAGATGGATCCCGGCAACGCCGAGTACCGCTCCGCTCTGGAGTATATGGAAAACAGCGGACAAAGCGCTTACCGCCCCGACGGCGGCGTATTCGGCACCAACGCCTGCAGCGGCAACCTGTGCGCGGAAATCTGCTGCGCGTATCTCATGTGCAACGGCTGTGGATACGGCTTTTTCTGTATCTGATGGAGGGAGAACGACCATGATTAAGAGCATGACCGGCTACGGCCGGGCAAGACAAATGCGCAACAAGCGGGACATCACCGTGGAGGTGCGCTCCGTCAATAACCGCTATCTGGACTGCACTGTGAAGATGCCCCGGATGTACACCTTCGCCGAGGACGCGGTGAAGGCCTGCGTCCAGAAGGCGGTCTCCCGGGGCAAGGTGGATGTCTATATCACCGTGGACGCCTCCGCGGCAGACGTGGCCAAGGTCACCGTCAACCGGGAGCTGGCGGCCCAGTACGCCGCGGCCCTGGGCGAGCTGGCGGAGGTCTGCGGTACCGAGGCCCACGTGACGCCGGAGACACTCTCCCGGTTCCCGGACGTCCTGACGGTGACCAAGGAGGACGAGGATCTGGAGACCGTCAGCGCGGATCTTTGCGCCGTGCTGGAGGAGGCCCTGGCGGCCTACAACCAGATGCGCGCTGTGGAGGGCCAAAAGCTGGCGGAGGACATCGGCGGCCGGCTCACCACCATCGAGCACTATACCGCCCAGGTGGAGGAGCGTTCCCCGGAGACGGTGGCGGAGTACCGGGCCAAGCTCACCGCCCGGATGGAGGAGGTGCTCCAAAGCACCACCATCGATCCCCAGCGGATTTTGACGGAGGCCGCCATCTACGCCGACAAGGTGGCCGTGGACGAGGAGACGGTGCGGCTGCGCAGCCACGTGGCTCAGCTGCGCACCATGCTGGAGTCCGATGAGCCCATGGGCCGCAAGATGGACTTCCTCATCCAGGAGGTCAACCGGGAGTCCAACACCATCGGCTCCAAGTGCAACGACGTGGCCATCGCCCAGGTGGTGGTGGGGCTCAAGGCCGAGGTGGAGAAGATGCGCGAGCAGGTCCAGAACATCGAGTGAGGGGGCAGCCATGAAGCTCATCAACATCGGCTTTGGCAGCATGGTGTCCCAGGATCGGCTGGTGGCCATCGTCAGCCCGGATTCCGCCCCCATCAAGCGGATGGTGCAGGAGACCCGGGAGCGTGGAATGCTCATCGACGCCACCTACGGGCGCAAGACCGCTTCCATTTTCATCATGGACAGCGACCATGTGATTTTGTCTGCCCTGCCGCCGGAGAAATTCGGCGTATCCGGGCAAACTGGATCCAATGAGGAGAGAGAGTGAGAGTATGCGAAAGGGAAAGACGTTTATTATCTCGGGGCCTTCCGGCGTGGGAAAGAGCACCGTATTGGCCGCTCTGATGGAGTCCCGGCCCAATTTGTATTTTTCCGTGTCCGCCACCACCCGGGATCCCCGTCCCGGCGAGGTGGACGGCGTCCACTACCACTTCCTGGATGTGGACACCTTCCGCCAGCGCATCGCGGCGGACGAGTTTTTGGAGTATGCCGAGTATGTGGGCAACTTCTACGGCACCCCCAAGAAGCTGGTGGACGATGCCATGAACCAGGGCAAGGACGTGATTTTGGATATCGAGATCCAGGGCGCCATCCAGGTTTGCAGCAAGCGGCCGGACACGGTGCGCATCTTCATCGCGCCCCCCAGCTGGGCGGAGCTGGAGCGCCGCCTTACCGAGCGGGGCACCGATCCCATGGAGAAGATCCAAAAGCGGCTGCTGCGGGCCAAGGTGGAGTTCCAGACGGCCCACACCTATGATTATTTCGTCATCAACGACACCGTGGACAACGCGGTGCGTGAGCTCAACGCCATCATGACGGCGGAGCATTGCAAGCCCAAGGAGCGCATGGAGATCATCAACAGCAAATAATCCCGGCGTTTCTTGGTGTATCCGACAAAAAATTTAGCCGAAATCAGGCAGAATGGAAGTAGATCATTATGATGCTGTATCCCGCAATGAACAAGCTGACCAGTTATATCCCCAACCGCTACATGCTGGTGAACGTGGTGGCCCGCCGGGCCCGCCAGATCGCCGAGGCCGCCGATGAGAGCGGCGAGCATCTGGAGGATAAGCCCGTCACCATGGCCATCCATGAGGTGGCCGAGGGCAAGCTGGACGCCAGAAACATGGATCTGACCATCGAGGAGTAACGGAGGAGGGCGAGGCATGGAGACCGCCGGCATTGCAAAGGTAGCGGTCAGCGCCGCGCCCTATTCCATTGACAAGCCCTATGACTACCTGATCCCCGCCCCTCTGGCGGAGCGGGCGGTACCCGGCGTCCGGGTCACTGTGCCCTTTGGAAAGGGAAACCGCACGTCGGAGGGGATCATCCTGGCAGTGGGGACGGGGGAGAAGACTCCCGCTCTCAAGCCCCTGGGCGATTTGCTGGATGCGGAGCCGGTGCTGAACCGGGAGGGGATCCAGATGGCATTGTGGATGCGCAGCCGGTACTTCTGCACCCTCTTTGAGGCGGTGAAGACCATCCTGCCTGCGGGGCTCTGGTACCATCTCCAGGAGGTCTGGACCCTGACCGGCACAGCACCGGAGCCCCCGGTGCCCGGCGGGGAGGTGGTGCTGGAGGCCCTTGCCGCCGGCGGCGGCAGCGCACCGCTGGAGACGCTGCGGGAGCAGTGCGGGGAGGATACCGCCTCCGTGCTGCACGCGCTGCGGAAGGCGGGGGCCGTCACCTGTGCCGCCAGCGCCCGCCGGCAGGTGTCCGACAAGACCCGCCGGATGGTGGAGCTGGCCACGGACGCCCAGGAGGCGCTGGCCATGGTGGAGAGCGGACGCCGCGCTTCGCCGGTCCGCCGGGAGGTGGTGCATCTCCTGGCGTCCGCAGGCCGCACCAGCGCGGCGGATGTGTGCTATTTCACCGGAGCCTCCATGCAGTCCCTGCGGAGTATGGAGAAGGCAGGGCTCATCACCTTCTCCCAGGAGGAGGAGCTGCGGATCTCCCAGCCGGAGGAGCCGGTAGAGCCGGGAGCGCCCATCCGGCTGAGTGAAGAGCAGGAGGCCGCCTTCCGGCAGATCCTCTCCCTCACCGGGACGGGACGGCCGGAGGCCGTGCTGCTCCAGGGCGTCACCGGCAGCGGCAAGACCCAGGTGTATCTGCGCCTGGTGCAGGAGGTCCTCTCCCAGGGGAAGACCGCCATGGTGCTGGTGCCGGAGATCGTGCTCACGCCGCAGATGATGCGCAAATTCTCCTCCTACTTCGGGCAGGAGGTGGCCATGCTCCACAGCGGACTGCGGATGACGGAGCGCTACGACCAGTGGAAGCGCATCCGGCGGGGAGAGGCCCGGGTGGTACTGGGTACCCGCTCCGCTGTTTTTGCCCCCCTGGAGAACCTGGGCCTCATCGTCCTGGATGAGGAGCAGGAGGGCAGCTATCAATCGGAAAACCCGCCCCGGTACCACACCCGGGACGTGGCCAAATACCGCTGCGGCCGCAGCAACGCAGTCTTGGTTCTGGGTTCCGCAACCCCCTCGGTGGAGACCGCCTGGGCGGCGGAGCAGGGGATCTACCATCTGGCAGAGCTGAAAAGCCGCTACAACCGCCACGCGCTGCCTCAGGTCATTGTTTCCGACATGCGCCGGGAGATCCGCAACGGCAATTCCGGCCTCATCGGCGGGGAGCTTCGCCGGGAGCTGGAGGCCAACCTGGAGCGGGGGGAGCAGAGCATTTTGTTCCTCAACCGCCGGGGCAACAGCCGGATGCTCCTTTGCGGGGAGTGCGGCTATGTGCCGGAGTGCCCCCGCTGTTCCGTGGCGTTGACTTATCACTCTGCCAACGGGCGGCTCATGTGTCACCACTGCGGCCACTCGGAGCGGGCGCCGGACCGGTGCCCGGTATGTGGCGGCCTCATGAAGCATGTGGGCGCCGGCACCCAGAAGGTGGAGGAGGAGCTGCGGGAGCTGTTCCCGGACACAGAGATCCTCCGTATGGACGCGGACACCACTGCCTCCGGCCATGGGCCCATCCTGCGCCGGTTCCAGAAGGAGCGCATCCCTATCCTCTTAGGCACCCAGATGGTGGCCAAGGGGCTGGATTTTGAGAATGTGACGCTGGTGGGTGTTTTGTCGGCGGACCTGTCGCTGTATGTGGAGAGCTTCCGGGCGGCGGAGCGGACCTTCAGCCTGCTGACCCAGGTGGTGGGCCGGGCGGGCCGGGGAGATAAGCAGGGCCGGGCTGTGATCCAGACCTACACGCCGGAAAACGACGTGATCCAGTGCGCCGCCCGGCAGGATTACGGGCGCTTTTATGAGAGCGAGATCCGCCTGCGGCAGCTGCGCCGCTGTCCGCCCTTCGCGGACTGGTTCCTCTTCACCCTCTCGGGAACAGAGGAGGGGAGCGTGCTGCGGGCCGCCGCCTCCGTGCGGGAGGCATTGCGGCAGCTGTGGGGCGACGATCCGGAGACAGAGGTGCTGGGCCCGGCTCCGGCGCCGGTTTTGAAAGTTAACAACCGCTACCGCTACCGCTGCCAGCTGGTGCGGCGCAACGACCGCGCCACCCGGGAGCGGGTGGACAGCGTACTGCGCTGGTTTGCCGGGCAGCGGCAGTTTCGTGGTGTGAATCTATTTGTGGACTGCAATCCCATGGAGTGATGCGGTCCGGGGAGGTATATTATGGCACTGAGAAAGATCGTAGAGCAGGGGGACGAGTGCTTGACCAAGGTCTGCCGTCCTGTGACGGAGTTCAACGCCCACCTGCATGAATTGCTGGACGACATGACGGAGACACTGGAAGATGCCAATGGTGCCGGTCTGGCTGCCCCCCAGGTGGGGGTGCTGCGCCGGGCGTGCGTGGTGCTGGACGAGGGCAGCGGTGAGTTCATTGAGCTCATCAACCCCCAGATCGTGGCTCAGAGCGGTGAGCAGACAGGCCTGGAGGGCTGCCTCAGTGTCCCCGGCAAGTGGGGCATCGTCACCCGCCCCAATGTGGTGCGGGTCCGGGCCCAGGACCGGGACGGCAACTGGTTCGAGGTGGAGGGCGAGGCCCTCACCGCCCGTGCCTTCTGCCATGAGATCGAGCATCTGGACGGTCACCTGTTCGTGGAGCACGTGGACCACTTCCTCAGCGACGAGGAGCTGCGGGAGTATCTGGAGCACGAAGAGGAAGGGGAGTAATCCATGCGGATCCTGTTTATGGGCACGCCGGATTTCGCCGTGGCCTCTCTGCGCCGCTTGGTGGAGGACGGACACGAGCTATGCGGTGTCTTCACCCAGCCGGATAAGCCGAAAAACCGGGGACACAAGCTGATGTTCTCTCCTGTGAAGGAATATGCCTTAACACAAAATATCCCCGTTTACCAGCCTCTCAAGGCCCGGGACGGGGAGGCTATGTCCATTGTGGAGGAGTTGAAGCCGGAGCTCATCGTGGTGGCGGCCTATGGTAAGATTTTGCCGGAGGAGTTGCTGGACTATCCCAAGTACGGTTCCATCAATGTCCACTCGTCCCTGCTGCCCAAGTACCGGGGCGCGGCTCCCATCAACTGGGCCATCCTGGAGGGAGAGGCGGAGACCGGCGTTTCCATCATGTATATGGCCAAGGAGCTGGACGCCGGAGACGTGATCCTCCAGAAGTCCACCCCCATCGGCTCCGACGAGGATGCCCAGGCTCTGACGGTCCGTCTTGCGGAGCTGGGGGCGGAGGCCCTCAGTGAGGCGGTGGCGGCCATCGGAAACGGCACCGCCACCCGGACCCCTCAGCCGGAGAACGGCGGGACCTATGCCTCCATGCTCTCCCGGGAGATGTCTCCCATCGACTGGAGCCGCAGCGCCCGGGCCATTGACTGCCAGGTTCGGGGTCTGATCCCCTGGCCCTGCGCCACGGCGGAGCTGGCGGGCACCCGCTTCAAGGTCTACCGCACCGCGCCGGGGGAGGCCGCTTCCGCCGCGCCGGGCACCATCCTCTCCGCCGATAAGCGGGGCATCCGGGTCTCCTGCGGCAGCGGGGAGAGCCTGTATCTTACGGAGATCCAGGCGGAGGGCGGCAAGCGCATGGCCGCCGCGGCCTATCTGCTGGGACACCCCATGGACGTGTAAGACGGCGGGAGCCCTTTGGCAAATCTTTTCTTGCGAGGTTTTCTATGCCCTATTATTCTTACGGTTATTACAATTATGGAGAATTTCTGGCCAACAACCTGTACGTGCTGCTGCTGATCCCGGTGCTGTTGCTCTCCCTTTGGGCGCAGATGCAGGTGAGCGGGAACTTCCGGCGCTACAACGCCGTCAACAACCGCCGCCGCATCACCGGCGCCCAGGCGGCGGAGGCGGTGCTGCGGGCCAACGGCGTCTACGACGTGCCCATCCGGCCCTGTCGGGGGAACCTTACCGACCACTACGATCCCCGGGACAACACCATCTACCTCTCTGAGTCTGTCTACGGCGCCCCCACCATCGCGGCGGTGGGCGTGGCGGCCCACGAGGCGGGACACGCCGTGCAGTATGCGGTGGGGTACGGGCCCGTGCGGCTGCGCACAGCCATCGTGCCGGTCACCCAGATCGGATCCCGGCTGTCCTTTTTCCTTTTGATCATCGGCCTGCTGCTCTACAGCCAGTCCCTGTTCCTGGTGGGCATCATCCTGTTCTCCCTGACCACCTTCTTCCAGCTGGTGACCCTCCCGGTGGAGTTCAACGCCTCCGGCCGGGCCATGGCTGCCATTGAAGAGCAGGGCCTGCTGGATACGGACGAGGCCTACGGGGCCCGGAAAGTGCTGCGGGCGGCGGCACTGACCTATGTGGCGGCCCTTTTGATGTCCGTGCTGCAGCTGCTGCGGTTCGTGCTGATCTTCCTGGCCCGGGGCGGCGGCAGCCGCCGGGGCGGAGGGCGCGAATGAGCGCCCCGGTGCGAAACCGGGCCACCGCCCGGTCTGCCGCGCTGCGGGTGCTCACTGCCTGCCGGAAAAACGGCGCCTGGGCGGACGCGTCCTTGAAGGCACAGCTCTCCCGGGACCGCCTCTCCGAGTCCGACGCGGCCCTGTGCACCCGGATGGTCTACGGGGTGCTGCAAAACCGGCTGCTGCTGGAATACTATCTCTCTGCCTACTGCCGCCAGGCCCTGGAGCATCTCCAGCCGCCCCTGCGGGAGATCTTGCAGCTGGGGGCCTATCAGATTTTGTTCTTGGACAAGGTGCCGGACAGTGCGGCCGTCAACGAGTCGGTGAATCTGGCCAAGGAGACCGGCCGGGGTGCGGCGGCGGGATTGGTAAACGCCGTGCTGCGCCAGCTTTCCATCCACAAGGAGTCCCTGCCGGCCCTGCCGGACAAGGATGCCGTCCGGGCCCTCTCCGTGCGCTACAGCCACCCCCGGTGGCTGGTGAAGCGCCTGGTGGCCCTGTTGGGAGAAGCGGAGACGGAGGCGCTGCTGCGCTTGGATAACGGCGTGGCGCCCCTGACGGTGCAGGTGAATCCCCTGAAGACCACAGCGGAGGCGCTGTCGGCGGAGCTGGAAGCTTCCGGCGTGGGCGTCCGGCCCCATGATTGGGTGCCGGGCTGCCTGGAGCTGGATCACACGGGCGATCTCCAGGCCCTGCCTGCTTTCCGGGAGGGAAAATTCCTGGTGCAGGACGGCGCCGCCGCTTTGGTGGCCCAGATCGCCGGGGTAAAGCCGGGAAACCGCGTGCTGGACATGTGCGCCGCCCCCGGCGGCAAGTCCTTCGGCGCCGCCATGGCCATGGGGAACCGGGGGAGCATCCTCTCCTGCGATCTCCACGAAAACAAGCTCTCCCGGATCCGGGAGGGGGCGGAGCGGCTGGGCATCTCCATCATCGCCACCGCTGCCGCCGACGGCCGCCGGGAGAATCCCGACTGGCTGGAGCGGTTTGACGTGGTGATGGCTGATGTGCCCTGCTCGGGCCTGGGCATCATCCGCAAGAAGCCGGATACCCGCTATAAAAGCGCCGACGAGCTTTTTGCCCTGTCGGTGATCCAGAGTGCCATTTTGACCAATGCCGCCCGCTATGTGCGTCCCGGCGGTACCCTGGTGTACTCTACCTGCACCATCCTCCCGGAGGAGAACGAGCAGGTGACGGATTCGTTTTTGGCGGAGCATCCGGACTTTGTCCGGACACCCTTTGACCTTCCGGGACACGGCTCCCGGGAGGACGGCCAGGTGACATTGTGGCCCCAGCGCCACGGCATCGACGGCTTTTACATCTGCCGCATGACGCGGCGCGAAACATGAGGACCGTTATGACCGATTTGAAATCCATGACGGAGGGGGAGATCACCGCATACCTCAAGGAGCTGGGGCAGCCCGGCTTCCGGGGCAAGCAGGTGTTCTCCTGGCTCCACCGGGGCGTCACCTCCTTCGATGAGATGACCAATCTCCCCGCCGCCCTGCGGCAGACCCTCCGGGAACAGTGTATTTTGACCGTGCCCCGGCGGGAGCGCAAGCAGGTCTCCCGGCTGGACGGCACCACCAAGTACCTCTGGGAGCTCTCCGACGGCAACTGTATCGAGACGGTTTTGATGCAGTACCATCACGGCAACACCGTGTGTATCTCCTCCCAGGTAGGGTGCCGCATGGGCTGCGCCTTCTGCGCTTCCACCATCGCCGGCAAGGTCCGGGACCTGACGCCCGCGGAGATGCTGGACCAGGTGCTCTTCACCCAGCTGGATTCCGGACTGGAGATCTCCAACATCGTGCTGATGGGCATTGGAGAGCCCATGGACAATTTGGACAATGTCCTGCGGTTTTTGGAGCTGGTGAACCACCCGGACGGCATGAACATCGGCATGCGCCATATCTCCCTTTCCACCTGCGGCGTGATCCCCGGCATCCGGCGTTTGGCGGAGCTGGGGCTGCAGCTGACCCTCTCGGTGTCCCTTCACGCGCCGGACAGCGAGACCCGCTCCAAAATCATGCCGGTGAACCGGGCCTACGATGTGGAGGAGCTCTTCGCCGCCTGCCACGACTATTTCCGCAAGACCGGGCGGCGCATCTCCTTTGAGTACGCCATGATCGACGGCGTCAATGACCATGACTGGCAGGCAGACCTCATTGTCAAAAAGCTCCGGGGGATGCCGGGCCATGTGAACCTGATCCCCCTCAACGACGTGGTGGAGAGCCCCTTCAAGCCCTCCCGCCGCGTGGCGGCCTTCCAGAAGCGGCTGGAGGCCCAGGGGGTCACCGCCACCGTCCGCAGAAGCCTGGGCGGCGATATCGACGCCTCCTGCGGGCAGCTGCGCCGCAAGGCCATGGAAGAAGCAAAGAAAGGGGAGGATTCCCAATGATGAAAATCTGGGCCATGACGGACGTGGGCCTGGTGCGCAAGGACAATCAGGACGCCTACGGCACCGAGTTCCACGCCCCCTCCGGCCACACCGTCTGCGTGGTGTGCGACGGGATGGGCGGCGCCGCCGGCGGCCAGCTGGCCAGCCACATCGCCGTCACCACCTTTATGGAGGAGATGCGCCGCACCCTGCGTCCTGATATGACGCCGGAGGAGCTCAAGGAGCTCTCAGCCTATGCCGTGGCCTCCGCCAACCGGGCTGTCCGGGAGGCTGCCATGCGCTCCGTGGACTGCCGCAGCATGGGTACCACCCTGGTGTCCGCGGTGTCCTGGGAGGGCGGCGCGGTGATCTCCAACGTGGGAGACAGCCGGGCCTACCACATCACCCCCGAGGGCATCACCCGGGTCACCAAGGACCACTCCCTGGTGGAGAGCATGGTGGACCGTGGGGACATCACCGCGGAGGAGGCCCGCCACCATCCCAACCGCAACCTCATCACCCGGGCCCTGGGGCCCGATATCTCCGCCGCCTGCGACGGCTTTATCTGCCCCATGGAGGTGGGGGATTACCTGCTCCTTTGCACCGACGGCCTCATCGAGACGGTCTCCGATCAGGAGATGCTCTTTGAGATCGTCCACGGGGACGACCCCGGTACCTGCCTGGACCGTCTGCTGGCCATCGCCAAGCACCACGGCGCGCCGGACAACGTCACCGCCGTGCTGGCGCGCAAGCTGTAAGGGAGGGGGAAGAAACCATGGATCAGTACATTGGAAAAATGCTGGACAACCGCTATGAGATCCTGGAGCGCATCGGCACAGGCGGCATGGCGGTGGTCTATAAGGCCAAGTGCCACCGGCTCAACCGCCTGGTGGCGGTGAAGATCCTCAAGAGCGACCTGGCTCAGGATGAGGACTTCCGCCGCCGCTTCAACGCGGAGGCTGCAGCCGTGGCCCAGCTGTCCCACCCCAACATCGTCTCCGTCTATGATGTGTCCCGGGGCGGCGACACGGAGTATATCGTCATGGAGCTCATCGACGGTATCACCCTCAAGCAGTATATGGAGAAGCGGGGCCAGCTGAACTGGCGGGAATCCCTGCACTTCATCACCCAGATCATGCGGGGCCTCAGCCACGCCCACAGCCGGGGCATCGTCCACCGGGACATCAAGCCCCAGAACGTCATGGTGCTGCGGGACGGCAGCGTGAAGGTGGCCGACTTCGGCATCGCCTGCCTGGAAAACTCCGCCCAGACCCTGACCCAGGAGGCTTTGGGCTCCGTCCACTATATCTCCCCGGAACAGGCCCGGGGCGACCGCACCGACGCCCGCAGCGACATCTACTCCGCCGGCGTGGTGCTCTATGAGATGCTCACCGGGCGGCTGCCCTTCGAGGGGGACAGCGCCGTGTCCGTGGCCATCCAGCACCTGAGCTCTATCCCCCTGGCACCCCGGGAGATCAATCCCGACATCCCGGAGCAGCTGGAGCTCATCTGCATGAAGTCCATGGCGCCGGATCTGGACCGGCGGTACCCTTCCGCCGACGCCATGATCGCCGACCTGGAGGCCTTCCGCAAGAACCCCGGCGTCAGCCTGGACTTCGAGCTGGAGGATCTGCGCCCGGAGGAGTCCGACGAGCCCACCCGGCCTCTGCGCACCGCCAGCATTCTCTCCGGCAGCAACGGGCAGAGCGGGCACCGTCCTGCCCGGGAAAGCGAGCGGGAGCGCCGCCGCTATGACGATTACGACGATGACTACGACCGGCCCCGCCGTGGCTCCAATAAGCGCAATACCGCCCTCATCGGCGTGGCCGTGGTGCTGGCGGTGGCTGTGATCGTGGTGCTTTTCCGGACGATTCTCGGCTCCTTCGGCGCGGCCCCCACCTCCTATGTGGTGCCGGATCTGCTGGGCTGCACGGAGGAAGAGGCTAAGGATCTGCCGGAGATCAAGGATATCTTCAAAATCGCTGTCCAGGGTACCGAGTTCAGCGATAAGTACGAGAAAGGCGAGATCTGCCGCCAGGACCCTGAGGAAGGGGAGGAACGCCAGGGCGACAACCTGGTCATCAAGGTCTGGGTCAGCGACGGAGAGGATACCGGTGAGATGATCAATGTGGTGGGACAGAGCCAGCGTGGCGCGGAGACGCTGCTGAAGAATCTGGCGGACAAGTACGATCTCACCATTGAGGCGCCTGAGGATCTGATGGTCTACAACGATGAGGTGGAGGCCGGCTGTGTCATCTCCTCCGACCCTGCGGAGGGAGAGACGCTCCACAAGGGCGACACCATCACCCTGGTGCTCAGCAAGGGCAAGCAGCCCATTCCCCTGATCAACTTTGTAGGCGTGCAGCTGGAAACCGCCCTGGGCCAACTGGAAGGACTTGGTCTCAACCCGGATGATGTCACCGTGACGGACGAGTACAGCGACAAACCGGTGGGAGAGATCATCCGCCAGACGCCCGACGCGGGCGCGGAAGTCCAGCCCGGCGACAAGATCACCTTCGTGGTCAGCAAGGGGCCGGAGAACGGCGGAGAGGCTGGAACCGGCAGTACCACCGTGACGATCCCGCTGCCCACGGATCGTGAGCAGGCATATCTGGAGCTCTATCAGGACGGTCGGCTGATTTATGAGGGAGAGGTGGACTGCACGGTGGGCAGCTTTACCCGTGAGATTGAAGGCAGCGGATCTTCCAAGGTAGAAGCCTATGTGGACAATCAGCGTTATTGGAGTGAGACGGTGACCTTTGATGGCAATTAAAGGACGCATCCGCAAGGCCCTGAGCGGATTTTACTACGTGGACGCAGAGGGCACGGAATACACCTGCCGGGCCCGGGGCAAATTCCGCCGGGAGGGCATGAGCCCTCTGGTGGGGGACTGGGTGGAGATCCAGGATCTGGGCAGCGGTACCGGGGTGGTGGACGCCATTTTGCCCCGGCGCAATGCCTTTACCCGCCCCGCCGTGGCCAATATCGACCAGCTGGTAGTCATTGCCTCCGGCGCCATCCCCAAGACGGATCCCTTCCTCATTGACCGGGTGGCGGCCATCGCCGCCCTGAAAGACTGTGAAGTAGTGGTGGTCCTCAACAAGTGCGACCTGGATCCGGCGGAGGAGCTCTTCCGGATCTACACCGCCGCCGGGTTCCCCACCATCCGGGTCAGCGCGGAAACCGGGGAGGGGCTGGAGGAACTGAAAGGGCAGATAACTGGTAAGCTGTCTGCCTTTACAGGCAACTCCGGCGTAGGAAAATCCAGCATTCTCAACGCCCTGGATCCGGAGTTCCAGATCCAGGTAGGGGACGTCAGCCAGGCCCTGGGCCGGGGACGCCACACCACCCGGCATGTGGAGCTCTACCACCTGGCGTGCGGGGCGGATGTGGTGGATTCACCGGGGTTTTCCTCCTTTGAGACCGACGAGCTGAACCTGGAACTCAAACACCGCCTGCCGGAGACGTTCCGGGAGTTTGCCCCCTATCTGGACCAGTGCCGGTTCGTGGGGTGCAGCCACACCAAGGAGCGGGGCTGCGCCGTGCTGGCGGCGGTGGAGCGGGGGGACATCCAGCCCAGCCGCCATCAGAGCTACCTGCGCCTCTATGAGGAGCTCAAGCCCCTTCAGGACTGGCAGGAGAAGAAACATTGAAAAAGACCGCCGGACGTATCCGCGTCCGGCGGCTTTTTTTGTACCCGGACGGGCCGGGGTGTATATACTGGAGTGAGAAAGGGGTGTGGGGCGTATGTTTCGCGGGTGCGGACACTGGATCCTGGGCATCTGCGCGGTGGCTTTGGGCGCCGGTATTCTGATCGCCGCCGTATTTCCGGTGGGTGCGCTGATGTTTTTGGTGGCGGTGCTGCTGATCGCCTGCGGCTGCGCCTGCTGCCGGCGGTAGAGAAAGGAGCGTTTTTATGAAGATCGTGGTTTGGAAATCCCCCAAGGCCCTCAGCGGCATTCTGCGCAGACTCTTCCACATTCAGGCATAAGCGCTCCCGGCGGTTCATAAAGTGGAACATCACAGGTTGAACAGCCGGGAAAGGATGGGCAAGTGACCATGGAACTGGAACTGCAAAAAAATTGCTTTGAGGGATATGACAGCGGCGGTGAGCTGATTTTGACCCAGGAGGAGACGGCGGAGACCATCGTGCCGGACTACTGCCCGGACATCGCCCGGATCATCGAGACCCAGGGCGCGGTGTTCCTCCACGGCCGGGAGATCCGGGACGGCCGGGCGGAGATCTCCGGCACCGTGCGGGTCAGCGTCCTCTATACTCCCGACGGGGAGGGCGGCATCCGGACACTGGAGTTCGCGATCCCCTTTACCGCCCAGGGGGACGCCCACGCCCTGCCGGAGTGCGCCGCCCTGACGGCGGAGACCGGGGCGGAGCTGCTGGAGACCCGTCTGCTCAATCCCCGGAAGGTCTTCACCCACTGCAAGCTGGTGACCCGGGTGACTGGCTACCGCCGCATCAGCGTCGCCGTGACGGAGGATGTCCAGGCGGAGGAGAGTCAGCGGGTGGAGAAGCGCCAGGAGCATCAGAGCGCGATGGTCTTGACCCATGTGGCGGAAAAGGACTTCACCTTCTCCCAGGAGCTCAATCTCTCCCCCGGGCGGGAGGGGGCCGCGGAGATCCTGTGCAGCAGGGTGACGCCCACGGTGACGGAGACCAAGATCGTGGGCAGCAAGCTCATCTTTAAGGGTGTGTTCACCGTGAGCCTTCTCTACCGCCAGGAGGACGGGCAGTGCGCCTCCTTTACCGGGGAGCTGCCATTCTCCCAGATCATGGAGGTGGAGGGCGCCGCCGAAGGGGCCGCCGCATCCATGCTGGTGCAGCTCTCCGGCACAGACCTGCAGATCGACGGCGGGGATCCCGAGGGGCGCCAGATGGCTGTGACGCTGTACATCCACGCCACGGCGCTGCTGCGGGAGCAGCGGGAGCTGACGCTGCTCAGCGACCTGTACTCCACCGCCTATGCGCTTACCTACGACGCCTCACCGCTGTCCCTGGTGAGCTTCTGCCAGAGCTTCAACCGCCGCCAGACGGTGCGGGAGGTGCTGGAGATCGGCGTGGTGGCGGAGTCCATTTTGTCCCTGTCCGTCACCTGCGGCACGGTATCCGTCAGCCGGGAGGGGGAGACGGCGGTGCTGCGCACCAGCGCCGCCGTCCGGGCGCTGTATCTGGACGAGGGAGGCGTCCCCCTGGTGGCGGAGCGCAGCGTGGAGGTCTCCTGCCAGATGGAGCTGCCGGAGACCTGCCGGATCACCGCCCGGGCCGCCTGTACCGAGGAGGTACAGGGGAGCCTGGGAGACCGGGGCATCGAGGTCCGCTTCCCGGTGGACTTCCAGGCGGAGGCGGTGGCTTGCGACAAGCACATGTGCATCAGCGCCGCCCGGCTGGATCTGGAGCATCCCAAGGATCTTACCGGCGCGCCGTCTCTGGTGCTGCGGTGCATGGGAAAACAGGAGAGCGCCTGGGACCTGGCCAAACAGTACAACACCACCATTCCCGCCATTCTGGCGGCCAATGAGCTGGAGGATGGGGACGCCATTCCCCGGGATCAGCTGCTGCTGATTCCCCGGAAACGGGCGTGAGAAAAGCGGGACGGATTTTTCCGTCCCGCTTTTTTGCACAGTGTCCTGCCGGTATTACCGGCCCAGCTTCAAATAGATCTCCCGGGCCCGGGCCACTTCCCGGATGTGGGAATCCACCGTGCGGCAGCAGCCGCCCACGGCGCTGGCTCCCGCCCGCATCCACCGGTGGGCGTAGTCCCCGAAGGTAATGCCGTCCCGGCTGCCGTGCCAGGTCTTGGTGGCGGGATCGTACTCCTCGCCGCTGTTGGGATACACCGCAATGGGCAGGGAGGTGGAGCGCTTCAGCTCCCCGATGAGGTGCTCCACGAACTCGGGCGCCGTGCAGTTGACGCCCAACATCCGCAGGTGGGGGTGCCCCTGGGAGAGGGCGGCGGCGCAGTCGGCGATGCGGTCACCCTCGTGGATATGGCTGCCGTCCCGGCAGGAGAAGCTGATCCAGTAGTCGGCCCCCAGCTCCTCGGCGATCTCGGCCTCGATGAGGGCCTCGTGGAGGGAAGGCTGGGTCTCCAGCAGCAGCAGGTCGGATCCGGCCTCCCAGAGGATCTCCATGCGGCGGCGGTGGAAGTCCCGGAGAACGTCGTCACTGACGCCGTAATTGCCCCGGTACTCAGACCCGTCGGCCAGGTACGCTCCGTAGGGCCCCACGGCCCCCAGGCACAAGGGCAGGCAGCGTCCGCTCTCCCGGCCCTCCTGGGCCCACCAGCTCTCCCGGGCCTCCTGAAACAGCTCCACGGACCGGGCGATGCAATCCTCCGCCTCCTGCCGGGAGTAGCCCTTGGCGGTGAGGCCGGGGATGGTGGCCTGATAGCTGGCGGTGATGCCGCAGTCGGCCCCTGCCCGGAAGTAGCCCAGATGCACCTGACGGATCAGTTCCGGCTGCTCCGCCAGGGCCTTGGCGGTCCAGAGGGAGTCGTTGAGGTCACAGCCCAGGGCCTCCAGGGCGGTGGACATGGACCCATCGATGACCATGATTTTGGTCTTTGCCAGTGTCTCTTCCAGGGAAATGCGCATTTAGAATTCTCCTTTCGCCTTTTCATCCACCGTGCCGTAGACCACGGGCTCGGGGTTCTCGCCCCGCTCCTGGGCCGGCACGAAGCGGTCCCAGAAGTCGTGGAACAGGCGGAAGATCTCCCGCTGCTTGGAGTAGATGAAGAGCAGGGTGATGATGACATAGATGGCGGAGAGCAGGTCCGTCATGGCCCAGAGGGTGTCCGCCTCGATGTTGTAGAAGAGGACGCAGGGGAGCATGTAGTAGACCATATACACCCAGGTGGCCCGGCGGTTGGCCTTGGTGTCGCCGAAGGCGTAGTTGACAGATTTCTCGCAGCTGTAATACATGCCGATGATGGTGGTCCAGGCGAAGATGGCAATGGCGATGGCCATAAACCAGCCGCCGAAGTCGCCGTAGGCCACCTTGAAGGCCACGGTGGTCAGCTGGGCGCTGTCCACGTCGGGGTAGTCGATGTAGGCGTTGGTGATGATCAGGGAAAGGGCCGTCACGGAGCAGACCACGATGGTGTCCAGGAACACCTCGCCCCAGCCCCAGGAGGCCTGGCGGACGGGGTGGTCCGTCTTGGCGGAGGCGTGGGCGATGATGCCGTAGCCGGTGCCGGCGTCGTTGGAGTACAGGCCCCGGGCGATGCCGTAGCGGATGGCGTCCCGGACGGTGGCGCCGGCGAAACCGCCTACGCCGGCCATGGGGGTGAAGGCGCTCTTGAAGATGAGGCCGAAGGCGGCGGGTACTTCAGACCAGTTCATGATGAGGATGCCCAGGCCGCCCAGCACATAGAACAATGCCATGATAGGCACCACCCGCTCCATGATGGAGGAGATGCGCTTGAGGCCGCCGGCGATGGTCAAAAAGCAGGTGACGCCCAGCACGATGACGGAGATCAGGGGATCAATGCCGAAGCCCTCCTGCAGCGAGCTGGTGACGGACTCCGTCTGCACGCAGCAGGTCCAGGGGCCCAGCACGAAGCAGGCCACCGCCAGCACCACGGCGCCCTTCTTCCAGCCCAGGGCGTTTTTCATCACGAAGGAGCGGTCGCACATGTACTCGTCCATGGACTCGCTGTACTTGACCCGGTAGCGCTGGCCCAGGATGATCTCGCAGGCCTTGGTGGACATGCCCAGAAGGCCGGACACCCACATCCAGAACACGGCGCCGGGGCCGCCGGAGACGATGGCGGTGGCCACGCCGCCGATGTTGCCCACGCCGATGGTGTTGGCCATGGCGGTGCAGGCGGCGGCGAAGCCGGAGACGGTGCCGGTGCCCTCGCCCTTTTTGAACATTTTGCCGAAGGTGTTGCGGAAGTTGAAGCCGATTTTGCGGAAGTTATAGCGGAATCCGAACCGGATCCCCAGGTACAGCCCTGTTCCCACCAGGGCCACAGTCATAGGCGTTCCCCAGAGAAAATCGGAGATCGTCGAGATGATCTGCAGTAACATAGTGTCCCTCCTAAACTTACCGTGTTCAGCCTGACGATTTGCCGAGCTAAATCACTGCATTGCAAGGAAGATTATAGCATCCTGCAAAAGACTGCGTCAACTGTCGGAGAGTCCAAAAAACGCCAGGGGAGGGGAGAGACCCTGTACAAAAAGCGGCACCCCGGCCCCATGGGCCCGGGGTGCCGCTTTTCTGCCGCCGTCAGGCACTCAGCCCTCCAGCTTGGCGTTGCACTTTGCCAGGAACTTCTCGTTTTTGATGATGGCCCGGGTGTGGGTGCCGGAGCCGATGGGGCCCTTTTCGTCCCAGGCCTTCACGGCGAAATCCACCATCTTGCCGTTTTCGGACACGGCGGTGATCTCCGCCTCGGCCCAGACCTCCATGCCGATGGGGGTGGGGGCGTCGTGGCTGATGTCCAGGTGGGTGCCCACGCTGCCCTGGCCCTCCTCCAGGAAGGACTGCATGGCGGTCATTGCTGCGTTTTCCATCAGCCCGCACATGAAGGGCGTGCCGAACACCGGCAGGGCGCCGGAGCCCACGGCGGAGGCGGTGAGCGCTTCCGTGACGGTCAGGTGCAGCTGGCATTTGGTTCCGATGACGATCATAAGAGTACCTCCTTCAAAAACAGGGGAGAGGCCCGCCGGGCTCCCGGCGGACCCCTCCCGTATCAGGGCTTGGGAAAATCAGGTGGCGGACTTGAGCCGGGTCCACTCACTGTCGTACAGATCCAGAATGTTCTGGGGCAATCCCGCGTAGCTCTCGCACTTGGCCATGACGGTCTCGTCGGGATAGGCGTACACGTCGCTGGAGACCTCGGGGTCCAGCTCCTCCCGGACGCTCATGAGGGGGGTGGAGTACCAGATCTCTTCGCAGTTCTTGAGGCCGGCCTCGGTGGAGCACATGTAGTTGATGAAGGCCTCGGCATTCTCCTTGTTCTTGGCGCCCTTGAGGATGCACATGGCGTCCACATAGACGTTGGTGCCCTCCTCGGGGATGTAGAAGCCCAGGTCGGGATTGTTCTCCACCATGGTCAGATAGTCGCCGTAGTAGTAGGTGCCCACGGCGGCGTTGCCGCCCTCCATCTTGCCGAAGACCTCGTCCATGACGTAGGCCTGGACCAGGGGCTTCTGCTCAATGAGCAGGTCCACGGCCTCCTTGATCTGGGCCTCGTCCGTGGTGTTGTAGGAGTAGCCCAGCATCTTGAGGCCGATACCGATGGCGTCCCGGGAGTTGTCGAACATCAAAATGTCGTCGGCGTACTTCTCGTTCCACATGAGGTCCCAGCTGCCAAGGTCCGCCTCATCCACCATGGTCTTGTTGTAGATGACGCCCAGCAATCCCCACATGTAGGGCACGGAGTACTGGTTCTCCGGGTCGTAGGCGGGGTTGAGCAGCTCCGGGTCGATGTCGGAGGCGTTGGGGATGTTATCGAAGTTCAGGGGCTCCAGCATGTCCTCCTCGATCATCCGGGCGATCATATAGTCGGAGGGGATCACCACGTCGTATTCGGCTCCGCCCGCGGCGACTTTGGAGTACATGGTCTCGTTGCTGTCGTACATCTGGTAGTTGACCTTGATGCCGGTGGCCTCTTCAAAGTCGGTGAGGACGGACTCGTCGATATACTCGCCCCAGTTGTACACGTTGACCACGCCGCCGGAGGTCTCCGCAGAGGAATCGCCCTCGGTGTCGGTAGTGGTCTCCCGGGTGCCGACGCACCCGGACAGCAGCCCGGCCGTGAGGGTCAGGCCCAAGATGAGTGCCAGAGTCTTTTTCAATTTCTTTCTTTGTCTCCTTTCGGTTTTTGGAACTTGCGGCGGCGCCGCGGCATACCGCGCTGCCGCCTGTATCACCAGATCCCGGAGGGGGATCGGGCAACCGGAAATTCAGGACCGGCCCGCGGCGCGGCGGTCCCGGGCCCGGGCGGCTTCCTGCCGGGCCTGGCGCAGGTTGATGATGATGAGCAGTGCCAGCACCGCCACGAACATCAGGGTGGACAGTGCGTTGATCTCCGGGCTCACCCGGCGGCGCACCATGGAGTAGACCACCATGGAGAGGGTGGAGACCTGGCTGCCGGCAGTGAAGTAGCTGATGACGAAGTCATCGATGGACATGGTAAAGGCGATGAGGGCGCCGTTGATGATGCCGGGCATCAGCTCCGGCAGCACCACCTTGCGGAAGGCCGTCATGGGGGTAGCGCCCAGGTCCAGAGCCGCCTCCGCCAGGTTGGGATCCAGCTGGCGGATTTTGGGCAGTACGGAGAGAATCACATAGGGGATATCAAAGGTGATGTGGGCAATGAGCAGTGTCACAAAGCCCAGATTGAACCCGAAGTCAAACCACAGGTTGGCGTTCTCCACCCAGGAAAGGCCGTTGAGCCAGGAGGAGAGGTCCGCCAGGACCTGACCGGCAAAGACGAAGAGCAGCATCATGGAGACGCCGGTGATGATGTCCGCGTTGGTCAGGGGGATGTTGTTGACCGTCAGGCACACGGTGCGGGCCCGGCGGCGCATGGAGGAAAAGCCGATGGCCGCGGCGGTGCCGGCGATGGTGGCGATGACGGTGGCCAGGATGGACACCAGCAGCGTGGTCTGGAGCGCGTCCAGCACGGTGCGGTTTTCCAGCAGCTGGGCATACCAGTCCAGGGTGAAGCCGCCCCACACGGCGTTGGACTTGGAGTCGTTGAAGGAAAAGACGATGAGCACGAAGATGGGGGCGTAGAGGAAGAGAAATATCAATACCAGGAACAGCCTGGAGAGGATTCCGTTCTTTTTCACAGGACCACCGCCTCCCCTTCACCCTCGCCGAAGCGGTTCATGATCCCCATGCTCACCAGAACAATGACCATCATCACCAGGGAGATGGCGGAGCCCAGATGGGGGTTGTAGGCGCTGCCCAGGAACTGCATCTCAATGAGGTCGCCCAAAAGGAGGCTCTTGCCGCCGCCTAAGAGGCGGGAGATGACGAAGGTGGACACCGACGGGATGAACACCATGGTGACGCCGGAGAGGACGCCGGGCAGGGACAGCGGGAAGATCACCCGGCGGAACACCTGGGTGGAGTTGGCTCCCAGATCCTGGGCGGCCTCAATGAGCCGGTGGTCCAGCTTCTCGATGACGGAGAAGATAGGCAGCACCATAAAGGGCAGGAAATTATACACCATGCCCAGCACCACGGCGCCGGGGGTGTCGATGATGTCCAGCTTGGGAAGGCCGATGGTCTCCAGCAGGGTATTGAAAAAGCCGTTGCGCTCCAGCAGGAATACCCAGGAGTAAGTGCGCAGCAAAAAGTTCATCCACATGGGCAGCATGATGAGCATGGTGGCCATGCCCCGCAGGCGGCCCCGCTCCCGGGCCAGGATATAGGCCATGGGATAGCCCAGGAGGATGCACACCACCGTGGCGATGAAGGCCAGCAGGAAAGACCGGCCGAACACCGGGGCGTACTGCAGCATGGAGGAGAAGTTCTCCAGCGTGAAGCTGCCGTCCCGGGTGGTGACGGCGTACACCACCACCAGGATCAGCGGCGCCACCACGAAAATGGCCATCCACACCACATAGGGGATGGCGACGCCCTTACTCCTCATAGCCTTCCTCCCGCAGCTCCTGGTCTTCTTCCTCGTCCAGGGCCTCCACGTCGGAGAGCTCGTCGTACTCGTCGGAATAGGAGCTGTAGTCGCCGAACATGCCGGAATACTGGCTCTTTTTCATGATGTGGAACCCGTCGGGGTCGATCTTCACGCCGATGCGGGCGCCCACAGGGGAGTGGTCCGTGGTCTGGATCAGCCACTTGAAGCCCCGGAAGTCCACGATGATGTCGTACTGCATGCCCTTGAAGGTGACGCCGGTGACGGTGCCCACCAGCTGGCCCTGCTCCACGGGGACGATGTCGATGTCCTCGGGGCGGATGACCACGTCCACGGGCTCGTTTTCACCAAAGCCGCCGTCCAGGCAGGGGAACTCCCGGCCGTACATCTTCACCACCTTGTCCCGGACCATGACGCCGTCGATGATGTTGGACTCGCCGATGAAGTCCGCCACAAAGGCGTTCTTGGGCTCGTTGTAGATGTCCTCGGGGGTGCCGATCTGCTGGATGGAGCCCTTGTCCATCACCACGATGGTGTCGGACATGGTGAGGGCCTCCTCCTGGTCGTGGGTGACGTAGATAAAGGTGATGCCCACCTGCTGCTGGATCCGCTTGAGCTCCATCTGCATGTCCTTGCGCAGCTTCAGGTCCAGCGCGCCCAAAGGCTCGTCCAGAAGCAGCACCTTGGGCCGGTTCACCAGGGCCCGGGCGATGGCCACCCGCTGCTGCTGGCCGCCGGAGAGGGCGTCGGGCTTGCGGTTTTCAAAGCCCTTGAGGCTCACCACCTCCAGCATCTCCATGACCCGCTCCCGGATCTCCGCCTCCGGCACCTTCTTGAGCCGCAGGCCGAAGGCCACGTTCTCAAAGACGTTCAGGTGAGGGAACAGGGCGTACTTCTGGAACACCGTGTTGATCTGGCGCTTATAGGGCGGAACGTCATTAATCCTCACACCGTCGAACAGGACGTCTCCCGACGTAGGTGTCGTGAAGCCGCCGATAATACGCAGTGTGGTGGTTTTACCGCACCCACTGGGTCCAAGCAGTGTGAGGAATTCCTTGTCATTGATATAAAGATTCAGATTGTCGAGTACGGGCTCGTCGTCAAACGCCATGCAGAGGTTCCGCAGGCGAATCAACTCCTTGGCCATGTATCCTCCCCCATTTCGTCATAATATTTTTTAGAAAACGAACGCCTCTTTTCTCTGTTGAGGGGGAACCTTTCTCGTCGAAATTCAGCAATAAAGAATGATATCGGATAGAGCAGGAAAAGTCAAGGGAAATCCCTGATTTCACAGGGATTTCCCATACATTTTTCCTAAGGGTTCAACGGGGGGGAAAATACTTGTCCCGGAAGGGGACATCCTCCACCGTGAAGGTCCTGCCACGCAGGTAGTTGAGGATCCCCGCGTCGGTGGGCAGGGCGAAGGTGAGCTTATAGGAGTAGAGGGCCTGGCGGGTCTCGCCGTAGCTGCGGTTCACGTCCCCGCGGCCGTATTTGCCGTCCCCCAGCAGGGGACAGCCGATCTGGGCCATGGACACCCGGATCTGATGGGTCCGGCCCGTCAGCAGGCGGCACTCCACCAAGGAGAGCTTTCCCCGGGTCTCCAGGGTTTTATACAGCGTCACGGCGGTCTTGCCCCCTGGCACCGGGCGGCGGTGGAAGGTCACCTGGTTTTTACTCTCGTCCTTGCGCAAAAAGCCCTCAATCTTCCCCTCCGCCGGGGCCGGGCGGCCCACGGTGACGCACAGGTAGGACTTCTCCAGCTCGTGGTCCCGGATCTTTTCGTTGAGGATCCGCAGGGCCTCGGCGTTCTTGGCGGCGATGACGATGCCGCCGGTGTTGCGGTCGATGCGGTTGCAAAGAGCCGGGGCAAAGGCGTTCTCCCACCGGGGGTTCCATTCCTTTTTCTGATAGAGGTAGGCCTGGATGTGGTTGATGAGGGTGTTGACCTTTTCCGTCTCGTCGGCGTGGACTACCATGCCGGGGCGCTTGTCCGCCAGGAGGAGGTTCTCGTCCTCGTAGACGATGTTCAGCCGGGGCTGGAACACCGTCAGGAACATGTTTTCCTCAGAGGGCTTGTCAAAGAACTCATCGTTGATATATAATTGTAAGGTATCGCCGGGCAAAAGCCGTGTATCCCGCTTGGAGCCCTTGCCGTTGACCTTGATGCGCTTGAGGCGGATGTACTTTTGCAGCAGGGCAGGGGGCAGCAGGGGCAGGTTCTTGGCCACGAAGCGGTCCAGCCGCTGTCCGGCGTCGTTCTTTCCGATGGTGATCTCCCGCATGGCGTCCTCCATTGGTAAAAGTCAGATTTTTTCCTTATCATACCCGTTTGCGGCCCAGTTGTAAAGTCCGCCGGATCGGGGAATCCTAACGAAACAGGAGAATGACAGCTATGAAGCAGACTTCTGAAAAAAAGCGCCGGGGCAGTGTCAATTATATCTGGGTCCTGGCCGCTTGCTATTTATTATATGTGGCGGTGCAGCTGGGGCGGCGCCTCTTCTCCGGGGAGACCGATAATCCCGCATTGAACATCGGGGGCTTGGTGGTGTTCACCGTTGCCGGCGTTTTTCTGCTCTGGCGGGAGTGGCGGGCCTACCGTTACAGCCTGGCCCACAAGGATGACCCCGACACCTGGAACCTGGAGGATGAGGAGGACGGCGGTGACGATGCCCCGGAGTTGGAGGCGGCCTCCGCAGAAGAGCCGGAAGAGGAGGACAAGCCGTGAACATCGATGCACTCTGCGTCCCGCTGGACGAGGCCAAGAGCTGGCTGGACCGCTTTACCCGCCGGGAGTATGAAAAGGGCTTCCGGGCCTTCTGCGAGCGCTTCGGCCCGGCCTATGACCAGGCGGTGGCGGAGGCCGGAGAGGACCTGACGGCTTTGGCGGACGCCATTCTGGACGCCGTAGAGGAGCGCTGGCGCCATCAGCACTTCTGGAACCGCTCAGCGGTGCGGGTCAACCACAAGCAGGTGCTGGTGAGCTTCCTCTCGCCCATGCTGCTGGACCGGGAGGAGGCGGGATGCGGGGAGTTCGCCCGGATCCTTTGCGCGCGGTGGGGGGAGCGCTGGCCCAAGGACGCTTACCGCATCACCACCTACGCGGTTTTGAAGAAGGGGTTCCGCAACGCCATCATGGGCATTGACCTCAATAACCGCCATATGGACCCGGACCGGGATCAGTGATGGGGAGAAAACAAAAAAATTCCGGAAATTTGAAAAAATTGTTTGACATCAGCGGTTCCATCCCTTATAATACTGATCGTGTCATTGCGAGGTAGACTATGCTGTTGAATGTAAAACCCATTCTGCACACCCCTGGAAAACGCATGGATTTCCAGTTTTCCATGGATCTTTCAGACCTGGAGTTTGCCGGACGGTATCCGGTGACGCAGCCTGTGGAGGTCACCGGCCAGGTGCGCAACACCGCCGATGTGCTGGAGCTGGAGCTGACGGCCCGCACTACGCTGGACGCTGTGTGCGACCGGTGCGGCAAGGCCTTTCCCCAGGAAAAGGAGGTCACCTACCAGTGCCTGCTGGCGGAGGAGCTCCAAAACGAGGACAATGACGAAATCGTCCTGCTGGAGGACGGACAGGCGGACGTGGGCGATCTGGCCCGCACGGCTTTCATTCTCGGCATGGACAGCAAAACTTTGTGTTCAGAAGATTGTAAAGGACTCTGCCCCCGGTGTGGTGCCGACCTGAACCTCGGCCCCTGTTCCTGCAAAAAGGAAGTGGATCCCCGGCTGGCAGTCCTGGCCAAGCTTTTGGAGAATGATAAGAAAGAATAAGGCAGGCTCACGCCGCGCCTTTGAAAGATCAAGGAGGTGTCATCATGGCAGTACCTAAGGGAAAAGTATCCAAAGCAAGACGCGACAAGCGCCGCAGCTCCCACTGGAAGCTGGACGTGCCCGGTCTCGTCGCATGCCCGAAATGCGGTGCGCTGCACCTGCCTCACAGAATGTGCCCGGAGTGCGGTACTTACAACGGCCATCAGGTCAAGGTTGTCAAGTCCGTCGTGGCGAAATAAGAGCTGCAAGTAAGCGCGGGGAGGGAAGTCGGAGTGCTTCCCTCCTTGTTTTTTTACGCTCCGCCATATTGCGCGGGGCTCCTTGAATGGGTATAATACAAGTGTATGGCCGCGGACAGCCGCGGCAGCGTGCATCAATCCAGCGGCGCCGTCCCGTCCCCCCGGCGGACGGCGGCTTTTCCCGCGCCTCGGGAGGAGCACCGCTTTGCAGGAGGAAACCATCATGTCCAAGCCCATCGTGGCCATCGTGGGCCGCCCCAATGTGGGCAAGTCCATGCTCTTCAACAAGCTCATCGGCAAGCGCCTTTCCATCGTGGAGGATACCCCCGGCGTCACCCGGGACCGCATCTACGGGGAGACGGACTGGAATGGCCGGTCCTTCACCCTCATCGATACCGGCGGCATCGAGCCCCGCACGGATAATGAGATTTTGGCCTTTATGCGGGATCAGGCCCAGATCGCCATTGACAACGCCAACGTCATCATCTTCCTGACGGATATCAAGACCGGCCTCACCGCCTCCGACCAGGAGGTGGCGGCCATGCTGCTGCGCAGCGGCAAGCCCATCGTCCTGGCTGTCAACAAGATGGACTCCACCGGAGTCCCCGACCCGGATTACTACGAGTTCTACAACCTGGGCCTGGGAGATCCCATCGCCGTCTCCGCCGTCCACGGCCACGGCACCGGCGACCTGCTGGACGCCTGCGTGCAGTATTTCCCGCCGGAGGATGAGGAGGAAGAGGACGACGACGCCATCAAAGTCGCCGTCATCGGCAAGCCTAACGCCGGCAAGTCCTCTCTCGTCAACAAGATCCTGGGGGAGGAGCGGGTCATCGTCTCCAATGTGGCGGGCACTACCCGGGACGCCATCGACTCCCGCTTCACCAACGCCCAGGGCAGCTTCGTCTTCATCGACACCGCGGGCATCCGCCGCAAGTCCAAGGTGGAGGAGAGCGTGGAGAAATACTCCGTCCTCCGGGCTACCATGGCCATCGAGCGCAGCGACGTGTGCCTCATCATGATCGACGCCACCGAGGGCGTCACCGAGCAGGACACCAAGGTGGCGGGCCTGGCCCACGAGGCGGGCAAGGCCAGCATCATCGTGGTGAACAAGTGGGATCTCATCGAGAAGGACGGCAAGACCATGGACCGCATGCGGGAGGAGGTCCGCCAGGGCCTGGCCTTCATGTCCTACGCCCCCATCCTCTTTATCTCCGCCAAGACGGGGCAGCGGGTGGACCGGCTCTTCGAGCTCATCACCTATGTCTCCAACCAGGCCTCCACCCGCATCACCACCGGCATGCTCAACAACGTCCTGGCGGATGCCCAGACCCGGGTGCAGCCCCCCACGGACAAGGGCCGCCGGCTGAAGATCTACTATATGACCCAGGTGGGCATCCGTCCGCCCCACTTTGTGGTCTTCTGCAACGACGCGCGCCTTTTCCATTTCTCCTACCAGCGGTACCTGGAAAACTGCATCCGCAATACCTTCGGCCTGGAGGGCACCCCGGTGATCCTCTCCATCCGCCAGAAGGGCGACAAGGAGGAGTGAGTATGGGCGCAGAGGTGTGGTTTCTCGTTACCCGGGTGGAACTGTGGCTGGTGGCTGCCTTCGCTTATTTTTGCGGCTGTTTCAATGGCGCGGTGATCATTTCCAAATATATTCTGCGGGACGATGTCCGCAACCACGGCAGCGGCAACGCAGGATTGACCAATTTTTACCGTACGTTTGGAGGGCCGCTGACGCTGGTGGTCATTTTGTGTGATGTGCTGAAAGCGGTGGTTGCCATTTTGATTGCTGCGAAGGTGGGCTTCGGATTTATTGAGCACATCAGTCCGGGCGTGACACCGGATATGCAGGCAGCTGTCTTTTATGTGGTTCTGTTTAAATACTGGGCAGCCCTCTTTTGCCTGCTGGGCCACATGTTCCCCTGCATGTTCAAGTTCAAGGGCGGCAAGGGCATCCTCTCCGGCGGCACCATCGCCATCATGCTGGACTGGCGTATCGCGGTGGTGGTGTGGGGCGGCTTTTTGATCCTGGCCATCGTGACGAAGTATGTCTCCCTGGGATCCGTGTGGGCGGGGGGGAGCTTCCCCTTCATCTCCTGGTACTGCTATCCCGATCCGGTGATCGTGGCCCTGGCCTTCATCATCGGCGGCCTGGTGGTCTGGCAGCACCGGGGGAATATCCAGCGCCTGATTCACGGCAATGAGAATAAATTCAGCTTCCATCATAAAAAGGAGGGACAGCCATGAAAGCGGTAGTAGTGGGCAGCGGCGGCTGGGGCACGGCGTTGAGCATCGTCCTGTGCGACAACGGGCATGATGTGACCCTCTGGTCCCACAATCCCGCTAAGGCGGCGGAGATGGAGCGGACCCGGGAGAACCCCCTGCTCAAGGGGGTGCATCTGCCGGATGCCCTGCACATCACCGGGGATCTGGAGTGCCTGCGGGGGGCGGATCTGGTGGTCAGCGCGGCGCCCTCTTTCGCCGTCCGGGAGACCGGCCGCAAGATCGCCCCGTACCTGACGGAAAAGACGGTGCTGGTGTCTGTCTCCAAGGGCATCGAGCGGGACACCAACCTGCGCTTGAGCCAGGTACTGCGCCAGGAAACCCATAATATCTGTCAAGTGGTTGCCCTTTCCGGCCCTTCTCACGCAGAGGAAGTAGGCATTCGGATGCCTACCGGGTGCGTCTCCGCCTGCGCGGACCGGGACGCGGCCTGCTTTGTCCAGGACGCCTTTATGAACCAGTACTTCCGCATCTACACCAGCTATGACATCATCGGCGTGGAGCTGGCGGCGGCGCTGAAAAATGTGGTGGCCCTGGCCTGCGGCGTCATTACGGGCCTGGGGTACCAGGACAACACCAAGGCGCTGCTGATGACCCGGGCCATGGCGGAGATCACCCGCCTGGGGGAGAAGCTGGGGGGTACCCGGCTGACCTTCGGTGGCCTGGCGGGGATGGGCGACCTCATCGTCACCTGCACTTCCATGCACTCCCGCAACAACCGGGCAGGCATCCTCATCGGCCAGGGCAAGACTGTCCAGGAGGCCATGGAGGAAGTGGGCGCCGTGGTGGAGGGTTACTACGCCGCTGAGAGCATCCATCAGCTCAGCGCCCGGGAGGGCGTGGAAATGCCCATCAGCCAGAGCGTCTACGAGGTGCTCTATCAGGGCAAAGCCGTGCGGGACGTGGTCTCCGAGCTCATGGGCCGGGCCAAGAAGGACGAGCTGCTGGAGCGCTGCTGGCTGTAAGCGGCCATCAGATACAGCAAAAGAGCGGGGGAGTGCCCCCGCTCTTTTTTCGCGCCGTGTTCAGTTGTCTTTCGCCGTTTCCCGCTCCAGCACCCGGCGGGCGAAGGCCTCCATGGAGCAGTCCTCCACCGTCTCACCGGGCTCAATCACCAGGTCGAAAAAGCAGCTGGGGATCTCGTGCTTGCGCAGTTCCTTTTCGATGCACAGGGAGCAACCCTGATCGTGATTGGCGGGGTGGCACCGGCAGGCGGTGTTGCGGCAGGGGCAGAAATGATCCATGGCATTGACCTCCAATCAAGGGCAGAGTATGGTGGGGGAGAGTAAAAGAAAAGATCCCGGACTTTGGTCCGGGATCTTGTTTGTCCAAGTCAGACCGCTCTGGTGACCTTACCGGAACGCATACACCGGGTACAAACATACACATGGCGGGGGGACCCGTCAACGATCGCCTTCACACGCTTCACATTGGGCTTCCAGGAACGATTGGAACGCCGGTGAGAGTGGGAGACTTTGATTCCAAAGGTCACGCCCTTGTCGCAGAACTCGCACTTTGCCATCCGTTGCACCTCCTTGCTGTTGCGTACTTTCGCGCCGTTTTCATAGGCACAGCTGATATAATAACAGAAATGAAATGAAAATGCAAGAAGAATTTTCAAAAAATTTGCAGGAATTTGCGCCGGCCCCCCGGAGGGTGAAAGTGTTGCGAAAGCATGGGAAATCATATATAATGAAACCAAGCTGAAACCAAGTTTTCCGAGGGGGATTTTTTGACCGCCCAGCCGGGTGTGCGCCCCTTCGGTGCATCAGGAAGTGCCCGGCGGCCGGTGGCTGTCGGGCGGAAAGGAAAGGAACCCTATGAGCGAGACAGGCATGAAGATCACAGAGCTGGTGGCGCTTTTCAATCTGGAGGTGCTCAACCGGGGCAGTGACTACGATACTGCCATCCTGAGCATCACGGACGTCAACCGCCCGGGACTGCAGTTCCACAGCTTTTATGACTATTTCGATCCCCGCCGCCTGCAGGTCATCGGCAAGGCGGAGGTCACCTATTTGAAGGGCCTGACGGATGAGGAGCGGCGCAAGTGCTTTGACGACCTGTTCCTCTACGATATCCCGGCCCTGGTGATCGCCCGGGGCCTGGACTGCTTCCCGGAGTGCCTGGAGAGCGCCGTACAGCATGAGAAGACCTTGCTGCGCACGGAGGAGACCACCGTGGACTTCACCAGCCGCACCATCGAGGCCCTCAACCGGGTTTTGGCCCCCTGCGTCACCCGCCACGGCGTGCTGCTGGACATCGCCGGTGAGGGCGTCATGATCACCGGCGACTCCGGCATCGGCAAGAGCGAGTCCGCCATTGAGCTCATTATGCGGGGCCACCGCCTGGTGGCGGACGACGCCGTGGAGCTGCGGCGGATCTCCAACCAGCTCATGGGCACCGCTCCCGAGGTGATCCGCCACTATATCGAGCTGCGGGGCATCGGCGTCATCGATGTGCGCCAGCTCTTCGGCATGCAGGCGGTGAAGACGGAATCCCAGCTGGACCTGGTGGTGGAGTTTGAGCAGTGGGACAACACCAAGTTCTACGACCGCCTGGGCATCGAGGACCACTTTACCGAGATCCTGGGAGTCCAGGTGCCCTGCGTTACCATTCCCGTCCGGCCCGGACGGAACCTGGCCAGCATCGTGGAGGTGGCGGCCATGAACAACCGCCACCGCAAGTTCGGCTACAACGCCGCCCAGGAGCTGGCCCGGCGGGTGGATCTGCGGGCCGAGGGCAAGAGCTGAGGCGCGGAAAAGACTTATCATACTGCGCCCAAGGGCGCGTGGAGGGATCACATGTACATTGGAATCGATGTGGGCGGCACCAACCTGAAAGCCGGGCTGGTGGACGAAGCGGGTCATATTCTGGTAACGGAGAAAACGCCCCTGGGGACGTTCCCCGGTGCGGAGGGCTTTGCACAAAAGCTGGCGGAGCTGGCTGCCGCTGTCATGAAAAAGGGCGGTGCAGCCCGAGAGGAGGTCTCCTATGTGGGGATCGGAATCCCCGGCGCGGTGGCGGACGGGGTGATCCTCTACACCGCCAACATCCCCATGGAGCACGTGCCCATTGAGGCGCTGTTCCGGCAGCATCTGGATCTTCCGGTGCTGCTGGGCAACGACGCCGACTGCGCCGCCGTGGGCGAGTGGGTCTGCGGCGCCGGACGGGGCACCCGGGATTTCCTGGTGCTGACGTTGGGCACCGGCATCGGCGGCGGTCTCATTCTGGGAGGCCGTCTCTACGCCGGACAGGGCGCCGGCGGCGAAGTGGGCCATATGGTGGTGGAGAAGGACGGCGCCCCCTGCAACTGCGGGCGCCGGGGCTGCTGGGAGGCCTATGCCTCCGCCACAGGCCTCATCCGCATGACGAAGGAGGCCATGGCTGCCCATCCGGAGAGCGCCCTCCACGCTCTGGCAGCGGAGGGCGGCGTGGAGGGCCGGACGGCCTTCCAGGCGGCCGGGGATGGGGACGAGACAGCCCTGGCCGTGTGCCGCAGCTATGTTTCTTACCTGGCGGAGGGCGTCACCAACCTGGTGAACATCCTCTCGCCGGAGGTGGTTGCCATCGGCGGCGGTGTGGCCGCCGCGCCGGAGGCGCTGCTGCTGAATCCTCTGCGGGAGACCGTGGCACGGGAGTGCTACGCCCGCCACACCGGCCGTCAGCCCCGCATCGTTCCGGCGGAGCTGGGCAACGACGCCGGTATCATCGGCGCGGCCCTGCTGGGCCGGGCCCTGTGAAGTCTTTGAAAGAATCGGGAGGTTCCCATGGAATGGTTTGAAGAGCTGGACAAATGGGCGGCGGACTACCTGCCGGACCTGCGCATGGTCCGGGAGGAGCCCATGAGCCGTCACACCTCCTTCCGGGTGGGCGGCCCCGCCCGGCGCATGGCATTTCCGGAGCGGGCGGAGCAGCTGGTGCTGCTGGAGAGCTTTGCCCGGGAGTGCGGCGCCCGGCCTCTGGTGGTGGGCAACGGCACCAACCTTCTGTGCCCCGACGCGGGCCTTGACCGGCTGGTGATCGACACCTCCGCGGGCCTCACCCGGGTGGAGCCGGGGACGCAGCCCCATACCCTCACGGCGGAGTGCGGCGCGCCTTTGGCGCGCCTTGCGCTGTGCGCCTGTGAGCAGGGCCTCACGGGGCTGGAGTTTGCCCACGGCATCCCCGGCACCGTGGGCGGGGGCCTTGCCATGAACGCGGGCGCCTACGGCGGAGAGCTGCGCCAGGTGGTGCAAAGCGTCCGGGTGCTCTTCCCGGAGGAGGGCATCCGTACCCTCACCGGGGAGGAGATGGCCTTCGGTTACCGCCGCAGCCTTCTCACCGACCACCCGGAGGCCGTGGCCCTCTCCGCCGTCTTTTCCCTTACTCCCGGTGATCCGGAGGCCATCCGGGAGCAGATGCGGGAGCTCATGGGCCGCCGGAAGGCCAGCCAGCCTCTGGAGTGGCCCAGCGCCGGCAGCACCTTCAAGCGTCCGGCGGGGCATTTCGCCGGGACCCTCATCGACCAGTGCGGCCTCAAGGGCCTCACGGTGGGCGGCGCCCAGGTCAGCGAGAAGCACGCGGGCTTCGTCATCAACCGGGGCGGCGCCACCGCGGCGGATATCCTGGCCCTGATCCAAAAGGTGCAATCGGCGGTGCTGGAGCAGACGGGCGTCCGGCTGGAGCCGGAAGTCCGCATCGTGGAAGCGTAAGAGGAGGGCGTCAGCGTTGGAGATCCTGATTATTTCCGGCCTGTCCGGTGCGGGAAAGAGCAAGGCGGCTTCTTTCCTGGAGGATATGGGCTTTTATATCGTGGACAATATGCCCGCGGCCATGATTTTGAAATTCGCGGAGTTCTGTGCCGGGGCCAGCAGCCGCTACCAGCGGGTGGCCCTGGTGTACGACGTGCGCACGGCGGACTCCTTTACGGAGCTCTTCGGCGTGCTGGATCAGCTCAAGGCCATGGAGGGCGTGTGCCGGATGCTGTTTTTGGAGGCCTCGCCGGAGACCATCATCAAGCGCTATAAGGAGACCCGGCGGCGCCATCCCCTCCGGGAGGGGGTGGACTCCCTGGAGGAGGCCGTCCACCGGGAGGCGGAGCTGATGGAGCCGGTGAAGGAGCGGGCGGACTTTGTCATCGACACCTCCTATCTCTCCACCGCCCAGCTGCGGGGGGAGCTGCTGAAGATCTTCGGCGACCCGCTGGAAAAGGGCGGCATGGCGGTGAGCGTCATCTCCTTCGGCTTCAAGCACGGCCTGCCCATGGAGGCGGATCTGGTGTTCGATGTGCGCTTTATGCCAAACCCCTTCTACATCCAGGAACTGCGCAGTCTCACGGGCCTTGACAAGCCCGTGGCGGACTATGTGTTCGGCTTCCAGCAGACGAAGGACTTTCTTGCCAAGCTGGAGGATCTCCTGGCTTTCTCCCTGCCGCTGTACGCGGAGGAGGGGAAGACCCAGCTGGTCATCGCCGTGGGCTGCACCGGAGGCCACCACCGCTCCGTGGCGGTGACCCATGCCCTGACGGAGTTCATCCGGGGCCAGGGCTATCAGGTGACGGAAAACCACCGGGACATGACCCGGGGCAGCTGAGAGGAGGGAGGCTCTATGGAAACGCAACGGGCGTCTTACCGTGTCCCCAGGGCCCACGGCCCCCGTGTTGCGGTTATCGGCGGCGGGCACGGCCTCTCCACCATGCTGCGGGGATTGAAGCAATATACGGAAAACATCACCGCCATCGTCACGGTGACGGATGACGGCGGGGGCTCCGGCATGCTGCGCCAGGATCTGGGGATGCTCCCGCCGGGGGACATCCGCAACTGCATGGAGGCCCTGGCCAACACGGAGCCGGTGATGCGGGAGCTGCTGCACTACCGCTTTACGGAGGGCTCCCTGGCGGGGCAGAGCTTCGGCAACCTGTTCCTGGCCGCCATGAACGGCATCTCCGACTCCTTCGACCAGGCGGTGAGCCGTATGAGTGAGGTGCTGGCCATCACCGGCCGGGTGCTGCCGGTGACCACGGCGGACGTGCAGCTGGAGGCGGAGTTTGAAAACGGCGCCAGCGTGGTGGGGGAGTCCAAGATCTTCTACTGCAAGAAGAAGGAGGACTGCCGCATCCGCCAGGTGCGATTGATCCCGGAGCATCCCCGGGCCCTGCCGGAGGCCATGACGGCCCTGCGGGAGGCGGATATGATCGTCCTGGGCCCCGGCAGCCTCTATACCAGCATCATCCCCAATCTGCTGGTGGAGGGGATCGTGGAGGCCATTGCGGACTCCGATGCCCTGAAAGTGTACGTATGCAATGTCATGACCCAGGAGGGGGAGACGGAGGGGTACAGCGTGGGAGACCACATCTCCGCCCTGTTCCAGCACGGCGCCCCGGGCCTCTTTGACATCTGCCTGACCAATTCCTCCCCCATTCCCAAGGCGGTGGCCGCCCGGTATGCCCAGGAGGGGGCCGAGCCTCTGTTGTGCCCGGCGGAGTGCCGCTCCATCCAGGGGGTGGAGATCCTCCGGCGCCCGGTGTCCACGGTGGAAAACGGCTACGTCCGCCACAATCCCGGCCACCTGGCCCGGGAGCTGATTTTGCTCCACGCTGAGCGCAGTGTCCGCATCGCCGGGAACCGCTTCAATTTCCGGGAGGATACCTACCAGGTGGAGGAAAAGCGCTGAGGCGCCCTATGAGACCAACGAGACAAGGAGAGCACCATGTCCTTTTCCTTTGAGACGAAAAACGAGCTGTGCCGCCTGCCGGTGCAGAAGCTCTGCTGTGCCCGGGCGGAGGCCTACGGGGTGCTGCTCTACTGCAACACCTTCACCTCCTCCCAGGTGCGCATCATCACCGGCAACCCCAATCTGGCCGCCCGGCTGCCCCGGCTGTTTCACCGGGCCTTCCGGGTGGGCTTCGACCGCACGCCGGAGGAGCAGCAGCCCGGCAAGCTGGTCTTTCAGATCACGGACCGGGAGAAGATCGCCCACATCATCAACCAGCTGGGCTACGACCCGGCCCAGAACCCGGTGCTCCACATCAACTTCGGCATCCTGGAGGAGGAGTGCTGCCGGGCGTCCTTCCTGCGGGGCGTGTTCTTCGCCGGCGGCAGCATCACCGATCCCCTCAAGCGCTACCATCTGGAGCTGGCCACCTCCCATATGCAGGTGAGCCGGGAGCTGGAGGTGCTGCTGCGGGAGTGCGGGTACCCGCCCAAGAGCGTGGCCCGCAGCGGAGGATACGTCACCTATTTCAAGCAGAGCCACCAGATCGAGGATTTTCTCACCCTCATCGGCGCCCCGGTGGCGGCCATGAACGTCATGTCCGCCAAGCTGGAAAAGGACCTGCGCAACAGCGTCAACCGCCGCCTCAACTGCGACAGCGCCAACCTGGACAAGGCCGTGGAGGCTGCCCAGGAGCAACTGGAGGCCATCCGGCGGCTGGAGGAGGCGGGGCAGATGGAGCTGCTGCCGGAAAAGCTCCGCCAGACGGCGGCCCTGCGCGCCGCCCATCCGGAACTGACCCTTTCGGAGCTGGCGGCGGAATTTGACCCGCCGGTGACCAAATCCGGCCTGAACCACCGGCTGCGCAAACTGGTGCAGCTGGCAAGTGAACTGTAAAGTATAAAGACATTACAAAGCCTGCGGCACGAAAAAATTTTAGCTTAGGCCCGGGCGGATAGAGAGGACAATAACATGGACCGCTGTGAACTGGCATTTCAATATCATCAAACCGGCTACAACTGCGCCCAATGCGTGATGCTGGCCTTTTCCGACCTGACGGGGCTGACACCCCAAATGGCTACCTCCATTGCCGGAGGGTTGGGCGGCGGCGTGGGCGGCAGCCACTGCGAGCTGTGCGGCGCGGCCAACGGCGCCGCCCTGGTGCTGGGTCTGCTGTATCCCTTTACGGAAGGGTCGGACGGCGAGGCCAGGCGCCGGGTCTACGGCCTCACCAAGGAGTTCTACACCCGCTTCCAGTCCCACTTCGGGGGCCTGACCCGCTGCGGGGATCTGCTGCGTTCCCGGATCCAGCCTACGGAGGAGATGACCCCCGCTGCCGTGCGGGTGGGGGCGTCCAAGCACTGCGACATCCTCATCGTCACTGCCGTGGAGATCCTGGAGCAGATCATTGCAGAGCAGCAGGCAAAACCCTAAAAATCCATTCAAAACATACATACATTCAGGCGGACAGGACTGGCATCTCATAACTTGGATAGGAAATTGATGTTCAATGGTGTTGTGATCCGAAAAGGAGGAAACCCCATGAAGCATGTTTTCAAGGAGATGGACTGTTTTCGTATCGTGCGCGTGAGCAATCAGCTGTTTTTCGGAGGACTGACCTGCGGATTCACCGGCTGCGGCCTGGGCTGCCTGGGGTTTCCCGAGGCGATGGCGGATATCCTGGTGATGGCCGGCTTCATCGTGCTGGCAGCGGGCTGGGTACTGGGGATGCAGTGCCTGATTTGTCCCCACTGCGGCAAACCCCTCTATGAGTTTCCGCGGCTGCCCTCCGCCATCCCCAGTCACTGTCCCCACTGCGGGGAGAAGCTCTGATCCCATTACTTCAGAAAGGAAACACCTATGCCCTTCGCTCATCTCCATGTCCATACGGAATTCAGCCTCTTGGACGGTGCCTGCCGCATCAAGGATCTGCCTGGTGTGGTGAAGTCCATGGGGCAGACCGCCTGCGCCATTACGGACCACGGCGTCATGTACGGCGTTATCGACTTTTACCGGGCCTGCAAGGCCGAGGGCATCAAACCCATCATTGGCTGCGAGGTTTACGTGACGCCCCAGGGCCGCACCCGCTTTGACAAAGTCCATGAGTTCGACGCCGAGAGCCGCCACCTGGTGTTGCTGTGCGAGAACGAGGAGGGGTACCGGAACCTCTCCTATCTGGTCTCCGCCGCCTGGACGGAGGGCTTTTACATCAAGCCCCGCATCGACCAGGCCCTGCTGCGGCAGTACCACGGGGGCCTTGTGGCTCTCTCCGCGTGCCTGGCGGGGGAGATCCCCCGGAGGCTGCGCAACGGTGAATATGAAAACGCCAAGGCCTACGCCCGGGAGATGGCGGAGCTCTTCGGCCCGGATCACTTCTATCTGGAACTTCAGGATCACGGTATCCCCGCCCAGCGGGAGGTGAACCGGGGGATTCTGCGCATCCACCAGGAGACCGGCATCCCCATGGTGTGCACCAACGACGCCCACTACCTGCGCAAGGAGGACGCCGCCGCCCACGATGTGCTTCTTTGCATCCAGACGGGAAAGACCCTGGACGACGAAAACCGTATGCGCTACGAGCCCCAGAACTTCTACCTGCGCAGCACGGAGGAGATGGAGACCTTCTTTTCCGCCTACGAGGGGGCCGTGTCCAACACGGAGAAGATCGCCGACATGTGCAATCTGGAGTTCACCTTCGGCAAGTACCACCTGCCGGAATTCCAGCTGCCGGAGGGGTATGACAGCTTCTCCTACCTGAAAAAGCTCTGTGATGAGGGCTACCGGGAGCGCTACGGGGAGGACGAGAGCCACCGCGACCAGCTGCAGTACGAGCAGGACATGATCGAGAAGATGGGATTTACCGACTACTTCCTCATCGTCTCGGACTTCGTCCGCTACGCCAAGAGCGTGGGGATCCCCGTGGGCCCCGGCCGCGGCAGCGCGGCGGGCAGCATGGTCAGCTACTGCCTCCACATCACGGACATCGACCCGGTGAAGTACAGCCTGTACTTCGAGCGGTTTTTGAACCCGGAGCGGGTGAGCATGCCGGATATCGACATGGACTTCGGCGACACCCGACGGGGGGAGGTGGTGGACTACGTCCGAGGCAAGTACGGCGACGACCGCGTGGCCCAGATCGTCACCTTCGGTACCCTGGCCGCCCGGGGCGTCATCCGGGACGTGGGCCGGGTGATGAACATCCCCTACGCCGAGGTGGACCAGATCGCAAAGCAGGTGCCCAATGGCCCCCACATCACCCTGGACGACGCCCTGCGCCTGAGTAAGCCCCTCAGCGAGCTCTACGACCGGGACCAGCAGGTAAAGCGCCTCATCGACACCGCCAAGGCCCTGGAGGGCATGCCTCGCCACGCCTCCACCCACGCCGCCGGCGTGGTCATCACCAAGCGGCCGGTGTATGAGTATGTGCCCCTGGCCAAAAACGACGACGCCGTGGTCTGCCAGTATGTCATGACCACGTTGGAGGAGCTGGGCCTCCTGAAAATGGATTTCCTGGGATTGCGGAACCTGACGGTGCTGGACGACGCGGTGAAGATGGTGCAAAAGGACCGCCCGGACTTCCGGCTGAAGGACATCCCGGAGAACGACCAGGCGGTTTTCGATATGCTCACCCAGGGCAAGACCAGCGGCGTGTTCCAGATGGAGTCGGCGGGCATGACCGGCGTGTGCGTGGGCCTCAAGCCCCAGTCCATCGAGGATCTCACCGCCATCGTGGCCCTCTACCGCCCCGGTCCCATGGAGTCCATCCCCCGGTTCATCGCCTGCAAGCACAACCCCAAGCTGGTCACCTACAAGCACCCGGCCCTGGAGCCCATCCTCTCCATCACGTACGGGTGTATCGTCTACCAGGAGCAGGTGATGCAGATCTTCCAGCAGCTGGCGGGATACTCTCTGGGCCAGGCGGATATGGTGCGCCGCGCCATGAGCAAAAAGAAGGCCAAGGACATTGAACGGGAGCGGGACGCCTTCATTCATGGTGACAAGGAAAGAAACATTACAGGCTGTGTGGCCAATGGGATTCCGGCGGAAACGGCAGAGGAGATCTACAATGAGATCTACGACTTTGCCAACTACGCCTTCAACAAGGCCCACGCCGTGTCCTACGCAGTGGTGGCCTATCAGACCGCCTGGTTCAAGTACCACTACACCCGGGAGTATATGGCGGCCCTGCTGACCAGCGTGCTGGATAACTCCGACAAGGTGGCGGGCTATATCAGTGAGTGCCGGGACTGCGGCATCGCCCTGCTGCCGCCGGATATCAACCGCTCCGCCGACCGCTTCACCGTGGAGGAGGGGGGGATCCGCTTCGGCCTGGTGGCCATCAAGAACATCGGCCGGGGGTTCATCCTCTCGATGATGGATCAGCGGGAGAAAAACGGGCCCTTCACGTCCCTGCGGGACTTCTGCGAGCGCATGGTGGGGACGGACATCAACAAGCGGGCAGTGGAGAACCTGATCCGCTCCGGCGCCTTCGACTCCCTGGGGGCCCGGCGTTCCCAGCTGCTGAAGGTCTATGAGACGGTGATGGACGCTGTGGCGGAGAGCCACCGGGAGAACCTGGAGGGGCAGATGGACTTCTTCTCCATGGCGGCGGGAACACAAAGTGAAGCAGTCGCTGTGAAGGAAGTCCCCTTGCCGGATATTCCGGAGTTTACCCCCCAGGAGCTCATGAACATGGAGAAGGAGACCACGGGGCTCTATCTCTCCGGGCACCCCATGGACCAGTACCGGGACGCCGTGCGGGCCCTGCGGGCTCCCACCATCGCTTCCATCCTGGAGGACTTTTCCCAGGAGGGAGGCCCGGTGCGCTTTGCGGACAACCAGCGCATCACCATCTGCGGCGTGGTGACGGCCAGCAAGACCAAGACCACCAAGAATAACTCCCTGATGGCCTATGTCACCGTGGAGGACGACACCGCCGCCATGGAGCTTCTTTGCTTTTCCCGGGTGCTGGACACCTGCGGCGCCTACCTGAAGGAGAATCAGGCGGTGGTGGTGCAGGGAAAGCTCTCCGTCCGGGATGAGAAGGCCCCCCAGATCCTGGCGGACAGCGTCCGGCCCCTGTCGGAGGCCGGCGCAGCGGCGCCGGCTCCCCGGCGGCCCAGCGGCCCCAATGCGGTGGAGGGAAGCGTCCTGTACCTGAAATTCCCCTCGGCGGACCACCCCTCCGTGCGGCATATGCAGCTGGTCTTTGAGATGTTCCCCGGCACCACCCCGGTGAAGATGGTGATGGCGGACACCCGCAAGCTCTTCGGCACCAGCTGCCTGCTCCACCAGGCCCTGATCCGGGAGGCGCAGGAGACCCTGGGGGAGGAGAACGTGGCGGTGAAGTGACCGCCGGAGAGGAGCGCCCCATGAGAACCATCCGAAAGCAGACGCTGCTGCGGGCAGGCGCGGCATTGGTCCCGGCGATTCTGGCCCTGACGCTGCTGGCGGCTTGCCTGCCCGTCCGGACGGAGATCACCCAGCTGACAGCGGAGGATCTGGACAGCACGGATCCCAAGGAGGCCCTGGTGCTGGCGGAGATGGAGGACGAGGAGTCAACGTGGGGGACGGTGAGCCGTGTCTGCCGGACCGGCCTGCTGGGTGCTGAGGAAACGTATTATCTGGTGCCGTATCTGCGCACGCAAGTGCGGGATGTGGGCACCGCCGGCAGCTCTGACTGGTTCCTGGAGCCGGGGCTGCTGGTCCTGGCCTGGCAGGGCGGGCAGCCTGCGGAGCCGGACAGGGCCACGCTGGAGGCCTCCCTCCTGCGGGCGGAGGCGGATGAGAACACCCTCTTTTTTGCGCAGCAGTCCAATCTTTTGGAACAGGAGCTGCCGTCCCTGACCTGCAAGGAGGCGGGAGAAGGGGGACTGTCCCATTTTATCATGCTCAGCGCCGCCACAAAGAATTCCGCGTTGGAGGAGAACGCCCGGTGCCTGTGCCGGACGGAGTGGACGGGTGCCTGGAGTTTGGAGATGGGCTGGGGCAAATCTGTGGAGATGGCATTTTACCTGGCGTCTGATGCCCCCTATGTGGGCAATGTTTGTTGAGTGGGGCGTCCATTTCTTTCCGGTTCCCTGGATGGAACATAAAACCACCCCGTGTCCAATGGACACGGGGTGGTTTGCGGTATTGCGTATGTTATTTCCGGAAGCGGACGGCGACGGCGCAGATGGCGGCGCCCACCGCGGCGGCGGTGAGGACGGTGCCCCAGGTGGCGAAGAGCTCCTGTCCCGGGGGCATCAGGGCAAAGAGAATCAGGGCCGCTGCCGCCAGCAGTGCCGTCACCAGCCAGGGCAGGCGGGCATCCCGGGCCAGGTACCGGAACCAGGCCCCCGCCAGGACACCCAACAGCAAAATCACAACGGTGAAGAACATGGTGCGCCCTCCTTCTGCTTCCAGCTGATCCGCTGGCTTTCTTTGTCGGTTTCCGGGTGCCGTATGGTTTTTGGCAGATGGGAAAGGGGGGTTATTCCGCCTTTTCCTCCTCCTCGGGATCCGAGGACATCAGCACCCGCATGATCTCGCTGTAGATCCGCTCCGGGCTCTTTTCAAACCGCTGGCCCAGGGCCTTGGCCATATCCTCCCGGGGGATGGCCAGCTGCAAATCCATGACGCTGCCCATATCGTCGGAGAGGGAGAGCCGCAGGGTGTAGGTGCCGTTGTCCCGTTTCTCCACACCGGAGCGCACCTGGCTCTTGCGCCGGAGAGAGCGGTTGCAGGAGGCGATGTTCTTGTCACACCGCAGCCGCACGGAGTAGGGGAGGCTGGACTCACAGATCTGGCTGTTGCGCATACCCTTTTCCGTGATGGCGTAGAGCCCGTCCTCGGAGAGGGTCAGGTGCTCCGTGCGCACCAGATCCGCCAGGCACTCGGAAAAGTCGAAGTAGTCGATGGCATCGTCGCACAGTGTCAGATCCAGCATCACGTCAAAGGGGATGGGTTCGATGACCCGGGCGGCGATATAGAGAATGAGAAATTTGATCTCCAGCTTGCTGTGGATGAATCCCGGCACGGCGGTCACCTCCTTGGAAAAACGATTTCTTTTCACTTGTATTATAACGCACATCCGGTCAATTTGTACAGCCTGAACGGAAAAGTTTCTTTCCGGCGGGATGGCGGAAAGCGTCGAAGGCTGTCTTGACGGAGGGAGCAGCCCTTTGGTATCATGGAGAAAATTACAAAGAAAAGGCGGCGGGACTATGAAAAAGCGGCTCTTGGCGTTGGGTCTGACACTGGGTTTGGCACTGTCCCTTTGCGGCTGCGGCGGCGAGACGCCGCCCCCGGAGCCGGAGGAGGAGCCCGCACCGCCTGTGGTGGAGGAGCCGGAACCGGAGCCCTATGTCCCGGCGGGAGCCAATCCCCTGACGGGGGAGCCCATGGAGCCGGAATTTGAGGATGACCGCCCGGTGGCGGTGATGTTCAACAACCTCAAGGCCGCCCAGCCCCAGCTGGGCATCTCCCGGGCGGACATCATCTACGAGGTCCCGGCAGAGGGGGGCATCACCCGGATGCTGGGGGTGTTCCAGACGCTGGAGGGCGTGGGGACCCTGGGCAGCATCCGCTCCGCCCGCACCTACTATCTGGAACTGGCCCTGGGCCACGATGCCCTGCTGGTCCACGCGGGAGGCAGTCCCGACGCATACAGCAAGATCAGCGCCTGGGACGTGGACAATATGGACGGTGTCAACGGCGGGTCCGACGCCAAGATCTTCTGGCGGGATCCGGAGCGGCGCAAGACCATGAGCTATGAGCACTGCCTGGTGACCTCCGGGGAATCCATCCTGGACTATCTGGCCCAGGGTCACTTTGAAACCACCCACGCCGCCGGGTACACCGACGGCCAGACCTTTACCGCCGACGGCACCCCGGCAGGGGGAGCGCCCGCGGAGCACGTGACGGTGAAATTCTCCAACTACAAGACCGGTACCTTTGACTACGATCCCCAGACGGGCACCTATCTTGCGGGCCAGTACGGGGGAGATTATACCGACGGGGAGACCGGGGAGCAGGTGGCGGTGACGGACGTGCTGGTGCTGGAGACATCCATCTCCGTGATCTCCGGGGACACGGCGGGGCGGCTGAGCGTGAAGCTCACCGGCAGCGGGGATGGGACCTACTTCTGCGGCGGCCGGGCGGTGCCCATCCGGTGGAGCAAGGCGGACCGCAGCAGCCCCTTTGTCTATACCCTCCAGGACGGGACGCCACTGGTGCTGGGACAGGGGAAGCGGTATGTGTGCATCCTCTCCCCGCGCTCCAGCACCCTCAGCTATGAATAGGGAAACGGCGAGGCCGCGCACGTAGCGTGCGCGGCCTTATGCTGTCCCGGAGGCGATTTTTTCACCCTCCCGCCCCGGACGCATAGACTGGATTGAAAGAGAGCATCTTTCACCCAGTTACATCATTAGGAGGTATTACCATGCCCGACAAAATCATGCCCGGTCCTGTGGAGGATCTGCGCGGCATCCGGGAGGCAGTCTGTATCCATACCCGCAAGATCTACGATTCCTGCCGTGACAAGGACTGCATTGAGGATCTGCGGTTCTATCCCAAGCTCCAGTGCGTGGACATCATCAACCGCGCCCTGTCCGTCAAGGGAGGCACCGCCCGGCTGCTGTATGTCTATGTGGATGTGGAGCCCGTCAGCTTCAACCGGGGCTTCTTCACCGTGGATATGCGCTTTTTCTATCATGTGACTCTCCAGGCCTATCTCAGCTGCCCGGCCCCCGTCACCGTGGAGGGCCTGTGCGTCTTCGACAAGCGGGTCATCCTCTTCGGCAGTGAGGGCAACGCCAAGATCTTCTCCTCTCAGATGCGCACCGGAGAGCCGGACATCCAGCAGCTCAAGCGCACCAACCTTCCCATCGCCGTGGTGGAGGCCGTGGATCCCATCGTGCTGGACGCCCGGATCATGGATTGCTGCGGCAAGCGGGAGTGCGACTGCGACCTGTGCGAAGTGCCCTCCTTCATCAACGACTGCTTCGAGGGCGACCTCTCCGGTGGGGACGACAGCCGCCGGATCTATGTCACCTTGGGCCAGTTCTCTATCGTGCGCCTGGAGCGGGACTCCCAGCTGCTGGTGCCGGTGTACGACTACTGCATGCCCGACAAGGAGTGCTCCTGCGGCGGCGGCAACGAGGATCCCTGCTGCGTCTTCCGCAACATCGCCTTCCCTGTGGGCGAGTTCTTCCCGCCCAACACCGTCAAGACCCCGGAAAATTACGAGGACGCCAAGTGCTGCTGCTGCAAGTAAGCACGCCGCGTCAGACAACCAAAAGAGGCCGCCCATCCGGGCGGCCTCTTAGGCTGTCTAAAAAAAGGGGGGGGGACTTGCGCGACGGGAGGGAAGATAGTTACGAAAGAAACCCAGGAGGGGTGTCTTTCGTTTTCAATCATAAGTTTTTTGAACCTTTTAAAGGTTTAAAAAACTTGCTCAGCGTGTCGAAAAAACGTTTTCGACACGCTGAGAGGCCGCCCGGATGGGTGGCCTCTTTTTTGTTACATCTCCCGCTGGTAGCGGACCATGAGCCACAGTTCCAGAACGCATTTGGCCAGGAACACGCCCACCGCCGTCAGCGTCACCCACAGGGGAGCATCCAGTCCAATGGACACAAACGCCGCCCCCATGACGGCCCACTGGAGCACCTCGCCTGATACCGCCTGGGCCCGGCGGCGGATGGCCACGTTGCGCTCGTCCTTGGCCTCGATCTCCGCCCGGCGCATGGCGGCGGGGTCTTTCTGGGCCCGGCGGAGTACCATCAGATTAGAGCCGCAATAGCCCAGGGCACCGGCGCCAACGCCCATCATCGTTCCGCCCACGGAATCGCTGATGCGTCCCTCCAGTACCAGGGAGAGGGCCATCAGGGCAATGCCGCAGAGCAGGAAGATCCCGTAGAGAACCGATTTTTTCATATTCTGAACCTCCTTACATCTTCCGCCGGAACCAGAGGGTGAAGACACCCGCCAGCAGCACATTGAAAAAAGCGGTGCCCAGCAGCGCTGCCGTCACCCACCACGGCGCGTCCAGAGCGTTGGATACGGCACCCCCCAAGGCCAGCAGGACTGTGGTGACGTTTCCCGCCAAAGCCTCCGCCCGGTATCGGATGGCAGTATTGCGCTCGTCGTTTTTCTCTTTTTCCCGCTGTTGGAGCACCGGGTCGGATTCGATCATGCTCTGCCCCAATAGCCCGCCCACACCTAAGCCGAGGGCGATGCCCCCCAGGGGCGCTAGGATCCGGGAGACGGTGGGCGGCAGGACATTGGCCTGGATGTTCAGCAGGCCCATCGCTGCCATCAGGACTCCCAGAAACGTCACCAGCAAATACGCCATGGTTTTGCGCTTCATATCCCATCCTCCTCATAGATGAAAATATCCTCAATGGTGAGCCCAAAGTACCGGGCAATCTTGAAGGCCAGCAGAATGGAGGGATTGTAGCGCCCGTTCTCCAGCGACCCGATGGTCTGTCGGGAGACCTCCAGCGCCGCGGCAAGCTCCTCCTGCCGGATGCCCCGGGCCTTGCGCAGCTCTTCCAACCGGTTTTTCAATCCGGCACCTCCCTCCAAAATGGAAAGTTTGCTTTCCATACATGCAACATAGCACGGTGTTGGCAAAATGTCAAGTACGCTTTCCATTTTTCCTGCCGGGAAAATGAGGGACAGGCAGGCATAACCGGGGACGAGCCGTCATAGAGTGTACAAAACCGGAAGGGGGGAGCGCCTTGGACGAGGCGAGAGCGCGTTACAGCGCGGCGGCGGCGGTGCTGCCGCCGGTTTTGCGGCAGGCGGCCATGACCCTGCCGCCCCGGGAGCAATCCCAGGCAGAGGAGTTCCGGCTCCGGGCGGGACAGGTGATGACGGTGCTGCTGCCCACAGGGGAGTATTCCCTGGGGATCCGGGTGGAGCAGGAGATGCTGGAGACGCTGTGGGATCTGGCCACGGACCACTCCCGCTACGCGGCGGCGGAGGCCGCCCGGGCGGGGTACTTATCGGTGCGGGGCGGGTTTCGGGTGGGCCTGTGCGGCACTGCCATCATGCGGGAGGGCGTGGTAACGGGCCTGCGGGACCTGAGCGCCGTGTCGGTGCGCATCGGCCGGGAGTGCCGGGGCATCGCGGCGGCGCTGGTGTCCAGTCTCTTTGAACGGGACACCTTCCAGAGCACACTGCTGCTCTCGCCCCCGGGGGGCGGCAAGACCACGCTTTTGCGGGACCTGGTGCGCTGCCTCTCCGCCGGAGAGGGCTGTCCGCCCCGGCGGGTGGCGCTGGTGGACGAGCGGGGGGAGGTGGCGGTCACCTGGCGGGGGGTGCCCCAAATGGACGTGGGCCCCCGGACGGACGTGCTGGACGGTTGTCCCAAGGCAGCGGGCATTCCCATGGTGCTGCGGGCCATGAACCCCCAGGTCATCGCCGTGGACGAGATCACCGTCCGGGAAGACCTGGCCGCCGCCGCCCACGCCGCCGGGTGCGGGGTGGGGCTGCTGGCTACCATCCACGCCGCCACCGCCCAGGAGCTGACGGAAAAACCCTTGTACCGGGAGCTTCTGGCCCAGGGGGTGTTCCGCCGGTGCGTGCGCATCGAGAAGGGCCCGGCGGGCCGCCGCTACCGGATGGAGGCCCTGCCATGCTGAAGCTCATGGGGAGTTTTCTGATCCTTGCCGGCGGGGTGCTGGTGCGGCAGCGGTGTGTGCGGGCCTGGCGGCAGGAGCAGGAGGCCCTTGCCTCTCTGGCAGGGGCCCTGGAGCGCCTTGCGGAGGAGGTGCGGGCCACGGCGCTGCCCTTGCCCCGGCTTTTGTCCGAAGCGGCGGGGCCCGGAGCCGCCGGTGATTTTTTCCGGGCGGTGCTGACTCGGCTGCGGCGGGAGGAGCCCCTTCCCGGAGCGTGGCGGCAGGCGGCCCTGGCGCTGTCCCTCTCCCCGGAGGACCGCCGGTCCCTGGCCGGGGCCGGAGAGGGCCTGCGGGGAAGCGAGGAGCAGGTGTGCCGGAGCCTGGAGGCGGCATCGTCCCAGCTGGAGCGGAGCTTGGAGGACGCCCGGCGGCGGGAGCGGGAGCGGGAGCGGCAGGCCACGGCCCTGAGCTTTTCCGGCGCGGCGCTGCTGGTGATTTTACTGATTTGAGGAGAGAGACCATGGATGTGGATTTGATCTTTCGGATCGCGGCCATCGGGATCCTGGTGGCGGTGCTCAACCAACTGCTGGTGCGTTCCGGGCGGGAGGAGCAGGCCATGATGACCACCCTGGCGGGACTGGTGGTGGTGATGATGATGATGGTGCGGGAGATCAGCGATCTCTTTGAGCTGATCCGCGTGCTGTTCGGGTTTTAGGTATGGAGCAGGTGCTGCAGGCGGCGGCGCTGTGCGTCACGGCGTCGCTTTTGGCCATGGTGGTGCGCCGGGGCAGCCCGGAGACGGCGCTGCTGCTGGCCCTGGGCGCGGCGGCGGTGGTGCTGGCGGCTCTGGCGGACCCTCTGGCCCAGGTGCTCGCCTTTGCGGAGGAGCTGGGACGGCGCAGCGGTATCTCGGAAGAGCTGCTTGCCCCCCTCTACAAGACCGTGGCCATCGCCCTGGTGGTGCGGGTGGGGGGGAGCCTCTGCCGGGACGCCGGGGAGTCCGCCCTGGGGGCGGTGGTGGAGACGGCGGGGGCGGTGTGCGCCCTGCTGGCGGCGCTGCCATTGATCCAGACGGCATCGTCTTTACTGTGGGAGCTGATGGAATGAAACGGTGGATCATCTGTTTGGCGGCGGCCCTGGCGGCCCTGACGGTCTTCTCCCGGGCGGCGGAGCTGCCGGGGGAGCTGACGGACGCCCTGCCGGAGGGCACGGAGGAGATCATTGCACAGACCGACCTCACCGCCTCTGGGGGCCTTGCCCAGGGGGTGGGGAACATCCTGGAAGAGCTGGGGCAGCAGGTGGGGGACGTGGTGCGCTCCAGAGTGCGGGGGGCGGCGGCGGTGCTGCTAGCGGTGGTGCTGTGCGGCGCGGTGGAGGGGGCCCTCCCCGGGGGCGGCGGAAAGCTGAATCTCACCGCTATGGCGGGGGCGGTGACCATCACCCTCCTCACCGCCGGGAGCCTCACAAGCCTCATGGGATTGGGGGCGGAGACCATCGACTCCCTGGCGGACTTCTCCCACGTGCTGATGCCGGTGCTGGCGGCGGCCACGGCGGCGGCGGGGGCTCTCACCACTGCCACGGCCCAGCAGGTGGGGGCGGTGGTGCTGGTGGACGCCCTGCTGCGTCTCATCCAGGAGCTGCTGCTGCCCCTGACGTATCTCTACGTGGGGGTGCTGACGGCCTCCGCCATGCTGCCCCAGGGGCGGCTGGCCCCTCTGGCGGACGGCATCAAAAAGGCCGTCACCTGGATCCTCACCACGGCGCTTCTGGCCTTCACCTCCTACCTCTCAGTGGCCAAGGTGATTTCCGGCGCCGCCGACGCCGTGACGGTGAAGATGACCAAGGCCGCCATCTCCGGCGTGGTGCCGGTGGTGGGAGGCATCATCTCCGAGGCGGCGGAGACGGTGCTGGCCGGGGCGGGGGTACTAAAAAACACCATCGGCCTTGCCGGGACGCTGGCCATTCTGGCGGCCTGCGCCTATCCCTTCTTGCAGCTGGGGGTGCAGTACCTCCTCTACAAGCTCACGGCGTTCCTCTCCTGCACCATGGGGCCGCCGGAGCTGTGCCGCCTCATCGGCGGATTGGGAGGGGCCTTCGGGCTGGTGCTGGGGATGACCGGTGCCTGCGCGCTGCTGCTGCTGGTGGCGGTACTCTCCTCCGTGGGGGCGGTGGTGCCATGATGGAATCGCTGCGGACATGGCTTTCTTCCATCGTGGCGGTGACGCTGCTCATTGCCATGGCGGAGTCCTTGGTGCCGGAGGGGACCATGCGGCGGGTGGCAGGATTTACAGGAGGGCTGGTGCTGCTGCTGGCGCTGGTGCGGCCGGTGCTGGCGGGAGGATTGCCGGATCTGACGCTGGAGACGGAGAAGTGGACGGCGGCCATTGAAGAGCAGCAGGCATCCCTCTCCCGGCAGGGAGAAGACGCCCTGGCAGCACTCATAGCGGAGCGGACAGCGTCATATATATGGGACAAAGGGGCCGCCCTGGGGCTGGAGGTCAAGGCCAACGTGGAGACCCGGACGGGGGAGGCGGGGCTTCCGGTGCCCGAGCGCGTAGAGCTGGAGGGGCCCTATTCCAAAGAGCTGGCGGACTACATCACCCATGAGCTGAACATCCCCCCGGAGAGGCAGGTTTGGAATGAACAGGAAAACTGAAGGAGTGCAAAGGATATGGGAACGGTACAAATGGGCGGTTTTGGTGATCTTGGCGGGCGTCGTGGCGCTGCTATGGCCGAGTGGTGGGACGAAGGAGACCTCCACGGCGCAGAGTACGGCGGTGGCGGCCCTGGGGGACCCGGAGGCGCTGCAGGAGGAGATGGAGGAGATCCTCTCCCACATCAGCGGCGTGGGGGAGGTTCGGCTTCTGCTGACGGTGGAGACGGACGGGGAGCGGCAGCTGGCGGGGAACACGGAAACCTCATACAGCGGCTCTGCCTCCGCGCCGGAGGATTTCTCACGCAGCTGGGAGGCGGTGATGGCCCAGGACGGCGGGCAGACGCCGGTGGTGACCACCACCCGGTATCCCACGTACCGGGGGGCCCTGGTGGTGTGCCAGGGGGGCGATCAGGCGTCGGTGCGCCTGGCGGTGACGGAGGCGGTGACGGCTCTGACGGGACTTCCCGCAGACCGCGTGTCCGTGGCAAAATGGCAGTGATTATCTGGAGGAGGAAAACGGGTATGGCGACAAGATGGAGACGCAATGCGGTGGTGGCCACCATGGCGGTGCTGGTGTGCGCGGCGGTGGCCCTCAACTGGAAGTATTCCGGGGAGCAGGCGGTGGAGGAGACCGGAACCAAGATCCTGGGGGAGGCCACGCTGGTGTCCGGCCAGGAGACGGACGAGGCCCAGGAGACCCTGGAGGAGGCGGACGTGTACGGCGGGG